>CAYYVQ010000031.1:0-29647 GCA_964475205.1 uncultured Victivallales bacterium | reverse complement strand
ACAGCTTGTTTTGTACATAGACCAGGGAAACTTTTGCTGTTATATTTTCAATACTTAAGCTCGCTGCGCCTTGCAGCTGCGGTAAACTCGGCGCGTCAATAGATCAGGTTAGGAGGCAACAAAATGAGAAAAATATCACTTTATGTTCTAATGACAGCCGTAATCGGGTTGGCAGTCTGTGCGCAGGCATTGGCGGCGGTCACATTCACCCAAAAACCCAAAGCCTCATCCGGTGGACGCCTGACCTTTGCAGTTTCTGAACCGACGGACGTTGAAGTCGCAGTAGTGAATGCCGAAGGCAAGATCGTCCGGCACTGGGTTGCCGGTATGCTAGATTCCCAGAACCCGCCCCCTGCACCGTTGAAGTCAGGCCTTGAACAGAATCTGATCTGGGACGGCAAAGACGACAAGGGCAACACCGCGCAAGGCGGGCCGTTCTCATTCCGCGTCCGCGCTCGGATTAAGCCGGAATTCGACGGTTTTGCGCTGGAGAACCCACATTCGATGGGCCGGGTCTATGCTGTTGCCGTCGGACCAAAAGGGCAGGTGTACGCGTTTGACAAGCACAGCACGGCCAACGGCAGCATGGGCAATATTGACATAAAGATCCTGAACCGGGAGGGCCGCTACGTCAGAACCTTGAAACCATTCCAGGCCGACATTCCGCATGAGCGCACAAAAGCCACCGGCGCGTTCAGTGACGATAACGGACGGCTCGTGCCGCGGATGCATAACTGGCAGCAACTTGAATTCTACCCGGACCCGAGCAAGCAGCGGGGACGCAGCCTCCCTGGCCCATACGGTAGTTTTGCGGCGGTGGATTCGAGCGGCAGAGCCTACTGGCTGGCCGGCAAGCGCCTCGTTGCAGTCGATGCCGATGGCGGGTGCGCCTACGACGACTTTCTCGGGCCGAAAATTCTTCCAGATGCCGTTCAGTCAAAAAAAACCTCTTTCTGGAAAGCCTGTATCGGGGTCAGCAGCGATGATAAGTACGTTTATGTGTCCGGAATGGGCCAGAAGAAAAGCGGGTTGCCCTGCGTTGTGCGCGTACCTGTCGCTGACCGCAGCGCTGGCGAAGTTTTCGTGGGTGACCCGAGCAAGGCAGGAACCGAAGGCGGCTTGTTAACCGAACCGCGCGGGGTTGCCGCCGCCAAGGGCAAGCTCTATGTTGCCGATGGCAAGGCTAATCGGGTGGTGATTTTCAATGAAGCGGACGGCTCTTATGTTGGCGAGTTTCCGGTCGATACCCCTGATACGCTGGGTGTCAATCCTTCCACGGGCGAGATCTATGTTTGTTCAATCAAGAAGAAAAAACCCGGCATCATAAAGTTCGATGCCAAGGGCAAGGAATTATACCGCGGAAAGGTTCCTAAAGCGCGCGGGTACTGGCGAATTGCAGTTGATGCTTCAGAGGATTCCGTACGAATCTGGATGCCGAACACGCATTATGGACCCGGCTTCACCTGTATCGAGGACACCGGTGATGCCCTGAACATCCTGGGCGATCCGCGGCCCGAAGGTCTCAGGGTAGAGGGCCCGCGCGATTTGTCCTATGACCGTCTGCGCGACGAACTTTATGTCAAGATATCCGGCGAGCGCTGGCATCGCATCTGCGGCAAGACGCACAAGCTTCTCGACACCCTCTATCTGGGCGCCAGCCACAAAATGAGCGACAAGGCTACCCAGTTGCTCGCCGCCGAGGACGGGAGCCTGATCACATTGAGTTATCGGCTCGGCGTCAATCGCTGGACGCGCGATGCCAAGCCTCTGAACTGGGACGGGAAGGATACGCACAGGGGAACGTGGGGCGGAATCATGACCTTTACTCAGAACTACATGGCTTTGCACGGCGATGAAATATACTTTGTTCCAAAACCACACTACCTGGGCGGCAGCAAGAGCCGTTTTCACACCCTCAATGTCATGGGATTCGACCACGAGGAGCGGCGTACCGTCATCTGGCAACTCACCAAGGGGTCGATCCCACGCGTAGATTCCAAGGGAAACATTTATATCGGCGGTATGGTGCGCGATCCGGATCAGCCCCTGCCGGCGTTTTTTAATGAGCGCATGTCCCCGCTGGAGGAACGCATGAAGTTTTCCAGCGAATACTGGTACAGTTATATGTACGGGGGCATTGTCAAGTTTCCACCTGAGGGCGGCGCCATCTGGTACAAGGAAGGCGAAATCGGACCCAGCGCTAATGGCAAGATGCCCGAAGCGTTGAAGCAGGCGCCTAAAATAAAGTTCGGATACCATTACTATTGGAACCCACTTGAAAACGGCACCCTCCAGAATGCCGAATGGTACAGGTCGGGCTTTGCGCCTTATTCCGAGACGTATCCCATCGGCACACCCACCTGCATGTGCGAGGGCGCCGGGTTCGACGTGGATGACTGGGGCCGCGTGTTTTACCCGAACCTGGGCCAATTCCGCGTGGAGTTTGTTGATAACAACAATAATTACATGGGTCACTTCGGCCATTACGGCAATCAGGATTCGATCGGAGGCGGCAAAGCTTCGGAGACTGCCTACATGTACGAAAGCTCGGAGCGAAGCCATCCGGATGTTCCTCTTGCATGGCCGACGTACGTGGCGGTTTCCGATACGCACGCCTACGTGAACGATTCGATTAGCTGCCGCGTAGCGGCCGTGCGCCTGAACGCAGAGCTGAGTGAAACGGTGGCAATACCATGATGAGATCAGAAAGAGAATGAGAAGAAAGAAACTACGCAATGCGCTAAACACACGAAATTGCCGGAGATTGACATGCGAAAGATTAAGCGAATATTTACAGCCGACACAAAAATGCTGACTCTTGGCCTTGGCGCCGCCGTGTGGCTGGCAGCCGGATACTGTCAGGCCGCCGCAAACACCACGCCACCGGAAACCCACTCTGACCGACCTGTTGAAGGCGGCATTGAACCGTTTCTAGGCAAACCGAGGTTCGATGTGCAGAGGGTATTCTGGGGTATTCGAATGCCCAACATCGTGGTTACTACGGAAGGAACAGTGCTGGCTACATGGGGATTAAGAAGAGGTTACAGGGTGCGCCGCAGTGAAGACGGCGGCAAAACCTGGGGCGAGAAAATTCGCGTTGCCGACGGCGGGCACGCCGGCGGGGTAACGGTTGACGAAACCAACGGAAACATATTTGTATTTGTTCAATCCGGCGGACTGCCTACCGAGAAACCTCAAACATCCATTGGAAAGTACAAAGTATACCGCAGCACAAACGACGGCAAGACATGGAAACATGTCAAAATTAAGATTCGTCCGGACAAAAACGGCTATGTACCGGCCATGCATATGGCGGAACACGGTATAACGCTACGGCATGGAAAACATAAAGGGCGTCTATTAAGACCGGCTCGAGTTTACAACGCAAACCGGGGCTATAATACCTCCATCTACAGCGACGACGGCGGCACAATCTGGCACAGCAGCAGCCCGTTTCCCGAAATCGGCACGGGCGAGGGCTCCATAGCGGAACTCTCCGACGGGACAATCTATTACAACTCCCGTCGTCACTGGGCGCCCAAGGGCAAAAATGCAAAGCGCCGCTGGGAAGCCTGGAGCCATGATGGCGGTGAGACCTGGCAGGACGCCGCGATTAATGAGACGCTTCCTGATGGATGTCAGAACAATGATTACGGCGCGATGGGCGGCCTCACGCGTCTGCCGGTCAAAGGAAAAGATATTCTGATATTCGGCAACATAATTGATGACGGCAAGCCTCGCAACAACGGATATGTCTGGGCCAGCTTCGACGGCGCCAGGACATGGCCGGTGAAGAGACAGGTCGATCCAGACAGGTTCGCCTATTCGTCAATAGCTGCCGGATGCCCCGGAACCCCGAGCGAAGGCTGGATTTATGTAATGTACGAGAATGGCCCGGGCGCCAAGGTGGCCCGTTTCAACCTCACATGGCTGATACAGGGCGAACTCACAGGTGACGGCGAAATTCCTTCGTGGTTAGATGACTGATGGTCGTATCAATAATAATGTTCAACGGCGTGTTGCTCAAAGAGAGATCCCTCGACTTCGCTCGGGATGACAAGGTTCGAAGGTCCGAATTGCTTAGGAAACTGTCATGTCGAGCTTGCCGAGACATCTCGCCGAAGGCGCTCTTTCGATTTCGGCAACACGCCCTTGACTCCTGACAACATCACGACAGAAGAGAAACCGGGAATAATTAAAAACAATAGGATTTTTTTGACACGATGGACAAGACAACTTGGATATGTATGTGGCTGCGCCCACAGGGCGCCATTGAGAAATAAACAGACAAGGAGTAAACAATAAGAATGAATATAATCAGTCGGTTTCCTAGATTCTTTTTAACGGCGGTCGGGGTGTTTTCGTTGACGGTCCTATTGCCTCTGGTTGCCAGATGCGAGGAGGGCAAGGCCGAAGCGAACGGGACCATTCTTAACACAAAGAGTTTCTGGCGCATCTGTACCGTACGGGAAACGCCCGAAGTTATTGACCTGTCGGGCAAGATCGTTCACGGCAAGGTGGTTCACGACTTCAAAAGCGGCACAAGGGTTTATAGCTGGTTCAAGGGCCACCCCGACAAGCCCACCCTGACAAAGGAGCGCTGGGAGGTTAAAAAAACTCCGAAAAAATCCATTCTGCGCATACCCTCAAGCATACCTGAAAACTGGATGCAGCCGGATTTCAACGACAGCGACTGGTTTCGCGGACGAGGTCCCTTGATGGATTCTTATTTCTCCCGTGACGAGGGATGGAAAACCATTCTGATGCGAGGCGCTTTCGAAGTAAAAGATCCAAAGGCGGCAGGTGATCTTAAGTTTTCTTTGAGCTATCGTGGAGGCGCCGTTGTCTATCTTAACGGAGAAGAAGTTCTTCGCATGCACATGCCCGGTGGGCAGGTAGACGCGTTTACGCCGGCAAAACCTTATCCTGACCGGGCCGATTACATGCCGGACGGATTCGTCCTGCCGTGGACCAGGCAGTCCACGCGCCGCGCCCGCAGTAAAGCGCCGCAAGAGGTGAAGGATGGTGTCGCGCTGCGCACAAGGTCGGTATCTGACGATGTGATCCCGGCTTCAAAACTTCGCAAGGGCATGAATATTCTGGCCGTCAGTGTGCATCGCGCGCCGACGCCGGCAGCGCGTTATGTTTCGCGGCCAAAAGGCATGAACTCTACCAGCGATGATCGCTGGTGGACGCGGCTGGGACTCAACATGATCGAACTTAAGGGTAAGCCGGGCGACGCTGTTCTGCCCAACCTTGGGCCGCGGCCCGGCCAGGGATTTAAGTCCTGGAACCAGAGTATTGTTCAGAGAGTGGGTAAGTCGGATTATGCTGATCCATTTGCTTTGCTTAATCCTATTCAGATTGTAGGAACGCGCAATGGAAGCTTTTCCGGGCAGATCGTTGTAGGCGACGAGAAGCCGATCAAAGGCCTCAAAGTGGCGGTCTCTGATTTGAGCGGGCCGGGTGTTATCCCGAAGTCCTCGGTCATCATTCGCTACGGGCTGCCCGATGGCGGCGGCAATACGTTCGACTCCCTGGAGCTTGTGCCGCCCGAGGAGGTTCCAACCGGAGGTAAGCACGATCGTTCGGTACAACCTGTCTGGCTGACGGTGCATGTGCCTGAGGATGCAAAGCCCGGGACCTATGAAGGGACGGTTACCATCAACGCGGAGGGCGTTGATCAGCGCCAGTCCAGACTTCAGCTTGAGGTATGTGAATATCTTCTTCCCCCATCCTCAGAGTTTCCCGGTCATGTCGATCTGATCCAGTCGCCTGAAAGCGTGGCTATGGCCTATGATGTCCCACTGTGGTCCGACGCGCATTTCGCTTTACTGGACAAGAGCTTCGCCCTGTTGGGCGATATGGGCGTCAAGACCCTGTATATCAGCGCTATCCGGCGCACACATTTCGGGAACCAGCATGCCATGGTTCGCTGGATACCGGACGAGGAAGGCGAGATGCAACCGGATTTCACTATTGTAGAAAAATATCTTGATGCCGCCATCAAGCATATGGGCCGGATTCCCGGTGTGATTCTCTATAGCTGGGAGCCGCCGTACAGCCAGGGTCATGCCGGGGGTGTCCACCAGAAGGGCAAAGCCGGGCGGATACATGACAAGCCCATTTTGTACAGTGTTTACGACCCTGACACCGGCGGATATTTCGAGGCGCGCGGGCCGACATGGGGCACACAGGAGGCCAGGGAATTCTGGAAGAAGGTCACTGACGGTATGATGGCTGTGCTTGAAAAAAGGCAGATGAAGGATTCCCTTCTGTTCGGTTTGATCGGAGATCATCGTCCTACCAAACAGGCCATGGACGATATATGTAACGCTGTGCCGGACGCGCAGTGGGCGGTTCACTCCCATTACCGTTTGCCGGAATGGAAAGGGTACAAGTCCGGTATGTTCATTGCCTTATGGGGGATGGGCTGTTACCCGATGGATCCGGAAGAAGGTTACGGATTTGGCTGGTCGGCCCCTTATTGGCTGGCGCGTTACCCCAGAAAAATGAACGTGAGAAGCACGTTGACCTCCTATCGCTGCCTGCTGGAGATGTGGATGGGATCGCGCAACCGCAAGTGGCCTCATGTTGCTGTTCGCCGCGGCGCGAAAGGCATCGGCCGTTTCGGCGCTGATTTCTGGTCCGTGCTCAAAGACAGCCGCGGACGGCCGAGCGGGACTCTGGCCGCCCGTTACCCGGAATCGGCATGGGGCCAATTGAATCTTAATTTCGGTGTGCCGCGTGTGTTTGGCAAGGGCAAGAAGGAGCCTCTGGCAACTGCGCGATCTGAAGCGATGCGCGAGTCGGCGCAGGAAGTCGCTGCACGCGTTTATCTGGAAAAGGTATGGCTTGATCCCGATGCGCCTCAGATTATCGGCAAAGAGCTTGTTGAAAACATCCGCGAGATGCTGGATGAACGTATCCGCGTTCTCAACACAACCGGCACTGCCAAAGAAAACGGCGAGAGCTGGTTCATAAGCTCCGACTGGCGGGAGCGAAACCGCAGGCTATACGCCCTTGCAGGAGAAATTCAGCGCAAGTACGGGAAACGTCAGCCGCAACCTGATCTTGGCGACGAGCCGGGAGAAGAAGAGAAAGAAGGGGAGAATTAATGAATAACAATTTCAAAACTCTTGCATTGGCATGTCTTACTGGCGGTATGTTGCTCTGCTCTTTTGCTCAAGATCTTGAGCTTACAGTCGTCAATCCTCATGGCGTGGATCGGGAAAAGGCGTTGATCACCGGGGGGGTGCCGTTTCCCAAGGGAACGCTCAAGGATGTTGCAGGACTGAATATATCGTTAGACGGCAAAGCATTGCCGGCACAGTTTACCAAAACTGTGCCATGGGATGATGGTTCAGTGCGCTGGGCGCTGCTGCATACTCAGGCGCCCCTTGCGGCGAACGGAAGCGCAAAACTGAAACTCTCGGAAGGCAGATCCCCTACCCCGGCATCTCCCGTGCAGATTAAGGAAAATGAAGAAGCGCTGGCCGTTTCCACCGGGCCTATGGTTTTGCTTGTAAGCAAAAAGAAGCCGGGCCTTATTCAATCAATTCGTATTGACGGCAAGGAACTTATGACCGGCGACGGACGCGGACCGGTTCTGACGCTGACAGATGGCAAGGAAGTTACAGCTTCAGCGCCGACCGAAGTGACTGTGGAGGAATCAGGACCGATGCGCGCAACGCTTCGTCTCAAGGGTGAGTTTCCCGGCATTCACGATGGGCTGATACGCTATACGGCGCGGATATATATATATGCCGGCCGGAAAATCGCAAAAGTGCATTTCTGGCTGGAAAATCACGGCGCCGACGGGCACGGAAAAGTAAAACCTGAGTGGTTCAACTTCGAGGCCATGGCTCTTGAGTTCGGGCTCGGGCTGGGCGATTCTGTCACTGCCCGGTGCGAGGACGTTAAGGGAACGGGAAAAATTAGAGTCCTTCAGCAATGCCAGGGTGACGGCAAAAAACCTGACTATACCTACGATGACCTGGACTATATAATCAGCAGTGGCGACGAGACCCTGAAAACAGGCAAGCGAACCGATGGCATTGTGTCTCTTAAAGGCGAAAACGGAACGCTGACCGCAGGTATCCGATATTTCTGGCAGACTTACGAGAAAGCCATTGAGCTGGATGGCAATAGGCTGCAGCTTGAGCTGTGGCCAAAGGAAGGCGAATGGCCCAGACCCGTCAAGGGCAGAGGCTCGCGCGTACGGCGATTAAAGTCGGTAATCAAGAGCAAGGATTATCAATACTATTCGCTGCAGGGCAGCACGCATAAAGGTCATGAGTTCATCCTCGATTTTTCGGGGGCATCAGCCCGGAAGACTGCTGCCGACCTGAACGGCCCCTTGTTTCCGAAAGCGGAAAGCCGTTACTATGCAGCGACCCGCGCATTGCCTGAGTTCTTTGTCGGCGAGCGCGTTGATACGGGAAACAAGATCTGCAATACCAAAATACAATCTTGCCTCAAGATGAGCAGCCGGGCGGTGGATCCGGAAGATGAGTCCAGCGTCTATGCGGCGCGGAAATCATACGCCTCGTTCGAGATCCCGTCGTATCGTGGCGATCATACTTTCTGGCACGGCTGGATGGATTTCGGCGACATCTGTGTGCCCGGTGTCGGAGCCGTGTCGCTTGAACATGACTGGCCCCTGCTGATTATGTTCGAGTATCTTCGCAATGGGAAATCGTCGGCTCTCGATCTCAGCCGCCAGATGGCCCGACATCGCATTGATATCGATCAATACTGGTCGGACAGGGATCCGCCGAGCATGAACGGACTGCAGACCGGCAAAGTCTGGCCCGGCTATCATGCACAGGGACGCCGGGGCGGCTACGCACCGGGCGGCACTCATGCCGCCGGCCCCGTGCTATGGTACATGCTGACCGGCGAGCCCAAAGCCAGGGAAGCGGCCCTGCGCAGCGGTGAGGGACTGGTTCGGGCATGGGATGCGATGTCGCGTGGCCGCCTCAAGAGCAATGTCGCCGCCAACGGATGGACCATCAACAGCCTGTGCGCCCTATACGACCTGACCGGCGAGAAGCGCTGGCTGGATGAAGCCATGAAGCTTTTCAACGAGAATCTTGTGCCACTCTGGAAAAAAAAGGGGCCGCATATGCACAATCCGGGTATGGCCCAGGTCGAAGGACAGGCATACCGCAAGCGCGATGAAGCCTATAGCCATGCTATCGGCCCGCTGTGCAACCTGCATCGGCTTTCCGGCGATGAGAACGTGCTCAAGCTCCTGGTTGAGGGCTGCGAGGATCCCCTCTCTTCCGATTCATATTTTGACGCCCCGATGTTTACCGCGGGTCTCTACGGATATGTCGGCGCGGTGACCGACAACGAGGCTTTCAGGAAGAAGGCGATCATGACCTTTGCGTTCGGCTATCCGGCCTCGAAGAATCAGCCGGTTTATGTGCCGGAAAACAAAACCTGGTCGGATAGTTATACCATGCATACACGAGCAGGGCTTCTGATGAACTATGCTTTCTGGAAACAGGATAAGAAGTAGATGATACCTGAGGAAGATGGCAGAATTTGGTCTCGTGGTTTCATAGCTTTATCGGGCGTACCAACATCGGGTCTTCATACACACAGCGGTTGGACAAAGGCACAACAAGCGTAGTACTCAATATCGCAGAAGGAAACGGGTGCTTCAGCGAGACAGATCAGACTCGCTTCCTTGACATCGCACATACGTGCGCGATGCGAGTTGGAGCTTGTCTTGATGTGCTAGCCGCAAGACAGCAAGTCGAGCGAGCCCAGATAGAGGAGGGCAAGCGGATTCTTGCAAGAGTCGTCCCGCGGGTTCTCGGTCTACGTGGTTATCTTAAAGAAAGGCAATCGAAGAAATAGCAATGATTAATATCCCTAAATATTATCAATCTTCATCCTTGTCCCGATCCTCATCCTCTTCATCCTTGTCTCCAGCCCGACCTTTGCCTCTCCAAATTGCGCGGAAAAATTGACATCAACAAAAACCATAGAAAGAACCGAAAGGAAAAAACATATGTACATGAGATCAACAATCATCTCGGCAACAATCCTGATCACAACCACAATCACTTCCCACGCCTTTGAGCCGACCTGGCTGCCGGGCGGCGATGACGTCAAGAAAGCCGTGGCCGAGCGGCGCGGAAAGACGGAATTGTCCAAGCTGGCGCTGTCAATGAAACCCGGCACATGGGCGGAACTGAAAACGGAGAAGCCGAAAGGGCTTTGGTCTGCGCCGCAGCCGTCCAAGGGACTTCACATTGGAACATGGTCTGATGACGCGCATTGGGACAGCCGCACCGGACAGTTTCTGTTTTTCGGCGTGCGCCAGGCCCGCAAATTTGTGGCCTATTCGGAAGAGTCCAACGCCTGGCGGGTTATCGAATTCCATGAAAAGGAAAACGCGCCGGGATTGGTACAGCGTTACGGACACCACTACTCCAACAACTCTCTGGATCCGGTACGCAGTCATTTTTATACCACGTCCTGGCGGTATGATATTGTCAATGATTCCTGGAACAAATTGCCCTCTCCTTTTAGATCCATGACATATGAATATTTTACTGCCATGGATGCGCTTGTGTCCCTGGAACGCGAAAGAGGAAACCTGGCTTACCTTGGTCATGGCGATAAGAATTGGAACAAAATCAAGAAAATCTCCGTGCATGGATATCACAGCCTCGCCCGGCACAACCCATGGCGGGAAGAAGTGCTCTTTGCCGGCGGGAACGATATCAGAACGGTTGTTGTGCTTCGCAAGGACGGAACGGTTGAGCAACTGAATGATTTTCCCCTGCCGGTCAGCAAATTTACAATTTGCGTTGATATCATAACCGTGGACCCTCTGTCCGGCCGTTACCTGATCATGTCGCGGCGCGACGGAAACCAGTTTGTCGAGTTCGACAGTGAGAAAAACGAATACCGGCTGATCGACGATTTCACAACTACGCCGTGGCCCTTCAGAAAAAGCACTCCGCTGGTCGCCTATATTCCTGAATACGGTGTGACCATGTGGGCGGATAAAAAAGTCCATCTATACAAACACGATCCCGATGGCGATTATCCGGTGGTCGCGCCAGACACGAACAAGGAATAAGGAGAGAACCCCGCCAGGGCTATTTTCAACTACGAAACACGCTAAAGACGCGAAAGGTTTTTGCTGAGGAAGGTGGAAGGCGATAAAACATCGCAACAAACTCCTTTTAGTGCTTTTCGCGTGTTTCGTAGTTTCATCTTCTGCAAAAGGAAAAGCAACACATGATTACAGCCTACTGCCTGTCCTACGGGCATTGGACCGTTATTCCGCATCAGTTGAAGGAAAGCTTCGAGGACATGGTGGCTTGCGGCTTTACCGCCGTGGCGCTCTCGTTCAGCGAAAGCGAGATGATGTATGCGCGCCGCGCATTTGAAATCCAGGTGAACCTGGCCCACGAGTGCGGGCTGAAGGTTCTGGTTGTGCCCAGCCGACTCGGCAACAGGTTTGCCGGCGCGCCCCTGATGCCCAGCCTGTGGCTGGCTCAGCATCCCGAATCTCAGATTCCCTGCCATAACGGCTGGACCGGTCCCATGGCCTGCCTGGAAGATCAGTCCTTCCGCGATTGGATCAAGGGGTTCATGTCCACCCTTTTGAATGATTACCCGCTCGACGGCATCATCTGGGACGAGCCCAAGGCTGAACGCCTGATCTCGAAACATCCCGATACGCTGGCAAGGTATGGACCGGAACCGACACCTGAACAGATGGAAGACGGTTTCATAGATTTCCTTGACGACCTGAATCGTTATTGCCTGTCGCTTAACCCGGACCTGTCCATAACCCTGTTCAATCAGAAAATGTCCTCGAACCGTTTCACTCGCGCCGGGGCGGCCTTGCCGGGCATTCAGTATGCGGGGTACGACGGCAACCTGAGCCGGCAGAGTTTTTTTCACGAGGAACCCCAATGGCACAAGTACCGGGTGGAAAGCGTGTGGGAGCGAACAGTGGAAGAGTGCGCCGCGGCCGGCAAGCAGACCTTTGCGCTGATCGAGAACATGCTGATGCCGGCAGCGGCCATACCGGAATATGAGGCCAACCTGGAAGTCTACCTGCAGCAATACCGCCCGGATCACCTCGCTGTGTACTATTATGCCCACAATAATGAGGATCCCGAGACCGTGCATCGAATCACCCGGGATATGATGCAAAAATATCTAGCCTGAAATGCCACTTAGATAAGGACGTTCGGGATGATATACATGTGGGGTTGTTGTCACTCCACTCTAACCAAACCAAAACAAAATGACAATAACCTGCTCATAAGATTTCTGTCTATTCTATTTAATGGAGGCATGATTTTTCATGAAGACATTAATTACAGACGGGCCCTTGTTTGACGGGATCAAGTTTTATGATGGTGGGTCGGTTTTATTTGAAAACGGCAAGATACTGAGTGTTTTTGACCGACAGGTTATTCTTGAAGACACAAGCCAGATCAATGCGGGCGGCAATCTGATTATGCCCGGGCTGGTGGATCTTCATTCCGACACACTTGAACGGAGCATTGAAAAAAGAAAGGGAGTATTTTTTGACGTTGAATTTGCTATTCTGAATCTTGACCGTCAATTGGCGGCTTGCGGCATAACGACCTTTTACCACGCAATCAGCTTTGCGGATAATGAACTTGGTCTCAGATCACCTCAAAAAGCGGAGAATTGTGTCCGGAAAATCAATGCTTTTCAGTCTTCCGGCCAGGCGCTGATTCGCCATTTTATTCATATTCGCTACGAAGTCGGGTCCGAGCAAAGTTTCAAGATTATCTTGAACCTGATGGAACAAGGTCTGGTGGACATGGTTTCAATTATGGATCATACCCCGTGTCAGGGTCAGTTCCGGTCTATGGAATCCTATCTCAAATTTCATTCTGATGAATATGATCTGCCTTCCCGGGTTATTATCGACCGGGCCAGGGAAAAACAGCAAAACAACAACCAAGCATGGCAGATGGTCAAGGCTCTGACAGAAAGGGTGACAGATCTGAAAATACCGCTGTTGAGCCATGATGATGACACTGTAGAAAAAATTGACATGATCAAATCCATGGGTGTTGGCGGATGTGAGTTTCCTGTATCAATCGAAGCGGCAATAAAAGCCAGGGAAGAAGGGCTTGATTTGTTTATGGGCTCGCCGAACCTGGTCAGAAACAGTTCTTCCAACGGCAATCTTAAGGCATCTGATTTGCTTAAAGAGGGAATATGCGCGGGGCTGGTTTCTGATTACTATCCTGAGTCGCTGTTACAGGCAGGATTCATTACGGAAACATTCACAGCAAACCCGGCAAAGGCGCTTCAGAAAGTCACATCCGGCCCGGGATCATTTCTCAACTCGAAGAACAAACCCGGTTTCCTCGAGCCTGGCGCAGATGCCGACATCCTCATTGTCAACCGGGATCATAAATGGGCGCACCTGGTTGCCGCCTTTGCTCATGGCCACAAAATATTTGAGATTCAGCAACCTTTGCCCGAATATACGGCAGAGTCTTTGACGATGACACCAACTCGTGACCAATTGAAAGGATTATGCGATGAAGATAGGCCTGATCAGTGATGTTCATTCCAACCTGGAAGCGCTCCACCAGGTTCTTGCAGCTCTAAAAGCCCGCAGTGTCGAACGTATTCTGAATGCCGGTGACAACGTCGGCTATTCAGCGTTCCCGAATGAGTGTGTTGCGCTGCTCAGGGAAGAAGAGGTGGAAGGAGTTATGGGCAACTATGACGAAGCGGTTGCCGGTTGCAGTGACCAGTGCGGCTGTGGATATGCCGATTCGGAAACCGAAAAGATTCGTAGCGGGTCGTTACGCTGGACACAGGATCATATTTCCGAATCCACGCGCGAGTGGCTGCTTGCCTTGCCGGGAGAGCTCGCCATTGAATGTGAAGGGAAGCGTGTTTTCATGGTCCACGGCGGCAACAGGGCGCTGAACCAGTTTATTTATCCTGATAGCACGGATGCATTGAGCAAACTGGCTGAATACAGCAAGGCGGACCTTGTCATTATGGGCCACACGCACGGTCAGTTCATGCTTCACCGGGAAGGAACGACTTATGTCAATCCGGGCGCAGCGGGAAAGCCTGTCGACGGGGACACAAGGGGATGCTGTGCGGTTGTTGATGTGACGGCGGCGGGCTTTGAGATCGAGTTTATCCGGGTTGACTATGATGTCGAGAAAAACATTTCAAGCCTGCTTGAAGCAGGGTTACCTGAAGGCATCGCGGGCATGCTGCGGAATGCTCCGCCGCTGCCCAGGCCGCCAGAATAATGAATATATACAGCATAGCGCTCCTGGCGCTACGTGAGATGGAGAGGCTCGCTTCGCAACTGAGCGCATACCCGATCCAATTATGCTGCGAGGTGACGGAAACCGATGCGCTTCCCGCCCTTGAGAACCTGTTGAGGGATAAGCGCATTGATCTGGTTTCGCTTATGTAGCACAGTTCCTGATCAGGATATTGCCGTGCACCGCTAATGTTTGGTCTTCAATGGTATCCTGTGAAACTCCACCCATTGTCCTCCATCTTTCACATAGAGTGATACATTGTCGCAGGTCCAACTGATTTCCCGCTCGGGCAGGATCGGGTGTTCTTTCAGAAATCTCTTGATCGCAACCAGCCCTTCTTCCGTAAGGTCGCCGTAAGCTATTGACAAGTGGGGGTGGAATGCCGTGCGGTTACTCTTGCGGTAAGGCTGATAACTGTTCAACCGCGCATTCAGGGAGGCAAGCGCTTTGCTAGGCGCGATTTCATAACAGGCGATAGGCGAATTGCCATATTCGCCGCCTAGCCGACCTGCCAGGATGCCGCTGGTTTTAAGGTCAAAGGGGTTGACGTCATGAACAAGAGCTTCAAACTCACCAATGAATTGTTCCATTTTTTCCGGCGGGACGAGCACACCGGTCCTGAGTGTAATGTGCGGTGGATAAGAAAGCGCTTCGCGTGATCCCGCCCGCCTGCAACAGGGTTTCCGGATTGCCTTTACGGCTTCCGCCGCATCATCCGGCAGCACACTGATAATGACGAGTCGTGTTCTCTCCTGGTTGGTGTCAGTCATAGTATGTTCTCGAAATAGTGAACCAGGCCTGGATTGCAAGCCACAACCTTCCACTTGTCGGGGCGATCACGTTCGGCTTTTGCGAAACAGCCAGCCTCGTCGGCAATGATACACCCTGCGGCAACATCCCAGGCATGGATATGGCGTTGGACATACGCATTTAGCTGTCCGGAAGCGACCTGTGCGATGCCGAGCGCCGTGGAGCCCAGGCATCGCACCTTCAGCGCATCCCGCGCGATGCCCTGAACCCTTCCGAACATATCGCACATGATTTCCTCGCTGCTCCCAAAGCTTGTGCCAACCATGGCTTTATCCATGCTGGCTAATTCTTCAGGCTGGAGCGCGTTTTCGTTGAGTCGGGCCCCTTCACTGGCTACTGCAGTAAACATTTCCCCCAGGGCGGGTGCGCTGATTACGGCTGCCACGGGCGCGCCCATATCCTCCAGGGCTGTCCAGGCCATAGGGCTTATTGACGCCGGGTCGCGGAAGCAGGCGATCGAGCAGCAGAAATAATGCAGCCCTTGAAAATAGTTCACAGATCCGTCGAGCGGGTCGATTATCCATAGATAGTCGCCTGGCGCGTTGTGGAAACCGGTTTCTTCGGAGAAAATCATGTGCTCCGGGAAACGCGCGCGGATTACTTCAATCACAATATCGTCGCTTTTGCGATCCAGCCTGAGTTTAATATCCCGCCCGCATCTTCTGTCAACCTGTATGCTTTGTCCGAAGCACGGGAGCTGGATTTCCGCTACAGCCCGGGCAGCGTGTAGCGCTGTCTCAATGAAATCACTATTTTCCATCTTTATAGCCTTTCAGTGGTTTCGCACAGCAGCGGGTCGTCTGCTTTTCCATGCATGAGTGTCATCTCCGGATGTCAGTCTTGGGATGGCATTTCATATATATCATCCATTAATTCACCCATAATACGGTTATCATGGAAAATTGCGACCATTGTGGTGCCGGCAGTTTTCATCTCCAGCAGTAAGTCAGCGACAATTTCCATGGATTCATTGTCGAGCGATGCTGTAGGTTCATCCAGAAGGATCAGCCTTGGTCTTGCGATAATCCCTCGTGCCAGATTGATTCGCTGTTTTTCGCCACCGCTAAACGTTACAGGATATGCGTCTTGCAGGTTTGTTGGAATACGTAACCGGCTCAGCAGGGATCGAGCTCTCTCTATAGCTTCCTTGTGCGGAACCCCATAGCGAAGTAGTGGATATGCGACAATTTCTGTTGCCGTGACGCGGGGCAGGACTTTAAGAAACTGGGTTACATATCCAATTTGCTTGTGACGCAGCGCAAGGATTTCGTGCTCTGATATTTCGCGTAAATTGACAACGTTGCCGTCGGGGGTCGTATAGTACACATTCCCGCCTGTTGGCAAATAGGTTCGATAGATACATTTCAAAACGGAACTTTTGCCGATACCGCTGGGACCTGAAAGACCAAGCGATTTTCCTGCCTCGACAAAAAACGAGATACCGTCGAAACCTGATATGCGCTTACCGCCCAGGATGTGCGCGATGAAATACTTTGACAGGTTTTCAACTTTAAGCATGTTTGTTCCTCATAAGGCTGAGCTCACCAGCAATTGTGTATAGGGATGTTGCGGATCCTCCAATATCTGATCCGTAAGGCCTGATTCTACTACCTGACCATGTTTCATTACCATGGTGCGTGAGGTGAGTTGACGAATTACACCCAGATCATGTGAAACGACAATGGTTGCCACGTGCAGCTCCTGCTGCAGGCTGCGCAGTAAATCCAGAACTCTGGCTTGCACAGAAACGTCAAGTCCTGTTGTGACTTCATCCAGCAGCAGAATCACGGGAGAATTTGAAAGGGCTTTTGAGATTTGCACACGTTGTTGCATTCCGCCGCTGAAATTCTTTGGCGGTTCGTCCATGCGGTTGACGGGCACTTCCGTCTTTTCAAGGAGTTCTGAAGCGCGCTCACGCATCTTGGCAACGCCACGCCATTGAGCCATCAGAAGGCGTTCTGCGATATTTCCACCAGAACTGATACCCATCCTTAGTCCGAGGTGCGGGTTCTGGTATACGATGCCCATGACCATATTACGCAATTGACGTTTGCGAAACGGGGACAAGTTGAAAAGATTATCGTCGGGCGGCTCCCATGCCAGTAGTCGCGATGCATCTGCATTGAGTTTCAGCCGCATGTCACCCCTGGTGATATCCCAGTCAAAATGACAAAGCCTTATCAGGGTGCTTTTGCCGGATCCGCTCTCTCCGACGACTCCAAGCACTTCGTCTGAATACAAGTCAAAGTCAACATTATTACATGCCAGAACAGAGCGGCAATGTGGGCAGACATTGGTGTTGAATGCGGGTCCGGCGCTGTCACAACACTTTGCGCATCCCTTGCCAAAACGTTTCGTCAGGCCTCTTGCTTGCAGAACGGGTCCTTTTATCATTTCGAAACCTCGTTTAGTGGAATGTTGCGTCTCTTCATGCAGTAGGAGGTATCGGAACAGGCGTATATACGCTGTCCTGATGCTGTATCAATCATTTCGTCAAGGAAGGATTCGGCGCTACCGCATGCTGTGCAATGTTTGCCCTCAAAGTCTTCCACACGGAAAGCGAAATCTTCAAACTCAAGTGGCATCACGCGCGTATATGGGGGTATGGCGTAGATGCGTTTTTCCCGACCGGCTCCAAAAAGGTAGAGTGTGTCTGACATGTGCAGTTTGTCACAGTCCCATCGGGGTATCGGGCTGGGATCCATGATGTGTCGATTGTTCACCATTAGCGGATAGCGAGAGCCTATCGTAATCTCCTTGAATTTTACAATGTCTTCATAGAGGTACAGCCACATTCTGCTGTAATCCGCCTCTGCGTGCATGCGCCGTGTCACAAGTTCCGAAGGCTCTACGAAGCGAAGCGGTTCAGGAATTGGAACTTGTAATACAAGAATCTGATCTTCGGTCATGCTTTCTTCCGGGATGCGGTGTCGCGTCTGTATAAGTGTCGCCTGCCTGGTGTCCAGCGTGGTTTCCACTCCTGTCATCCTGCTGACAAAACTGCGGATACTGACGGCATTCACACTGTCGTCTGCCCCCTGATCAATGACTTTGAGGATGTCGTCTTTACCGATGATAGACAAGGTTACCTGTAAACCACCGGTGCCCCAGCCACGGGCTATGGGCATTTCGCGGGAACCGAATGGAGCCTGATAACCTGGAATGGCTACAGCCTTTAGAATCTTGCGTCGAATCTCCCGCTTGGCTCCATCATCCAGGAACGCAAACGAATATTTCGAGAAATCATGTTTCCGGTTCTTGTGCCGGTTGCGCCACTCCTTGATACTTGTGCTCATAACGTGCCTTTCTTAGCCGATCCAGCGCTGACTGAAATGTAACATAATGTGGAAGTTTAAAATGGTTGCAGAATCCCATTGACTCAATCCCATCGACATGGGCCAATACGAATTCCTGGTCCTCAGATGGGGCTTCAGGCTCTTCTGATTGAATTGATCGGTCCAGAACGGCCATTGATATGGCTTTGGTTTCGTTATGACCGAAGCATATTCCATATCCAATTGAGAATTTCGGATTGCCTTCGGGCGTGTCGACATGAGCAATAATTTCGCATTCAGTGACCTTGATTTCACCGAGTGTCTCGACGGATTTTGAATACGGATTTTTATGGAGTAGCGGAAGGTATCCGACACGTAATTCTCCTACAGTTGGATGCACTGAACCGTACCCGCGCATGTTTGAGTATGCCAGCGCAAGCAGTCCGCCGGTTTCTCCCCTTGCCATTGTTTGTAAAGCTGCAGAGCGAGGCGCAGGGAAAGATACCGCATTGCGCGTGATATCCCAGATGTCATTCTTTTCGGTGGACGATGCATTTTGGCTCAGAAGATCTTCATTCTTAAGAATATTGACAACTTTCGGGAAAGTTAAAGGCAGCGGTTCCGGTTCTCCAACTTCCTGCAGCACGCGCTGGAGCTCTTTCTGGTGCGCCGATTGCGACATGTTTACAAGATCAAAGTCCAGCAAGCGTAATGTATAGTCAGAGGTGGGTCCCAGAACCTGGCCACCGGGTATTTCCTTAAAGGCTGCTGAGATGCGTCTGATTACCCGCATTTGCGACACATCAATCATCTCGGAGTAACCCACACGAGGCTGTGTTGTCCGGTAGGCTCGCATAATGAAAGCTGCTTCCAGAGTGTCGCCTGCGGCTTGTTTTAGCGCAAGCGCTGCCAGATTAGGCGCATAAACTGAGCCTTCTCCCATGATGCGGTCTACAGCAAGCCCCAGTTGGTCTTTAATCTGGTCAACAGTGATTGGAGGAGTTTCTGCGCCTCCCCGGTTCTGCTTCATGAAATTGATGGCGTTGTTAATCGCTTCGCGACCGCCTTTCACTGCTATGTATCCCATTAGTCAGTCTCTCCTTTTGCCGATGTCTTGAACTTGATAAGTGTTGAACGCGGAATACACATGATCAGGGACGCCTGATCGATAAAAATGCAATCTACCCCCAGCGGGTATTCTGTATTGGATTCGGCGAGCGCTTCCCAGGATACTT
This sequence comes from uncultured Victivallales bacterium, assembly GCA_964475205.1. GTDB lineage: Bacteria > Verrucomicrobiota > Kiritimatiellia > UBA8416 > CAYSRM01 > CAYSRM01. The sequence goes on along the minus strand of CAYYVQ010000031.1, from coordinate 10,006 downwards.
TGTCTATTCCTTTGAGCTCCGGCAATCCTTCTGCGCCAGGGTTGATGCCCGGGCCGGAAAGCTCCAGGCCATGTTTGCAGCCCTTGTCTTCTGAGTCTATCCGGCAAATTATTGTGGCTCCACTGTCCGGATAGGCTGGTGTGCCGCGCCTGGCCAGGAAAATCGTCTCACGAAGCCCGGCGGCCGATGTGAGCACAATGTAGTCGGCCGACTCAATAGTAGCCGACCGACTCTTGGTAAGCGAAAAAATCATCTCTGCGGTTTCTGTGCGATGTGACTGCGTTTCGGGCACACAAAAAGAGACTTCGTGATCAGCCAGGCAATGCATTATACAGGCCAGCGGGTTTTCTATGGCTGCCTCCGCGGTTAAAGGGTACGCGCGTCCGGGGTGGCTCATGGCCTTTAACAGGACACGGAATACCTGTTGATCCTGATTTTCAATTTGTGTTGATGTCGTCATGCCTATTGCCCTATCGTCCCGAAATCGGTGTTTTCAACGGTCATGGATTCGAAACTGACTCTTGTGGAAGCCGCCAAGCTTGCTTCTTTGTGAATGGCCTCGTCAGCTATTATTTCCCACTCCGCAACCGCCTTGCAAATGGTTGCTATAATGTCCTGGCAACCGCGCAATATGACCATTTCAGCGACAGCAAGCAGGAGAGCCTTCTCTGGCTCTTCACCCATGATGCTTCCCTGCGTGAGCCTGTCATCGCATGCAACTTCAGCAGTGGTGATCAGCGCCTCGCCAAGATGAAACTGTGCCCCTGTGCCTTCTTGTATATTCATCATCATGAGTCCTGTGCTCGGTTCCTTGACTACGGTCATGGTCTCATCAGCCAGTTCCTCAAGTAGCGCTGCGCAGCGATCGACCGTGATATACGGCAGGACGCGTTGCAGGGCCGCCTTTATGTTCTTGGCTTTCATTTGTATTTTTCCAAAAAAATATCAAGGTTGGAGAAATCCTGAAAACGTGCTTCCAGGGTGGCGCGATCCCAGTTCCACCATTCGATTGAATGCAGTTTTTCGATCGTTCTTTCAGGGAAACGAAACTTGATATGTCTTGCCGGCACGCCGGCAACGACTTCATACGGGGCCACATCATGCGTAACCACTGCGTTTGATCCGATAACGGCGCCATTTCCTATGTCAATGCTTGCCATAATAATTGCCCTATTGCCTATCCATACAAGGTGAATTCATTGCAGTATCAGATGAATTGTTTCCGTAATTTTTTGCAAAGGTGATCGATAATACCGACGGCCGCGATAATGATAATCATCATCGTGCATACTTCACGAAAAAGGTAACCATTAAGCTTGTCGAACATCAGAAAACCGATGCCGCCTGCGCCAACAAATCCCAGGATGGTGGCGCTGCGCACGTTTGATTCAAAACGCAACAAAGCGTAGCTGACGAATCCCGGCATGACTTGCGGCAAAACCGAAAAGACAATTGCCTGATCGGGCGCTGCGCCTGTGCTTGAGAGGGCTTCTATCTGGCCGTTGTCAATAGCTTCGATCTGCTCGCTGAATACTTTACCCAGAATGCCGAATGTATGAATCCACAAAGCAAGAATGCCCGCGAACGGGCCAAGGCCTATTACCGCCACAAAAATCAGGGCCATGACAAATTCATTGAATCCGCGGCATGCATCCAGCAGACGGCGCATGAAGAAAACTATTGCATGACGTGTAATTATTGCCCTCTTGCCATCGCCTGACACCAACAACCGCAGGGTATTCTCGGCGGCCAGTAAAGCGGCAGGCACAGAGAACACGACCGCCAGCAATGTGCCCCAAATTGCTATCGCGATGGTTTCAAGCAAAGCTATCAGGTAACCCTGAATTCTCGGCCAGGCTATTTCAGGCGGGAAGTAGCCTCCGCGTTTTTCTTTCAACACAGATCTTTCCACCTCTTTGCGGAGCTGTTCTTTTTCTGTCTCGCTCATCTCAGACAGATATTGTTCCACAAGGCGGTCGAATTCCTTTGTTTTTTCGACCATTCCGGGCTGCTGCGCATAGGGCACGCCCCGGTACTTATTGTCCTGGAATTCTCTGGCGCGACCCTGAGCCTCTATATGCGGCGCCCTTCTCATTTGGTCTTCAAGGTAAGCTATGTCAGTCTCATTCATCTGGCGTCCGAACAGATAATCTTTTGCGTTCCCCCTGTTCTTCCACAACAGGCGCGGACTCATTCCGCACCATACGTATGCATAAATCAATACTATTGCTGCTATGAGCGTAATAACCGCTTTTCGTAGATCGCCTTTCAGTGTCCATGGTGGTTGCAGGTCGTCAAGCGACTGGACGTGCTCAACCTGCTCTGCTTCTTCAGCATTTGTTTTCGGTTTTATGCCCTCGCGACGCCGCGCCAGAGGCGATAACATCAACAGCGCTGCTCCGAGACCTATAAGGTAAGGACCTGCCCAGACCTGGCCGAAACTGGTAATACGATGCTCTTTACCTTCCATTGTGAAGCCCACGTATGTTTCAGACCCTGATAATTCTTTCAAGGCCAGTGGCGCTTCGGAATCGTTAAAGACTATAACTATAAGCGTGAACATCACCAGAATACTCAAAACGCTCATCGACATATAACACAAAGGTCTACAGTCTGGATCGCGCCAGGTCATGTACAATCCAAGAAGAGCAATCATTGGCAGCAGGAAGAGAAAACCAACACCTGCTTGCGCAATATCAAATCCTGAAATTCCGATGGTTTCTGTCTTGAACCAGGGGCTTAGAAAACCGGCCAGCAGCAGTACGGATCCTGCCGCAAGCGCTCTGCGCTGCAAAAGTAATCCTTTTAAGCTTTCCTTTATTTCCATTATTTTCCGCATCACCTTTCTGGCAAAATAAAATCACCGATTCCTGAACTGAACTTTGTAATATTACGCGTTTCCGGCAAAAATGTTGCCCTGGAACAGGCTTAAGCCTATCCAGGGCAACCTTATTGGCACTTTTCGAAGCTAGTTGCCTCTTTCGCTCTGAATTCTTTCCTTCAGGCGTTTCATGTAGCGAACCACGTCATATGTTGAATCATCGACATGTGTATATCCGCCGTTCTGTATTTTCTCGATACCGGGCTTGTTGTAGTTGAACGACATCATCGCGCCCGTAAAGGCTGCCCTGAGGCTGATGGGCAAGTCCTTGCGACCGGCCATGGGGGCTCCCGGAATCAGTTCTGAGCGCCATATGATATTGAAGTCATCGGCCGATACCGCGCCTTTCTCAATCATGCGGTCAAGATCAATATTGTTTGTAGATGCAACCTCGACCTTGCCGTTCTTGACTGCCAGTATGCTGGCGCCGTGTGAACCCGAGAAAGACACGTCCTTAAACAGTTTTTCGGGTGGCGTTTCCAGGTCCCGGTAGAAAAGCACGCTGGGAACCAGGCACCCCGATGTGGAGTTCGGATCCGTAAACGCAAACGTTCGTCCGGAATTAACAGCTTGTTTGAGCGTTTTGATCCCTGAACCCTTTTTCGTTATGACAATGCCGTAATAGCCGCGATTGCCATCCTTGTCCAGTTCGATGGCCAAAGCTTCCGCGTTCGCCCTGGCTGCTGCTTCGGTGTAGCTCTTCGGCCCGAAATAGGCGAAGTCGATATGCTTGTGCTCCATGGCGGTAATGATGCCGGCATAGTCAGAAGCGCTGAACGGTTCCACCTCAATTTGCAACGTCTTTTCCAGATGCTCCATTAAAGGCGCAAACCTTTTGATAATGTCTGCGCCACCTTCAGTCGGAATCAGACCGACCTTGATTTTAGAGGGCCATTCAGGCGCAGCCAACCCGTTCTGGGGCGCTACAACTGACAACCCGCATATTACAACCGACAGAATAGCTAGTAGTTTTTTCATGTCACCAATGCTCCTTTTTTTGTGTGTGGCCCTTATGCAGGGCCGTTTCATATTGTTTGTAACCTTTGCCTTTTCGATCCCGGTAATATCCAGATTAAACGACTGGCGCCACCTCCTTTCTGCCTGCCGGTTCAGGGTTGTCATTTATTATTTCCCCTTGTGTCGCAGGTGCAGTCAATACGGCGGGTTCCGCTATCTTGCGTCGTCCAGCAGACCTGCAGGTTCGTCGATCCACCGTAATGCCGTAAATCTGTTCGATTATTTCAGGGGAAAGCTGATCTCGCGTTCCATCAAAAACCACTTGTCCATTTGCCATCCCCATAACCCTTTCGGCGAAACGCTCGGCCAACTCGATCTGGTGCAGGTTCACAATCACCGGTATTGCGCTTGTTTCCTGTATTTCCTTGAGGATTTCCATCACGATATCAGCGCTTGCGGGATCCAGGCTTGCAACAGGTTCATCCGCCAGGAACACCAGCGGCTCCTGCGCGAGGGCGCGGGCTATGGCGACCCGTTGTTGCTGACCGCCGGAAAGAGTGTTTGCCCGCTGAAAAGCCAGTTCTTCAATATGAACTTTTCGCAGGCAGTCAAATGCAATATCTTTTTCTTTGCGCGGAAATGCGCGAAGGAGGGATAACCCGTGCCAGACGGGGTTAGCGCAATGAATAAGGCGTCCTGCCAGCACGTTTTCGAGAACAGTCAACCGGGGAACAAGGTTGAACTGCTGAAAGATCATTCCAACACGTTCTCTTACAAGCCTCAGCTTTCGCCCGCTTACATGTGTTATATCCTCGCCATTTAACGATACCTTTCCGTGAGTCGGTTCCAGTAATCGGTTCATACAGCGCAGCAAAGTTGACTTGCCTGCGCCTGACACGCCCAAAATGACGATAAAGTCATCTTGCTTGACTTTAAAATCGACCCCACGCAAAGCCCTTGTTCCGTTCGGATAAATCTTTTCCAGCCCTTGCAGGGCAATAGCGGGCATCTCAGTCTGTTCAATCACAATAATCCTCCTAGCATTTGCGACAAATCCTGGCGGAGCAATGCAAGCGGAATATTATGGCTGAATTAGGAATTGATAAGGTATTGATCTTCGGACGGACCAGCGCCGGTCTGGATGTCGACTCCATGGAACATTTCTGCGGAAGGCGCGATAAGTGAGAAAAACGCGATTGTTGCGCGCTATATGTTTTAATGCGCAGACAAAAAAAGCCCCTCTCCCTGGCCAGGCATGGTCAAGGAGAGGGGCCGCTTATTCTCAAGAAGACGGAATTAGAATTTTACTTTCATTCCCGCCAGGTAACCCAGATCGGTGTCGTCCTTGTCGTCTCCACCAACTTCAGCAAACACTGTTGTGATCTTGTTTACTTTGTGTTTCATGTTAGCATACCAGGTGTTGACGTCATCGCCTGCATCCGGCATTTCCATGGCCATACCTGCCGCAACCGAAGTGGCCGTGCCGGCGATCGGAGATCCGACCGAAACGTTTGCGACATCCTTGTCGTCATTGGTGGTGAAATCGGCTCCGAGCTTTACCTTGTTCAGCTTGTACATTGCCCTGACACCAACCGTGTCGATTGCATCAGGCTCGACAGCCGCTGTTCCGGCTTCCTCATCTGCCGGCACTGTTGCTGGAGTGTAGCTCTGATACAGGAAGCCCAACTCCAGGCCAAGCAACTCTTTAGGGTTTGTGACCAGGTAGGCCTCTGCCACAGATGAGTTTTCATCGACCTCTAGATCGCCTGAGACGATGAGCTTTGCCATGCCTAAATCAGCCATAGCCTTTATGCTCTCATACCCGCCGGCTTTCGGTGTAGCAATCAAATCGTTACCTATCTCAACAGCCTGGTCGGCGTAGAAGCTGTCGGAACCCCAGTCGAGACGCCCTATTTCAACGGCCATCTTTCCGAAGTCCAGCCCGACAAAGCCTTCATCAACCCCGGCCTTAGCGTCGCCGCTTGCCTGCTTTTTCCAGTCCATCTTCAAAAGGCCATATGACGTAACCCCGTTATCGCTTTTATGTTTTGCGCCAAAAGCGGCAGTCAGGTCGTCAAAATCCATATACGCATCCTCATCAATGCCTACCTTCTGACGAACCTGTATTTGCAGGTCACCCTTCAAGTCAACCTTCGTCCTGTCTTTTTCGAACACTGTCACCGCGTCGGCTCCCAGCGACACAAACGTCGCCAGAATTCCAGCTGCCAATATTTTATTTATATTGTTTTTCTGTAATTGCATTTCATCTCCCTCATGCTTTTATTATTGCACTTATTTGGTCACCTTTGCGTCCATCATTTGTAAATTGAAACTCGATCACTCTGTTATGTAAAAGAGCGAAATGGTATTCCGCGTTACACCTCCTTTCTCTGCTCAACATCTTGCTGCGTCTTAACGAACGGGTCTGCTTCGACATGAGATTGACTTCTTGCGACCTGTTACGCCTGAACAATGGGAAGATATTTAGTTGTCCAGGATTAGGAATATGTGCGCGCAATGTTAGAAATTAGTTAACAGTCATCCCATAACTGTTTGATAAGAAGTTTATAAAAGGTCGGGTTAGAGATTAGCCTGATCTATTCATGAAAACTGCCAAGCAATTTGTAAAGTGAGCGGGAGACAGGCGTTAAGTGCACGCAATGTTTTCTCAACGTTTTTAATATGTGGCGCAATCCATACCGGGATGGGAGCGCCTGGCATTTCAAATGAATGGCGCGACATTCCGCTTGCTGAAGACTGGGAAGCCAGGCACAGTCCGCCGCCCGAAGATCGATACGGTCACCAGTACTCGCGCAATGCGCTTGATGCTGAAAACAGCCGATTCTATACCATGGCGCGCGACAATATCTATCGGTACGATATTCGCAAGAATACGTGGAGTAAACTGCCGCCGGGTGGATCGTATCGCGGCACGGGCCTGATCGAGTTCTTTCTGGCCCGCAACGGACTTGTGAACATCAGCGACGCAAAAGAACCCGAGAAACTCCATCATCAACTGTTTTTCTTCAGTGAAGCAAAACAGCAATGGAAGAATCTTGGAAAAATTCCCATCCATGGCCACCATGCCATGGGGCGCCAAAACCCTTACCGCCGCGAAGTGCTCCTGGCCGGCAGCAACCCGACGATCCGCAACGTTGTTTGTGTCAAGGAGGATGGAACCGTGAAACGCTTGCAGGACGCGCCAATGGATCTGGGCATTACGCGCACGTACATCACGGTGGATCCGGCGTCCGGGCGTTATATCTTCCTGATCCTGAGCAAGGACTGGAAACAGCGCGTTCTGTACGATTTCGACAGCGAAAAGAACCAATGGCGCAAAGTAGCCGATATGACCGGCGACGCCTGGCTGTTCGAGCGCTATGGCTCGCCGGTGGTAGCCTACATCCCTGAATACGGAGTGAGCATGTGGGTGACGAGCAACACCTATCTCTACAAGCACGATCCCGATGGCGATTATCCGGTGGTCGCGCCAGACACGAACAAGGAATAAGGAGAGAACCCCGCCAGGGCTATTTTCAACTACGAAACACGCTAAAGACGCGAAAGGTTTTTGCTGAGGTCGGCAACCGGTTCGCCGGGGCGGCCTTGCCGGGCATTCAGTATGCGGGGTACGACGGCAACCTGAGCCGGCAGAGTTTTTTTCACGAGGAACCCCAATGGCACAAGTACCGGGTGGAAAGCGTGTGGGAGCGAACAGTGGAAGAGTGCGCCGCGGCCGGCAAGCAGACCTTTGCGCTGATCGAGAACATGCTGATGCCGGCAGCGGCCATACCGGAATATGAGGCCAACCTGGAAGTCTACCTGCAGCAATACCGCCCGGATCACCTCGCTGTGTACTATTATGCCCACAATAATGAGGATCCCGAGACCGTGCATCGAATCACCCGGGATATGATGCAAAAGTATGTGCTGTAATGCAGAAGAAAAGATCATGGACCATGCATCGACGATCACGGAAACGGCGCGCGGAATCGAGATAAGAGGCTGTTCAGATGTCCTGGTTGCCGGCGATGGCTATCGACCCATATCAGAGGCGCACCCCCGGTTTGTCTTCAACCAGTCCCGAGCCCTCCCTGTGGCCACCCCATCCTCGAAATCAGTGACATCCGTGGTTGAATCTTCTGTGCTCAGATGCTTCAATACGCATTGGCCTCGACCTTCATGGACAGATCAGGCTAAATGGGGTTTACCCCGCATATCTCACAAAATTCCTGCTGTGAGCGCGGATAGCGTCACTGCGAGGGCACGAATTGGAAAACGCCAGATTGCCGAATTTCTTTATTGACTTACCTCGAAAATATGGTGTCATAAAAAAAATCTGGCCTGTTCAATACGAAAGGGCTGAGTGAGGCATGAGAAGGCCATCGGGACACGCAATGGAGGAAGACACGTTATGAATATCTCAACGCATATGACGACACAGAAGGGGGAATCTATCATGAGTGTGACATATTGCTTGCATCGTTTGCCTGTCGGGGGCGGCCGACGGATAATTGGTATGGCGGGGTGGATGGTAGCTGCTATGTTATGGGCCGTTGCCTCACAGGCTCAATCTACCGCTGTGCTCGACGACGACCAGCACCTCGACGCCGATCCCGCCGAAGATATTACCTTTGCCTCCACTACGGGAACGGTATCCCGCAGTGGCGATGGATCGGCGGGCGATCCATGGATTTACGACTTCTCAGCGCTTGCGCTCGGTTCGGGCGGGACAGTCGATCTGTACGACTACAAGCTTTACCACGAGGGGCGAAGCGACGAGACGGATCAGCGCAACATCATCCTTGATTTAGCTGATTACCATCTTGCGGGGAGCGGACCCCTGGCCATCCGCACATACCAGGGCGTGACCCAGCGTCCTTCCGACAATCTGGTTGTGACCAATGCCGCGACGATTGCCATGGGCGGAATTGACGGCAGGGTGAGGCAGACATCAGGTGGCAATACAACTCACGCCCAGATTGGTGACGTTACGATTCTCAGCGATGGTGATATCCGTCTGGATTATATCTGGGCCTATGGGGATAAGACATCAGGATACATTGCTTCATACGGTGGCGATGTTTCTATCAGAGGCGGTGGTGATGTTAAAATCGCGGACAGTTCCGATGTTGCCGGCGATATTCTTACCTACGTTCCGACTAGTGACGAACGCGGTGGCGATGTTACGGTGGCCCATGCCGGCGACTTTCTGGTCGGCAACATCAATACCAAGAACTTCAGTGGCAGTGGTGGCGGCGCTAATCCCGGCTGGCGTCCGGGAAACGTTTTTCTGGATGGCGGCGACAGTTCGGGCGATGCAATGGTCAAAGGCTATCTCCAGTTTCATGAAGGCGCCGAACGCTACCGGGCAGGCCAGGCAACACTGGAAATCAAGAACTATAACAATGTGACTATCGAAGACGATATCGTAGCCAAGCCTAAAGACATTAACACGGACTATGATCATCTAAAATCCCTTGAAGTTTTCATCAAGGACGGCATTGCCGGGGACATAGCGTTGCTTGGCCAGATTGATCTTGAAGATACCGGGCGCGGATCTCATGGGACGTTGGATCTGGTCGCTGACGGCACGGTCACATTAGCCGCGATCGATCTTGACAAGGTCGGGTACGCATATCTCAGCAGCGGAACCGATTCGTCCTTGATTACCGGCGCCGTGTCTAATTTTGACACCAACTCCCCCTCCGGCGGTGGCACGCCGGCCAATCCGTACGTCACGGACGAAACGCGCCTGCGCGCACCTGCGGGCGAGTCTATCTACTACACCTACGAGGACGGCGGGCTGAACGATGAGCTGGGCGGTTATGCCTGGCAGCTCAAGGATCTCGATGGAACGACGGACGGCGGCTTGCTAATGACCGAACCGGTCTTTACCGGCTCGGTCATAATCATGCGCTGAGCAGCTTTTCCTGATCCCGTATGGTTCAGGCGTCCGGGGAATTGATCGAGACGATGATGCCGCCAGATCGTACCCTCAAAGAAGAAGAGATTTTATCTCTCACCATCATCATCCCGATCGGTGCATGCGACGCCGTAGCAACGCGTCAAGTGCGAATCCAGGTAGCGCCCGGAATTAAAATTATGAAAAAGAATCCGGCAATTCTCATTATGGCCATTTTGCCACGTTTGGCGTGGCCAGAGTTC
>CAYYVQ010000030.1:0-30003 GCA_964475205.1 uncultured Victivallales bacterium | reverse complement strand
TTAGTACCTTTTTCTTGTTTCCCGGCTTATTGTTGATTAGTGTATCTGTTTTGCCGGGATAAAAATAGAGGGCGTTTTTTATGGAACAATACAGCAATCGCTTAAGCGGCAGGATAGATGTGGCGTATGTTGCAAACCTGGCTCGTCTTGAACTTGCTCCCGGGGAGGCGTCAGAATTTGAGGGCCAGCTGAAGGAAGTTGTCCAATATGTGGCCAAGATCGGTGAGCTTGATCTTTCCGGGGTGGAGCCTACTTCTCATGCCGTCAATCTTGAAAATGTTGTGCGTGAAGATAAGCTGGAAATGAGTCTTGACAGGGAACAGGTTCTTGCAAATGCTCCGGAGCGAACTGATGAGCATTTCAAGGTTCCCAGGATTGTTGAATAGTCTTTCCGGAGGATATTAGATGGAGCTGGCTGAGAAAACGGTAACTGAGGCATTATCCCTGCTGGCGGGCGGAGAATGCAGCTCTGAAGAGCTTGTGCGCTCGGTATTGAACAGTATTGAAGCCGGGGACAAAGAAACAGGCGCATATCTCAGGGTTGACGCCGACAAGGCGCTGGAAGCCGCAGTTCAAAGCGACCGGGCAAGGAGTAAAGGAAAGGCGGGGAAACTGGAAGGCGTTCCTGTAGCCATCAAGGACAATATCAACGTTCGCGGTTCCGAATGCACCTGTGGTTCCCGTATGCTTGCCGGTTATGTATCGCCGTATGACGCCACGGCGGCAGCAAAGCTTCGCGAGGCTGGTGCGGTGTTGCTTGGCCGGACCAATATGGATGAATTCGGTATGGGGTCTACTACGGAGAATTCAGGTTATCAACTCACCAGGAACCCCTGCGATCTTTCCCGTGTACCCGGGGGGTCGAGCGGCGGATCGGCTGCTGCTGTAGCGGGGAATGAAGCCATTTGCGCTCTTGGCAGCGACACGGGCGGTTCACTGCGCCTTCCTGCGTCTTTTTGTGGTTGTGTCGGGTTCAAACCTTCTTATGGCAGGGTTTCGCGCTATGGCCTCACGGCTTATGCATCTTCGCTTGATCAGATAGGGCCGGTTACGAAGACAGTCGCTGACGCAGCTGTTTTGCTTGGGGTCATTGCCGGCCATGATCCAAGGGATTCATCTTCGGTTTCCATGGAAGTTCCTGATTACAGCCGCGATCTGGGTCGAGGTATGCGAGGGGTAAGGATTGGTGTGCCCCGTGAATATTTTCTCGAAGGTTCTGATCCTGAGGTCAAGGCCATCGTAAGGAGCGCCATAGATCTTTGTTCTGAAATGGGGGCAGAGGAGGTGGCTGTTGAGCTTCCTCACACAGAATACGCCATTTCAGCATATTATCTTATTGCAGCAGCCGAAGCGTCTGCGAATCTTGCGAGGTTTGACGGTGTTCGTTACGGCCACAGGCATGGAGGCTGCGAAGATCCTATTCAGATGTATATCCGGTCACGGGCCGAGGGATTCGGCAAAGAGGTGAAGAGGCGGATAATACTTGGGACATATGCGTTGAGCAGCGGTTATTACGATGCGTATTATCTTTCCGCCCAGAAGGTTCGCACCCTGATAAGGGCGGATTTTGAGGAAGCCTTCAAAAAGTGCGATGTTATTATGGGGCCTGTGGCGCCGTCGCCTCCGTATCCGATCGGCGAAAAGGTTGACGACCCGTTGCAGATGTATATGACGGATGTTTTTACTGTGCCTGCCAGCATGGCGGGCATCTGCGGGATCAGTGTGCCGTGCGGGAAGACCGGTTCCGGGCTTCCCGTCGGGCTGCAGATTCTTGGTGGATCTTTCCGTGAGGATCAGGCGCTTGGTGTTGCAGCCGCCTTTGAAAGTCTTATGGAAAAGGGGGCTCGTGAATGAAGGCGGGCGAGAATTCAAGATACGAGGTTTGTATAGGGCTTGAGGTTCATGTTCAGCTCAGAACGCGGTCTAAGATGTTCTGTGGGTGCAGCACTGATCATGACGCGCCGCCGAATACGAATGTCTGTCCTGTCTGCCTTGGCTATCCGGGTTCATTGCCGGTCATAAACAGTGAGGCGATTAAATTGACTGTTTTGTCGGGTTTGATGCTGGGCTCCAGGATCAACATGCGCAGCAAGTTTGACAGGAAAAGCTACTTCTATCCGGATATGCCCAAGAATTACCAGATATCGCAATATGACATGCCTTTCTGTGACGGGGGAAGTGTTGCAATTGGTTCTGATGGAGATCGCCGGATCAGCATCAAGAGGATACACCTTGAGGAGGACGTTGCAAAGAGTGTTCATTCCGGAGGATACAGCGGAGTTGATTTCAACAGGGCCGGTATTCCCCTGATGGAGATTGTAAGCGAACCGGATATTGATTCTCCGGATACCGCTTTTGCATACCTCCAGTCTTTAAAGGAAATACTCATGTATGGGGAGGTCAGTGACTGTAACCTGGAGCAGGGGAATATCCGATGCGATGTCAACTGCAGCATTCGTCCTTTTGGAACAAAAACGCTTGGCGTCAAGACGGAGATAAAGAATCTTAACACCTTTCGCGGAGTGCACGACTCACTTGTCTACGAAGTCGGCAGACAGATTGAGACCCTTGATGGCGGCGGTACGATCAACCAGGAGACACGGAGGTGGGACGCAGATGCCGGAATGACGTTTTTGATGCGTTCGAAGGAATATGCACATGATTACAGGTATTTTCCCGATCCGGATTTGCCTCCGGTCTGTCTTGCTCAAACTGATGTTGATCAGTGGGCTGAAGAGGTGCCTGAGCTGCCCAGGCAGAGGCGTAAGCGTATCATTGCAGACTATGGCCTGCCGGAATATGATGCCGGCGTGCTTGTTGCCGACAGGGCAATGGCGGATTTCTTTGAGCGTGCGGCATTGTTGTGTGACAATTCCAAGGCTGTTTCCAACTGGGTAATGACAGAGATGAGCAGGATGCTTTCTGAATCCGGCAAGGATATTCAGGAATTGCCGCTGGAGCCCGGCGGCCTTGCGGAACTGGTGAAACTGGTGGATAACAAAGCGGTGAGTTTCACGGGAGCCAAGAAGGTTTTTGAAGAGATGTTTAACCGCGGTGGGAGTCCTGCCGATCTTGTAGAGAGTCTGGGCGTCGGGCAGGTCAGCGACGAGACCGAGATAGAGAAATTTGTTGATCAGGCCATGGAAGAAAACCCGAAATCAGTTCAGGATTACCGGGCGGGGAAAAAGCAGGCGGCAAAATTTCTTGTCGGGCAGGTTATGCGGCTGAGCAGGGGCAAAGCAAATCCTCGTCTTGTTAATAAGTTGATTGAGACCAAGATGAGACATTAGCCAGATATGTTCATCAACTTCGTAATGAGAGTGCGCAGGTTGTTGTAGATCAATGGCTTTGCGCAGATAGCCGGATGAAGGCGTATGAACATACGTCAAGATCGGCTGGCAAGCAAAGTCGTTGAGATGAAGTGACATGCACACTCGTAATAGATTTTTATGAATAGATCAGGTCAGATCTTTTTATATCTGTTGGCCGGCATTTCGCGTTTGAATTTTCCGTATGGATAAGGCATTATCAGGCTGGTCAATTAATCAATTTCAGGAGTTGCCTGCCGGATTGTTTCAGATCGACGTGCGGAGCAGAAGATGCTATAATTTCCAGGCGGGGTTCGATTGTGTTTATTTTTGCGGTAAAGCGAGCCATTGTTTATTTGCCGGGACGGATAATCGGGAGCAGCAGAAAATGTTTGTGCGGGTTCATGGAGGAATGATTTGACTTCAAACGACAATTATGTCCTTGAGATTCTGGAAGAAAACGGCGCTTTATCTCCGGAGCAGATTGAGGAAGCACGGGCTGCGACTAATGGAGAAGGAAGCAGTGTTCTGGATCGGCTTATGCAGGAGGATGTAATTACCGAGAAGGAAGTGCTTGCTCTTCTTGCCAATCAGCTTGGCATGGAGCTTGTGAATCTGGGAGGGGTACAGCTTTCCCCCGAGGTCAGGGACAGTATTCCTTCGGACATAGCCCGCCGGTACAAGGTTGTTCCAGTCGATGCTCAAGACGAGACTGTTACCGTGGCGCTTAGCGATCCGCTCGATTTTGATGCCCTGGATACTTTGCGGTATCTTTTGAAGAAGAATGTTGAGGGTGTTGTTGCCTCCAAGGCTGAGATCAAGGCTACGCTGGACAAGTTTTATGCCGCGGAAGAGACAATGGCAGCCATGGTGGATCAGGCTGCCGATGAGAATATTGATATTGAGTTGACAGGTGGAAATGATCTGGTTGAGCAGGCCGATGCAACGGAGACCGATGCGCCTATAATAAAGCTGGTGAGCCTGATTATCCTGGAGGCTTTCCGCAATCGAGCCTCGGACATTCACCTGGAGCCGCTGGAGAAGAAGTTTCGGGTGCGGTACCGTGTTGACGGTGTGCTCCATGAGGTTGACAGTCCTCCCAAGCGTCTGCAATCGGCTATAATCAGCAGAGTAAAGATAATGGCTGACATGAAGATTTCAGAGAAGCGTGTTCCCCAGGATGGGAGGATAGAGGTTAACATTCTCGGCCGCGAGCTGGACCTTCGTGTTTCCACTGTGCCTACGAATCACGGTGAGAGTGTGGTCATGCGTATTCTGGACAAGCAGAATCTTGCGCTGGGGCTGCCGAAGCTGGGTTTTCTCTCTGATGACCAGCAGACTTTTGAGCGGCTGATAAATCTGCCTGACGGCATTTTCCTGGTAACTGGTCCGACGGGATCAGGAAAGACCACTACTCTCTATGCCTGCCTGGGCTACATCAACCGTCCTGACAGAAAGATCATTACTGTTGAGGATCCTGTGGAATATCAGATGTCAGGTATTAATCAGGTGCAGGTTCGTTCGGGCATAGGGCTGACGTTTGCTGCTGCTTTGCGTTCAATTTTGCGCCAGGCGCCCAATGTTGTTATGATAGGCGAGATTCGCGACCTTGAGACTGCGAACATAGCGACCGAAGCTTCTCTGACCGGACATCTTGTATTCAGTACATTGCACACCAACGACGCCCCCAGCGCAGTGACGCGGCTCCTGGATATCGGCGTCAAGCCTTTCCTTGTTGCCTCGTCGGTTCAGGCTGTTATGGCGCAGCGGCTGGTTCGGGTGATTTGTGAGAACTGCAAAGAACCTTATCAACCCGAGCGCTCAGAAATTGAACTTCTGGGATCTGGCGCAGTTCACCTTGATGACGCGCAGTTTTATCATGGCAGGGGATGCGAAAAATGTTCCCTTACAGGTTATCAGGGGCGGAAAGGCATTTTCGAGATTTTCGAGATGACCGACGAGATCCAGGACATGATTTTTCAGCAGCTACCGGCCTCGCAGATGAGGATACGCGCCAGGGAAATGGGCATGAGAACGCTGCGCGAAGACGGTTTGAGAAAAGTTGCAGCCGGGTGGACGACGCTTGAAGAGGTGTTAAGAGTAACAATGGGGGACCTGGATTAATGAGTGAATCTGTTGAAATGAACGACTTGCTTGAGCTTGCTATAGAAGAGGGCGCCTCTGATATTCATCTGAGTGTAGGCTTGCCTCCGCAGTTGAGGATACATGGAAGGCTGGAGTCGATTGATGTTCCGGTCCTTGTCGCTGCAGACACGGAACGTCTGATGAAGAGCATAACCTCGGCTGATCATCAGCAGAAGGTCCGGGAGGGGGGGAGCACTGACTTCGGTTTTGGTTATGGAGAAAAGGCGCGGTTTCGTGTGAGTGTGTTCAAGAGCAAGGGCAACTTCGGGATTGTCCTGCGCCTGATACCCTCTGAACTCATGTCCCTGGAAGAGATAGGTCTTCCACCCCAGGTCAAGGAACTGCTCTTCCGGCCGCGCGGCCTGATACTTGTGACCGGCCCCACCGGATCGGGTAAATCGACAACTCTTGCCAGTATGATCAACGTTATTAATCAACAGCGGGACTGCCATATAATAACTGTTGAGGATCCTATCGAGTATTATCACAATCACAACAAGTGCATAGTGACTCAACGGGAAGTCGGGGTTGATGTAAGCAGCTTCAAGGAAGCGCTTCGGCGGGCATTGCGCCAGGACCCGGATGTCATACTTGTCGGTGAAATGAGGGATCTTGAAACCATGGAGGCGGCTATAACCGCAGCGGAAACAGGGCATCTTGTTTTTGCCACGCTTCACACGACCGGCGCGGCCAGGACTGTGGACAGGATTGTTGACGCGTTTCCGACCGACCAGCAGGAGCAGATAAGGACCCAGCTTGCCGTTGGAATTATCGCTGTTATATCGCAATTACTGCTTGTAAGGGCAGATGGTCCAGGTCGTGTCGCCGCCTTTGAAATAATGATATCCACTCCCTCGATACAATCGTTGATTCGCGACAACAAGACGTACCGTATCAGTTCAGATATACAGACGGGCGCGAAGTACGGCATGATTACTCTTGATGCGCATCTGCTGGCTTTGTACAAGGCAGGACGGATAAGTTACGAGGACATGATAACGAAGGCCCAGGATGCCGAAGGTCTTGTGCAGAAACTGCAGGATGCGCAACAGCAGAAGAAAAAAAACAGGTGAGGTATGGCAGAGACCACAGATATCAGTCCTTTGCTTCGGCTGCTCTATGAGCGGGAAGCGCTTGACGATCAGAGCATGCAGGAAGTGCAGGAAGAGTGTGAGCGCACGGGCAAACCCGTGCGCAACATTGTAATTGACCTTGAACTTATCTCGGAGGACGACCTCCTTGAGATAATAGCCGGTTATCTTGGCACTACGGTGATAAACCTTCCTGCCCAGGATATATCCAGGGACACTGTCTACAGTGTGCCGGCGAGTATTGCCAGGATGTACAACGTTGTTCCTATAAGGGCCACCGATGATTCCATTGAGCTTGCCACGTTTAACCTGGTGAATCCGGAAACTATGGATGAACTGATGTTTGCGTTGACAAGAGAAGTAAGTTTTGTTCTGGCCCGGGAAGAGGATGTGAGGGCCTGTCTGAATCAGTTTTATCAGGACGATACTGAGGCGGTTAACGAGATGCTCGCGGCTCTTGAGACGGATATTGACAAAGTTGACGGAGGGTTGAAACTTTCGGATGATGTCGATGAAAAGGGCATTGAGGAAGCCGCCGGCTCGACCCCGGTTATCAGGTTTGTAAATCTTGTATTGTACCAGGCGGTTAATGACAGAGCTTCGGATATACATTTTGAACCGTTTGAAAAAGAATTTAAAATAAGGTACCGGGTTGACGGAGCGCTTTACGAAATGGCGCCTCCGCCCAAGCGTCTTGCCCTGCCGGTCATTTCGAGAATCAAGGTAATGTCGGGATTGAACATTGCTGAAAGACGCCTGCCGCAGGACGGCAGGATACAGTTGAGCATAAGCGGCCGGCTCATTGATCTGCGTGTTTCCACCCTTCCTACCCAGTTTGGCGAGAGTGTGGTGCTTCGTGTCCTTGACAGAAGCGTGGTTTCGCTGGACCTGGAGAACCTGGGCATGCCCGAGGATGTTTACGAAGGATTCAGCAAGGATATACTGAACCCTAATGGCATCATAATTGTTACCGGTCCGACCGGGTCTGGAAAGACGACCACTTTGTATTCAGGCCTGAGGAAGATCAACACCATAGACCGGAAGCTGCTTACTGCCGAAGAGCCAGTTGAGTATGATATCGAGGGCATAATTCAGGTTCCTGTAAATGAACAGGTCGGGAATACATTTGCAAATATCCTGAGATTTTTCCTGAGGCAGGATCCAGACGTTATGATGGTTGGCGAGATACGTGATGCCGAGACCGCAACGATAGCAATTCAGTCTTCGTTGACGGGGCATCTTGTTTTTTCAACGCTTCACACTAATGATGCGGCCGGTGCGATTACGAGGCTTATAGATATGGGAGTGGAGCCTTATCTTGTTTCTTCAACCCTGGAGACCGTGCTCGGGCAGCGGCTTGTCCGTACGATTTGCAGGAACTGCAAGAGAGAATATGCGCCTGACGAGAACATACTCAAGAGCCTGGGCTTGAAACGGGAAGAAATTGGTGACAGGCGGTTTGCCTACGGGGCGGGCTGCGACAAATGCAACGACACCGGGTATCATGGGCGTCGGGGCATATATGAATACATGGGCATCAGCGAGCCCATCAGGGAAATGATCAACGAGCGGCAGCCGACTATGACGCTTCGTCATAAGGCTGTTGAGCTTGGCATGAGAACGCTGCGCGAAGACGGCATAAGAAACATCCTGGAAGGGCACACAACTGTTGAAGAGGTGTTGAAGTACACTTGATGTGTGTCGCCCGCATTTAACGGCCGGGCCGGCTTCAAGGCGGCAGCGACCATGTTGCATGCCTTAATTTTATGAATTTAACCGGCTGATCCGGTATAAAGGAAAGAGAAGCGATGGAAAATGTTCTGATTTTAGGTTCTGGACCTGCAGGTTTAACCGCAGCAATATACTGCGCCCGGGCCAATCTCGAACCCCTGGTTGTTCATGGCGCCAGCATAGGGGGGCAGCTCGTTACCACTACAGAAGTTGAGAACTTTCCAGGGTTTCCCGAGGGCATTGGAGGCGCAGAACTGATGGAACGGTTTCGCAATCAGGCCGACCGGTTCGGGTGCAGGTTTAAAACAGGCGACGCTGTGTCCGCGGAATACGGCAGACAGCCTTTGCGCACCTTTTTATCAGGAGGCGAAGCAATAGAATCACGCGCTGTTATCCTGGCAACCGGATCCAGTCCTCGTTATCTCGGCCTTCCTTCCGAACAGAAGCTGATTGGCCGGGGCGTTTCCACCTGTGCGACCTGTGACGGCGCTTTTTACAGGGATTCGGATGTTGCCATTGTAGGCGGCGGGGATACGGCTATGGAGGAAGCTTTATTTCTTTCGCGACTTTGTTCTAAGGTTACAGTGATTCACAGGCGGGGCGAGCTCAGGGCCTCTAAGATAATGGCAAGCCGCGCGCAGGCTAACAGTAAGATTAACTTCTTGTGGAACAGTGTTGTTAAAGAAGTCCTTGACGTCGGTAAGAACGAGGTCACCGGTGTTAAGATCCGGAACGTTAAGACCGGCGAAGAGAGTTATCTTGGCATTTCCGGACTTTTTATTGCCATAGGCCACGAGCCTAATACTGCCGCCTTCAAGGGCCAGGTTGCAATGGAGGAAGCCGGATACATTGTCACTGAAAATACGCGGACCAGCGCCGAAGGCGTTTATGCGGCCGGCGATGTCCAGGATTATCAATACCGACAGGCAATCACCGCTTCGGGTTCGGGGTGCCAGGCGGCCCTTGAAGTTGAACGGTATCTTTCCAGATTATGAAATTCCTATCGAGCAGAATGAGGCGTCGGATTACTGAGGACTGGGCCTCCTATTTACGTTTACTTTCTTATGCGCGTCCTTATATGGCTCGTCTGGTAGCCGGCGGATTGTGCGGCGTTATCTGCGGCGCATCCATGGTTGGTTTTCTTCCTGTGATAAACCGTCTTTTTCCGCAGGTTTTCAACTATGAGACAGGGGGAATTCCGCAGGTTTTCATGTTTATCTCGCTGATTGTGGGGTTGGCGTTTCTTATGGGATTTGCGCAATATTTCAGCGATTACTTTATTCGATGGGTAGGGCACAGGGTGGTCATGAACCTTCGGATCAAGGTCTTCTCTCATCTGCAGAATCTTTCTGTGGCATATTTTGACAAGAACAAGACCGGTGAAATGATTTCCAGGACGATAAACGACAGCACCTTATTGGAAAGCGCGGTTTCACGAGTTGCCACAGACTTGTTCCGGCAGCCGGTAATTGCTGTCGGCACAGTGATATTTCTCCTTTTTCTGAGTTGGGAAATGGCTGTGATCGGTCTTGTTCTGTTGCCTTTATGCATGGCTCCGGTTTTGCTATATGGCAGGAAGGTCAGGAAGTCGGCCAGGGAGGCCCAGGAGCGGCTGGCGGATATTGTCTCGATAATGCAGGAGAGTATATCGGGAGTAAGGGTAGTCAAGGCTTTCAGGATGGAGAAGCGTGAACTTGATCGTTTTGGCGACCAGTGCCGGTCATTTTTCGACAGGATGATGCGCGTGGTGCGTTCCAAGGCGATAATAGAGCCGATTATTGTGCTTATTTCCGCGGTTGGCGTGGCTCTTACTCTTGGGTATGCTTATACAGTCAGGGTTGAGTGGAATGAGTTTATGACTTTTGTGGCCGGGCTGGTGATGCTTTACGATCCGGTAAAAAGGCTGAGCAAGCTGAGATTGAATATTGACCACAGCGCGGCTGCCGCAGACAGAATTTTTGAGATTCTCGACACGGAAAACGCTGTGCGGGAAAAACACGGAGCGATAAAGCTTGTTCCGCCGGTTGATAGCGTGGAACTCGAAGCGGTCAACTTTGCTTACAAAGACACACCTGTGTTGCGAGACATCAACTTAACAGTGCGTTCCGGCCAGAGAGTGGCCCTGGTCGGTTGTTCCGGCTCCGGGAAAACAACGCTTGTTAATCTTATTCCCCGTTTTTTTGATCCTACATCAGGCAGAATACTGATCAACGGGACTGATATCAGGGATGTCACTTTGAGTTCTTTAAGGGGATTATCAGGCCTGGTTACCCAGGAGACCTTCCTTTTTAACGACACTGTTGCAAATAATATTGGATACGGCAAGCCGGGGGCGTCCATGGAGAAGATTGAGGAGGCTGCCCGGCAAGCCTATGCGCATGATTTTGTAAAAGAATTGCCTGAGGGCTACGAGACGGTGATAGGAGAAAGGGGCACCAGGTTGTCCGGCGGGCAGCGTCAGCGGCTTGCGATCGCCAGGGCGATACTTAATGACCCGCCTATCCTGATTCTTGACGAAGCCACCAGCGCGCTGGACACGGAATCGGAGAGACTTGTACAAGCTGCGCTTGATGATCTTATGGAGGGGCGCACGGTATTGGCAATAGCGCACAGGCTCAGCACCATAATGCACTGCCACAGAATCTATGTTATGGAATCGGGAAGGATTGTGGAAGAGGGCACACACTCCGACCTGTTATTTCTGGGGGGAGTATACCGGAGGCTTTACGATTTACAGTTTGAAATGGCTCCGGCGGCGCCGGCCCAAAACGGGAAGGTACTGTAAAAAGTTCTGTGCAAAGTAATGGGAACTATATATGGCTGTGTGAGTTGACTGGCAATTCAATGGGAACAGAATTATGACGGAACGACAGTTATGGAGAGGTTGGAAAGGATGAAAACGTATCGTGAAGAGCTCTGGTTTCAAACCCGGCGAAGGCGCGAGTATATTAATATCACCCCCCGGGTCGAGGAAGCTTTAAAGAAGAGCGGCATTACCGAAGGTCTTTTATTGTGCAATGCGATGCACATAACATCTTCGGTGTTTATTAACGACGATGAAAGTGGACTTCATTCCGATTTTGAAAAATGGCTTGAAAGGCTTGCTCCAGAAAAACCACATTCGCAGTATGCTCACAACGGGTTTGAGGATAATGCCGACGCTCATTTAAAGCGTTCAATAATGGGCCGGGAGGTTGTTGTGGCTGTAACCGGCGGCAAGCTTGATTTCGGGCCGTGGGAACGGATTTTTTATGGTGAGTTTGACGGTAAGAGAAAAAAGAGGGTGCTGGTTAAAGTAATAGGCCAATGAGGGTTGACAGTTTTCATTATCACTTGCCATCTGAGCTTATAGCTCAGAAACCTTTGGAACGTCGCGAAGATTCGCGGATGATGATTCTTGATCGTGGTTCCGGAAATGTTCTGCATGAACATGCAGGCGATATTGCGGGGCATTTGAGCGAGGGAGACGTTGTTGTTGTTAATGACACCAGGGTGATACCTGCGCGCGTCAGGGGCAGGCGGTCCGATACCGGCGGAAGGGTAGAGCTGCTTTTTATCGAACCTGCCGGCGGGAAGCGCTGGAAAGCCATGTACAAGGCTTCTCGCCGGGCCCGCCGCGGAATCAGGATTGTGGCCGGCGAAGGACGGTTTACTTTTCTTGTGGAGGATGTCGCGCCCGGCGGAACAGTAGAAGTTTCGGCAGATGATGGTGCAGACGTGGAAACGGCGCTTCGTTCCGAGGGCGAGCCGCCGTTGCCGCCCTACATTCGCAGGGCGGCTAAGGACAGGATGTTGGCGTCCATTGATTCAGAGCGTTATCAGACTGTTTATGCCCGCGCTCCCGGAGCTATAGCAGCGCCCACGGCGGGGCTGCATTTAACTGAAGCTATATTCGATGAGATCAAGACTCTCGGGGCAAGAGTTGCGCCGGTTACTCTGCATGTTGGTCCCGGCACATTTGTTCCGGTAAGGACCGAGAATGTTGAGATGCACGACATGGAAGCTGAGCGCTACGAAGTGCCTGAAGATACCGCCAGGGCGGTTAACCTGGCGAAGGATGAGGGCCGTCGCGTGGTCGCCGTGGGAACGACTTCTGTGAGGACCCTGGAATCTGTTGCCGATGAGAGCGGGTATATTGCATCAGGGGCAGGCAGGACCAGGCTGTTTATATATCCCGGTTATGAATTCAGGGTTGTCGATGCTATGCTCACCAATTTTCATCTGCCTGAATCCACGCTGCTGATGCTGGTTTGCGCATTTGCCGGAAAGGAACATGCGCTGGCCGCTTACAGGCAGGCAATTGAATCCGGCTATCGTTTTTACAGTTATGGAGACTGCATGCTTATAAAGTAAAAATTGCCCCCGATTTTTTAATTAAACAGCTTGACTTTTGCGGGGCCGTAAAGTAAAAATGAACCACACTGTTAGTATGGTGTCTCAAGAAATAGGGGGAAAGCACGTATGAGTAAGTTTCTGAAGAATGTTCGGTTGCGGTCTTTTACTTTGATAGAGCTTCTGGTCGTTATTGCTATTATCGGCATTCTTGCCGGTATGTTATTTCCAGCGATTCGCAAAGCCCAGGAGAAGGCGCGCCAGGCGCATTGTGCCAGTAATCTGTCGCAAATGGGCAAGGCTCTGGCGATGTATGCCATGGACCACGACGAGGATTATCCCACTCAGATTACGGACATGGGAGAATATGTGGACGAAAGCACAAAGCTTTTGAAGTGCAAGAGCGACCCGTTTCGTGATGTCAAAGAGTCCTGGGGAATGACAAATGATAGTGATGGCTTGTTCTACTGCAGTTACAATATGTTTACCAACACTGAAACCGCTTCAGGCAGCTCCCGCCCGATGTCGGCTTCGGCTTCTTCCAGAAGCCTTCTGATGAGTGATAAGAATGGCGAGAGCAACGTGACCGCTAACGGGTTTGGCGGGAATCATGCCGGCAGCGGCGGCAATTGCCTGTATGTTGACGGTTCCACAGTCTGGGTAACAGAAAATAACTGGGACACAAATGCATGGTATCCCACGGATCTGGATAGCGTGGTAGGCTGGTAGGCTGTCGATACAAGTCAAAGGACTGAAGAACAGAAGCCGGAAGCATGTGATGCTTCCGGCTTTTTTATTATGGGCAGGAGCATGACCAAGTTAAAAAAAGCCAGTGTTGTTGTTGATATTTCATTGGACCGGGAATTTGATTACCTGGTGCCTGAAAGCCTTTCAGCGCGCTGCCGGATTGGCAGCAGGGTGGTTGTGCCGTTCGGGCATTCTTTGAAGACCGGGTATATTGTGGGTTTTGGCGGCTCCTCTGGCGTCCGTAAATTGAAAGAAATAGCGGATATTGAAGGCGATGATCCGTTCCTTAACGACGCTGCCCTTGATCTGGCGCGATGGCTGGCTGATTATTACTGTGCCCCGCTTGGCAGTGTAATTCGTTCGTCATTGCCAGGCGCAGTGCGCGGCGGTGAATTTTTCAAGGAGCAGCTTGTTGTATCGCTGAAGCCCGGTTTTACTGATGATGATGCCAGGGGGCTTTCGGAAAAACACAGGGCCGTGGTTGACCGGCTTCGGCAGTCTGATTTTATGCCGGTTTCAGAACTCAGGCAAACGCTGGGGATCAGTGTCTCGCCGATCAAGACATTGCAGAAAAAGGGGCTTGTAAACCTGGAAAGGCAACGGGTTCGCAGGAATCCGTTTTTCAACCGCCGCATGCTTCGGACCGGACCCCTGTCGCTTATGCCCGAACAGAAGAAGGCGCTCGATGCCATTGTAGGCAATGGCAGCGCTGAAGAACGCGGATTTCAGGCTATCCTGCTTTACGGTGTGACCGGAAGCGGCAAGACTGAGGTGTATCTGCAGGCGATTGCGCATTTTCTGGAGCGCGGGAAAGGGGCTATCATGCTGGTTCCGGAAATATCCCTGACTCCTCAGACTGTTGAGCGATTCACTTCCCGGTTTGGAGAACGTGTGGCGGTATTGCACAGCCATCTCTCCAGGGGGGAAAGGCACGACGAATGGCACAGGATCAAAAGTGGAGAAGCCGACATTGTAATTGGAGCCCGTTCAGCCGTTTTTGCTCCGTTGCGCAATGTCGGCGTGATTGTTGTAGACGAAGAACATGAGACCAGTTACAAGCAGGAGGAGACTCCAAGATATGGGGCAAGGGATGTTGCGGTTGTCCGTGGAAAGATGGAGAATTGTCCTGTTGTGCTGGGGTCGGCCACCCCATCGATGGAATCCTGGCAGAATGTCAGAAAGGGGAAATACGCGCTTGCGAAGCTGACCCGGCGTGTCGACAACCGTCAAATGCCCTTGATGCGTGTGATTGACATGAGGATGGAAGCGCAGCGTGAGGGGAGGCCCAATGTTTTTTCCAGGGATCTCCTTAATTCAATAGACGCCAGGCTGGACAGGGGGGAACAGGTTATTCTTTTTCTGAATCGGAGGGGTTACGCGACCTCGATGATTTGTCCCAAATGCGGTTATGTTGCCGAATGCGGAAACTGCAGCGTTGCATATACATATCACCGTAAAGATGAAATGCTTCGATGCCATGTGTGCGGCGCTGCGCGGCGGCTTCCCGACCGGTGTCCTGGGTGCGCTGATCCGGCGTTTAAATTTGCGGGCATAGGCACTCAGCGAGTTGAAAGAATTATCAACAAGTGTTTTCCCGCAGCAAAGATTGAGCGGCTCGATGCTGACGTTACCAGAAGGAAAGACACTTATGACAGGGTGCTTGGAGATTTCAGGGCCGGTCGGATCAACATACTTCTGGGGACCCAGATGATCGCCAAGGGGCTTCACTTTCCCAATGTTACGCTGGTTGGCGTTATCTACGCGGATTTGAGTCTTCATGTTGCGGATTTCAGGGCCGGCGAGAGGACCTTTCAGCTCCTGGCTCAGGTTGCAGGCAGAGCCGGACGCGGCGAAGTTACCGGCGAAGTAATTGTGCAGACATACACTCCGCACCATCCTGCTGTCCAGGCGGCCAGGCGCCTTGATTTTGAAGGCTTTGCCGACCAGGAACTGGAATTTCGCAAAGAGCTGTCTTATCCTCCTTTTTCACATCTTGTCTGTATTACGGTAAAGGGTCCGGTAGAGGAGCAGGTAAGTTTTTATATTAGTTCGCTGGCTGAGCGGCTGAAAAAGATGGTTCCAGCTCGGGTGATAATATCCGACCCCACGCCTGCTCCGCTGGCAAAAGCCAAGGGCAGGTACAGGTACCAACTGATGCTCAGGGCAGGATCCACGGCCTCCATTACAGCTCCGTTAAGGAAGGCCGTGAATGGTTTTAATTGGCCCGGCAAAGTAAACTGCGTTGTTGACGTGGATCCGGTGGGGCTGATGTAGGGGAAGGAAGAAGAGAAACTGCGAAATACACGAAAGGACACTGAAAACAGACTGGGAGAAATTCACCGCAGAGAACGCAAGGAGCGCGGAGAAGAGGGTGAGTGGCAAGGGAAATCGGGTTAAGCGTTGACAAATCTGAGCAAAAGATGTTTTTTGAACCGGTCTTGTGTTTGAAACCCGGCAGATGGGATCATTAAAAACGGTATGGTGTGAATATGAAAGACAGGGATGATGTGAACAGAGACAAATTTTACGTTACTACACCGATTTATTATGTGAACGACAAGCCGCACATTGGACACGCTTATACAACTATACTTGCCGATGTGCTCGCCAGGTATCACAGGCTTTTCGGTGTTTCCACGTTTTTTCTAACCGGCACTGACGAGCATGGACAGAAAGTTCAGGCTGCCGCATTCAAAGCCGGGCTTACACCTCAACAGCAGGCGGACCGGACTGTGACCAGGTTCCAGGATCTGTGGCAGAAACTGGAAATATCAAATGATGATTTTATCCGCACCACAGAGGAACGGCATAAGCGGGTGGTACAGCAGATCCTGCAGGAGCTGTACAACAAGGGTGAAATATACAGGGCTGATTACAATGGCTGGTACTGTGTTACCTGTGAGCGGTTTTACACTGAAAAGGATCTGAACGAAGGTGTTTGTCCTGAGCCTGGTTGTGGCAAAACAGTTGAGCCGATCAAGGAAGCCAACTATTTTTTCAGGATGAGCGCGTACCAGGACTGGCTGATAGATTACATTAACAAACATCCAGAGTTTATACAGCCGGACTTCAGGCGCAATGAGACGCTTGGTTTTCTCAAGAAAGGATTGAATGACCTTTGTATTTCCAGGCCGAAAAGCCGTATGGACTGGGGGATAGAGCTTCCATTTGACGATCAGTTTGTTACTTATGTCTGGTTTGACGCCCTTGTGAACTATATCAGCGCTGCCGGGTACTGCTCCGACGATGCCGAGTTCCGCAAATGGTGGCCGGCGGATTATCATCTGATAGGGAAAGACATACTCACTACGCACACCGTATACTGGCCCACTATGTTGAAGGCCATGGGCCTTGAGATGCCCCGGACTGTCTTTGCCCACGGCTGGTGGTTGTCGGGCAGGGACAAAATGAGCAAGTCCAGGGGTAACGTTGTAAATCCGATCGACTTTATCGACAGATACGGCGTTGATCCCTTCAGATATTTTGTCATAGCCGAAATGACGCTCGGGCAGGATTCAAGTTTTACTGAAGAAAGCTTTGTGCGCAGGTACAACAGTGACCTTGCCAATGATCTGGGCAATATGCTCAATCGCGTGATGAAGCTGATAGGCAAACATTTTGACGGATGTGTGCCGGAGTCTTCGCGGGAGGGCGAGCATGAGAAAGCTCTCAGGAACTCCGCGCTGGCGGCCGCAAAGGAAATGGCCGAAGCAGTTGAAGGCATGCGCCTTGACCAGGGCATTCAGCAGATTGCAGGAGTTGTTCGGGAAGCCAACCGGTATTTTGAGCAGCGGCAGCCCTGGAAGCTTGCCAAACAGAACAAGAGCGAGGAATTGGCCACCGTTTTGTACACTGGGGTTGAGGCGCTTCGGGTTGTGAGCGGTCTTTTGTATCCGGTCATGCCCGGGAAGATGGATGACCTGCGCATGGCATTGGGTTTGGCGAAGGGACCCATTCCTCACGATGAGCTTGATAAATGGGGCGTTATGCAGAGTGGTTGCCGGATTGGCCAGATGCCAAACCTTTTTCCGAGGATAAAGCCCGAAGCCGGAAAGAGTAAGTCTTCCGGGAGAAAGTCTGGCGAAACCGGTATTGCTCGAGTCGAGTATGAGGATTTTTCGAAACTTCAGCTTAAAGTTGGACGTATTCTTGAGGCTGAAGCAGTGGAGAAAACGGACAAACTGATGAAGCTTGCCGTCGATGTAGGAGGCGAGGAGCGAGGCATTGTGGCTGGAATTGCCAGGCATTACACCCCTGAGGAGTTGAAGGGACGTCTGGTTGTTATTGTTGCCAATCTTAAGCCTGCCAGAATAAGAGGCATTGACTCCAACGGCATGCTGCTTGCCGCCTCCAAGTCCGGCAAGCTGCGGCTGGTTACCATTGATGGAGAGATGGAGCCGGGCGCAGATGTAAGTTAAGTTAACGCTACTATCCCGCATATTATCCCATAGAATTCCTGCCGCAAGCGCCAATAGCGCAATTGCGATAACATTAATCTGCAAAACTGGCGGGGACGCCCGTCTTCAGCCTTCCCTGACCTCTCCCTTTCTGCTGAGCGCGGAACCAAAGTTCGGTATAATTTCTATTTTCCTGATACGAAAACTGTAAAAAAATGTTGACATCGGTGGGGCAATGTGGTGAATTGTGTCACAGAGAGGTACGTTGTGGACCAAGTTAACATAGATCTGGAGCAGGAGATAGCGGGCCAGGGGGTATTTGTACACAGGTACGAGCACACTCTTGATCCGAAGAAGAGGTTGACCATTCCTTCTCAATGGCGCGCGCAGGTGAAAGAGTCGAAGAGCCTTTATGTGTTGCCCGACGTCCACGACAAGTGCCTTTCGGTTTATCCGGCTTCTGAGATTGTAAGAAGAATCAAGACCATGCGTGAACATTCGATAGCCGATCCCAAGGCCCGTCAGTTTGCCCGTGTTCTTGCTTCTCATTCGGATCTTGTATCATGGGATTCCCAGGGCCGGATCAGGGTAAAAGATGAATTGATGGCGTATGCGGGCCTGGTTGAAAAGGTTGTTTTGATTGGAGCCCTGGACAGATTTGAACTTTGGAGTCCGGAAAACCTGAAGGAATCCGGAGATCTGAGCAAAGAGGGGATCCTGGATGCCGCACAATATGTGGGTTTTTGATCCCCGGTCATATTTGATTATGGAGCATTATGCATGAACCTGTACTGGTTGAAGAAGTTATGAATCTCCTTCAAGTCGAATCGGGAGGAACCTATGTGGACGCCACGGCCGGCGGGGGCGGGCACAGCGAGGAGATTTTGAAGCGATCATCGAAGCCAGTGAAATTGTTGGCGTTGGACAAAGACGAAGAGGCTGTTTGTAAAGTGAAAAGGCGGTTAACCGGGTATGGCGGCGGCCACGAGGTGGCACAGGGTGATTTTTCCGAGATGGACCGTCTTGTCCGGGAAAACAATTTCAGCGATGTTGACGGGATTCTTATGGATCTTGGCATAAGTTCCAACCAGCTTGCAGACAAATCAAGAGGTTTCAGTTTTGCGGTTGACGGGCCGCTTGATATGAGAATGGATCGGAGGATGAAGGTAACGGCCGAAGACATTGTTAACAACTGGGAAAGAGAGCGGTTGGAAGAGATATTCAGGGTTTACGGAGAAGAACGTTATGCCCGGAGGATTGCAAGGGCGATTGTGCGGGAGAGGCAAAAGGCGCCGGTTTCATCAACGGGCCGACTGGCAAGCATTGTGTCCTCAACGGTTCCGCGTCACGGTTCCCGCATTCATCCTGCTACCAGGGTTTTCCAGGCGTTACGGATAGCGGTTAATGATGAGCTTGAGAATTTAAAGAAGGGTCTTGATGTTGCCCTTGGTCTTCTCAGGCCCGGCGGCCGCCTGGCTGCGATATCGTTTCACAGTCTGGAGGACAGGATTGTCAAAAGATTTTTCGTGGAACATCGAGGCAGGATGGAGTCGCTGCAGGGGGGCGGAGCTGTTTGGAATGGTGTTTGTCCCAGGGTGCGGATTATTACGCGTGGGCCGGTAACTGCTTCGAAGAGTGAAGTGGCGCAAAATCCAAGGGCGAGGTCTGCAAAGCTGAGAGTTTGTGAAAAAGAAGACTCAAGCATTACGGAGGAGTGATATGGCAAAACGAAAGAACAGGAAGAAGAAAGCGGACGGCTTCATTTTTCCCGTTCCGTTTGCGATGGTGGTTATTTTTGCTTCGACGTTGGCTTTAGCTTATGTGTGGCTGGGATGCAGGTGCGAGGCAGTGGGAAGAGAGATAAAAGCGCTGGAAATTGAGAATGAGGAATTGCGGCGCAATTATGTAAATGAGAATTACAAATGGACAAGGCTGAAGTCGCCGCAAAACCTGGAGAGTAAGCTCAGGGAAATGAACATAGCGATGGATTGGCCCCGAAAGGACCAGGTTGTGATACTTCCTTTGCGCCACCCTGATCCGGACAGAAGAATCATAGGCGAGGATGCTCTGGTTCATATTTCCAGGGACAGCAGGGTTCGTAATGAATGACCGGGCGATAAAACTGAGGTTTGCGGTAGGAGCTGTTTTCCTGTTGGCCGCTATGTCGGGGCTGGGTTCACGCCTGGCCTTTTTGCATATATGGCAATACGACCCGAGCATTGACCGCAGCATGGAGAAATCTATCATTGCGGGGCGGGGCAACATTTATGACAGCAGCGAAGGCGGCAATATCATGGCTTTGAATCTGGCCGTAAAGGATGTATGCGCCGATCCATGGAAGGTGAGCGCTTCGGACAACCTTGACCTTGTTTCGGAAAACCTGGCTGATGCGCTGAAAATCGATATTAATAAAATTCGCCGGCGTCTTGACCGCGACGACAGGAGATTTGCCTATATTAAGCGTTATGTTCCGGTGAGCGACGCCGAACCGCTCCAGAGCCTGCCGGGAGTTTTTCTGCGTGATACAACCGTCCGTTATTATCCGCAAGGCCGGTTTATGTGCCACGTTCTGGGTTTTGTGAATCATGAAGCAATGGGATGTTCGGGCGTTGAACAGGCTATGAACAGTTATCTGAAGGGTACGCCGGGTCTTGTTGAAAGCCGTGTAAACGCGTTGCACCAGGAAATGTACTGGCACCGGGACAAATGGGTGCCTGCGCTCAAGGGCGCGGATGTGCGTCTTGCGCTGGACCAGAACATACAGTATATAGTCGAGCAGGTTCTGGAAGAGACAGTTTCCCGGCATAATGCAAAGGGCGCATGGGCGATCGTTCAGAGGGTCAGAACCGGACAGATTCTGGCAATGGCAAGCCGACCCGCTTTTAACCTGAATGAATTCAGAACATCAACTCCTGATTCCCGTTTAAACCGTGCTATCGGGCAAGTGTACGAGCCCGGTTCAACTTTCAAGGCAATTACACTGGCTGCAGCTCTTGATCATGGGGTAGTGAAACCAGGGGATGTTTTTGATTGTGAGGGCGGTTCATGGAGTTATGCCAGACGGCTTTTGCGCGATTACCACGCGTTTGATGAGCTTACCGTTGCGGATATACTCAAGAAATCCAGCAATATTGGAGCGGCTAAAATTGCGCTGGCGACGGGGGATGAGCGTCTTCACAGGTGTCTGAAGATGTTCTCGATAGGAAGCGAACTGGGCATTGATCTGCCTGGAGAGGAGCGGGGGATACTGCATCCGGTTTCCAAATGGACAAAGATCAGTCCGACCAGGATTGCAATAGGCCATGGAGTTGCGGTGACCTCCTTGCAGATGCTTGGAGCTGTTTGCGCGATAGCAAACGACGGTTTTCTGATGCGTCCATACGTAGTGAACAGAGTTGAGCGGACGCCAGGGATGATCCTTAAAGAGAATAAACCGGAAATTATAGCAAGGCCGATATCTTATGAAACGGCCCTGACAATGAAGAGACTTCTGGCCAGGGTGACCGGTGAAGGGGGAACAGGCAGGCGCGCCAGGATTGATGGATACACCGTTGCAGGAAAGACCGGAACAGCCCAGAAAGCCGTGGAAGGCAGGTATTCGAACGAGGCCCATGTTGCTTCTTTTGTCGGATTTGTTCCCGTGGAAACTCCGGAGATAGGAGTAATTGTTGTGGTAGATGAGCCTCAGCCATTGCATACGGGAGGCAGGGTTGCGGCCCCGGCATTCAAAGAGATTGCCTCAGGTTCCCTTCGCTACCTGGATGCTTCGGGTGAATTTCCGGCCTACAGGTTGGTTCGATCGAAGTCGTATTGAGCGTGTTACGTTAATCTGTAGCGGTAATCCGGTGAATGTTGGAAAAATTTAAATATGGAGGATGACAATGAAAGTTCAGGACAGTGCAAATTGCGATAGCCGCATACTTGGTCGTTCCAGAGTTCTCGGCGCGCTGGGATGGGAGATCTGTAAAGGATTCGGAGTCGACTATGGCCAGAGGTATCGGGTTTGTTCGGCCAAAGAACGAAGATTGAAAATGAGACTTGCTTCGACTGTTCTAGCCTCTACTGAAACCAGCTTCTAAAGGAGAAGGCGGGTTGCAGAAATGAAGTTCAGGAAATTTATAGGTGGGGTTAAAATCGATTCGACCTCAGGCAAGATTCCTGCAGATGTCAGCGGTATTACATGCGATTCGAGAAGCGTAAGGCAAGGCAATGCATTTGTGGCCATCAAAGGGCGGAAGGTGGACGGAGCTGATTACATATCGGATGCGCTGGCGAAGGGCGCTTCGGTTATTGTTACCGACAGGCCCTCGCGCATTCCCAGGGGCATCTGCCAGGTTGTTGTGCCCGACTGCCGCGATGCGCTGGCAGATCTTTCGGCAAATTTCTATGGCAGGCCTTCTCAAAATATGGAGGTCATCGGAGTAACGGGGACCAACGGCAAGACCACGGTTGCCTTCCTGGTGGCCGGAGTCCTCAAGTATGCAGGCCGGGATCCCGGGGTAATAGGCACGGTGGAGTATCGTATTGCCGACAGGATAATACCCGCGGCCAGAACCACGCCGGATCCCCCTGTTTTGCATTCTTTGCTTTCTAAGATGAATGAGGCAGGCTGTGGCAGCGTGGTAATGGAGGTTTCTTCTCATGCCCTTGTGCAGAAGCGGGTGCGGGCGGTGGACTTTGATATTGCGGTTTTCACCAACCTTACTCGCGACCATCTGGACTATCATAAGACCCAGGAGGAATATTTCGAAGCCAAGGCTATGCTTTTCCGGCAGCTTCAATCTACGCGAAAAAAAAGGTTTGCAATACTGAATGCCGACGACCCGTTTGCCGTTCGGTTGACCGGAAGGGAGGACATTGACGCCACTTTTCTGACTTTCGGCATTGAGAAAAATGCGGATATTTCAGCTGAAAACATAGATCTTACGCATGAGGGCAGCTCGTATGAGATAAGTTCTCCATGGGGTGGAGGGAAGATGGTCTCAAGTTTGTTGGGCAGGTTCAATATCTATAACGTCCTGGCTGCTTTCTCGATATGCGGGGCGCTGGGCATTGAAACCGAAGTGTCGCTCAGGTCCCTTGCATCGGCGCAAAAGGTACCCGGAAGGTTGGAACAAATTCATTCAGGCAGGTTCAGTGTTTTTGTTGATTACGCTCACACCGACGACGCACTTGAGCATGTTCTGTCAACCTTGCGGGAAATAACGCCTAACCGTCTTATAATTGTTTTCGGATGCGGAGGAGACCGGGACAGAAGCAAGAGACCGGCGATGGGAAGGGTTGCCGGTAAGCTTGCAGATAAGTGTTATCTGACTTCCGACAATCCCAGGAGCGAGGAACCGGATGCAATACTTCGCGAAATTGAAGAGGGTATCGGTCCCGGCGCCGACTATGAAGTTGTGGAGGATCGCGAATCAGCAATTCGAATGGCTGTTGCATCCGCCAGGCCGGGCGACGTGGTGTTGATTGCCGGAAAGGGCCATGAGACATTCCAGGAGTTTGCAAATAAGACTGTGCCGTTTGATGACAGGCTAGTGGCGAGGAAGTATCTATGAGCAAAAAACTTGACGTTGAAAAACTGGCTGAATGGACCGGGGGGCGTTGGCTGTCTTCTCAACCCGGC
Source organism: uncultured Victivallales bacterium (assembly GCA_964475205.1). GTDB lineage: Bacteria > Verrucomicrobiota > Kiritimatiellia > UBA8416 > CAYSRM01 > CAYSRM01. The sequence goes on along the minus strand of CAYYVQ010000030.1, from coordinate 6,629 downwards.
TCAATAGGCGGAATCTGCCATGATACCCGGTCGCTTGATGCCGGGGATGTTTACGTTGCGCTAAAAGGGGAACGCTTTGACGGACACGATTTTGTTGAGGACGCTTTTGAGAAGGGCGCAGCCGCCTCGATTGTAAACGACAACTGGAGAGGTTTCTTTGACTGGTCCAACGGAAACTCTATTCCGAATCGTCCTTTGTTGCAGGTGCCCGACACGACCAGAGCGCTAATGGACATGGGAAGAGGCTACAGGGATGAGCTTGACATAAAGGTTGTAGGGATAACGGGCAGCGCCGGAAAAACTACGACGAAGGAGCTTACGGCGGACATGCTCAGCAGCCGTTATCATGTAGGGCGCACAATCGGCAACTGGAATAACAAAATTGGTGTGCCGTTGAGCATGCTTGGGTTGCCGGAAAACACTGAGGTGGGTGTTCTGGAAGTCGGAACCAACCATCCCGGCGAGCTGCGTCCGCTATGCGCTGCAATAAGGCCCGAAGTCGGGTTGATAACCACTATTGCGCCGGTTCATGTTGAGCACTTTGCTTCGCTTGAAGCCATTGCAGAGGAAAAAGCAGAACTTATCCGGGCGCTTCCTCCAGAAGGAGTGGCAATTATGCCTGAACCTGTGGCTTCTTTTGATGCGGTACGGGCCGCATTGAACTGCAGGCTTCTGACTGTTGGAATTGGCGAGGGCAGTGGATACAGGTGCGTTTCTCTGGATCGAGAGAAATGGTTGGCCAAAATCCATGAGGTTGCAACCGGAGAAGATGCTGAAATTGAAGTGCCTGTGCCAGGGGAACACAACCTGATGAACCTGATGATTGCTGTTGCAGCCGCACGTCATTACATGGCGCCCTGGGAATCTGTCCGCGCTGCTATCAGGGCCTACCGGCCGCCGCGTATGCGTTGGGAGGCCCGGATTATTGCTTCGCGGAAGGTTATCAACGATGCTTACAACGCCAATCCTTTGAGTATGCGAGCGGCAATAGATACGTTTCTGTCCCAGAATCATAAAAAAAGATGGTTGATTCTCGGGGGAATGGCCGAGCTGGGTAAAGCGGAGGCTTCGGAGCATCTGAGACTCGGGCAATACATAGGATTAAAGTGTTGGGATGGGGTTATTTTAATCGGGGAGCCTGGAGAGAAAATAGCAGAAGGGATTCGCATTACCAGAGGAGCCACTAAATCGGTTTACGTAGCGGAGAATAACAGGCAAGCGGCTGAAATCGCTGCCGAGAACGTCGCCAAACGTGCCGAGATTCTTCTCAAGGGTTCACGATTTGTAAAGATGGAAACAATAGTTGAAGATCTGTTGGAAATCTGGGAAAGAAGACGCGTAATCAGATGAGTTATGCAATAAAAGAAAACAAAGACGCAGGAACAGGGACGGGCGCGCGACGCAGGAAAGAGCGCGCAGATGCTGTTACTGCCGGGAATAGAAATGAAAAGGCAGCCCGTCGTTCTGCTGTCTTGTCAAGGATGCCCAATGGTGATCCTCCTTCGGTAATGTTGTGGGGATGCGAGGACGATTAGATTGGCTTGCCCTTCGCTGAACTGAAGATCTGGCGGCAAAGGCGTTTTTTTGCGGTTGAAAATTGTGAGGTAGAAAATGTTTTATTATCTGCATGAGTTATCAGACTGGTTTTCGCCCATGCGGGTGTTCCAGTACATTACAGTCAGATCGGTGATGGGGGCCGGGACAGCGTTTATAATAAGCGTATGTGCCGGACCGGTGGTGATCAGGGCATTGAAGCATTTCCATCTCAGGCAATACGAGCGGAAGGAAGAAGCTCCGCCCCTGTATATGCTTCATGCTCAGAAGGAGGGTACGCCTACTATGGGCGGGGCTCTTATAATCGGGGCGGTTATTGTTTCGGCGCTCCTGTGGACCAGGCTGGACAGCGCCTTTATCTGGCTGGTTCTGGGCTCGCTGGTATATATGGGCGGAGTTGGTTTTATTGACGACCTCGCCAAGGTTCTCAGGAAACAGTCCAGGGGACTTGGCGCGAAGTCAAAAATATCTCTTCAACTTCTATGGTGCGCCATTGCTCTTTTTGTGTTACTGCTCATGCCTGCGACAAGAGAAAACATCGTAAAGCTTATGGTTCCTTTTTTCAAGGATCCTCTTGTCGGCGATATGGGCCTTGTTTTCACCTTTATTTATTTATCCCTGGTGCTGCTGGGCGCCACTAACGCTGTCAACCTGACCGACGGGCTTGATGGTCTTGCGGTCGGATGCAGCGCTTCTGTGGCCGTTGCCTATCTTGTTATGGCCTATCTTACCGGCCACATTGAGTTTGCCGATTACTTGAACATTCCATTTGTAAGCGGCGGCGGTGAGCTGGCTGTTTACTGCGGTTGTCTTCTGGGCGCATGTCTCGGGTTTCTGTGGTGGAACTGCCATCCTGCAAGCGTTTTTATGGGAGACACGGGTAGTCTTGCCCTGGGTGGAACAATCGGGATGATTGCCGTCCTTATTAAGCAGGAGTTGACGCTTGTAATAGTCGGGGGTGTTTTCGTCATTGAAGCAATGAGTGTTATCATACAGGTTGTTGTATTCAAGATGAGGGGCCGGCGTGTTTTTGCAATGGCGCCTTTGCACCATCATTTTGAGATCAGGAAATGGAACGAAACTCAGGTGACTGTGCGATTCTGGATTTTATCGATTATTTTTGCTTTTCTGGGAATACTGACGCTGAAGATAAGATAGCGGATAAAAATGAATGAACCGATATATGCCGACCGTTGCCTGGTGCTTGGAATGGGTTCCAGCGGAACCGCCGCGGCAAAGCTTTTACTTGCGCGAGGGGCCGAAGTTACAGCTGTGGATCGGTCAGACAGGAGTGGGGATCTCCGGCTGATATTCAAACGGGGCGAGCCGATACGTTTTATCTGGAAGTGCGGGCGGATTCCCGCGGGGGAGTTTGATTTGTGTGTAGTCAGCCCGGGCGTCAGTTCCGATTCCCCTTTGGTTCGCGAGGCATCGGACAGGGGTATCCGGATTGTATCGGAGCTGGAGCTTGGGTGGAGCCATCTTGATGCCCGCGTAATCGGCATTACGGGGACAAACGGAAAAAGCACGGCCGTAAAGCTTTGTGCTGAGATGATTGCTGCAGGCGGCATGACATCGGTTGCAGCCGGCAATTACGGCCGTCCGTTAAGCGATGTTGCGCTGCATGGTCCAGTCCCGGAATGGGTAGTTGCGGAGGTGAGTTCGTTTCAACTTGAATATGCCGGCGGGTTTGCCCCTCACCTGGCGGTACTGTTGAATATTGGCGAAGACCATCTGGACCGGCATTCGACCCCTGCGGAATATGCGGCTTTAAAATGCAGGATATTCGAGAACATGCCGCAGGGATCGACCGCGGTCATTGATAAGGACGCTGCCGGCGCATGTCCGGCGACCGTGCGCGACAAGTTAAAGACGCTGATTACCGGGGCAAGTGAAGGCTGCAATTATTGTTGCGAGTCTGACCGCGTTGTTAGCGGCGGAAGGACGCTGCAGCTTGCCGGAACTGCCTTTGAAGGCGAGGTAATGGGCCGCATTGCAGCCTCGGTGTGGGCCGTTGCCGATCATACAGGCGTAGACAGGGAAACGCTGGAGCGGAGCATCAGGTCTTTTGTCATGCTTCCACACCGGATGGAGACGGTGGGCTCAAAGGATGGACGGAGATTCATAAATGATTCGAAAGCTACGAATCTCGCTGCCCTCTCTGCAGCTTTGAAAATGTGCTCAGGCGGGGTGCGTCTGATTGCCGGTGGTGTATTGAAAGAAGGAAAAGCAGATAAAATTGAAGAATTTCTGGAAATGTATGTCAAAACAGCTTATGTTATAGGAAGAGACGCAGAAGTTCTGATCTCGTGCTGGCAGGACGTTGTCGAATGCAGGAAATGTCTGGATATGGCCGAGGCCGTTCGGCTTGCATGGGAGGAATCTGCCGTGGGCGATACGATACTTCTGTCGCCCGGCGCTGCCAGTTTTGACGCATATCAGAATTTCGAGCAGCGTGGAGATGATTTTAAGAGGTATGCATTGGAGATAATTCAAAAGGAGGGCGACTGATGAGAACCCCGTGGCTGGTTGGAGCGATAGTTTTGGTTCATTGTATGGCTGTAGGCATTGTATTGTTAATGCCGGGGTGCGGAACTCCGGGTCAGACCGGTCCGCGGCCGGGAAGCACTGTGGAAGAGGAAGTGATATTGCCTCCGCGTCCGGCTGACGAAAGCGAACCGCAGGCCGGGAAGGAGCCTTCAGCAAGTGAAACGCGGTCTGAAGTAAGGTCCTGGCCGCAGGAAACGTCAATGTATGTGGTCGCAAAAGGCGATTCCCTGTCGGGGATTGCAGCCAGATTTGATATTTCAATAAAAAAACTTATGGCATTGAATGGAATTACAAATGCGGACGTCATAAAAACGGGGCAGACACTGGTGATTCCTGCTGAAGCCGATACTCAGGATCCTCCTGTCAGGCCGGAGACTCGCGAAAGTGGGACCGAAGACGGGGGCCCGGTTGCCGGCGGTAAATATGTCGTGCAAAAAGGCGATACGCTTTCTGAAATTGCCGCTGACCACGACACTACGGTACAGGCTATCAAGAGAGCGAACAACTTGAAATCCGATATGATCAGGGTGGGGCAGAAATTGATGATACCCGGCATGGAAGAAGCCGGTGGCGTTGATGAAGGTCAAGTTGAGTCAACTGAACCGGAAGAAGAGAAGTCGGAACGGCGTATTGAACCTGTTGATCTTCAGCCGGAGCCTGCTGAGACTGTTTCCGTTCCGCCTGAAGTTGAAACAGGCAAGCAGGAGAATGTGGAAAGCGGCGACACTCGAATTCACATAGTCGGCGCAGGCGAGGATCTTAAGACCATAGCCATGCTGTGGGGCGCCAGCGCCGAAAAGCTGCGGGAGCTAAATGATCTCGGGAAGGACGAGAAGGTGGAGCCCGGCGACCGCATCAAGGTTCCTATGCCGAAATACTGATGCCGCATGCAAAGAACGGCTACTGTTCTTGTTGCCATAGTACTGGTTTTGCTTGCGCTGGGCATTGTAATGCTTGCAAGCACAAGCAGCGTTAAGGGCGCGGCGGACTACGGGGATGCTCAGTACTACCTGTGGCGGCAGTTGACCTGGCTTTTTTTGTCGGCGATTCTCGGCGTTATCGTAGTCCGTTTCGATTACCATTGGTGGCAGAAGCTTGCGCCCTGGATTTATGCTTTCGCTTTAATATTACTGGTTCTTGTCTTTGTTCCCCATATTGGCCAGCGTGTCGGCGGGAGTAACCGGTGGTTGCGATTGGGCCCGGTGGGTTTTCAACCTTCTGAATTCGGCAAATTTGCCATAATAGTCTGTCTTTCGGCATGGATGACCCGTATTGGCAGAAAAACCAGAAGTTTTATTTCCGGTTTCCTGTTTCCCATGGGCGCGCTGGGCATTATGCTTGTGTTGTTGATGCTTGAACCTGATTTTGGCACCACTCTTCTTGTTGCCTTTGTTGGTATGATCATAATGTTTGCAGCCGGCACACGTATAGGGTATCTGGCAATTGCCGGCATGTTTGGAGCATCGGCTTTTATTGTAGCAATAGTCCAGGATCCTGTAAGGCTTAAGAGGATTCTTGCCTTTCTGATGCCCGAAAAGCACCCGGATATAGCCTATCATCTTGCCCAATCCAAGGTCGGTTTTATTCGTGGCGGCATGTTTGGTGTGGGTTTGGGCAACAGCATTCAGAAGCAGTTCTACCTTCCAGAGGCTCACACGGATTTCATATTCGCAATTATAGGGGAAGAGCTTGGTTTTGCCGGGACCGGGCTGGTAGTTCTGTTATATACGGGGCTGGTGATTTGCGGTTTGCTGATAAGCTTTAAGGCCCCCGATGTTTTTGGCAAATTGCTGGGTTTCGGCATAACAATGCTTCTTGGTTTTCAGTCGGCAATAAACGTTGGCGTTGTGGTCGGGTGTTTGCCGACAAAGGGTTTGCCGCTGCCGTTTATCAGTTACGGCGGTTCAAGTATCTTGATGTCGATAGTGAGTATTTCTGTATTGCTGAACATCGCATATCATATATACAGGAGACAGCAGGACGAACACACTGCGCCTATTAAGGACAGGGCACACTGGTTTTAGCCCGCATTTCACACACTCCTCCGGCATAAACGTTCCATAGCACAGCCATTGCAGGCCAAAACCGGTTTGTCCGATCTCGCGGTGTGTCTACACAGCGTCGCCCGGACAAAACGGTTTCGACCCTAATGGCACTGACCCTGGATTCGGCAGTTGAGCGCGGCGCTGAAGCACAATCTTCATGCCCACAGGGCGTTCCGAACGGCGCTCGAAGCACCCTCCAGGTGCGCCTTCGGCCCTTTGGAACGCCCTGTGAACGCGAATCTTGCACTTCAGCATCCACGTCAACTGCCGAATCCAGGCTGACTTAAGGCCTTCGCGCATCGAGATTGAACACCCAATATCCAACAGGGAATTTCCAATGTCCAAGGCAGGAGCGAGAGACAACATGACAGTAATTGTGCGTATTGAGGCTATCCCCGAATGGCGCTTAGATAACGCTGTTTGGGATTGAACCTGAATCCGGCAGTAGAAAACCACTAATGGACACTAAATAGCACTAAT
>CAYYVQ010000029.1:0-30845 GCA_964475205.1 uncultured Victivallales bacterium | reverse complement strand
ACTGGCGGAGAGGGCGGGATTCGAACCCGCGGTAGCGCCCTTAAGCACTACAAGGGATTAGCAATCCCCCGCTTTCAACCGCTCAGCCACCTCTCCACTTCGTTTCGCGTCGTTTTCGCGGCAGACCGCTTCCGCCTTCGCTTTACTACGGCGAGACATGCAGCCACCTCTTCAGAAAAACTTCGTTATAGTTGCAGAAAAGATTTCAAATCACAACCCATGATCGGCAGGGTTGCAGATTGTATGAATATTTTTCTGCCGTTGATGGGAAAAGATATTACAAAGGACGTTCGGTGGCAAGCGGGAAGTTATGGTGGTGCAATTTAATTGACAGGTGGAATGAAATAGACAGAATGTGAAGCAGATCTGATGTACAGTTCAGAGGGTCCGGAATATGAAAACTGCTGTAATATATTACTCGCTTACCGGGAATACACGGCTTATTGCAACAAGGATTGCGGATGTTGCCGGGGGCGATTTGTTCCCGATTGAACTGAAAAAACCCCTGAAACAGAAGGGCCCCTGGAAGTATTTCAGAGGCGGGCGTGATGCTCTCCTGAAGAGAAAGTCGGCGATTTGCGATCCGGGCTTTGATCAAGAGGGCTACGAGCTTATATTTATGGGTACGCCGGTGTGGGCAGGCAGCTTTGTTCCTGCCTTGGATACTTTTTTTGAACAGGTTCGGATTACCGGAAAAAAGGTTGCCCTGTTTGCTTCTTCCATGGGAGGAAGCGGTAAGGTTTTCAGCAGCCTGGAAAAGAAACTTGAAGGAAATGTTATTGCCGGACGTATACACTTTGTCGAACCGTCGCGGAATCCTGATGAAGAGGGCAAAAAGGCCGAAGAATGGTGCCGTCAGATTCTCAGTCAAAAAGGCGCGGGTCAGTAGAATAAAAAGGGGCAGCATTTGACATGGGTGGAGTTCAATACTCAAAAGATTCAAGCATATTTGCACAGGAAGATAACTATAAAGTCCTACTGGTTGATGACAGCGATGTGGTCCTGGATGTTCTTCAGACACATCTGGGCGGTTTAAGCTGTACGCTTATCCCTGCCACTTCGCCTTCAGAGGCGATACATGTGCTGACGAACATGGAGATTGCCGTGCTTATATGCGATCTCGACCTGAATCAGCCGGAGCTTACGGGGCATGATGTTATGGTAAGGGCTCGCGGGCACAATCGAGAAATAGTTACCATAATGCTTTCCGGTATTGCAGATCAGGACGCGATGATCCGCGCTGTAAACGAGGGGGGGATATGGAAATATTTCACCAAGCCATGGGATAAAGAGGAACTCGTTGAATCTGTGAGCCAGGGCCTGCAACGTTATGCCAAGCTTCGGAATACCGAAGATCAGTTCAAGAGTCTTGCGAGGAATGTTACCGCTAATATAGGCAGCGGGCCGCATATCAGGCGCAGGAAAAAGATCCGGGTGGTTAAAAGAAATTCCACGAAACGCACTTCCAGAAAAAGGCCCAAGGCTCGTCTCCAGGTGAGGAGCGAGGATGTGCTTGCCAACCGTTACCGGCTTCTGGAGCCTGTCGGCGAGGGGGGAACGGGAGTTGTTTATAAGGCTGAAGATACGCTCCTTGGAATGTCAGTGGCGGTAAAGATTCTTTTTGCAAATCTTACCTGCGACGAATCCGCGCTTTTTACGCTTAAAGATGAAGCCAGAATTGCAATGCAGCTTTCCCATAAACACATTGTCAGACTTCACAACCTGCAGCGCACCGGGGACCATTACTTTCTTGTTATGGAATATGTTGACGGGCAGACATGGCGGGACATTCTTGATCTTTACGGAAAACTTCCGCTGGAATCGGTTCTAAAGGTTGTGAGCGTCTGTTCGGACGCGCTTTCCTATGCGCACAGGCATGGTGTGATTCATAAGGATTTGAAACCGGAAAATATGCTCCTGACACATGACGGGATACTTAAAATAATCGACTTTGGAATTGCCTGCATTGCAAACAAACAGAAGAAGACGAACAGGATAGAGGGAACTCCAACGTACATGAGCCCCGAACAGATCCGCGGTGAAATTGTGGATGTCCGGACTGACGTATACACTTTCGGGCTGATAGTTTACGAACTTATTGCCGGACAGTCAGTTTTTCCGTATAACGTTAATCCAGACGATATAGTTGAAATGGGACAAACCGAGCTGCTCGATCTGCCGGAAGAGATTCGGCCGATTGTAGAAAAATCCATTGCTCCAGATCCCGAAGACAGGTGGGCGTCTATACCCGTTTTTGCAGGCGAGTTTATAGATAAATGCGGAAAGCTTCTGGGAGCCGAAAGTCTCGTGTAGGCAGGTGTCAGGAAATGAATAGACCAGGGCAGGTTACTGGATTTTGAATCGTTTCATTTTTCTGTAAAGGGTGCTTGGATCTATCTTTAATTGCCGTGCGGCGGCGGCGCGGTTATTGTTGTTTGCAAGCAGGGCATCGGTAATTGCTTTTTTCTCTATATCCTGCATGGAAAGCGGTATTGTATCTGAACTCTGGCTGAAAGCTTCGGAAAGTTCTCGTGGAAGATGGGCAAGGCCCAGGATTGAATTCTTGCAGAGAACAAATGCGTGCTGCATTACATTTTGAAGCTCCCTTATGTTGCCCGGAAAATCATATGACATCAAAAGGTCCATTACTTCGTCATCAACTCCCTCGATGTTCTTTCCGGTTTCAGAGTTGAGTTGACGTCTGAAAAAGTCAACCAGCAGCGGAATATCGCATCGCCGGTCTCTGAGAGGAGGCAATTCCAGACGGAGGACTTTAAGTCTGTAATAGAGGTCTTCCCTGAAGGATCCTTCTTTGACTTTCTGCAGTAGATCTTTGTTTGTTGCTGCGACAATTCTTGCATCAGCCCGCACCGGTTCAGTGCTGCCGAGGGGGTCGTAGGTTTTTTCCTGGAGCACTCTAAGCAACCGGACCTGCAGGGCAGGGGAGATGTCCGCGATTTCATCCAGGAACAGGGTTCCGCCTCTGGCAATATCAAATCTTCCGGGCTTGTCTTTTTTGGCGTCGGTAAAGGCTCCTTTTTTATAGCCGAAGAGTTCCGACTCCAGGAGGGTGTCGGGCAGAGAGCTGCAGTTGACTGCAACAAAGGCGTTATCTGAGCGTTTACTGAGGTCATGAAGGGCCCGGGCGAAAAGCTCTTTTCCCGTGCCGCTTTCTCCTTCAATAAGCACACTTACCCCCGATTCGGCCACATCGGGCAGGATTGCAAAGAGTTCGTGCATGGAGGGATGGCGGCTTACGATATCGTGAAAAGTATAGGATTTCTCAATTTTTCTGCGCAGAGTTTCTTCAGCGCTTAAATCTCTGAACGTTTCCACCCCTCCTGCCATATTTCCCGCGGAGTCCAGAAGTATTCCGGCGCTAATGCTTACAAGTATCGACCTTCCATCCCGGGTTAGAATTCTTACATGCCGGTTAACGATGTTTTTCTGTGTGCGCTGGACTTCTTCCAGTGTGCAGCATTTGTCGCATGTCTGGGTGCGGAATATTTCGCTGCAACGTTGTCCAAGGGCCTCTTGTCTTGTGAAACCGGTTATTTCTTCAGCGGCGCGGTTGAAAAAAGTTATTCTTTTCCTGTTATCTACAGTGAATACTCCATCGGCAACGCAGTTCAGAATTGTTGAGAGGCGTTTCTCTTTCTCATTGTCAGGGGATTGTGTTTTGTGGCTTTGCTTTGTCATTGGTGATCCTGTTTACGTTGCTCCGAATCCTTTCTTTACATCAGCTTGTCCGGCTTTCTGGAGTTTTCCGTCCTGGAAAGCCTTCATTGCATCGCGGACATTTCCTTCAGCGTCCTGGTAAATATCGACTTGTCCGGCATGGAGCGTTGCGAAGGCTTTGGGTCCGCAGTGACCGGTAATTACAACTTCGGCTCCGAGGTTTATAACTCGTTGGGCTGATTGTATGCCCGCCTGGCTCTCGGCCCGGTAGTTCTGCCTGTTATCGTGAACTGACCAGTCTTCGCTGTCCGTATTCAGCAAAATGAAATACCGCGCCCTGCCGAACCTGCGGTCCACGGGTGACTCAATAGTCTCTCCAAGTGATGTTACTGCAACCTTCATGTCACAATCCTTTCTGGATGTCAAGCTTGCAGTTTGCATGCCATGTTTGCGATGGCAAGTGTAAAATATTAATGTGCAGTGATTTGAGTAGTAGATTATGTTTATGTGTTTCTTGAGAGGGTGTTGCAGAATGCAATAAAAAGGGCTCTTTGTCCGTGTATTTCGCGCTGGACAAGGTGTATCTGCATTGTTAATCTTTGACGCGTTTTTAAAATTTCTGTTTTTCGCGCGCAAATATTGTTCTGGCGATGTTCAAGCGTGACAGTGTATGTGTTTCGGGAAGGATAGGTGTGTATGATAATTCGGGAGAAGGCTTATCCTCGGGTGGGATTGATTGGAAATCCTTCCGATGGATATTATGGCAAAACCATAGCCTTTACTTTCGATGATTTCTACGCGCAGGTGGTACTTTACGAAACGCCGGAACTCAAAATACTTCCACATAACCGGGACAAGTCACAATTCACAAGCGTAAAATCCCTGGCAGAGGACGTGAAACTCTACGGTTACTATGGCGGGATACGTCTGCTGAAAGCCGGCATAAAAAGGTTCTATGATTATTGCACGGATGCAGGCATTGAACTTCGCGACAGTAATTTCACGATTCGGTATTATTCGAACATACCGCATATGGTGGGGCTGGCTGGATCCAGCGCGATTATTACAGCCTGTTTCAAGGCCCTGATGCGGTTTTATGATCTGGCGATTCCCAAGCCGCAGCTCGCAAACCTGGTATTGTCGGTAGAGAAGGATGAACTTGGCATTTCTGCCGGATTGCAGGACAGGGTCGCGCAGGTTTACCAGGGGCTGACATATATGGATTTTGATAAGAAGTTGATGGACAGCCGGGGTTACGGGGAATATGTTTCGCTTGATCCGTCGGCCTTGCCTCCGCTTTACATAGCATATCGTTGCGATTTGTCGGAAGGATCGGAGGTAGTACACAATGATCTGCGGTTCCGTTATCTCCGGAATGATCCTGTGGTAATTGACGCGATCCATTACTGGGCGGCGCTGGCAGAACAGTGCAGGGATTTAATTTCCAGGGCGGAATGCGATGGTATGGGGCGATTGTTAAACGATAACTTTGACAGAAGGCAGGCGATCTGTAAGATAAGCGAAGGCAATAAAGCCATGATAGACAGGGCAAGGGCAGTAGGTGCAAGCTCCAAGTTTACCGGTTCCGGAGGAGCTATTGTGGGATTTTACAAAGACGACAGTATGTTTGATGCCCTGAGAAAAGAACTGGAACCTTTGAATGTGGTTGTGCTGAAACCCGGTATTATTTAGGCGAGAAAGGTAGTAGACATGATACGCAAAGCGGTTATTCCCGCCGCAGGGTTTGGAACGAGATTTCTCCCTGCATCCAAATCTCAACCAAAAGAAATGCTCCCGATTGTTGATAAGCCTGTTATCCAGTATGTTGTTGAGGAAGCGGTAGCCGCAGGCATAACCGACATATTGATGATAATAGGGCGGGGCAAGAGGGCTATAGAAGAGCATTTTGACCGTAATTTCGAGCTTGAGAAAGAACTGCAGGAAAAAGGAAAGGAGCAGGAGCTTCAGGCTTTACGGAATATATCCAAACTTGCAGATGTTCATTTTGTCTGGCAGCGGGAACTGCTTGGACTCGGAGACGCTATCTCGTATGCGAGAAATCATGTTGAAGACGAGCCTTTTGCGGTGCTTCTGGGCGATACGCTCATCAAGTCTGAAAAGCCTGTGACTGATCAACTTGTGAAAACGTATGAGCGATACCAGGAGTCGGTGGTGGCCCTTGAGGAAGTGGATCACAGGAAGGTGAGCCGGTACGGAATCATTGGCGGCAAGGAGATATCGCCCAACACATACCTTATTGAAGACCTGGTTGAAAAACCACCGCTTGATAAAGCGCCATCCAACCTTGCTATTGCCGGCAGGTATGTTCTTACACCGGAAATTTTCGAGTACATAAAACAGATCGGGAGAGGGAAAAACAATGAAATCCAGCTTACCGATGCCATGAAGCTGCTGGTGGCTTCGAGGGCAATGTACGGATGCAAGTTTGACGGTATCCGGTACGACATAGGCAATAAACTGGACTTTATCAGAACCAACATTGAATACGCTTTGATGCGCGATGAAATGAAGGATTCTGTTGCTGAATTCGTCAAAGACATAGCCTCGCGGCTGTAGTCTGACCCCGGAAACACGTACTCATACAAGCGCATCACTGCAATCCGGGCGAGAAAGATTTGAGACACGTTATTTTTACAGACTTTCCCCCCGCTCGCAGCAGGAGTTCGGTTAACCGGGCAACTCTCTGACGGCAGCAGGTTGACATAGCCTGCTGTACTATGTGCCAGACGTACGGCGGTTGGAGCCAATGACCTGGCTGTTGCCCAAACTCGTGGCCTCACAGCGTTCTTGACAGTATTTTAAGGGACGGGTATGCTTTGGGGCCTTTCGATAGGAATCGGGCGGTGATTCTTCCAGATTTGTTCGAGGGATGGATACTGTCCGGAGTCGGATGGCGTTGAAAAGAAAAAATACGAAAGGAGTTGTTTTGAGTAAACTCAAACACCAGGAGCATGGATTGGAATCTTCACTTTATGCTCCGCTGAGACAGGCAGATATAGAAAAGATAGCAGAGGGCGTTTTCGCCGTTCTTGAAAAAAGCGGCGTTCAGGTTTTTTCAAAAAGCGGACGCGAAGCGTTCAGGAAAGCGGGCGCTGAAGTTGACGACAGTAAAAGCCTGGTGAAGCTGCCCCGAGGTCTTGTGGAAGATGCTATCGACTCGAACCCTTCTTCGATAACCCTGTTTTCCAGAGATGGACAGACCGATTGCGTTCTGGAGGGAAACAAGGTTCACTATGGAACGGGCGGAACCGCCATATATGTGCTTGACCCCGAAAGCGGAGAAAGGCGCCCATCCACTGTGCAGGACGTCATTCTGAATGCGCGCATGGTTCAGGATCTTGAGAACATTCACCTGTTCACCATTAATGTTTTCCCCAATGACATCAAGGAACGCGATCATATTGATGTAAACCGTTTTTTCCATGCTTTTGACAATACCAGCAAGCATGTGATGGGCGGGATATATACTCTGGACGGCTGCAAGAACGTGGTTAGGATGGCAGAAGATATTGCAGGCGGGGCTGAAAAGCTTAAAGAGAAACCGTTTGTTTCCTTCATCACATTAATTATAAGTCCTTTCAAGGTGGATGATAATTACGGGGAAATGACATGCTACCTTGCTGAACGCGAGTTGCCGGTGGTGGTTCCGACAGAGCCAATTTGCGGGACAACTGCTCCTATTACGCTTGCAGGCAATGTTCTGACCCATACTGCTGAAACGGTTGCCGGAATAGCTCTGGTTCAGAGCGTTAAAAAAGGAGCGCCTGGCATATGCGGCAGCGTTGGTTCTATAACCAACCTGGCAACCATGAATCATGTTGGCGGCGCCATTGAGAGAGGCATGATAAACGCGGCTGTATCCCAGATGGCCCAGCATTTCAAAATACCTCTTTATTCCACTGCTGGAACAACGGATTCCAAGGAACTTGATATTCAGTCGGCCTATGAAAGCGCCATGTCCAGTCTGCTTGTTGCCATGAGCGGGGCCAATTATATACACGATATTGCAGGCCTTATGGAAACCGATCTGACAGTTTCCTACGAAAAACTGGCAATGGATAATGAGATCCTTGGTATGTGTCAGCGTGTGCTTCGGGGAATCGAGGTTAACGACGATACAATGGCATTGGATCTGTTGATAGAAAAAGGCCCCGGCCGGGATTACCTGACCGAAGAACATACCGTCTCTCATATGCGCGAGGAGTTCTTTATGCCAAAGCTGGCAAACAGGGACAGGCGCGACGCTGCCGCTGAGAATTCCGACGCGCTTTCGCGCGCGAAGAATTATGTGGCGGAATTCCGCAAGAAACCGCAGGAAAGCAGGCTGGAACCTGGTGTACGGGAGAAGCTTATGCAGGAATTCAAGGAAATCGAGAACGCCTGAATCAAATGATGCCGCTATATGTTTCTATGGAGCGGCAAAACCCAAAGCGATACTTCAGGAAGGATACAACAGATGGAAAATCAGAGACAAGGAATTGTGGTTAAGCCTTACGAAAGGCTTAGTGAATTGCAGATAAAGAAAGTAGACGAGACCTCGCGGTCTATCCTGGAGGACCAGGGGCTGATCTGCTATAACAAGCACGCCGCCGCCAAGTATGTCGAAGCGGGGGCGAAGGTGACGGAAGAAAAGGAATTTGCCAGGGTTAGAATAACCAGCAAGCTTGTTGACAAGGCCCTGGAAACGGCGCCTTCCAAAATTGTGCTGGGCGCAAGGGAACCTGACAACAAGCTGATTCTTGACGCGCACGAACCAAGGGTGCGTTTTGGAAGCGGTTCGGAGACGAATATATGGCTTGATGTCAAGTTTGATGGCGACAAGCCGGTGTTCACAAGGATGGATGGTTCAATTGAAAGACTCAAAAAGGCGGCGCATTTGTGCGATAATCTGGAGAACCTGGATTTCTTTATCCGATGCGTCAATATTCAGGACAAAAACGTAACCCCTGAAAATAAGGACGTTAACAAGTTTCTCGGGAGCCTGAACAATATTACAAAGCATGTTCAGGCCGGATTAACGAGTCTGGATCAGCTTGACAATGTGATCAAGCTTGGTCAAATAGTTGCCGGGGGCGAAAGCGAGTTTGAGAAAAATCCTGTTCTTTCGTTTATAACATGCGCTATCAAGAGTCCGCTCCAGATGGTTGACGATACTGCAGAGACATTCATGGAGATAGCCAGAAAGCGTGTGCCTGTTGTCATATCGAGCTGCCCCATGGGCGGGGCGACCGGTCCGTTTGACGAGTTTGCAATGGTTTCGGTAATTAACGCCGAATTGCTTGCGGGCATTACATTGAATCAGATCGTTTCTCCGGGCGCACCGATACTGTATGGAGCTGTACCTGTGAGAACCCGTCTGGACAACTTGAATGACATGTACGGAGCTCCTGAATTTACCCATTACAATGTTGACTGCGCCCAGATGGCGCGTTTTTACGGGGTGCCTTGTTATTCCACTGCCGGCGTTGCTGACTGTTCTGAACCCGGCATACAGTCAACTGTGGAAAAGATGCTGGCTTATTCCACCGTCCCGCGTGGCGGCGCTCAGTATATACACTATGCTTTCGGACTGCTTGAGAGGACCAACGTTTTCTGTCCAGAGCAGGCAATAATGGACGATGCCCACATCGGGCTGATGAAGCATACGTTGAATGAGCCCGAAGTGGCCGATAGCGCGGTGGATGATGTTAAGGCCATGGTGGCAGAGGTCATGGAGTCCAGTCATAAAACCTTTATCTACCATCTTCCGCTTCCCACTGAAAGCGATGTCTATGTT
Source organism: uncultured Victivallales bacterium (assembly GCA_964475205.1). Lineage (GTDB taxonomy): Bacteria > Verrucomicrobiota > Kiritimatiellia > UBA8416 > CAYSRM01 > CAYSRM01. The sequence goes on along the minus strand of CAYYVQ010000029.1, from coordinate 21,370 downwards.
AATTATCCGCTCGAATCAGATTCGGGTGGCGCCTTGAGAGCGGCCCACGAAAGGAACAATGAGATTGAAAAGGCGCCACGGAACAACCTTTCCAGGGATGTGCTTGATCAAATCAAAGCGGAGGTTCCCGGAGTGTTGCCGGAAACCATTGCCTGATACGGATGCAGGGTTCCATGGCAAGACAAAAAGGAAAAGATATCAGTAGGAAGGTGAAATAATGAAAGAACAAAACGACCAGATGCCGGCATACAGTGAAGCTGTTAAGAGTGGCTTATACGCCAAGAAATCAGGCCTTACGGGCAAGTACGACAATGTGCGGAGACATTGGGAGGATGAAATCACAGCGCATTTTCTGTATCCCCATCTCTTAAAACTGGTTCATCACTGCCATGACAAGATGCGGCGGGTTCGAATCATGGACCTGGGTTGCGGCAGCGCCGATGGATATGAGCTTCTTTCGTCGGTTCGTTACCGCGATCCCGATCTGGAAGAAGTTGAGGTCGGCCTTTTGACTCCGGACGTGCTCGGGTTGTATACGGGGGTGGAACTTAACGAGGATCTTTTAAATCAGGCCGATGAGATTTACGGGAGCAACGCAAAGATGCAGTTTCGGCAGGGAGATTTTACAAAAGGTTTGCCCCTGGAGCATGGCGAGCAGCCTTATGACATGTATTTTACTTCCTTCGGGACATGCTCTCACCATACAGACGACCGTACGCTTGTTCGTTTTCTCGGTGACATTGCGAAGACCACGAAAGACTATAGCATTGTAGTTTGCGACTGGCTTGGCCGGTACTCTTACGAATGGCAGAGCCTGTGGAGCAACGACCTTAAGAAGAACAGGGTTATGGACTATGTGGTCTCTTATATATACGATGAGGAGGAACGCGAACTCAAGCGGGATGAACTGCAGCACCTTAACCTGAGGCTTATGAGCCGAACGGAAATAGGCGAGGCGGTCAGCAAGGCCGAAGCCAGGGCCAAAGTCCAGATAAAGCCAGTGCAGTTTTTTGACCGTTCCGTATTTGTCGGAAGGCACATGGATACAGGCGATTACAATTCACACTCCCAGTCTATAAGGAGCGCAGTCAATTCTCTCCACGAACCCAGCATGAGGACAGACTTGAATTCACTGATACTGGATTACGCGCCTGCAAAAGGGTTTGATTTTGTGAACGCCTACTTTGAAAACCTGCAGATGTGCTGGAATACACTGGTTAATTATGTCGGCAGGCTTCTGGTAGCTTATGATGAGGCTGCCGAGGGCTTCGTCTCCACGACTCCTGAGATTCCCGCCTCCTACCCGCAGCCGTTGAAGGATGCGATGAGCAGGATGCGCAGGGTTATTGAAGGGGTAGGCTGGCTTCCGACCGGGTTGCCCAGGGAGAATATTATTGAACCGCAACTGGGATATGCGCTCAGGCACCTTGAGATGAAACTGCAAGAGGGCCAGGGCTGTTCGCACGGGCTTGTGGGAATTTTTGAGATAAGAAAAAAATAAGGAGCAGCAAATGGCAGGCATAGCAGGAATGTTTGGAACAGGCAGCGACAGGGACAAAGTAGTCGGCATGTTGGATGTTATCCGACACCGCGGTCCAGACATGTCCAATCTCCGAAATGATGAAGGATTTGCCATGGGAGTATGCGCGGGAGGATTGTCCCCCGCCCGCGGCGACGGGTTTGCCTGTCGCGACTCGGTAACGGTTGTGATCGACGGCGAGATTTACAACGACAGGCGCGCGGATCAGTCCGATGCGGATGTGGCGCTTGATCTTTTTCTCAAGCACGGCAGGGCATTTCCCGGTTATCTTGAAGGTGTCTTTGCCTGCGTGGTTTATGATGGAAACGATATGATTTTTGCCCGTGACTCCGTGGGGGTAAGGCCTCTTTACGTAGGGCACATGGATGATGGAACAACCTGCTTTGCTTCCGAGCTGAAGTCGCTGTCAGGAATGGTTGAGGATGTCTGGGAAATGTATCCGGCCACCACCTATTCATGCTTGCACGGGGCAGGCGGATATGCGCCAAGGCCAGCGGACATATCAATTCCCGACAGCGCCGGCGATGCTGCCGCATTGTTGCGCAAATGCATGCTTGCATCGGTTAAACGTCGGCTCGATGACGGGGCTGTAGGCGCCTGTCTTCTGAGTGGCGGGTTGGACAGTTCAATTATTGCTGCGGCTGTAAAATATCTGGGTGTGGATATGCCGGTTGTGACAGTCGGCATAGAGGGCGCAGAGGATATTGAGAATGCGGAAATAATGGCCAGGCATCTTGACATGAAGCACGAGGTGCACATTTTTGACGCCGGTGAAATTGAAAAGATTGTACCCGAAGCCGTAAGAACGCTTGAGTCGTTTGATGAAGACTGCGTCAGTGGAGCCATTTCCAATCTCTTTGCGTCCCGGCTGGCTTCCAGGTTCACAAACTGCATTCTAAGCGGTGAAGGCGGCGATGAATTATTCGGAGGATACCACCTGCTCAAAGACCTGCCTACCGATCTTGACAGGCATCTGATGATGCACAAACTGGTTGCTATTGCATATAACACGGCAGTTCAAAGATTGGACAGGTCAATGATGGGCAACAGCATAAACTATAGAACGCCCTTCATAGATCCCGATGTTGTGGCTTTTTCCGCCAATATACCAGTCCAGTGGAAGATTCACCCCGTGCCGGAGGGCAGGATGATCGAAAAATGGATTTTGAGAGAAGCTTTCAAGGATCTTCTTCCGGATGTTATCTATAAGAGGGTCAAGTTGAGGTTTGCCGCTGGAACAGGCACCGACAGCCTGATGGATGAAATCGCCAAGACAAAACTTGATGAAAGCGAGTTTAATGAACAGTCACGCAATACCGGCGCAGGGTATCGGCTGAATTCTCCCAAGGAAATGTGGTACTATAAGTTGTTCAAAGAGAATTTCCCCGGTGATGCATTTGAAAAAATGGTTGGTCGCTGGGATCCGAACAAGTAGACAGATCTCACAGCGTCTTAAGCCGCATTTCTGACAGCAGGAATGCTGTGAGAAATGGGGTTTAGTCGGAAGCGTCCTGTTCAGGCGATGCATAGAGCATACCCTTAATCCAGCGCGGCTGGTAACCGTTGAGCACTACATGGCTGCTGTTTACGCTTGATTCTGCAAGAACATCGAAAGCATCGTTGCGGATAATTTTTGAAAGATCAAGGGTTACCGGGCCGGCGCTGAAGTTGGTCAATGCCAGTATGTCTCCGCGCCTAACGGCGAAAATCCTGGGATGAAGTGAAAGAACTGTCTGTTTAACGTTCGGATGAAAACATGGTTGGGCGGTCCGTGTGCGAACCATATGTGACAGCGCCTGGTATACTTTCGATGCCGCCGATTTCGGTTCACTAAGTTCCCTGTGAAGTTCATCAAGTTCATATTTGCGCCGGTTAATGGCCCGGTTGGCCCCGGTTGTCTCCGCAAGCCTGAGCGCATTGGGAGTCGCAAAAAAGCTGTGGAAATAGATGGCCGGAATTCCCTGCAAGGCGAGCATCACTGATTGTGAAGCCAGAAATCTTTCGATGGCCTGTTCCGGGTCATCTTCATCAGGTTCTTGCATTGCGCTGAAATAGGTTATATTCAGTTCGTAAGGTGAATCATTGCCATCGGAATCGGTTCTCATAGAAACAAATCCGCCGCGTTCTCTGATTCGGGATGCCAGATCCAGAATATCCTTGCGGGGGACTATACCTTCCAGCGGACGTACTCCTATCCCGTCGTGTGAAGCAGTGAAATTAAAGAAAGTCGTCTCTGCAGACGGAGGCTCGACATTGCTTGCCCACCTCGTCAAAGCTGTTGCGTCTTCCTTGATTATGGAATAAAGGAGCAGCGGCGGGAGGGTGAACTGGTAAACCATGTGCGCCTCATCATGGCCGTTCCCGAGGTAGCTTATGTTTTCATCGTGTGGGACATTTGTTTCGGTCAGCAATATCACGCCAGGCGCGCACTCTTCAAGAACATGCCGGATAATTTTAACTACCAGGTGGGTTTCATCCAGGTGGATGCATGATGTTCCGATTCGTTTCCAAAGGTAGGCTATGGCGTCGAGTCTGATTATACGCATGCCCATGCCGATATACATCAGGAGGATATCGATCATCTCCAGCAGCACGTCCGGATTTGCATAGTTCAGATCAAGCTGGTCTTCACTGAACGTTGTCCATATATGTTTAATGCCGCTCGATGTTTCCAATGGTGTAAGCAGTGGCAGCACGCGAGGCCGGGTGACGCCGCTGAGATCGGTTTCAGGCTTAACTTCGATAAAATAGTTCCGGTATCTGTTGTGACCGGCTTTGTATAACTTTGCCCATTCGCTTTGCGCTGACACATGATTCAAAACCAGGTCGAACATAAGGTGAAATGATTTGCCCAGATTGGCTAAGTCATTCCAGGTTCCGAATTTCGAATTCACAGTACGAAAGTCTACAACTGAAAAACCGTCGTCCGAAGAATACGGAGAAAACGGCAGCACGTGGACCGTGTTGACAACTCCGGCCAGCCAGGCTTTAAGAAAATGGTCCAGGCTGCACAACGGACTGCTCGATTCGGATTGAACCATATCGGCATAAGTTATAAGCGCCACGTCTTTTTCTGTCCATGCCGGGCGCTTAATATCACGCAATGAACGGTACGAATCCATCAACTGCCGCAGTTTGTCAAGAGCTTCCGGACCTTTGGGGCCGTATAAGCGATCTATTTTTTCGGCTATCAGCTTTTCTGTTTCTTCAGTCATTCTGACTCCTGTCCGGCGCTTTCTAACCTGATCTATTCATAAAAATCTACTACGAGTGTGCATGTTACTTCATCTCAACGACTTTGCTGGCCAGCCGATTTTGACGCATGTCTATGCGCCTACACCCGGCTATCTGCGCGAAGCCATTGATCTAAAGCAACCTGCCCGCTTTCATTACGAAGTTGATGAATAGACCAGTTTAAATTAATTTATGAGGACAATCTCGAACGCTTGATCTACATGTCAATCGGACCGAATACATTGTAAGAGGCACACTTATAATCAATGACATGAATGAGACGGCATGAACGGTTCATGAAATTAATATACTACATCCTGTGGTTGTATCTGCCATCATTCGTAAAAAATACATCATTTATGGGTTTTAGGCAATAAAAAGTTAGTTTTTTGTTAAGTTTTTCACATTTGATGAATCATAGTTGTACTGTGAACACTTTGCAATGCCTGGCACGTTTTTTTTCGTCTGCGGTGAAATTGGCGGTATACTGATATGAAAAGGCATCAAGGGGGGTGGAATGGGTCACACAGGTGATTTTTTCAATGGAATCGACAAAGTTATATTAACTCGGTAGTGTCAAAAGTTTAATGAAGAGTAATGAAAGCTGTGTGTGGGTGTGTGGGTGTGTTGTTAACCCAACAAACGGAGTAGAAAACTTGACAGAACGATTAACTGAAAGAGGAGAAAGTAAAAGATGAAAGTGACTGATCTCGGTAAAACGTCTCGGATCAAGGTTGAGATGGAAGGCGCGGAAAAGGCATGGAAGCAACTTGTGCTTTCAAGTTCTGACGGCGCTCCCAATTTTTCGTTTAGAGTTTTCACAGTGGAACCCGGAGGGCATACGCCCCTGCATACGCATGAGTCCGAACATCTGAATTACATCATACAGGGTGAAGGCGCGTTGGTAGATTCAGAAGGAACCGAGCGCAGAATAGCTGCCGGCAACTTTGCCCTTGTGCTGCCCGGTGAAAAGCATCAATACAGGAACACCGGCAGTTCAGAAGATCTGATCCTGATTTGTGCTGTTCCTTCGCAATACGAATAACACCCGGTAAAAGGAGCGTTTATGATCGAAGTCATACAAGGCGATATCACTGCAATGAGGGTGGATGCCCTTGTTAACGCGGCCAACGAGAGCCTTCTGGGCGGCGGCGGAGTTGATGGGGCAATACACAGGGCTGCAGGGCCCGGGCTTCTTGCTGAATGTCGAAAGTTGAATGGATGCAAGACAGGTGAGGCAAAGATTACCGGTGGCTATAACCTTCCCGCCAGGCATGTGATTCACACGGTTGGGCCGGTCTGGCATGGAGGAAACAGCGGCGAGGATGAGCTGCTTGCGAACTGTTATCGAAGCAGCATGAACATTGCTTTGCACAATCGCCTGAAGAGCATTGCATTTCCGTGCATAAGCACAGGGGTGTATCATTTTCCGAAGGAAAGAGCCTGTAGCATTGCGGTTGAAAACGTCAGGACTTTTCTGAACGAGCAAGGCGTCATTGACCGAGTTGTATTCGTCTGCTTCGGGAGTGACAATTATGAACTTTACCAGCGCGAATTGGCTGATAAAGGTTAACCCGCATATCTCACAAAATTCATGCTGCTAACGCTCTCCACGCTCTCGCTACGAAATTCCGTGAGATATGCGGGCTAATGCTGATATGTTTTATGCGCTGGCCTTAACCTTGATGGATATGCCGCCACGGGGGTTGAAGTTGCCTGTTACCGTGATGCTCCTGGGATGGATTGCTTTGACGACATCGTCAAGTATTGTATTCACGACCTCTTCGTGAAAGGCTCCGTGATTCCGGAAAGAGAACAGGTATAACTTCAGCGACTTGCTCTCCACGCATTGTGTGTCTGGCACGTAATCTATCTCGATGTGTCCGAAATCCGGCTGTCCGGTAATGGGGCAGACTGATGTGAACTCAGGGCATGCAAAGGTAACATGGTAATCTCTTTTTAAAGATGGGTTGTCGAAAGCCTCAAGGAGGCCCGGCGCCGGAGAGTCCGGGTAAACGGTGTTCCCCTTTTTGAGTTGAGTCAGGTTTTCATAACTTTTCTTCATTGGTAAAGCATCCTTTCGTTTTCAAGCTTGGTTCATATCTTTCTTTAACCCGCATATCTCACAAAATTCATGCTGCGAGCGCTCTCCACGCTCTCACTACGAAATCCTGTGAGATATGCGGGCCAAGCAATTTATTTTTCAGTTGCATGCCAGATTCCGTCCCATGATTCGGGAGGATTATCTGCCAGCTTTCTGCATTTTTCTGCGTACCTTTCTGATGGCGGGTCGTCTTCTATGGCGGAGAAACCCTGCAGGGCAGCGTCGAATTGGCCTTGATAGTATTGTTGCAGGGCTTTGGCGAAGGCATCATATTTATCCTTGTTAGCATTGAACTGTTGCGGCCACATGGGCTCGAAAACTGTTATCGGTTTTTCTTTACCGATCACCCGCACCCGGGACAGCTCGCGGACTGAAAAGCTGTCGGACAGCTTTTCTCTCATGAATTCTGATATCATCAGGTAAGTGCCGAATTGTTTGTTGAGGCTTTCCAGCCGTGCGGCCAGGTTGCCGGCATCGCCAAGGAAAGTATAGTCAAAGCGTTGATCTGAGCCCATATTGCCTACGACTACCGGGCCGGTATTGAGTCCGATCCTGGTGTAAAGGTCGCTTCCTGCAATTTCTTTCAGTTCCGGGCGCATGGCGTTAAGCTTGTCCTGGCAATGCAGAGCGGCTCGTACGGCCCGTTCAGGGTGGTCGGGTTGATCAACCGGAGCGTTCCAGAAAGCGATTACAGCATCGCCCTCGTATTTGTCTATGGTGCCGCCTTCGGCCAGTATTATATCTGTCATTGCGGTCAGATAAGTATTTAGAAGGTCTGTCAGTTTTTCCGGAGAGAGTTTTTCGGATACAGAGGTAAAACTTTGGATATCGGAGAAATAGATGCTTAGCTCCCGGGATTCGCCCCCGAGTTTCAGCCGGTCTGGTTCCCGGACAAGGCGATCTATAACTGCCGGACTCAGGTATTGCTTGAATGCTCCCTTGATGAAGCGCTTCTGCCTGCCCTCGATAGTGTAATTTAAAATAACTATCCCTGCAAGCGTAATAAGCGTTGAGGCGGCCGGTGCGCTTACATTAAGCCAGTAGCCGCGGGTGTATGCAATGAACCCGAGAACGATCGGCAGAGGAACGAGCACTGCTCCAAGCATGACCAGTTGCCATGCCTTGGCGCTGAACCTGCCCGCGATTCCTGTGCAGACAGCAAGAGCAAGGGCCAGGAGAGCAGTCTGAAGCGGCGGGAAATCCTGGATCAAGCTGTCTGTCAGAATATTGTCGAGCATTGTAGCATGTATTTCCACTCCCGGATAAACATCGCTTACCGGTGTTGTTCTGATATCCAGCAGTCCCTGCGCGGTAGTCCCGAAGAAAACGTAACACTCATCAAATTCAGAAGGATGGACAAGCGGCGCCTTGCCTTGTTTCATTAGTACTTCCGACTGGATTATGGCCGCTGCGTTAACAGCCTCGTGTGTCTGGCTGGGGCCGCGGTATCGCAAGATAGACGAAGCGGATGAATCCATTGGGATTCTGTGAGTTCCCGCCAGCATAATGTTGTTTGTGATTACAATCGGCTCAGAGGGATTTCCCGCCGCGAAAGCGGCCAGGGCGAGAGAAGGAACGAAATTATTGTCGAAAACATGGAACACCGGAGCTCGACGCAAAACCCCGCTGTCAGGTCGGATATATGCTGAGCCCAGAAGCGCGGAATTTGTAGCAATCTCGTCTACTGGGAATGAAGCTTTGGGGAGGGTGATACGGTCCGTATTATTTCTCTGAATGAACGTCCGGAATCCGCACACTTCCAGGATCATCCCGGTAAGTTGCTGCGGCCATGAGCTCCTTCCGTCCTGTTGGCTCAACATGAAGGCCTGGACAAAAGGATGGGTTTCGGCAATGGCTTTTCCAAATGCAAGGTCGTCGGCGACGCCATCGTCAGATTTATCGGAAAACAACATATCGAATATTACAGCGCGTGGTTTACCCCGGTTGAGAAAATCAAGTATATAGACATAGGCCTGGCGCATCCATTGCCATGTCAGTCCGTGGTTTTCTTCCGCCCAGTCAAGCGTGTACTGGTCAATAAAGATGAGTTTTATATTATCAGACGGCAATTCATTCCGGGCAAAATGCCTCACGCGGATATCCCATAGCTCATTTTCCGCCGGCTGTAGAATCCCGGCAGACCACAAGAGGATGGCGAGGGCAGTCCCGGCCAGGCCTGCTATACAACCATGGATAAGTTTCTTCAATTCAGTATTCTTCTTTCTTTAAAAACGCCTGCGGCCGGTGTGCCATTTGTATGCAGCGCCGGGTGGCGCTGTTAAGCTTGTTATATGCCGTCCAGCGCGTCCCGAAAGCGTTTTGCGCGCACCGGAGGGGGCTCAACAGGTTTTGCATCATCCACCAGGCCGGCTGTCTCTTTGATTCTTTCCTGGGGATCGGGATGAGTTTTCCCGAAGCCGCCGGGGTGCTTTTTCAGGCGGGCATCCATCTCCCGAAGCATGACCGTGAGTCCCATGGGGTTGTAACCGGTTCGTCTTAATATCTTTATTGCTGCTTGATCGGCCTGTTTCTCGAATTTTCGCGAATATCCGCTGTTAACCATAGTTGCGGTGATATCGGAGATGGACCCTTCCAGGGTTGTTGTAAGCTGCGCAACTTCCTGGCTTCCCATGGTCTTGCCGGCCTCGGCGGCAGTTGTGGTCAACAAAGTTGTCCAGCGGCTTTTACTTATAGCTTTCAGCCCGTGCTCATTTTCAACATGTCCGATTTCGTGTGCCAGGACTGCGGCGACTGCAGTCTCGTTTGGACAGCAGCGGAGCAGTCCCCTTGAGATCAGAATCAACCCTCCCGGAGCGGCGAAAGCGTTTATTTCTTCGGTATCGAGAATAAGGAAATGATAACCTCCGTAGGTTTCCGGCATATCGGAGGCCAGCGCGAGCGTCTGGCCCAGCAGGTTGATATACTGGTTCGCCACTGCGTTGGTATATGGTTTGTAATTGTTAAGGATCGTGGCTGTGACTGCACGCCCGAGGTAATATTCCTGGCTCGGGCTGATTTCGTCGAAGGCTTTTGACGCGGCTTTGGTCACCTTTACGCCGGACTTTACATGTTCGCTGTCCACTCCCGCCATTTCAGCAGCTTCTCCGGCAAGTTCAGTTACGGCCTCCATGGTTTTGCAGCCAACCAGCGGGATTGCCAGAATGAGAATCAAGGTATTAGCAAGGGAAGATGTTTTCATTGCTTGCCTCTTTTCCGGAGTACCTCTCCTTTTTCGAGAAAAGCTTTTTTCTCATCGAAGGAAAAGCTGACGGATTCCATTTTATCCACCCATTCGAAGCTTATCTTACTGTTCTGTTTTTTGAACGCCTTTTCTACTTCGGGAGTAAAACCCTTTGTTGCAAGCGCCATCTCACCGCTGGAAGCTGATGTTTTCTCTACACTTGCAGCTTGCAGCCGGAGTTTTTTCTTTGTAAGGCTCCTGGTAGGCAGCCAGCCGGTTTTGCCAGATGAGTGTACGCGCACTTTGCTCCAGATTCCCTTTTTTTCCATTACCGTAACCCGGTCTGCAAGGCCCGCCTTTCCGACAACGGTTGAAAATGGAGCAGGCTGGGATTTTAATCTGACTTCGCGTGTTTGAACGCTCATTTCTTTGTTTGCCGCAAGGCTTGTAAACACGAAAAGGAAAACTGTTAAGACAGCGCCGGAAAAAACAGGCAAGCATCTCATATGAATGCTCCTTTCAGAATTTTCTGGAATCTTACAAAAACAACGGCTTTGCTGCCACAAAAAAAGAATTTCTTAACCTGATCTATTCATCAACTTCGTAATGAGAGTGCGTAGTTTGCTTTAGATCAATGGCCTTATAGATTTTTATGAATAGATCAGGTTAAATGCAGATTATGCGGCTTTCCCTTGTGGCATGTTGAATTATTCGTATAGAATCCGGATATGAAAATCAAAGCTCTCGCTACGAAATTCCGTGAGATATGCGTGCTAGGGTTGTTGCTTGTCTGCACCGTTTCGATTGCCGGTTGCGCCCGTATCCGTCCGCCTGCCGGTGTTAAACCGGTTGAGCGAATGATGGAGGTGACCGGATACTGCAAATGCGGCAAGTGTTGCGGCTGGAAACGCACGTGGTACGGCAAACCGGTATATTCATCGGGGCCGCAGAAAGGCAAACGCAAGAAGATAGGCATAACTGCCAGTGGGGCGAGAGCCAGGAAAGGCACTATAGCCGCAGATACTTCGAAGTATCCTTTTGGAACCATAATGTATATTGAAGGGTACGGGTACGGCCGGGTGGAAGACCGCGGCGGGGACATGAAGGGCGACAGGATAGATTTGTTTTTCATGAGCCATAGCGCCGCGCTTGAGTGGGGAAGACAGGTCAAAAAAGTAAAAATCTGGTATGAGACGGATTAACCTGACGAAGTTGATGAATAGATCAGGTTAACCTGCTTATTGCTTATTGCGTAATGCGTTGTGTGGGTTCTGAACGGAGCGCGACCGGCGGCCCGAGTATTTCGCGAAGAACAACTGCTTCGCGCAAAGAATTGCGAGACCGCAGATATTTGAGGATGTTTGGGTATGCCCCCTGTGCTGTTCCAGCGATTCCGGGCACTTGTGCCTCCGTCACGGATACGGCTGTTTCAACTCTTTCGGGTTTGCGTTTACGAACCTGCAACTCAGTTTTTTCTATTGTTGAAGGCTTGCCCTTAGGAGCTGCGACCGAAGAAACATAACGTCTGCGCCTTGGTTCGTTGCCACCTGTTCCCGATGCTGCCGGCCGGGGTTCTGATTGTTTTGCCCGGTCTTCATATGCCACGCGTTTCTTTTCGTCTCCTTTCGCAGCCGCTGAGGCTGAAAGGGGCGCTTCAGAGGAATGTGGCGTTGAAGCTGCCTGTTTCTGTGAGGTTTCTTGTAGCGCCGGTTCTGTCTGTTCCTGCCGCTGCCTGACCTGGCCGCCGAGACTTTCCAGGAATTTGTGCAGCTCATCTTCCGGAGCGGTGTAGACAGTGGATTCCTTTTCCTCGCTTGCCTGTGACTTTTGTTTTGATGCGCGTACAGCCTGTACAATGATGGTAACAATTACTACCAGGAACCAGAAAAAGCCTTCGCCCGCTTCACTTTTCAGAAAGCTTAGAGCCAGCGGAGCGTATAAGCAGTGGTTTGCATTCAAGGTAGCGCCTTTGTATGTGCCTGTAATCATTGCTTTAAAGGTGCAGGCGATCCGTCAATGCGGATCGCCTGCATCCAGCGTGTTTTTACCAGGGTTTATCCTGTTCATTGTCGGAGGATTCTTCTCCGGATATGCTGCGTCTCATCGAGGTGTCAGACTCAATGTTCTGCAGTTTGTAGAAATCCATAACCCCGAGATTGCCTTCGCGAAGCGCCTGCGCCATAGCGCGAGGGACTTCGGCCTTTGCTTCCATAACCTTAGCGCTCATTTCCTGGACCCGCGCTTTCATTTCCTGTTCCCTGGCTACGGCTGTTGCGCGCCGGCCTTCTGCTTCGGCCTGTCGCATCTTCTTGTCTGCTTCGGCCCGGTCGGTTTCCAGGAGGGCTCCGACATTGGCGGCGTCTCTCATTCCGGCAACGCTTATATCGGCAATATCGATGGACACTATTTCGAAGCCGGTTTGAGAGTCAAGCCCGCTGTCAAGCACACGTTTACTGATGTGATCAGGGTTCTCGAGCACGTCCTTGTAGGTTTTCGCCGAACCTATGGCGCTCACAATGCCTTCGCCGACGCGCGCGACTACGGTGTTTTCCCACGCGCCTCCTACAAGCCTTTCGATATTGGCTCGCACTGTTACCCGTGCCTTCACAAGCAGCCTGATGCCGTCCTTGGCGACCGCGTCGAGCATGCCGGTGGAAGTCTTCCCAGGTTCAGGGCAGTCGATCACCTTCGGGTTGACGCTGGTTCTGACGGCCTCAAGCACGTCCCGGCCGGCCAGATCAATGGCTGTGGCCTGCTTGAAAGTCAGCGCAATGTTGGCCTTGTCGGCCGCAATCAGAGCCGAGACAACGTTTATAACGTCGCCGCCGGCAAGGTAATGGGCTTCAAGGAGATCGCTGGAAACTTCCAGCCCGGCCTTTATAACCCGTATTCGCGCATCGACAATCAGGGACGGGGGCACAGTCCGCAGTTTCATACCGATAAGGGAAAAGATCGATACGCTTGCCCCGGATGACAATGCTCTTATCCAGACTTTCAGGAAATAGAAAAAGAGGCCCAGCATAACAAGGGCGAATATTGCAAGAAGCGCAAAAACAATTAGCAGGAGTGGTGACATGGCAGTTTCCTTTCTGTGTTAGTTATTCGATTGAACTCTGGTCACTATAACCCTATTGGATTGTGTGTCCAGAACTCTTATTGTCTCGTTTTTGTTAATCATTTCGCCCTGGGTCACGACGTCAATCCTTTTGCCGTCTATCAAGGCGAATCCGCCGGGGCGCAGATCTGACATGGCAGTGCCTTCTTTCCCGATGAGTTTATCAAGGCCGTCTTCTATTCCGCGGTAATCTTTCAGGCTGTCGGATATAAACATTTTCTTCCCGATGAAGGTTTTTGGAAAATATTTGCTCCAGGCATAAATGGCCAGGGCTGTAAGAGCCATTATACCCAGGGTAATATAGCTTGCGATAGTCGTGTTAAAAGCGATATAGGCTATAACAATAGCGCCGATCAGTGAAAAGCCGCCGATTGTGCCCAGAAAACCACCAGGAACGAAAATCTCTGCGCCGACGAATACCAGGCCGCCCAATAACAATAAAAAAAATATTTGATCCAGTGATTCCATCTTTTTGTGACCATGCCTCCATCACTTTGACCCTGGCGGTCTTTTGTTTAAGCCTGCAAAAAATTTGTGTGCAGGCAGCTTGTGCCCCGGTAGAGCGACATTATATTTGCCTCAGTTGGCTGTTCGATGAATTATTTGCTCTGGCTAACTCGCTTCCACGTATTGGAAACTTTCCTTATATGCGAGGGCGCACCGTTACGATTGTCTTATTTCATCTACAACTATACGGTTTCCATAGGTTTCAGCAATAATAATCGGTTGTCCTTTTTCGATAAAAGCGCCCCTTGCTACAACGTTCAGGCGTCTGTCTTCAAAGCTGCCTATGCCTGCAGGGCGAAGTTGCGTGACTGCGAAGCCTTTTGCTCCAATAAGTTCAGGGGTATCTTCGGAGGCGGTATAGCCTTCTTCTTTTGACACTGATGACTGAAGAAAAACAGGGCTGAACATGTGAGCTTTTGGGATATATCGAGCCAGAATGGCCATAAGTATAACGCTGCCGGCCAGCGCGCTGCCCACAGACACTATTGCCGACTGCATCTGATCCGGCGGTATTTCCAACCATGAATTTCCGGGGTAATGCTCTACCATTGAAAAAAGAAGAGAGGCCGTCATAAGAACAAGGCCGCTGATGCCTGCTATGCCGAAGCCCGGTATGACAAATATCTCCAGGACGAGCAGAAGCAGTCCAAGCACAAAAAGAAGTATTTCTTCAAGTCCGGCAAGACCGGCCACGTTGTGTCCCCAGAAAAAGATGGCCAGGCAGATAATGCCCAGCAACCCGGGTAACCCCAGCCCCGGAGTCTTGATCTCGACGTAGATTCCAAGCAGTCCGCCAATAAGAAAAAGCGCGCCAAGCATTTCGATCCGTCGAGCCAGGTTTTCAGCCCATGTTGCTTCAAGCATTACTACTGTGCTTCCTTCTCTGCCTATCTCTTTGAGCAAGCCGGGCAGGTCTTCAACGGTACCTTTGGCCAGAAGTGTCTCATTGGCGCCGTTGCGTTCTACGGGCCTTGTAGCTTCGCTGGAAGTCAGTGTGAGGAGTTTGCCTGCCGGGCATATAACCTCTTCTCCAATCTTGTATTCGTATTCCTTGCGCATCATTGCCGCTGCGATGTCAGGATCATGTCCGTTTCTCACAGCGGCGGAACGAACAAGGGCGAGGGTTGCAGAGACGTATTTTTCTTTCATATCTCCTTCGGGTATGTCTCCTGTTGCTGTGACTATTGCGCTGGCTCCGATCCTGCTTCCGGGCGCCATATATATGTTCTCAGTAGAAAGTGAAATCAGCGCTCCTGCCGACAATGCGTCTTTGTCAACAAATGTATACGTCTCGATATCACGCGGAAGGTCGATCATCATCCGGATAATTTTTTCTGTGACGACAACCGATCCCCCAGGGGTGTTCATATGGAAGATCACCGCGCTTGCATCTTTTGCGTCGGCCTCCGCCATCCCCCTGCGCACGGTATACAGAAGGCCCCGTTCTATAGGGCCTTTGACCGGTATGATAAATGTTGTGGCGTTGTCTTGTTTGCCTGCATGCGATGTGCAGGGCACGAAGGCAAGCAGCAACATTATACCGAAAAGGATCGGAAGTATGCTTTTCATGTGCTCGATTATGGTGTATGTAGTCTTTGAAATCCAGAAATTATAACAACAGGTGTCAATTAAATGAACCTTAATGATTCAACAGCAATGGTTACAGGCGGCGCTCGCAGGATCGGGCGTGGCATTGTTAAGGCGCTCCGCGGGGCGGGTTGCAGAGTTGTTATCCATTACCGGAGTTCGGGAAAAGAGGCCGAAGAACTGGCCCGTGAACTTGGCAGCGACAGTACATTTGTTGTCCAGGGGGATCTTTCTTCGGAACGCGGATGCGTTGATGTTTTTGCCCGAGCTGTGAACGAATGCGGTCCGGTGAATATCCTTGTGAACAATGCTTCAGTATATCACAGAGATCCGCTGCAACAGACCACCCTGGACAGGATGACAGGGGAGCTTGATCCCAACCTTTCGGCCCCGGTAATTCTCTGCAGGGAATTTGCGGCGCAGTCGTTTGATGCAGATTCTAAAAGTCCCTGCGCCAGTGTTGTGAATCTACTGGATACCAGGATCTCCGGCCACGAGCCAGGATGCCTGGCATATCTTGTTTCCAAGAAGGCCCTGGCTGCAGCGACTCTTGATCTGGCCGTGGAACTTGCTCCTCTGATAAGGGTCAATGGTGTTGCGCCGGGGAATATACTAGAGCCATCTTTGGTTAACATCTCTCCATCTGCAGGAAAGGCATTGCCGCTAACGCCGTATAAATGTAGTGTTGAAGATGTTGCCGAGGCTGTGGTTTTCACGGCAAAGGCGGATTATCTAACCGGACAGATATTGTATGTAGATTCCGGCGGGCATTTGAACGCAGGGGAAAGGTGAAGGAAATGGATAAAATTTTCATCAGGGACCTTGAAGTTGATTGTATAATCGGCACCAAGCCCGAAGAAAGGGATAATAAGCAGAAGGTTGTGGTGAACCTTGAGCTGGAATGCGATCTTTCCCGCTCCGGAACAACCGATCATCTGGGTGATACTCTAAATTACAGGACGCTTAAGAAAGCGCTTGTGCGTCACATTGAATCTAGTCAGTACATGCTTATTGAACGCCTCGCAGACCGGCTTGCTCATTTGTCGTTGCAGAATCAAATGGTCAAGACCGTGAAGGTGACTGTTGACAAGCCTGGAGCATTGTCAAAGGCCGCGAGCGTTGCGGTGCAAATCACGCGCGGAAAATAGGGCCGAGCTCCTCCACGCAAAGAACCTATGAGATACCACCTGGTTGGAATACTTGGCAGCGGAATGAGCGCTCTTGCGCAGGCGCTCAAATGCGAAGGTGCGGACGTAAGCGGGTCGGACCGGTATTTGGGCCGGCGGAGAATGCCTGAGATTGCCCGTATCATAGAGGAGGCGGGCATTGAACTTGTGCCGCAGGACGGCACGGGGGTTCGAGACGCCTCTGTAGCAGTATGCAGCACGGCCATTGAACCGGATAACCCGGATTTGCTGGAGGCGAGAATCAGGGATGTTCCTGTCGAGCATCGGGCCGAATGTCTTGCGCGGCTGCTTGAAGGCCGAAAACTGGTGGGTATTACCGGGACATCGGGCAAAACCACTGTTACTGCCATGATAGGCTGGATTCTGGAGCAAAGCGGCAGGGATCCGTGGGTTATTAACGGCGGAATTGTGAAAGCATGGGCAGGCCCGGGCCGGGCGGGGAACGTTAGAAGAGGTTCCGGCGGCGTCTGGGTTGTAGAACTTGATGAAAGCGACAGATCGTTGTTACGATTTCAGCCGAGTTGCGGGGTTATCACGAATGCGTCCAGGGATCATTTTGATCTCGAACAGACCAATGAGCTTTTTGACCGTTTTAAGAGCATGGTGACAGGGCCGGTGGTCGATGGCAGATGGATGGATCATGATCTGTTTGACGATCTTGTATTGACCGCGGATTGCAGCGAGTTCACATACAGAGACTGCAGGTTTAAATTGCCTTGTCCAGGCCTTCACAATGTCTACAACGCGTGTCTTGCCGTTAGCTTGTGTCTTATGATCGGCGTTGAAGTTGTTGCTTCGGCCGAAGCCATGTCTAACTTTCCCGGTGTTCATCGGCGCATGGAAGTGGCTGGTAGATGCAGGGGAATTGTTGTTATCGATGATTTCGCTCATAACCCTGCCAAAATCGAAGCGGCATGGAACGCTGTAGCTCCATATTGCCGCCGTGTGCTTGCCGTATGGCGTCCGCACGGTTTCGGTCCGCTTCGGTCAATGCGTGAGGATCTTGTCAAATTGTTCAGCCGTTTGTGCGGGAAAGATGACCGGTTATACCTGCTGCCTGTTTATTATGCCGGCGGCACGGCCGGAGCCGAAGAAGACTCTGATGTGCTGGCCGGGTTGTTACGTGACCGGAATATTAACGCGGCGACAGTTGATACTCTTGAAGATCTTCCTGATGTTCTTGCATCCGAAGCTCGACCCGGAGACGTTGTTCTTATCATGGGCGCCCGAGATCCGGCCCTGCCCGGACTGGCCGGGAGAGTTGCAGACAAGCTACGCGTTTAGACCGAATTTCTTACACGATTACGATTTAGGATCAGGGATTTACATTTTGCCCTGGACGTTATCTTCTTTATGTTCAGAGTTCTCCTCTTCCTCTTCGGATTCTGCGATATCCTCAAGCGGGGTGGAGCTGTAGCCGAGAAATACGAAGCCGCCCACAATGCTCCAGAACAGCATGGTGGCATAAACCAGCAGCGAGATTGTCAAAGCCTTTGTTGCGGCGATACCTATTACTCCGAAATACGTTACAGCTGCATATTCGCGAAGTCCCAGTCCGCCTGGAGTTGCGGGGATAGAACCTATAGCGTTGATGGTCGGACCAAGGGACAGGGTATCAACAAAGGATAAATCAGCCAGAACCGCCCGTCCAAGCAGGTACATGGCAACCAGCAGCATCACATGATTAAGCAGCGACATTCCAAAAGTTTTGACGAACAGGCCGGTCTGGGTCAGCGATTCATAAAGGGCGGTATATGCTTTGAGCATTGCAGTTCCGACCTTGAAACTGGAAAGAAAATTGAAAAAACCGATTTTTTCAAGCAGCCTCCTGGTAAACACCATTGTCAGGAATCCGGCTAGACCTATGCCGCTTACCGTGCAGAGAAAGAAGAATACATACCTTGTTTCCGGAGTCGAAAGATAGAACCGGAACCGGATCAGCATTACCCCCAGGGTCAGACTAACAAGCGCTATCAGGCCTATAAGCCTGTCGATAAAGACGGTAGAGACGGCTTCAGTTTTCTTGTGGCCGGTTTCCCTGGCTGTGTAAAAAGCCTTTACCACGTCCCCTCCGGTGGCGCCGAACATGAAAGCATTGAAGAAGTGTCCTACAAACAGGATAGACATGACCTTGCCGAACCCGAGATCCAGGCCCTGTTGTTTCAGTATCATCTTCCAGCGCAATCCGCATGCTGCGAGGCATACAAGGAAACACGTTACCGAGCCCGCAAGGAATATCCACCGGCTACCCGCAATAAGAAAAGATCTTTTCAAAAGGTTGATGCCGCCGTAGGAAATTTCTCTGCTTTTCCATTGAAGCTTTTCCGGGCCCTCTCCCTTGTGCAAAGCCAGCGTTCCGGTTTCGCTGATTTCTTCGGAACCTTCGGCGGAAAGAAGCATTCTAACGCCTTCATCTTTCACCCTTTTTTCGAGCACAGTGAAGTATTGTCCGGCAGTTACAGTATTGGTGTATATCGAATCTCTGGGCGCATGGACCGGCCCCGTCTCGAATTGCACGATTTTCGAACCCCTGTTAATGTTGTGGACAAGGAAAAGAACAATCCCAACACCGATGCCCAGTCGCATCAATGAACCCAGAAGATTTTTCTTTTTTTGTTTCATCAGGCCAGGATATCCCTAATGGTCTGATCCAGGGGAATTCCAGGGGACCATCCGGTGTTCTCTTTCAACTTTGTGGTGTCAAGAAAAGGTGAATGGTCTGTGGGTCGGAACTTCTGCGGATCGATTTTGATTTCCGGTTTTGTGTTTGCCTGTGCGCATATGTTTTCCACCAGGCTGCCGATGGTGATCTGGTTGCCTGAAGCAATGTTGTATGCATTGCAGCCTTTGCCCTTTTCCAGTAGAAGTCTGTAGGCTTTTACTACATCGCGTACGTCCAGGAAGTCTCTTGAACTCTCCGGATTGCCTATATAAAGAGGTTGTCCGGAACCGTCTTCCGCCATTTTTTTTATCTGGCGAGCTATAGCAGGAACGACGAAGCAATCTGGTTGTTTGGGTCCGGTATGATTGTTCGGGCGGGCAACGATTACGTCGAGACCGTGATGCCGCGCGAAAATAAGAGATGCAATGTCTGCTGATGATTTTGATATAGCGTACATGGTCCCAGGTTTGTGTGGCGCCGATTCGTCAATTATTCTGCCGGGTTCGCCGTTGCCGTACACATGGGCGGAAGAAACTGTCAGCAACCGTGTTTTGGTTTTGTTTTCCAGCAGAGTTTCGAGCAAATTCAGTGTGCCGGTCACGTTGACATTGAACATATCGGCCGGCGCTTGTTCGCCTGCAGGTGCGAAAGTCTTTCCTGCAAGATGCACGCAGGCGTCAGGACTGTGCCTTGATAATGTCTGTTTGAGCTTTGATCGGTCGAGTATGTCAAGTTCCAGGTTCTGTGCAGCTTCCCTGACAGGGGTCGGGAAGCTAATATCGCCGGCAATAACTTCCCATCCCGCCCTGGAGAGTTCCTGTGCGAGATAATGGCCTACAAATCCCGCAGCTCCTGTAATGAGTACCTTCATCTACATCCTGCTTTCCGTATCCCAGGGCGGCCCCGCGGCCGCAACCGGCACGGCAGCAGGTCGACACAACCGGTTGTACTTAACAGATTGCGCATAATTTCCGCCCTTCATTCTTGGACATTCCGTGCTCATTATTGAATATTCTCTCCTTCAGAGATCTCATGTCTCACGGGATTTCCTGGTTTATGTCTACGATTATGTTGATGACATTTCTTTTTTGACTCTCTCTATGTCCGCATCAACCATAAGTTTGACCAGGCCCTCAAAGTCAATTTCCGGCTCCCATCCTAAGATCCGTTTTGCTTTAGAGGCGTCGCCGACAAGGTGGTCGACCTCGGCAGGTCTCAGAAATTTTGGATCTATTTTCACATGCTTGTCAGGATTCAATCCGACGTAGTCGAAGGCCGTATGGATAAACTGCCGCACTGACTGTGCCTGGCCGGTAGCGATAATATAGTCGTCGGGCTTATCCTCCTGGAGCATCATCCACATCGCTTTGACGTAATCACCGGCAAAGCCCCAGTCGCGTTCGCTGTCCAGGTTACCCATCCGCAATTCGTCAGTAAGCCCCAGTTTTATCCGGGCTACGCCGTCAGTGATTTTTCTTGTAACGAATTCTCTGCCGCGTCTCGGGCTTTCGTGATTAAAAAGAATTCCGGAAACGGTGAAGAGATCGTAACTTTCACGATAGTTGACCGTGATGTAATGGCCGTAGACCTTGGAAACACCGTATGGGCTTCTTGGATAAAAGGGAGTGTTTTCATTCTGGGGAACCTCGCGCACTTTTCCAAACATCTCGCTGCTTGATGCCTGGTAAAATTTTGCATCGGGGCAAACTTTGCGCATGGCTTCCAGCATGCGGGCAACTCCTATGGCCGTGAATTCCCCTGTTAATATGGGCTGGTTCCATGAAGTGGGCACGAACGACATTGCAGCAAGGTTGTATATTTCATCCGGTTGAACCTCTTCCATCAGCTTGACCAGAGAGAACTGGTCCAGAAGGTCGGCCTGATTCAGCTTCAGCTTTTGTTTGAAATGACTTATGCGCTCGAATTTTTCCGTGCTTGATCGGCGGACCATGCCGTGGACTTCATAGCCTTTTCCCAGCAGAAATTCTGCAAGATAGGATCCGTCTTGCCCAGTGATTCCAGTTATCAACGCTTTCTTCATCTTTTCTCCTTCTTCCCTGTCAACAACTCTACAACCTATTACTTAATGCTGCCACCGTCCAATAGCTTAAAATGACTCTTTTCTCTTCGGTCTTTTGATTCCCGCTCCACCCGCATTGATCATTGAACCTTCCGTGTTCCGCCCGCCGTAGCCACCTGCGCTAACCCGCATTTCTCACACTTCTCCGGCATAAACGTTCCATAGCACAGCCA
>CAYYVQ010000028.1:0-31396 GCA_964475205.1 uncultured Victivallales bacterium | reverse complement strand
AGCTGCACCTTGTCCGCCCCGATCCGCCAAAGCCAAGCACAAAAAAACGAGCAACCCCTTCATAGGGGTTTTTCAACGGAATCGATTGTCGCGACGTGACCCTGGGAGGCATGAGCAGCGGCTATTCTCCAAAGCGGCAGAGATTGCAGTGCCGGCAATCGAGATGTTGGGGAGGAGCGTAATGGCTACCGCGCCGCCTGGCGATTATTGACTGAATGTGGTTCATCATTCCAAGCAGCAATCCAAGGGCTATAAAGCCGCCGGGGGCGAGGATCATTAGTATAACAGGTTTGACTCCGGTTGTTTTCCATCCCAGATTGCCCCAGATAGTAAAAGAAGCGTTGCCGAGTATTTCCCTGACAGCCGCCAGGGCTGTCAGGCCCAGCAGGAAACCAATCCCCATTCCCAGACCATCGGCTATTGAAAGGGATACCGGATGTTTTGACGCGAAGGCCTCGGCCCTTCCGAGAATCACGCAGTTTACCACGATGAGCGGTATGAAAATGCCAAGATTCTTGTAGAGTTCGTAAGCAAACGCATGCATGGTAAGGTCTACTACCGTTACAAAAGTGGCAATAACAACGATGAAACATGGAATGCGGATCCGGGTCGGGATGTAATTACGTATTGATGATATGACGATGTTGGAGCATACAAGTACAAAGGTCGCAGCAAGCCCCATTCCAAGTCCGTTCTCAACTGAAGTTGTGATGGCAAGTGTAGGGCACATGCCGAGCACAAGCCGGAATATTGGGTTTTCGCGCCACAGACCTTTTGTAAATTCGCGTCCCAGGCTGCTCATGGTTGGTCCTCTGTGTTTTGTGCCGGGTCAATTTTCAATTTTGACAGTATGCGTTTTTTTTCTTCAAGATACACATTGACACTCTTTTCAACTGCATCGGACACGGCGCGCGAGGAAATGGTTGCAGCCGTAATCTGATCTATGTCGCCTCCGTCCTTTCTTACTTTCCAATTAGTCTTTTCAATGTTTTTGCCCGCAAACTGCTTTTTGAAGGCGGGCTCTTCTATCTTGGCGCCGAGTCCCGGTGTTTCAGCATGAGTCAGAATGGCAATGGCCTGAACTTTGTTGTCATCATTGACTCCAACCATAATGTCAATTTTTCCTCCGTAGCCTTTCTGTGAAGACGTCTGGAAAGCTGCGCCCGCATAGGCTCCTTCCTGGAGAGCCACGTAGAAAGTCCACTCCCGCCCGCCTTTCTTAATGGTAACTTTGTCCTGTATAGGGTCGTTGTCACAGGGAGGCAGGACTTTCTTGATTGCAGCCAGACGGACTCTCTTTCCGGTTTTTTCAATAGGTTCTTTCGTGAGCTGGTTAACGCCTGCCAGGAGTAATCCGGCCACGAGTGTCACCAGCGCGAGTATGGCTGTTAATTGTATAATTTTTTTCATTTTATTCAGACCATTCTGCTTGTCAGCTTTGCGCTGTTTTACCTTTTTTTCCGGTTCCGAAAACCCGGGGTTTTGTCGCCCGATTTATGAGAGGCGTTACCGCGTTCATAAGGAGGATTGAAAAACTGACTCCTTCGGGAAAGGCGCCCCATTTCCTGATGAGCATGGTCAATATGCCGCATCCGGCGCCAAAAACAAGCATTCCTTTTTTGGTTACCGGGGAGGTCACCATATCGGTTGCCATGTAGATGGATCCCAAAACCAATCCTCCGGCAAGGAGATGGAAAAAGGGGGGCATATTGTGGCCTTTATCGGCAAGCCAGAGGATGGCCGAAAAAAATGCAACTGTTCCAAAATATGATACGGGAATATGCCAGGTAATACAGCGTCGGATCAGAAGATATATTCCGCCGAGGATAAGCGCGGCTGCAGAGACTTCTCCTATACATCCATTCATGTTGCCGAGGAAAAAGTCCATAGCCATAGAGTGATCGAATTCATAGGGAAGTTTTCCCGCAGTCTGCAAACCTGTTTTTGCCAGACCCAGCGGTGTTGCGTAAGTTTCAGCGTCAACCGGCGTTTGAACAGGGCTGTTCTGCCATTTGGACCATGTTGTCATGGCCACGGGAAAAGACATTGTAAGGGCGACACGGCCGATCAGGGCGGGGTTGAAAGGATTGTATCCTAATCCGCCGAACAACTGTTTGGCTATTACGATTGCAAAAACACATCCGATGAAAGCCATCCACCATGGAAGGGCTGGAGGCAGGTTAAAAGCGATGAGTATGCCGGTTACCACCGCGCTAAGGTCTCCGATTCCGCTGTCTCTGCCCATTGCTTTACGGCACGCATACTCCAGACTTACACATGAGATTATACACACTGCTATCAGGCGAACCGCGTCGATGCCGAACAGGTAGACTGCAACGGCAGCGGCCGGGATAAGCGCGATTATAACATCGAACATAATTCGCCTGACGCTGGAACCTTCGTGCGTGTGCGGCGATACGCTGACTATGTGCTGTTGGTTGTTGTCGGTCATATGGTCTCTCTATTAGCCCTGTTTTTCCTTTTCGCGTTCGGCTCGAAGTTTTGCCGCGACCCGGGCTTTGCCTCGTCTCATATGCTGTACCATTGGGCGGTGAGCCGGGCACACGAACGCGCAGCAACCGCATTCAATACAATCCATCACATTGTAAGCCTGCGCTGCCTCGTAATCTTCGGCTTCAAGCATGTGGCTGAGCTCAGAGGGCATTAGAGTCATGGGGCATGCGGCCACGCATCTTCCGCAGCTTATGCAAGGCATTGAAGTGAATTGCGAAACTTTTGAAGGCGGCAGAAGCAGAATTCCGGAGCAGGTCTTGCTTGTGGATACATCGAGTCCGGCCTGCGCAAAGCCCATCATGGGGCCGCCTGAGATAACTTTTGACGCATGGCCGGTTTCTCCGCCACAGAAGTCGATGAGATCCTTGTAGCTGGAGCCGAGCCTTGCCAGCACATTGGACGGTTGTTTTACAGCCTCGCCGGTAACGCTAGTGACGCGACCTATGAGGGGACGCCCAATGATAACCGCTTCTCTTATGGCGTACACTGTTCCAACGTTTTCAACCAGTGTTCCGACGTCCATGGGCAGGCCGCCGGAGGGGACTTCGCGTCCGGTTATAGCGTAAATCTGTTGTTTCTCTGCTCCCTGGGGGTACTCCGTGGGCAGTTCTACTATGCCCACATCTCCCTGCGGAGCGCCGAGAGCCTGCTCCATTGCCTGTATGGCTTCGGGTTTATTGCTTTCAATAGCTATACGCACGGTTTTTGTCCCGAGAATGTGCCGAATTATCTGTATGCCTTCCCATATTTCCCCGGCATGTTCGACCAGCATCCTGAAGTCGGAAGTAAGGTATGGTTCGCATTCAGCTCCGTTGATAATTAGCGTGTCGATAGGCTTTTCCCTGGGGGGCGACAGTTTCACATGTGTCGGAAAACCTGCGCCTCCCATGCCGGCTATTCCGGCGGAGGCAATGATATCAACAAGTTTACCCGCTTCCATTTCGCTCCATGGTTTGGGCACGGTGATCGGATCAGTCCAGGTATCCTCGCCGTCAGGCTCTATTTCAATTGCCGGGGCATATTGTCCGGGAGCGGTAATGGCCTCGGCTACATTCTTCACCGTACCTGATGTGGGGGCATGAACATTCGCAGAGATAAAACCGGCCGCTTCGCCTATCAGTTGGCCTTTGAGCACCGTGTCTTTCCTGTTGACCACGGGCTTGGCCGGAGCTCCGAGATGTTGCGCCATGGAGACCTGCAGCAGTTGGGGTATGGGCATTTCACGTATTTCGCTATCCCTGGCGAGTTCTTTGTGGTATACCGGATGCACACCGCCTTTCGATTTGAATTTTGCCTTCAGAATCTTCATTTCAGTTCACGTTTTGTTATGCAATTAGTCGGACACTTCTCCACAACCTGTTCGTTTTCAAGCTGCTTTTCGTAGTTCACAACTGCCAGGAACCCGTCCATTGTGATAGCGTCGTCTTCCGCAAGCTTTGCGCACATTCTGCAACCGATACATCCCACTTCGCAGGCTTTTTTCACTGCCGGACCTTTATCCTTCGAGCTGCAGAGCACATGTATGTTTCGGTTGACTGGAACCATTTTGATTATGTTGCGGGGACAGGCCGAGACACAGGCCTCGCAACCAATACAGAGTTCCGGATGCACGTAAGCCAGCCCGTTGCGCAGTTCTATTGCTCCGACGGGGCAGGCTCTGACGCAGGTTCCGTAACCCAGGCACCCGTATCTGCAGGCCTTGTCGCCGCCATCAACCGCGTCTGCGGCCGCGCAGCAGGCGACACCGTTGTACTTGAACCGTTTCTTTGCCCTGTCGTCATCGCCGCCGCACAGGATCATTGCAACCTTCCTTGTGCTGCCTTCCGGGGCTTCCATGCCCATGACCTGGCATATTTTGTCCAGCGTCTCCTGTCCGCCTGCCGTACACAGGTTGACGTCCGCTCCTTCAAGCACAATGGCCTTGGCATAATCGGCGCAACCTGCGTAGCCGCATCCCCCGCAGTTGGCGCCGGGGAGCACCTCAATGAGTTTTTCCACTTTCGGATTCTCTTTGACCGCAAGAAATCTGGCCGCAAGCGCAAGGGCAAAGCCGCAGACCGCGCCGATGCCCGCCATTGTTGTGCCTGTTATGAATACCTGTTGCATACTATTGCTTTACCATGGATGAGAAGCCCATAAAAGCCAGGCTAAGAAGGCCCGCTGTTACCAGCGCGATTGCGACCCCCTGGAATGCTTTTGGGGGATTCGATCTGTCGATCTTTTCGCGAAGGCCGGTAAAAATCACCAGCGCCAGCGAGAAGCCCAGACCGGAGCCCAATCCGAATGTTACGGCTTTGGCGAAGTTGTATTTCAATTGAATATTAAGAACGGCCATGCCGAGAACAGCGCAGTTCGTTGTTATGAGCGGGAGAAAAATGCCTAGAGCGCCATGAAGGGCAGGAGCAAGTTTTTTGAGACCGGTATCAATCAATTGAACAAACGACGCTATTATAAGGATAAAAACAATTGTCTTGAGATATGTCAGGTCCTGCGGGATCAAGGCGTTCTCTGCCAGCACATGGTGATAGATTGGATGAGTAACAGCAGAGGCCGCTGTCATTACAAAAAGAACAGCGCCGCACATTCCCAGAGCTGTGGGAAGCTTCTTTGAAACCCCGAGGAACGGGCAGATTCCGAGGAAACGGTGCAATACAAAGTTATTCACCAGCACTGCGCTTATAATTATAAGAATAAACTCTTTGCCAACCATATTGAAAATCCACACAAAAGAGTTACAGCTTTAAACAAACCTCGTAGAATATACGGATTATTCCTCACAGGTGAAGTAAAAAAGCTGTTAAATCAACTTTTTTCAGGATTAATGCCGGAGGACTGTGCCTCCGGCATTACTGCTGACTGTTTAGTGATCAGACTCCTATCATAAGGAAGATCATTACGAACAGGGCGACAGACTCGATTATGCCGAGTGCAATTATGTAGTTTGCCAGACCCTGCCCGGTTTCAGCAAGTGCGTCGGACGCACCTGCTGCGGCTTTGCCCTGCATCCATGCGGACATACCGATTGCAAGCCCGGCAAAAATTCCCCATCCGACCAATCCCGGAAAGGCAGCGCCTTCTGTTGCCAGACCGTTAAGTCTGTACATTACGAGCAAGCCGTAAAAAGTTTGTGTCATTGGAAATCCAACAAAGGCTGCCAGAAGCATAGGCGCCATCTTGCTTTGAGCGTAGCATTTTTTCCAGGCGCCGACAGCGGCCTGCCCTGCTGCTCCTGTTCCCAGCGCGGAGCCGAAAGCCGCAAGAGTTACCCCGGCGGCCGCCCCGATCTTTCCCAATGATTCTACCGTTTCAGGTGACAATTCCATATCCTGTCCTCCATTTCAGTTCTTTCCTGTTATGTTTCTGTTTCAACCTGTTTGTTTTCCGGCCATGCTGACAATTCAACATGCAGTTGTTTCTGTCTATATATATACGGATCAACTTGCTGCCGCAACGGGAAGTTTACTTTCCTTCAATGCAAATGGTTTATAATTGATTCCTGACCACTTGAGCCCGACATGAGTCGAAAACTCGAGAGTATTGAGCCTTACGCCGTGAACGAGAACGCTCAGGATGCATAGAACAAGGTTAAGAAGGTGGCCGAACAGTAAAATAAGCGCCACTGGAATGGCCGCGGCAATGTATCCGGAAGGCAGGCCCATGGACGAAGTAATGGCTCCACCCAGATCAAGCGCCATAATATTGAATGCCTCTGCAACCTTAACACTTGCGATTCCAAGGGCGAAAAGACGAAGGTAAGACATTATGTCTCCAAAGTTGCTTATGATATCCAGTATCAGCATGGCAAGATCAACCCATGTCTTTTGAAGCACAAGAGAAAGCACAACAGCAATAGAGCCTGCTATGGCTGTAGGCAGAAACAATGACGGTAATTCTGTTTGAAGTAGAAGAAAACTTGCCAGCATATACATTGTCCATAAAATTGCTATCCACCCGATCTGGCCGATAATTTTCGGCAGGTTTTTTCCAGCCTGGTCAAACATATTCCACAGATGCGCGATTGTAAGGTGCACCGCCCCGAGGAGAAGGCAGAAAGCCATGCTGTTTTCCTGTTTAAGCAACCAGTCTATTTTGAGAGCATTCAGAGGGGAGGGGACAAGTGCGGGGTTAATCCCGAAGAAATTCCCTGTGAGCAGCCCCCATAGAGTTGTAGTCCCGCTCAAAATCAGTAAAAGCAACACGGAACCGGATACGGCCAGTTTTTTTATTCGTGCAACTATCAATGTGGCTGCCAGGATTATTATTCCGTATCCGGCGTCCCCGACGATCATGGCGAAGAAGATTGTCAGGAATCCAAAAAATGCCGGGCTGATGTCTGATTCTTTGTAGCCTGGAGCTATTCCAAGAAACGACAATACCGGTTTAAGGGGGCGTACCCATCTCGGATGCCTTAGAAGGGTAGGGACCTGTTCTTCGGTTTCAGGATCTTCAATCACCAGGCCCCATCCTTCGGTGGCTGCTTTTTGCCTGAGGTTGTCAATTCTGTCCACTGGGCAGAAACCCTGGAGATAGGATATTGTCTCAGATGTGCCCATTCCGTCTCTTGCCTGGACATATTCGGCGTTGATTTCAAGCTGATGAAGCAAATCGGTCAGCGCTTCATTATATCTGCCGGCTCCGGCGAGTTTTCTTTCGATTTCACCTGTTTCTTCTTTTGCCTGTTTGATTTCTTTTTCAATTGTTGAGAGTGATTTGGAGGGAACGGGAATTTCAGGGAGATCCATTTTGATATTATCATTTGATAAAACAGCAAAGTACGTTCCCGTTCTCGTGGCATTGGCCGTAAAGACTATGACGTTGTCGGGAAAATCAGGCAGCCGTCTGCCGGGGACGTAATAAAGTTTGATGTCGATGCCTTTTTTCTTAAGCAACTCGATTGTTTTAGGGGAAAAATCGCCGAAATTTCGCAAAGGTTTGATTTGCTCGTCAAGCGCGCGTATGCGATCGTTTAGTTCATCTTTTCTGCCGGAAAGCTCAAAGATGGCGTCAAGGGCTTCCGGTGCGGTTCTTTCCGGGGCCTCTTCGGAATTTTCAGATTTGTGCGACAAAAGGATACCCTGGGCCTGGTTTATCCTGTCTATCTCATCCTGGATTCGCGCATAGTTTTCTGTTGCTGGATTGTTAATGTGGGAAAGATGCAGAGCGCCTATGCTTCTCAGCGCCTTAAGCGTGGTATCCGTCCTGGAAGCCTGGCAAAGCAGCGTTACTTTCTTCATCTCAACTATCATGCTGCTCTCTCCGCAATTTTGGATTTGGCGATTTTCGCCCTTATTACGCCCGCTGTCTGCTGGTCGCCGAGGAAAATTTTGATAACCCGTATGTTTTCTCTGGATTCAGGAATTTTAACCTTTTCAAACAGGTTTACCCGTTGGGTTGTTGTGCGAAGTTCGTCGGAAATGAGACGCAACTGTTCTTCAAGTGTCTGCCGTTCAAGGCGCAGGCGTATAAGTTTCTCTATCAGGTCCGCTGCGTCGTCTATCCATGGCGGAGTCTCAAAAAGACTGTAATCTTTGCGCTTTGTTTTTACATCCTGGAGAACAGGAATCGCCACTCCGGCTATGTTGCCTTCTTCGGTTTGCACGCCAGTCAGAGTGACCAGATCTTCGCTCGCCTCCCCTGAAGAAAAAAGCTCAACAAAATTTTCAATGTCCTGTCGTGCCTTCTGTTCCTCCTGCCCGGCCTTGTGAATTGCCGCTTCTATGTTCTGGATCTCTACCTGGAGCTGCTGTTTCTTAAGTTGCAGCATTGGAAGATAGCGCTCGAAGCGGGCAAGCGCATCCTGCTGGTTTTTCAATTCATTCTTTGTATGCTTTATTTTGGCCATAACAAATTCCTGAAACACTGAAAGAAAACTAAGCCTCAGCCGTTTTCTTCGGTTTCCTGATTTTCAGATTCGCTTCCTGCCGCGCTGCCTTTCTGTGAGCCAGGCCAGAACTTGTCCAGGAGGCTGGAGTGGATCCCTGTTTCGATGGGTTCGAAACATTCGGCCAGCATTTTCCAGCCTCGGTCGAGGGCTTCTTCAATAGGTATGTTTACTGAAAGGTCCATTATCTGGTTTTCGAACAAGTCGCCGTATTTCAGAAGCTTATTGTCCCAGTTGCTCATGCGGAAGCCCATCGCCTGCTTTTCCTTTGTCTCCTTGTATTGAGCGTAAAGCTGGATGAGAGTATTCATGATGGTTCTGTGATCTTCTCGGGTGGAGTCGTTGACTTGTTGTTTGAGCCTGCTCAAGGAGCGGAAAGGATCAATAACTTCCTCCCGTAGATAAAACTGGCCTTCAGTGATATAACCGGTATTGTCCGGGACAGGATGCGTGTCGTCGTCACCGGGCATGGTGGTTACCGCCAGTATGGTCAATGAACCGGCGCCGTCAAAGTCCACTGCCTTTTCGTATCTTTGAGCAAGCTGGGTGTAAAGGTCTCCCGGGTAGCCTCGGTTCGAAGGAATCTGTTCCATGGTGATGGCAATTTCTTTGAGCGAATCGGCGAAATTTGTCATATCAGTCAGCAGTACCAGCACACGTTTGCCTTCCAAGGCAAACTGTTCGGCTACGGCCAGGCTGATATCTGGAACAAGCAGGCATTCCACAACAGGATCCGCGGCGGTGTGAACGAACATAACTGAGCGTGAAAGAGCTCCGCTGTCGTCGAGTTTATTGCGGAAAAACAGGTAATCGTCGTGTTTCAGACCCATGCCGCCCAGGATGATGATATCCACTTCAGCCTGCAGGGCTATGCGTGAAAGCAGTTCATTGTAAGGCTGCCCTGCAGGAGCAAAGATCGGCAGCTTCTGCGATTCAACCAGCGAGTTGAAAATATCGATCATCGGGATATTGGTCCGGACCATATTCTTCGGGATGATTCTTTTAGCCGGGTTGACCGATGGTCCGCCTATTTCTATCATGTTTTCCGACAACGCGGGGCCGTTATCTCTCGGCCGTGCTCCGCCTGTGAATATCCTGCCAAGGAGATTCTCTGAGAAAGGCACCTGCATGGTGTGTCCGAGAAACCGGACTTTTGCGTCTGTTGCAATTCCGCGAGCGCCTTCAAACACCTGGAGCGAAACCTCGTCTCCGTTCAGTTGAATGACCTGGGCCAGAGAAGTCCCGGTGCGGGAGGCGACCTCGGCCAGTTCCCGGTATTGGACGTCCTTGGCTTTAAGGTGAATCACATTACCCGCGATATTGTCGATTTTGTGATAAAGTCTATGCATTGCGGGTTACCTCCGAAACCGCATTTTCAATTTTCTCCTGTAATTGTTTAAATTCATCATTTTTCATTTCAACTCGGTTCCAGTCCTTTGTTGTCTGAGCAAGTTGATGGAAGAATCTGCGAGCCGCATCTTTGTTTTCAAAATCCATCTGTATTTTGAGAATATTTGATATAACTGAAAATACATGTTTTTGCCGTTCGGCGTCAGTTGCTCCGTCGACCGGGTCGAAAGCATCCTGCTGGAGATAAACGGAATCAACGTATTCGGCTTTGAGATATATTATGAAATCATCCAGGGTTGTGCCTTCTTCGCCGACCACCTTCATCATCTGGCCCACATCGTTGCCGTGATGAAGAATATTTCTGGCCATCTGCGCGTCTTCTTCAGGCACTAAGCCCTTGTAGGTGGTCCAGCTATCAAGTGGATCGATTGCCGGGTAACGCCTGGCGTCTGACCTTACCCTTGAAAGGCCGTGGAAGGCGCCCACCACCTTGAGTGTTGACTGGGTTACCGGCTCGTCGAAATTTCCGCCTGCGGGACTGACAGTGCCGCCTATTGTGATCGATCCGATTGATCCGTCCTTGAGCCGCAAACGTCCGCCCCTCTCGTAAAAGGAGGCTATGACCGATTCAAGGTATGCAGGATACGCCTCTTCGCCGGGTATTTCCTCGAGCCGTCCTGACACTTCGCGCAGAGCCTGAGCCCAGCGTGATGTTGAATCGGCAAGCACCAGCACGTTAAGTCCCATCTGCCTGTAATAGGATCCGAGCGTTACGGCCGTATAGACCGAAGCTTCACGGGCGGCAACGGGCATGGAGCTGGTATTGCAGATGATGATTGTTCGTTCCATGAGTTTGCGGCCGGTGCGTGGATCTTCGAGCTCAGGAAAAGTTCTCAGAGTTTCCACAACTTCTCCGGCTCTTTCGCCGCATGCGGCAACAATAACAATATCAACGTCGGCGTGGCGGCTGGTTATCTGCTGGAGCACGGTTTTACCTGAACCGAACGGGCCGGGAATGCAGTATGTTCCCCCCAATGCTACAGGGAAGAATGTGTCGATTATTCTTATCTTCGTGGTCAAAGGCTCTGAAGGCCCGAGTCTTTCCTCGTAGGCTGTGATGGGGATTTTAACGGGCCATCGTTGAAGCATCTGTATCTCGTGGATTTTGCCGCCCTGGTCTTTGAGCCTGGCTATTGTGTCTTTTACAGTATATGAGCCTTCAGGTGATATTTCCTCCACTGTATACTTCCCTTGAAGCTCAAATGGAACCATGATGCGATGGTCAAAGATTCCTTCGGGAACCGAGCCAAGGGTTTCTCCTGCGCTGGTAGTATCGCCTTTCTGAGCCTTGGGTGTGAATTCCCATTTCTGGTCCAGGGGCAACGCGTCAAGATAGGCGCCGCGCTGGAGAAAAAATCCGTATTTATCGGCAACATCGTGGAGTGGATTCTGCAGTCCGTCATAGACTTGTCCCAGAAGACCGGGGCCAAGTTCGACAGAGAGAAGATGTCCGGCGAAATCAATCTTATCACCGACGCGTATGTTTGACGTGTCCTCAAAAACCTGCATGTCAGCAAGTTTACCCCTGATCCGGATTACTTCCGCCATCAGACGCAAATCCCCCAGTTCGACAAATCCGACCTCGTTCTGGCTGATAGCACCGTGGCATTCCACGGTGAGCATGTTGCCGTTGACGCCTACTATAGTGCCTGTTATTTCGCTCCTGTCGTCTTTCATGTTCCGCAGCCTTTGTGTTTTAAAGGGTTGTTCCCGTGCAGTTGATTATTTTTGCCCGCCCTGGGCGGACAATTGGAGATTCACAATTTTCTCCAGCATTCCTCTGCCTTCTTCCTTGTAGAGTTCGGCCCATCGTTCGGCTATAATGAGCTTAACAGCATAAGCCAACACGCACTCGGTTGAAAAGGGATCCAACCCTGTCAGTTTCTCTGCCTCTTCCCATCGCAGCCGGTCTATTGCTTTTTCTTTTTGCAGCGGATTGTCCATCGATATGGCTTCAGTTACAGCCTTATCCAGGGCGATGTCCGATATGCCTGCATCTCTCGTTTCGAGGTGTTCTTGGCCGAGTTTCTTTGCACGTTCGCGCGCAATAGCGTTTCGAATCTCAATTTCCTTTTTCTCCCACCTCTCTACGAAAGAATGCCGCGCTTCCGCCTTTCCAAGGTTCTCCGGTTTCCTTGCCAGAGTCTGCAGCTGGCTGAGAGCCGCCATGTGAGGCGGGGACAGTTGAACTTCGCATGTTGCCTGAAAATCGTCATATGAAATCCGCGGTTTTTCCTCGAACTGTAGCATTGGCAGCGTTGCAATGAGATAGTAGTAGTTCATTCCTGCTTAAAACTCTTGCGCAAGGGCGTCTTAACGGTCAGCTTTCGTGATTTCTTGCCGATGCTTTGACCAGTTCGGCAATATGCGGGCGCAAAAGACGGCTGAGCGATTCAACAATGGCATCCCGGCTGAAGTCGTGTTCAACCTGCTCGTCCTTTACGTATACCCGAAACCCCGAAACTACGGTTCCTTCGCCGGTAAGATCAAGTCCTTCGGACATGGCTTTCTTGAACTCTGCAGTAAAATGGCCTTTCAATTTCTCCAGGTCCTCCGGATTCAGAAGGATTTCCACATTCGGGTTTGTTTTGTCTCCTGAGAAATAGCCTTCCACAAATTTGCCAAGCATCTCTCTGAGTCCCTTTTCGTCCAGAACATCATTGATTTCAACAGCCATGATCGACTGCATCATCTTCTGGATTGACTCCTCCACGGAAAGAACAATGTCTCTGGCCGCCTGCTTGACGGACTTCCTGGAGTTTTCGGCGAAAGCTTCGGCTTCTTTTTCGGCTTTTTCAACTATCTGGCCGGCTTTATCATGGGCTTCCTGCTCTATCTGGCCGGCTTTCTGCTTTGCCTCGGAGACAATGCGGTCAGCCTCGGCTTCAGCTTTCTGAACGCCGTCCTTCTGTATTCTGTTTAAGAGGTTTTGTAGATCTTCTGGCATGATAAGGCCTTTCTACTGGTCTTCTCCGCTTGACGCGGGTTCAAGGGCCGCAAGCTTGCTGTACAGGTCGTACCTTGCCGCGGTGAGGATGTCGGCCTGTTCCAGAAGGCGCCTGGCATTTTCAGGGTTTGTCTTCTGGAGTATCCGGAACCGGTTCTCGTGCAATGCCTGTTCACTGAACTTCATTGTCGGCTCTTTGCTGTCCAGCTGCAGGGGATTCTTGCCCTGTTCGCCCAACCTGGGATCGAACCTGTAGAGTATGTAGTGCCCCGATTTGACAATATCTTTCTGTTCCTGCATGCCGGTGGTCATATTGACTCCGTGCGCAATGCAATGAGAATATGCAAGTATCAGCGACGGGCCCGGATACGATTCTGCTTCGGCAAATGCGCGGACAGTCTGCGCCGGGTTGGCTCCCATCGCTACCGAGGCTACATATATGTTGCCGTAAGTCATGGACATCAGGCCAAGATCCTTTTTCATAGAAGGACGTCCTCCCGCCGCGAACTTGGCAACCGCGCCCATCGGTGTTGATTTTGATGCCTGGCCACCGGTATTTGAATACACTTCAGTATCCAGCACAAGTACGTTTACATCGCGGCCGGAGGCAAGAACGTGGTCAAGCCCGCCGTATCCGATGTCATATGCCCATCCGTCGCCTCCGAGTATCCATACTGATTTCTTAACAAGGTAATCGGCGACAGAAAGGAGCTGCTTGCATTCTGCACAGTCGCAGTTTTCGAGCGCGGACGTGAGTTCTGCTATCCTTTCTCTCTGCTGCTCTATTTCTGTCTGTGTCGACTGGGAAGCATCGCGGATAGATTTAAGAAGATCCGAAGGCGGCTGCTTGCAGTCGCATTCGCCGCCGGCAATCTTATCCACCAGCTCAAGAGCATAGGTTTTGAATTTGTCGACGGCAAGTCTCATGCCGAATCCGAATTCCGCATTATCTTCGAACAAGGAGTTAGACCATGTAGGGCCTTTGCCGTCGGGGCGTGTGCAATATGGCGTAGTGGGCAGGTTTCCGCCGTATATTGAAGAGCATCCGGTCGCATTTGCGATCATTGTCCGGTCTCCGAAGAGCTGTGTCATCAACTTGACATACGGGGTTTCGCCGCATCCTGCGCATGCGCCGGAGAATTCAAAAAGCGGCGTGCAGAGCTGGCTGCCCTTAACCGTATTCCTCCTTATGCTTTCAGGATCAAGCTCTGGAATAGTGGTGAAGAACCTGTAGTTCTCTGCCTCAGTTTCCCGCAGCGGGATCTGATCGACCATATTTATTGCTTTCCGTCCGGTTTCTTTCTTGGTCTCTTTGTCTCTTTCCTTGCCGGGACACTGTTCCACGCAGGCTCCGCAGCCAGTGCAGTCTTCCGGAGCCACCTGCACGGTAAACTTCATTCCTTCGAAGCCCTTGCCTTTAGCGTCAACGGATTTGAATGTTTCCGGCGCTTTGTCCAGTTCTTTCGATTCGTAGGCCTTTACTCTTATGCTTGCATGAGGGCATACCAGTGAACACTGGCCGCACTGGATGCACAGCTCCGGATTCCATTCCGGTAT
The DNA here is from genome assembly GCA_964475205.1 of uncultured Victivallales bacterium. Classification (GTDB taxonomy): domain Bacteria; phylum Verrucomicrobiota; class Kiritimatiellia; order UBA8416; family CAYSRM01; genus CAYSRM01. The sequence continues at coordinate 17,087 of CAYYVQ010000028.1, read as the reverse complement.
TTCAACGGCGATGTTGCGCTTTTCGTACTTGGTTGTGCCAGTCGGCCAAGTGCCGTCTGCGGGCATCTTGCTTACCGGAAGCTCGTCGCCTTTCTGGTTCATGAGTGTGGCCGTTACATTCTGCACAAATTCCGGGGCATCAGAAGGCACTGCAGGGCGCATTTGAACTTTTCCTGCGGGCTTCTCCGGAACCTCGACTTCTTTCAAGGCCGAAAGGGCTCCGTCCACAGCTTTATAGTTCATATTGACAATTTCTTCGCCTTTGCGCCCGTAAGTCTTTTTAATAGCGTTTTTCAGCGATTCGATGGCCTGCTCCTGCGGCAGGATTCCCGAAATAGCAAAGAAGCATGTCTGCATGATAGTGTTGATGCGGGGGCCGAGTCCAAGATCCTTTGCCAGTTTTACCGCGTCTATCACGTAGAACTTCATCTTCTTGTTGATAATTTCCTGTTCAATCTGATCAGGCATGTGATCCCAGACATCTTCAGGGCCGTAAGGCGATGCCAGAAGGAACGTAGCGCCTTCCTTGGCGTTTGCCAGCATGTCGTATTTTTCAAGAAATGCGAAGTTATGGCATGCCACAAAGTCTGCCTTTGTGCAAAGGTATGGACTGCGTATAAGTTCGGGGCCGAACCGGAGGTGGGACACGGTCATTGAACCGGCCTTTTTGGAATCGTAGACGAAATATCCCTGGGCATAGTTTTCCGTGTCGGAACCTATAATTTTTATTGAATTCTTGTTTGCGCCGACTGTTCCATCTGAGCCAAGTCCATAAAACATGCACTCAATTCGCTTGCCGTGTTCAATCTGCCAGGATAGATCCGCATCAAGACTGGAATTTGTTACGTCATCGGTAATTCCAACTGTAAAGTGGTTTTTGGGGTTGTCCTTGGCAAGATTATCAAACACGGACTTCACCATTGCCGGCGTGAAATCCTTCGATCCCAGGCCGTAGCGTCCGCCTACGATATGCGGATACTTGCTCAACGATGTCCATTTTTCGTGCATTGCTTCGCCAACGGCGGTTCTGACATCCGTGTATAGCGGTTCGCCCAGCGCGCCTGGTTCCTTGGTACGGTCAAGGACTGCAATGGACTTGACGGTGGACGGCAGCGCTTCTGCGAAGGCCTTGGTGTCAAAAGGCCTGTAAAGCCTGACCTTGACTACACCGACTTTTTCTCCCTGCCCGTTGAGATACTCCACGGTTTCGTGTACGGTTTCGGCCGCGGAACCCATGAGAACTATTACTTTTTCAGCGTCCGGGGCGCCGACATAGTCAAACAAATGGTACTGCCTGCCGGTGATCCCGGCGTATTTATCCATATATTTCTGAACAATGCCGGGAGTGGCGAGATAGTATTTGTTGACCGTCTCGCGTCCCTGGAAGAACACATCGGGGTTCTGGGCTGTTCCGCGAAGAACAGGCCGATCGGGTGTCATTCCGCGTTTTCGATGTTCGAGAACAAGGTTATCATCGATCATCTCGCGCATTGTGTCCCGTGAAACCTCTTCGATTTTCTGTATCTCGTGTGAATTCCTGAATCCATCAAAGAAATTCAGGAAAGGCACCCTTGCTTCGAGGGTGGCTGCGTGGGATATCACCGCGAGATCTCCTATTTCCTGGAGACTGGACTCGGCCATCAGGGCAAATCCTGTAGAACGCACTGCCATAACGTCTGAATGATCGCCGAAAATGGACAATGCCTGGCAGGCAATGGAGCGGGCTGACACATGGAACACGGTCGGGGTCAGTTCGCCGGCGATTTTAAACATATTAGGGATCATGAGAAGAAGTCCCTGGGAAGCAGTAAATGTTGAAGTAAGCGCTCCGGAAGTCAGAGAACCATGCACTGCGCCGCTTGCTCCGCCTTCAGACTGCATCTCAACCACGTCGGGAATGGTTCCCCATATGTTTGCAACGCCTGAATTGCTCAGTTCGTCGGCAGTCTCACCCATGGGGGAGGACGGTGTTATAGGGTATATGGCGCATACCTCGCTCAGCGCATGGGCCACGTTGGCTGCCGCCGTGTTTCCGTCAATCATTACCATTTTTTTGTTGTCGGCCATGATTATCTCCTCTGCGTTTTTCGCTTATTATTCTTTTTTTGCGTTCCAACTTATAAAATATAATCAGTGTTCAAACTGATCTGTTCATCAACAAACCCCGGCGCGTCTTTATGCGCTTGTACCTCTGAGGTCAGGAGCGCCTCCTGCATCTCTGTGTTTGCAGCGTTATGCCGATAACCGTGTTCGGCATGTCTACTCTAATCTGCAGTCAATCCGTAATTCCGGGTTCAGGCTCAAACCTTAACGCTTGCGCCCTCATGTTGATAGACAGAACAAGCTAGGACTTCAATCATCGGCTGTCAAGTTTGTAGAGATGACGGCAGTTTACTTAAGCGTATTTCTTACTTCTTCGAGTTTGCCTGAGCTGCCGAGAACATCGTTCTTGTGGGCAATGTAGTCGGCATATTCGGCCATAAATACTTCTCCGGGCTTGCGCAAATCGAAATTCTCCGGATTGTCTCTGAAATGTTCTCTGTGAACCCTGCACCACACAAGTCGTCCGTCGGTATCAATGTTGACCTTGGTCACGCCCATGGGAGCAGCCTTGCTGATCTGGTCTTCGTCGACTCCTTTTGCTCCCTTGAGTTGTCCTCCTGCCTCGTTGATCCGCCGGACCTCGTCCTGTGGCACGGAGCTTGAGCCATGCATTACAAGCGGGAATCCAGGCAGGCGTTTCTGGATTTCCTTGATAACTTCGAAATGCAGACCCTGGCTGCCCGTGAATTTGTAGGCCCCGTGGCTGGTTCCAATGGCGCAAGCAAGGCTGTCACACCCGCTATTCTTAACGAATTCCTCAACCTGTGCCGGATCAGTAAGGTGAGCGGCGCTTTCATCGACAACGACATCTTCTTCAACGCCGCCAAGCTGGCCGAGTTCGGCTTCCACTGCGATGTCCCTGGCGTGCGCCGCGTCCACTACGCGCTTTGTAATCTCAATGTTTTTTTCAAATTCTTCGCCGCTGGCGTCAATCATAACGGAGCTGTAAAACCCGCTTTCGATACAATCCATGCAGGTCTCTTCGTCGCCGTGGTCAAGGTGAACGGCAAATATTGAATCCGGAAAAATCTCGTCCGCGGCGCGGATCATTGCTTCCAGAAGGCGCTTGTCGGTGTACTTTCTTGCGCCTTTGGACAATTGGACGATAAAGGGGGCTTTGCTGTCGATATTGCCCTGAAAAAGCCCCATGATCTGCTCGGCATTGTTGATATTGTATGCTCCAACGGCGTAGTTGCCGTAGGCGTGTTCGAAAAGCTTCTTTGTTGATACTATCATCTGTTATTTCTCCTTATCCCAGGGGTTTATTAAATCAATACTTTTGTGCCCAAAATCGCAAACGAAGCGGAACTATAGAAATCAATGGCTCTGCGGTCAAGAATTTGTTGAGAATTTAACGCAAATTTAACGCCGTCTCTGCCGGAAGAAGCGCTGCAGGAGTTCCCGGCATTGTTCTTCCATAACCCCGGGATAGACTTTGCACCTGTGGTTGAGGCTCGGATGCTGTAGAATGTTGAAGACCGATACGCCGCCGCCCCTGGGATCGCTTGCGCCGTAGACAACATAAGGTATCCTGCTGCGGATTATTGCGCCTGCGCACATGGGGCAGGGTTCTTTGGTGACGTAAACCGCGGTATTGAGAAGCCGCCAGTCTCCCATGGCACTGGAAGCCTGGGTGATTGCAATCATTTCCGCGTGGGCTGTGGCATCGCGAAGAGTTTCAACCTGGTTGTGAGCTTTGCCGATTATGGCGCTGAGGCTGGGTTGGCCGGGTCCGGTGAGCCGCACAATGACGCAACCTGTAGGCGTCTCGCCTTGTTCCATGGCGGCTTCGGCCTGCCGAATGGCCATTTGCATGTATTGATCTCTGTGCTCAAATGACATAAAAGCACAGTATATATGGTTTCGACTTAACTGCAAGCCATTGAAAGGGGATCTTCATATTGATCTCAAGCGGTTGATTATAGTAGAAAAGAGGCATGCACGGATGCAGGTTGTTCAAATTATTCATTCTTTTTCTGTTTTGCGGGTCACCGGTGGTTATTTCGCAAGGTTGCCGGTCCATCCGGGATACCGACGTAAAGACAGCCAGGTACGTCGTACAGGCTGTTGTGCTGGAAGCTCGGAACGAAACTGGAATGAAAAGGCTTGCCGCCATAGAAGAGACGCCAACAGATATTGATTCCATGACAAACGGAATCGTTATCCGTACATTTCCTGATTTCATACTTTGCCATGGACAGGAAGCTGAGGCCGACGAACGTGAGCCTGTCAGCCATGAAAAGAATTTCAACCCTGAAAATCGGCCGGGGCCTGATTCATGCCCGCTATCAGGATGGATGATTCGCGCAGCGCTTTCGGTTCCGAGGTTGTCCTGTCCGCAGGTCAGGCTCTGTGTCGAGAATTCAGAGCTTCTTGGATGGAAGGAATACAAATGGCGAGACGGGAAAACTTACAAGCACCCGGTGTTAAAGCATAGAAAACTTGAGACTACCGTTTTTCCCGTGCCGGGAAGATGGCTTCATGTGAAAGATATTACCGGCGTTACCGAATCGGGCAATTTTGCTCTTTTGGTGAGAGTAAAGGGTCCCTTGAAATTTCAAGAGAATCGGGATGAAGATGGAAAATGACGCTGATCAGATTAACGGTTTTTTAAAACCAGTTTTTTCACATGATAATCAAAGACAGGAACAACATGAAAAAGAAACCGCATATTATTATTTTCAATCCGGACCAGTGGCGAGGGGATGTGCTTGGACATGCCGGCAATCCGGCGGCCGTGACTCCCAATCTGGACCGGCTTGCCCGGGAGGACGGCGTTTCGTTCTCATCGGCGTTTTGTCAGAATACCGTATGCACACCCAGCAGGTGCAGTTTTATGACCGGCTGGTATCCGCATGTGCGCGGGCATCGTACCATGTATCATATGCTTCACCCCGAACACAATGAGCCGAACCTGCTGAAAATCCTTAAAGACAACGGGTATCATGTATGGTGGGGAGGTAAGAACGATCTCATACCGGCACAATATTCCGACGCTCAATATTGTCACGAACGTTTCCGGGCAACCGAGGCTGATTATGCCCGCTGGGGTCTGACTCCTCGCAACAGTTCCCACAGCGGCGATATGTCCTGGAGAGGCGATCCGGGCAGCGATAATTACTATAGTTTCATGAAGGGGAAACTGGACAAAGGCGGCGAGCGGATCTATTGCGACTGGACTTGGTCGATGATCCTGGGAGCAATCGACATGATCCGGTCCTACGATGGGGAAAAGCCACTGTGCCTCTACCTTCCAATCAGCTATCCGCATCCGCCGTACTGCGTGGAGGATCCATGGTACGGCATTACAGACCGCGCAAAAATACCGCGCCGGACGCCGACACCAGAGAACTGGCAGGCCAAACCCTCGATGCTGAAAGGAATCTATGAGAACCAGGGACTTCAGAACTGGACTGAAGATCGGTGGACGGAGCTGCGTGCAACTTATTATGGAATGTGTTCACGCACTGACCACCAGTTCGGGTTGCTGATGGATGCTCTGAATGAGGCTGGAATGTACGATGAAAGCGCTGTTTTCTTTTTTTCGGATCACGGCGACTTTACCGGCGATTACGGGTTAGTTGAGAAGACACAGAATACATTTGAAGACTGCCTGAACCATGTGCCTTTTCTTGTGAAACCTCCTTCCGGCACACCGGCGAAACCGCGGGTCAGTGATGCTCTGGTTGAGCTGGTTGATTTTTCCGCCACTGTCTATGATCTTGCCGGAATTAATCCCGGCTATGATCACTTCGGCAAGAGCCTCCTGCCGCTGTTGGCGGCTGAAACAGAAGACCATCGAAGCGCAGTATTCTGCGAAGGAGGGCGCAGGGCAGGGGAACCTCAGGCTATGGAAATGGAAAGTTCAAGCGCCAATAACAGTGAAGGCCTTTACTCGCCGCGCTTGCGCCTGCAGACTACGGACGAAGGCGTCTATCACGGCAAAGCAGTCATGATACGGACCAAAACCCGCAAGTATGTGAGACGTTTGTATGAGCAGGACGAATTTTACGATCTTGCAGCCGACCCGAGGGAGGAGAGAAATTTGATAGACGATCCTGAATACAAACACGTTATTGACGGGATGAGAGATCACATGCTGTCATGGTACGTTGAAACATGTGATGTTGTTCCCCGCAAAACTGACAGACGCTGGTAAGTAAATCTATAAAAGAGACACGGGCTCCTGCTATAGCCTGTCGATGACCCCGGCTATCCCGGAGATGAAATTTGCTACACTGAATTCTTCGGCTTTTTTTCTGAGGACTTTTCTGTCCCAGTTTATTGACAGGGCCTTTTGGACGGCCTCGTTAAGACTTTCTTTGGTCTGGTCGTCAAAAAATACACCGGTTTCGCCTTCGTTCACTGTCTCTAAAGCGCCGCCCTTGCGAAAGGCTACAACCGGTGTGCCGCAGGCCTGGGCTTCGATGGGGACCAGGCCGAAATCCTCTTCGCCCGGGAATACCAGCATGTTAGCGTTTCTATAAAGCTGCAGTATCGAGGAATCCGACTGCCATCCGAGAAAATTGATATTGCCGGTTGAAGCGGCCTTGAGTTTCTGTTCCTCGCTGCCGGTCCCGACAATAACCAGTTTCCTGCCTGACAGCGCGTATGCGCTTATCGCCAATTCAATGCGTTTATACGGCACGAGCGCGGAAACCATAAGGTCGTATCCGTCGCCTGAACCTGTGCCGGGGGTCCAGAAACCAAGATCCACAGGAGGGTAAACCACGGCTGCGTCGCGATTGTAAGCATTGCGTATTCTTGCGCGGACTGCATTGCTGATTGCAACAAACCTGTCCACGCCGTCGGACACCCTGCGATCCCAACGGCGCAGCCGCCATAAGAGGGGAGCCGCAAGGAAAGCCTTGATCGGGCTTGCAGAGAAATACTGATTCCGCGGCTGCCATGCATATCTCATCGGAGTAAAACAGTAACAAAGGTGCTTTGTTGCGGAATGGTGAGGGTGTGCCTTGGCTACACAGTGGCTGGTGCTGATCATCAGGTCGGCGTCCGGCGAAGGCATTCGCCTGATTGCCGCCGGGAAAAAGGGCAGAAAATACCGGTAATGTTTGTATATTCGGGGAAATCTCTGCAGGAACGAAGTCCGAACCCTGTGGCTGTTGATCGTTGCAGAGACAGAACCGGGATTCCATACCAGGGTATGTATCGGCGCCTCGGGAAAGCCGTCACAGAGGATCTCAAGCACCCGTTCTCCGCCCCGCATTCCTGTCAGCCAGTCGTGGACAAGCGCTGTTTTCATCCCTGTCCATTTTGAGGGAAACTCGCGCGAAGATTTGTTTTCTGTCATTGCTGATCCGCCCTTTGTTGCTGCTTTGAGAATGATTGATAGACTTCGAGCGTTTCACGGGCAGTGCGTTGCCATGAGAATTGCGAGGCCTGTTTGATTCCTTTGCGTCGAAGTTCCTCGCGTTTTTCCGGGCTGGCAAGCAAATCCATAACAGCGGTTACAAAACCGTTTTCGTCATCCGGATCAAGTATAATTGCCGCGTTGCCCGCAATTTCCGGAAGCGAACCGCCGTTGCTGCATACGACCGGCAGCCCTGAAGCCATTGCTTCTATAACCTGGAGACCAAAGCCCTCGTATCGGGAAGGGTGCACCAGGACATCGGCGCTCTGATAGGCCTGTGCCATGTCCCCATCCGAAAGGCGCCCGAGCCATTTTACGGCATCGGACACCCCGAGTTTTTCGATTAAGCGCAAAGGTTCAGGGTACCTTGGATCGAAAGATGAGACAAGCCGCAGCTCCACGGGAAAAGAGCAACGTTTCCTGAGCTCGGCAAGGATTCTTACAAGCATTGAAACATTCTTGTAGGGATCGGTCCTGCCCACGTAAAGCAGTTTTCCGGGTCTTTTCTCCGGGTAGGTATTATAAGAAGAACCGTCTTTATCGGGCGGATGGAAAGACGGTGATACTCCGTTGGCTATTGCCTTTACCTTGTCAGCCTGTCCGGGGGCTATCCTGAGGTGTTTGAGGACATCCAGCCTGGACTGGTTGCTTACCGTTATTACCGTGTCAGACCTGGCTGCTACCTGGAACATGAGTTGCTTGTAAATCGGGAAAATAAGCGTTTTTTTTGACCTCGGCGCATGCCCGGGTATTACCATCGGAATCAGGTCATGTATTGTTGTCACGCACTTTGCCTTTGGTGAATTCCCGCGGGGAAAAGCAAAAAAAGGTATCATGTAGTTTGTGGAGTGGAAGACGTCTATTCTGTTCCTTTTTATAAAGGAGGGCATTAAAACCTGGTTTCTAAGGGAGAAAATTCCATACGGAACCAGGCAGGCAGCGAAGTTTGAGTGACTGTCCATGGAAAGTTCTTTGCAGGTTCGTCTGAGGAGTCCGGGCTTGTCGAAAATAAGAAGATAATCATTCCTGCGGTCGATGCCGGCTAGATTCCGAATCAGCTCGCGAGTGTAGATGCCTATTCCAGAAAGTTCATCGAAGATCCACCTGGCGTCGATAGCTATTTTCAAGATGCCACCTTTCTGTAAATCCGGAGTATTTGAGAAGCGGCATTCTTCCAGCTGAACCTGGCGGCTTGCTCAATGCCTTTCCGCCGCAACTCCCCGGAAATTCCTGTATCGTAAAGAACCCGCCTGACAGCTTCGCGCCACTCTTCGGTCTCGAAGGATTCCACGAGCAGCGCGGCATCAGCAACGATCTCCGGCAGTGATCCCGCCGAAGAGGATACAACCGGGGTTCCGCAGGCCATGGATTCAAGGGGAGGGAAACCAAAGCCTTCGTAAAAAGAAGGGAATACCAGGGCCGACGCCTGCGAATAAAGCGCCGGCAACTGGCCGTCGCCGACATGCTGAAGGTGAATGATATCCTTTTCTCTGGGCGAAGAGCGCATTGCTTCAACTATGCTTTCGTATTTCCATCCAAGCGAGCCTGCTATTACCAGTTTGCCATGGAAGTCCGTGAGGGCTTCGAATACGTCAATAAGCAGGGATATATTTTTTCGCGGTTCAACTGTGCCCACAAAGAGAAGATAAGGTCCGGTTATGGAAAGTTCTTGCAGAACAGGCGCGGCCTGTTCGGCTGAAACCGGATGGAACTTTCCGGATATGCCGTTGTGAACCGGAAATATGCGATCCGGTTTTATGCCGAGGCATTCTGCTATTTCCGAGGCGCTGAATTCCGAAACTGTTATAATCGCATCGGCGCGGGCCGCGGTGTCTTGTATTTTTGAGTCAAGATAGCGGCGATTGCGCTCCTCGACATACTGCGGGTATCTCTTAAATGCGACATCGTGAATCGTGGCTACGGTCTTCCCCTTGCCCAGGGGAGGGAGAATAAAATTGGGGAAATGATAAACGTCCGCTTTTCCTGCAAATACCTCGAACGGCGGCCAGTTGAAGGTCTTCCACAGAAACTGGGCGGCCCTTCCGGGGCACCATCGGATTACCTTCGTTGTGGCTGACGTGACTGGACAAATGGCTTTTCCTTGAAAATCGAAATAAAAAAGCTTTAGTATATCGCCATTGACGAGTTTATCCAGTTCAGAGGCCAGCGCGCAGGTGTAACGGCCCACTCCCGCGCGTTGAGTGACCGAAGACTGTATGTCCATGCAGATTTTCACAGTTCAAGAGGTTAGATATGAACTCGGGCCGGTGCAAGCGCAAATAGATGCATTATTATATGGCCCGAGTCTCTTAATGTGAAGCTGCGGGCTGGAGTGGCAGGAAGAGTTATGAATAGACAGTTTGACAAATTAACAGCGTCGGAATTACATTGCCCCAAATGCGGAAGGTTACAGCCGGTGCGCGAGCGTCTGCTTCTTGTCCTTCCCGGAGCAGAGATAAACGAATACCGATGCAGTGTCTGCGGCGAGTCCTTAGGCACAAGGGAAGTCAAGGAAAAGCCCGGCGATAGAGGACAGATTGTTGTATGAAGACAGTTTCAGTTAATGGCGGGTTGGCTTTTAAGTCTGCAGCCTGGGCTGATCTTATATGGAGTGGAGACAATGGCAGGAAAAGAGAAAAGTAAAAACAAGGAAGAAGCGAAAAAAAAGAACCAGGAAAGTCCGGAGAAGGACGAGCCGAAGGAGCTGCATATAGCTGAAAGCGCCGATGATGTGGAAGATCGGCTGAAAGCCGAACAGAAAGAACTTATGGATAAGCTGCTTCGGTTACAGGCGGATTTCGAGAACTATCGCAAACGCGCCGCAAGGGAACGGATACAGATTGAAGCACACGCCACAGAAGAACTCATAAAGGACTTGCTTCCTGTGTCAGATCATTTTGAAATGGCGCTTAAATCAGCCAGGGATCACAAGACCGAGGATTCGGTTTTGGAGGGTTTCCAGATGGTTCAGGGACAGCTTATTGCTGCTATGAGTAAGCATGGCCTGGAAGTTATCGATGCAAAGGAAGGCGAGTTTGATCCTGTGTTCCACGAGGCGGTTGCCCATGTACCTTCCGGCGACGTCCCGGAAAACCACATTGTTGAGCAGACGCGAAAGGGCTACAAGTTGGGTGATAAATTGATAAGGGCTGCCGAAGTGGTGGTGTCAAGCGGCACACCAGGGCAGCAGGTCAAGGACTGAGGAAGTAAATAGTTGAAGACCGGCACGGTGTACTGCCCGAATATCGCAACCGTGCGATCCGGGCAGCAGGATGCAGCATATTCGGTTTTTTCAGGAGTGAATAGTGGCAGAGAAAAAAGATTATTACGATTTACTGGGAGTCGACAGGTCGGCTTCTGCTGTTGAAATTAAGAAGGCTTACCGGAAACGGGCCATGAAGTACCACCCGGATCGTAATCCGGGAGATGTTGAGGCGGAAACAAGGTTCAAAGAGGTCTCGGAGGCTTACGAGGTGCTCAGCGATGAGGGCAAGCGCAGACAGTATGACCAGTTCGGGCATGAAGGGCTGAAAAGCAGCTTCGGCCCGGGCGGATTCGACTTCTCGCGTGATTTTACGCATATGGGCGATTTGCAGGATATTCTGGGAAGTATTTTCGGCCAGGGCGGCGGAATTTTCGAAGACTTTTTCGGAGGCGGCCGACGAAGATCGAGATCCGGAATGCGGCGCGGCGCCGACCTGCGGTTTGATATTCAAATTGATTTTGAGGAAGCCGTGTTCGGTTCAGAGCGGGAGATAGAAATACCTGTTACGGAGGAATGCGGTAGCTGCCGCGGTACCGGAGTTGAAAACGCGGGCTCAAGGGAAACATGCAGGCAGTGCGGAGGCAGTGGCTCCATAGTGTCTGGGGGCGGGTTCTTTCAGATTCGACAGCCTTGTCCTGTATGCCGGGGCGAAGGTACGTTTACCACGAATCCATGCAGTGTGTGCAAAGGCCAGCGAAGGGTTAAAACAAAACGCAAGCTGACCTTGCGAATACCCAAAGGAGTGGAAACCGGATCAAGGCTTCGAATGGCAGGCAAAGGAGAATACGGAGCGCAGGGAGGTCAGTCCGGCGATCTTTACGTTGTTATCAGTGTAAAGGAACATCCACTGTTTCAAAGGCAGCACGAGGATATTTTCTGCGAGCTGCCGGTTCCAATGGAAACCGCGGCATTGGGCGGCGAAGTGCAGGCGCCTACACCGCACGGGTATGCCAGGCTCAAGCTTTCAGCGGGAACTGAGTCAGGCAAGACGTACAGGCTTCGAGGAAAAGGCCTGCCTAGGCTGGACGGTTATGGTCATGGCGATCTTCATGTAAGAATTATGCCTGAGGTTCCAGACAAACTGAACAGGACCCAGAAGAAGATATTGAAGGAATTTGCCGAATCAACTACTGATAAGAATTATCCGGCAGCCAGAAAGTTTAAGGAAGAAACCGAAAAATTTTATGAAAAAAGAGATAAGATGAAGGAAAAAGCGGCTGCTTCGTCCTGAATCAGACAGGGTCATGTCACATAATATGCGCATCTATGCACCTCCTGAAAACTGGGAGGCTGAGAGGGTTCTGCTACCGGAGGAAGAAGCGCATCATCTCAAGGATGTTCTCAGGCTCAAACAGGGCGACATTGTCGAGGTTTTTGACGGCAGGGGCAAAAGCTGTGAAGGTATAGTAGGCGGCAATGATGCCCGTGAACTTGAGCTGTCGGACGAAGTCAAATATTCGGCTCGGTCTTTTCAGTCATTTCTTGTTCAGGCTGTTCCCAAGGCAAAGCGGATGGATATTGTCGTTGAAAAGGCAACAGAGCTTGGAGTCGCGGCCATTGTCCCTTTCGTAAGCGATAGAACGGTTGTTAAACTCACGTCCGACCAGGCATGTAAGAAGCTCCAAAGATGGCGCCGGATCGCTATCAGCGCCGCCAAGCAGAGCGGCGTGAACCTGGTTCCGGCCATAGACCGCATCGTAACCTTTGACGCGGTGCTTGGCTGCATTGCACAGAAGGACTCTTTCCTGGTAGGCTCGCTTGAACCGGGGGCCGAACATATCAGAACAGCGCTCAGGTCTTGCAGAAGATCGGGCGCTGAAAGCGTAGGCATTCTCATTGGACCGGAAGGTGATTTCAGCCCGCGCGAAATGAAGATGGCAAAGGAGGCCGGCGCGGTTTCAGTGGCATTCGGCACTGCCGTTCTGCGGACCGACACCGCAGCCATCTATGCAGTGAGCACAATCACGTATGAATTCAGCGGTCGGTGAGGCTGCGCCTGTCTGCCGGTTCTTTCTGTTCCTTCATTTACAGCGCCGGGGAATATTGTCCGTTCGCGCCTGCCGCCCGAGATATCCGCCGTGATGCCTTAATCCATAATCTTCTCTTGTGATTCCTTTCAAGTCCATAAGCGTCAGGGCAAGAGAGTCGCCTATGGCCAGCATAACTGCGATAGATGCGGTGGGAGTAAGTCTCAAGCGGCACGGCTCAATGATATCTCCCATATCCAGGACTATATCGCTGAGTTCCCGGAGGGGCGAATCAGGATGAGAAGTGATCCCGATTATGGTCTTGAGTCCTAGATGTCTGCTGAGCTTGAGCATCTCGATAACCTCGTTTGACCTGCCGCTTGTAGAGAAAGCCACAATAACGTCGCGTTCGGCTACAATCCCGAGGTCTCCGTGCGCTGCTTCCGCCGGGTGCAGGAAGGCAGCCGGGGTTGCAGTGGAACACAATGTTGCCGCGAATTTCCTGGCAATATGGCCGGCTTTACCTATGCCGGTGGCCAGGATTTTGCCTTCGCAATTCAGCATTGCTCTGACGGCATCCTCAAAACTCCGGTTCACCTGGACTGCTGCAATGGCAGCGGCTTCTTCCTCAAGCACTTTAGATATTCTGTTTCTGATATCCATTCTGTCTCCGTGTCAGCTCTTCTCAAATTGAAGCGCGGGCAATTATGTAACAGAGCTACCTGAACGGTATGTTGCGTCCCGGGCTGCTTCTTTTCCCGGGTATTAACATACCCGGTTTGCGCGGTTTTACGTCGCGCATGAGTTTTTGAAAAGCAGGGTCGCCCCTCATAATTTGAAGCGCCTTCTCTCCGCCTGCAGAAGCGGCCCGGTCAAGAGCTTTGCGGGCCGTATCCACATTTTTCAAGGATAACTGGATTTTCGCATAGTCCAACCATGCTTTCCAATCGCCGGGTTCCCTGTCAAGGTAAGCCTTCAGCCATTTTGACATTTGGGTCGGCTGTCTGACTTTTGCGTACATCCGTACGATCTGAAGGTAAACCTGCTTGGGGACATTATCAGGCAGGCGGCCCCAGCAAAGCTCAAGGGCCTGCAGCATCATTGGTATTTTCCTCGCCTGGTAGAGAAGCTCTGCCGCCTTGTAATGATACACGGCCGGAAGATTCTTGTTTGATACGATCTGATTCATCAGTTGCATGAACTGATTCATGAAATTTCCCCTCAGGTACAGACTCGCCAGGTTGAACATCTTGTTTATATTCTTGTCAATTGCAGGGGAGTCGCCGAGTTCTTCGCGAAGTTTCCGTATCTGTTTTGTGATTTCGCGGCTGTGTCTGATTCGTCTGACAAATTCTTCTGCCTTTGTGTTTTGAGGGTCTTTTCCGCTGAATTCCTGCATCAGGTCATGGGCGTCGTCAAGTCTCATTTGCGGCCAGTATACTTCCTGGGCAAGGCGGAAGTTCGCCTCCGGACTCAGCGGGTACAAGGCGCGGGCTTCGTGGAAAGCCTGTTCCGCGCTTTCCGGTCTGGGCGAATTGCTGTGCGAATAAAGGCCTGCGATTGCGCTGCGAAGCTTGGAAAAGCTTTTTCTCGCGACAACATCGCGTCTGAATTTAACATTGGACACAAGCCGCTTGGTGTACCAGTCCCAGAAGTCCATGTCATTTGTGGCGGTTCTATTCGGGATGCCGGGAATCCTGTTGTTGTTGACTTTGAGTATAAGACCGTGAGGTTCCATGTATGGATACATCCATTCCATGACGTAGCTTTCCTCAACATAGAAATTGTGCCGGAAGTTATTGTGCTCGAAAATCTGTTCGGCAAGCATTGCGTTGATCTGCATTACACCTAGCGCTCCGGTTATCTGGACCTTTCCTCCAACGAAAGTTATGCCCGCATTTGCGTGGCGGCGTCCGGTCTGAACATCCTGCACGAATTTGTTAAACGCCATGGCGCTGTCTGTTTCGGAAGGTATCCATATCTGGTCTCCGTAGAGATCGCGCATCACGTTAAGATAAGTGTTATCAGCAAGAGCATTTTGCGTGATAAGATACACATCTTCGCGCACCCGGGCTGAATAAATCATATAGGTCGGAACAAAACGCCCCGGATCAGTTCCTCCAAAAAATACAGCGTTGGTTGTCATTGAAGCTGGATATGAAGGGTTTGGCGGCGGCTCATCCTCAGGGTCAAGTTCTTCAATTATAGCTTCTGCTCCGCGAAGCTGGTAGTTGCCGAATTGCCATCCGAAATCGTGTCCGTCCTGTTCAGCTCCGCCCACGCGCCTGACCAGTTCGGTATTTGTGTAGTTCTGGTGAATGGGGATCAATGAAAGCATGCCGGCAAAGCCAATGGTGAGAAATTTGACGGTTTTGTCGCCCTTGAAAAGCCTGTCGACAAAGGCCAGGCCGAAAATAATCCCGTATCCGATCCAGAATGCGTAAAGTGCGTGTGAAGATATAAACTTTACACGCTGTATAAAGCTATCCTGTATATCGCCAGTGGGATCGGCCAGGATTATCAGTATGACGCTCAACGAAAGGAATCCAAGCAGTATAGCTATAATCCATTTCTGATTGTTGCCGTCCAAGGTCATATCAAGTTCGAATGATCCGGTATTCAACCATGCAATGGCAGCCACCAGCGCGGGTGGAAGGAAAACCAGCAACACGAAGCCGACGGTTGTGAGAAGAATTTCCCGGTATTGTTCTCCGCTGAGTTTTGCCGTTTCGTCGGCAAGGGGTTCGCATACGGCCTGGATTTTCAGGAATACCATGTATGCGAAACCCAGATATACGAGCGCCACGGCGGCAAGAGCCAGGACAGCAAGAATTCTTTCCGAGATACTTGATTCAGATTTAAGCTTGAGCCTTTCAATCAGCTCCTTGCCCATGTTGACGAATATTGTTATTACACCGACTGCGGCAAAGACAAGGACAATGGTAAGCAGCGGCTTATATCCGCTGGCCAGTGTTGCATGCCGAAAGAAAACTTCTTCCAGCAGCGCAAGGGCCGCAGCCGCAAGGCAAAGGAAGATAGCTGGATAGAAGGCCTTGTAACGGCGTTTGCCGAGCTTTATATCCCACATGGTAAAGGGCAGGAACCCCAGCACTGCGACCGGAAGAGTGAATTGTTTGCGCAAATCTGTGAAATACCCGCCTATCTGGTCGAAAAATTTTGGAGACAGCATTTCTACGGGCGAGACTGGTTGGATTTGTTCGTACTGTCCGCGTGATATTGCGTGTTTAAAGCCGCGCCATGTGCGTGGATATCCCCAGTTCATGGGGGGATTCCTGAGATCCGAAAGCAGAGGCATAATGCCGTAGAATGCAACTCCAAGTTCAAGAAGAAGGAAGGTTATTGCCACCGTTTTGCCCCTTGGCAGCAGGAAGAAGGCAAACATTAACACTATAAAGTTCATGAGCAGGTAAATGATGAAGTGCTGATGCGCAGGGTGCGGTATTGGTGGCAGATAGCCGAATTTTATCATTCCAAGCACTATAATGTATACCGACCCGGTAATCAGAAAATCCCTGAACAGGTCGAGATCCTTGAGGAAAACCGCAAAGAAAAGAGGTAGGGCGGCCAGCAGGAGCACCTGGTAGTTTGTGAGACCGAGCCCGAAAATAAAGGCTGTTGCGTAAAGCAGGTGGTCGCTCGGCTGGCACAGCCATTTATAAGTAAGAAGAAATACCAGAATCAAAAAGAATGCATTCAGGCTGTATACTTCTGCAATCACGGACTGAGACCACATCACGGGGCTGAAAGCAAACAGGAGGCTTGCTGCAACACTGGATATCCAGCAGATCATGTTTTCAGTTTCCGGCTTAAGAGGATAAGAAGTTCGCCTGGTGCTGCGGAGCATATGAGAACCGGAACGGGAAATAAGCAAAGCGCTCATTCCGGCAGCAAGGGCCCCGAAGACGGCGGAAGCCATGTTGACTCCCCATGCCGGATTGGGCTGTCCGCGGAATGTTACAAAAGAGAAAATCCTGGTAAACAGCCAGGTTATCACTGTCCATATAGGATATCCCGGAGGATGCGGCACTCCAAGATAATCTGATGCTACTGCAAGCTCGCCGGAGTCTTCCATGGTCACTGTAGGCGCAAGGGTATAGACGTATACAACGAATGATATTATACAAGCTGTCCAGAATGCGCCCCAGTCAAGTCTCCTGAAGAAGCGTTCGCGGTTTCCTGTAATTTCCATTGGTTCAGTGTTAGATTCCATATTTTCCCCCTAGCGTCACAACTATATACTAAAGCAGGCATGGTTTCTGCAAGTCATAAGGATGCCTGCGGCTGTTTGATTTTTGCGGGCGCATCCCGACTTCGTATTTAGCCCGCATTGATCACACTTTTTCAAGCAGAAACGGTTCAG
>CAYYVQ010000027.1:0-31789 GCA_964475205.1 uncultured Victivallales bacterium | reverse complement strand
GGTTTTGGCCTGCAATGGCTGTGCTATGGAACGTTTATGCCGGAGGAGTGTGAGATATGCGGGTTAGAACGGACCGCCAAGCGCTATCCTGGCAAATGCTGTGCTGCTGATATCAACATCGCTTTCCGCGCCGGTTTCATGGCCGGAAAACTCGACAGAACGACCGAACAACCATCCATAATCTGCAAACAGATGCATCTCATCAGAGACCCTGTAAGTCAATCCCCACCAGCCTGCAAAGTCGTCCAGGGTCAACATGTCAGGGTCGCCAGACACGTCTTCATGTATTCGAAACGACCTGTTCCGCCATTCAAGGCCAAGGTGCGTGGTCCAGCGGGAAGAAAGAAAGTATTCCAGCCTGCTCTCCGGAACCCCGGCCTCAAGCCTGGCTGATCCGCCAAACTCCCATTCGATCCCCGCTTGCGGCATCAAAGCCCTTTCAAAACCGGGGCGCACTTCAACTCCCAGCATGGCGGACAAGTCCTGGTTGAAAGACTTTATGAAAGCAAGCGAAAAAGGCATAAACAAATCCCCGCTTCCTATCCCGGTCATATCCGAAAAAATTCCCGGCCGGACTCGCGCCTGCCACGAAGTTCCGTCGATCATCCTGACTGTCCATCCGCTATCCAGATAAATCCCCATTGCCTGGTGCGGCAGGTCAAGCGCAGTCCTCTTAACAAAATAAACCGAGTCAATTACAAGCCTGCTGTCTATATCGCCCCACAAAATATCGCGAAGATAAGGCAGCTTCCACAAACCCTCTATCTCCATGCTTGCGCTGTCGCCATAATCATCAAAGCTACTTTCCGGAATAACAGCACAGGAAACCTTATAGACAGGCTCAGAGGGCACATCAAGAATCTGACAATGCTGCTCAACCTGCCACCATCCGGCCCGTGCAGGTGCAGTCATAAGCGACATAATGGTGAGAATAATCAGTGCAGTTCCGGCAGCTTTCATTATAATACTCCTTGCTTTCAACTTAGATCGGCCACCCATCTGCGTCCGTTCCAACGACCCTGCGGCAGAATAGCCCACAAAGAACCGGCCGTACAGAAAAACCCCCAACATAAAGACTCAACGCAATAGATCGAAAGCCCTGACTCTGTGTATGTCGTCGACTCCGCAGAAAAGCATCACAAGCCGGTCAACACCAAGCGCCACGCCGCCCGCTCGAGGGAAATCGTTCTTCAGGCAATCAATAAAACGTTTGTCGACAGGATAAACATCCTTTCCAAGCCGATCCCTGGCTTCTGCCGCAGACTGGAACCGCCGGATTTGCTCGTCGTGGTCATCCAATTCCGTAAACGCATTGGCTACCTCAATGCCACCAAGGTAAAGCTCCCATCTTTCGGCCACAAGTCTGTCGTCTTCCTTGAGCTTTGCAAGAGCGGCCTCCGCGGACGGATAATCAATAAGAAAAACCGGCCTGTCGCGGGGTAAAGACGGCTCCACCTTTTGAATTAAATCCAGGTTAAACCGGTCGGCGTCATAATTCTGAACCGGATCCCAGCCGGCAAAACACATGAATGCTTCGCTGATGGTCATAACATGCCACTGCCCAGTCAAATCTACAGTTTGTCCACGAAAGAGAATACTCTCCTCATCCCCCTCCGCCGGAAACAGCGAACATATAAGGTCACGGCATTCTTCCATCATATCACGGTACGTGGCCGGCGTCCGGTACCACTCCAGCATGGTGTATTCAGAATTATGAAGGGGACCGTATTCTCCGTTTCTGAAGCACGGACCGATTTCAAAGATTCGCTCGTATCCTGCAGCCAGCAGTCTCTTCATGAAGAGTTCCGGAGATGTCCTCAAGTACCCATTGCCTGCACTTTCGGCATCTATATGCGTTTCCAGCGCCGGGGTTCTGGTCAGGACCGGAGTTTCAACCTCAACAAACTCCCGTCCGCTGAAAAACCGACGAATGCCGGATATAAGCCTTGAACGGCGCTCAAGGCAGACCCTGGC
Source organism: uncultured Victivallales bacterium (assembly GCA_964475205.1). Classification (GTDB taxonomy): domain Bacteria; phylum Verrucomicrobiota; class Kiritimatiellia; order UBA8416; family CAYSRM01; genus CAYSRM01. The sequence goes on along the minus strand of CAYYVQ010000027.1, from coordinate 29,815 downwards.
CGCGCGCAATCGCTCAACACCTGTTCCGTCATCGCACATTTCCAGGCGCCCGACAGGCTCGGATGCATCCACGTTAACGCCTGACTCTGTCGACATACTCGCCTGTCCGGGTGTCAATCCTTGCAATATCGCCTTCATTTACAAAAAGCGGAACCTGTATCTCATATCCGCCATCGATCTGCGCCGCCTTGGTTACATTGGTAGCCGTATTGCCCTTCACTCCCGGGTCAGTATGCACAATCTCCTTCTCCACAAAATTCGGCAATCGAACTTCTATCGGACTTCCATTATGAAAAACCACTTCCACCTCGATGTCTTCCAGGAGGAAATAACGCTTATCTCCAAGCGTTTCGGCATTAATGGGAACCTGTTCATAATTCTCATCCAGAAAAACAAACCTGTCATTGTCCATATAGGAATATGTCAGGGTTTTTTCCTCCAGCGCCGGTTCATCCATTTTGTCATTCGACCTGTAATTCTTGCTTAGAGTAGAGCCGGTAATCATATTCTTAAGCTTGCAACTGTAGACAGCCTGCCCCTTGCCTGGCTTCATGAAATTGAATTCAGTGATTTCATAAGGCACGCCCTCAATTTCTATCTTCAAACCTTTTCTCAAATCCGATGCGTTGTACATCCGTCCTCCCATATTTTTTTAATTTTTCCGCCGCGTCATAGTTGCCTTGTTGGCATTTCTCACTTTCAACTCCTGCGGAAATCAACGGCGAGTTGCCATCAGGCTCAAACTCCTACCACGTAAACATGAGTTTGTCAAACCGCGCAGGGGCTGGAACACAAGCGCTCAGCCCGCATATCTCACAGAATTCCTGCTGCGAGGGCACGAAGTGGCAAAACGCCAGATTGCAGTATGTCCCTGGGTTGCCTGCACCTGACTGATTAGCAGGGGTCATTGTGGCTCGTAATCATGCGCGCACTTTTTTCGAGCCTTTCCCTATTGTCAGGTTGCAAACCAGGCAGTTTTCTGCTTTACTAAATATTTAATAGGGAGAAAGAGAAGTTATGCCTACGAATAAAGAAGGACCGAAATACGACGCCACCAGAATAACCGTGCTAGAGGGCATTGAAGCGGTGCGAATGCGCCCGGCCATGTACATTGGAGATACGGCTTCCAGGGGGCTGCATCACTGCGTTTATGAAGTAGTGGACAACAGCATAGACGAAGCTCTTGCCGGATACTGTTCGCGCATCAGCGTTAAGCTTAATGCCGACGGATCGGTATCGATTTCGGACAACGGGCGCGGGATTCCTGTTGATGAACATGCCACTGAGAAAAAACCCGCAGTAGAGGTTGTGCTTACAACGCTGCACGCCGGGGGCAAGTTTGACAATGAGAGCTACAAGGTTTCAGGCGGTCTGCACGGTGTAGGCGTTTCCTGCGTCAATGCGCTCAGCGAATGGCTCGAAGTGGAGATACGGCGCGACGGAAAAGTCTACCACCAGCGTTTCGAACAGGGACATCCGGTCTCAAAGCTGGTCACTCTGGGCAAGGCAAAGAGCACCGGAACGAAAATCACCTTTTCCCCAGATCCGGAAATTTTTTCTATCACCGAATTCGACTGGGAAACTCTGACTACTCGTCTTCGCGAACTCGCCTTTCTCAATAAAGGGGTGGAAATCAAATTCATTCGCGAAGATCCCCACCATGAAGAGTTGTTCCAGTATTCAGGAGGCATTGCGGAGTTTATCCGCCACATAAACCGCACAAAAAATGCGTTACATCCCCAGGTGATATACTTCGAAAAGGAACGCGACGACGTTGCGGTAGAAATTGCAATGCAGTATACCGACGCTTATTCCGACAATATAATGTGTTTTGCCAACAACATCAACACTATTGAAGGCGGAACCCACCTGAGCGGCTTCCGCTCTTCCCTTACGCGAACTATTAACGCCTATGCGCGGGCAAATAAATTGATAAAGGAAGACAAGGAATCCATGTCCGGCGAAGATATCAGGGAGGGACTAACCGCAATTGTAAGCGTTAAAGTTCCCAAGCCCCAGTTCGAGGGCCAGACAAAAACGAAACTCGGCAACAGCGAAGTCCAGGGCATAGTTGAATCCATAGTCAATGATGGCCTGAGCACATATGTCGAGGAACACCCGTCTGTGGCAAAGCGTGTAATAGACAAAGCAATAGTCGCCGCAAGGGCCAGAATGGCGGCAAGAAAGGCGCGCGACCTGACCAGGCGAAAGGGCGCCCTGGACAGCGCCGCGCTGCCCGGAAAACTGGCAGACTGTTCGGAACGCAGCCCGGAAAAATGCGAACTCTACGTAGTGGAAGGGGATAGCGCCGGAGGTTCCGCAAAACAGGGCCGTAACCGCGAATTCCAGGCAATACTGCCCCTCAGAGGCAAAGTTCTTAACGTGGAAAAGGCCAGACTGGATAAAATTTTGAGCAATAACGAGATCCGGACCCTTATAACCGCCATCGGCGCAGGGATCGGAGACGAAGATTTTGATATCAGCAAGCTGCGATACCACAAAATTATCATAATGACAGACGCGGATGTCGACGGAGCACATATCAGAACACTGCTGCTGACTTTCTTCTATCGGCAGATGCCCGAACTGATTAAACGCGGCAACGTATACCTGGCACAACCGCCTCTCTACAAGGTGAGCAGGAGAAGACAAGAAGAATATATTGACACAGAAGAGCACCTCACCCAGCGTCTCCTTGAACTGGGAACAAGTAATCTCTCTCTTGAGTACCAGAATGACAAAATCTTCAAGGGCAAGGAGCTGGTAAACATACTGTCTGTGCTTACCAGACTGGAAAGCCTTACAAACCGCCTGGCCCGAAAAGGCATTAATCTGGATGAATATCTATCAAAGAGAGATCCCGAAACAGGCAGGTTCCCGAAATACCGCGTCACGGTGGATGACGGCGATCAATCCAATGTTTACTACGTCTTGAACGACACAGAACTCAAGAAACTGGCAGAGGAACTGGAAAAACAGATAGGAAAACAACTCGAGATTTTCAGTGACGAATCAGACGATCGAACAGAAGAAGACCCCGTAATCCGCTCGGAGGAAATCTATGCCGCGCCGTCTCTCTTTAAACACGTCACAACATTGGAGAAAAAGGGCTTCAGTCTTAACCAGCTCGAGCCGTCAGCCGAGCCAATGTGCTCCATCAAAAACGGGAAGGAAAGTGTGCCCGTCTATTCCCTGCCGGAAATGCTGGCAACAGTTACAGAAATGGGCAAAAAAGGGCTCAGCATCCAGAGATACAAAGGTCTTGGCGAGATGAACCCAGACCAGCTATACGAAACAACAATGGATCCTTCCAGGAGAAAACTGCTTCAGATTGTCCTTGAAGACGCCGTCAGGGCGGACGAGATCTTTACAACCCTGATGGGCACCGAGGTGGCGCCCAGAAGACAATTTATCGAGGAAAATGCTTTAAACGTTAGAACTCTGGATGTCTAGCTAAAGCCAACCAGCCTTCAGATACTGACATATAGAAAGGTTAACTGGATTTATGAACGGAGAAGAACCTCTTGAAAGAATTGATAAAACCGGTATAGACGAGGAAATGCGCTCCTCTTATATCGATTACTCTATGAGTGTAATCGTGGGCAGGGCGCTGCCGGATGTGCGTGACGGATTGAAACCAGTCCATCGCAGAGTGCTTTTTGCCATGCGGGAACAGGGCAACATGCACAATCGGCCCTACAGAAAGTCAGCCAGGATAGTGGGAGATGTCATAGGTAAGTACCACCCTCACGGGGACGTGGCTGTCTATGACACCATGGTGCGAATGGCTCAGCCGTTCTCAATGCGGTATCCCCTGGTCGACGGGCAGGGCAATTTCGGCTCTATCGACGGAGATCCCCCCGCGGCAATGAGATATACCGAAGTAAGAATGGACCGCCTGGCCGAAGAACTTCTGGCCGACATCGACAAGGAGACAGTCGAATTCGGACCGAATTATGACGAGTCTCTTGAACAGCCGCTGGTTCTGCCAGCGCGCTTCCCTAACCTGTTGATCAACGGATCTACGGGAATAGCCGTAGGTATGGCAACCAATATTCCGCCGCATAATATGACCGAGGTTATCGATGCCCTGATCCACCTCATTGAAAATCCGCGGGCAACCGCAAAGGACCTGATGCAGTTTGTCAAGGGGCCAGATTTCCCTACGGGCGGTATGATATGCGGGATTAAGCCAATCGAAGAAATGTACACCACCGGAAGAGGACAGATGAAAGTCCGGGGGCGGGCATTTATTGAAGAGACCAAGGGCGGCAAGGAAATCATAATAATTTCCGAACTTCCTTACACGGTAAACAAAGCAAAGCTTATCGAAAGTATTGCCAGGCTGGTACATGATAAAACCATAGAGGGCATCTCCGATATCCGCGACGAATCAAACAAGGAAGGTATCCGGGTTAGAATAGAGTTGAAAAAAGCCGTGGTCGCCAAAGTAATCCTTAACAAGATCTACAAACTGACACAACTCGAGACCACTTTTGGAGCAATCCTGCTTGCGCTGGACGACGGGCGTCCGCGCACAATGAACCTCAAGGAGATACTGCATAGTTATCTCGCGCACCGGCTGGAAGTTATCCGGAGACGCTCTGAATACGAACTGCGAAAGGCGGAAGCAAGAGCCCATGTCCTGGAAGGGCTGAAAATTGCCCTGGATAATCTTGATGAAGTTGTAAAGACCATCAAGGCCGCCAGATCCAGGGATGAAGCCCGGTTAAACCTCATGAAAAAGTTTAACCTCTCCGAAATCCAGGCTAAAGCAATTCTTGATATGCGTCTTTATCAGCTCACAGGTCTTGAACGCGAAAAACTGGAAGAAGAATATCTTGAACTGATCAAATACATCACATACCTCAAAGACCTGCTGTCCAGCGAAGCAAAACTCTTTGAAGTTGTAAAAAATGAACTCACCGAGATAAAAAGCGCCTACGGCGACGCACGACGCACGGACATAGCTCCCGACGAAGGCGAAATCAACATGGAAGACCTCATCGCAAACCGCGGTTGCATTATAACTGTAAGCCACTCCGGCTATATCAAACGCGTCCCGACCGAAACATATAAGTCGCAGAGACGCGGAGGAAGAGGAGTTGCCGGAATGACAATGCGGGAAGAGGACTTCGTTCAACACGTCTTTTCCGCCAACACGCACGATTACATCCTGTTTTTCACAGCCAAAGGCAAGGTGTACTGGGAAAAAGTCTACGAAGTCCCAGAAGCAAGCCGTGTCGCAAGGGGCAAAGCCATTGTGAATCTGCTCAACGTCCAGGGTGTTGATTCTATTGCATCTCTCATAAGGGTGAAGGATTTTTCCCACCAGAAACACCTTGTAATGGCAACAAGAAACGGCATTGTTAAAAAAACCAACCTTTCGGCCTTCAAGCATCCGCGCAAAGACGGGGTCATCGGCATACGCATAGATGACAATGACGAACTTATAGGCGTTAAGCTGACTGGCGGGAGCGATGAAATAATGCTCGCCACAGTGCGGGGCATGAGCGTCCGGTTCCGGGAATCAGAATTGCGCGATATGGGTAGACCCACCAGGGGAGTAAAAGGAATTACCCTGAGTGAAACAGACATGGTCAAAACTATCGAAATAGTGAATCAGAAAGCCGCCTTCCTGGTTTGCACAGAAAAAGGTTATGGCAAGCGCACCAATTTTGATCAATACCGGCTGCAGAAAAGAGGCGGCAAAGGCATCATATCCGTCAAACTTTCCGAAAAGAACGGCCCGGTGGTGGGCGCTCACACAGTATTGGAATCCGACGCGCTTATGCTTATCACCGCACAGGGTAAAATGATCCGAATAGAGGCAAGCGACGTAAGCATGATAGGACGAGCCACCCAGGGGGTCCGGCTGATCAACCTTAAAGAAGGAGACAAGCTTGTTTCTGCGGCAACATTCGAGCCGGATCCGGACGAAGATTCATTGACACACCAGGCAGATTAGCCTGGATTATTCGTACAGGGCGCGAATAATCCACTTTAGACACGGGTGAAAGCCGTGATGTTCGCGGGTTAGAGTACAGAATACCCGGCCGGGCTACTCGTAATCATCAACAATCTCTTTCATGATCGTCCTGTAGCCCTTGCCTTCGCGCATTTCTTCTTCAATGCTCCGGATAATAGTGTCAGGCGCACGCGGACCGCCTTCCACAAAATCAATGCTTCGGGGTCCTACTTTGATAGAGTCTCCCGGCTTCAAGACTGCAACATCTATCATCTTGCCGTTTACAAGCGTACCGTTACGCGAACCAAGATCCTTTATAACAAAATCACCGGCCCAGAGAATTACCGATGCATGGATCCTCGAAACTTTCTCGTCGCGTATAACGATATCTGCTTCCGGAGACCGTCCGATTGTCACTTCGTTTCCTGAAAGCTGAATGATCTCGTTCGAACCCTCGGCGTTTCTATATCTCAATTCCATTTTAACTCCTCCGCCAATCCCTCTGTCGTCAAAATGCGTCTTTCCCGACAACAGACTTGAAATACTCCATGGTAAGCCGCAAGCCGTCTTCGGGCATTATGGAGGGCTCCCATCCCAGTTCTTTCCTTGCCATGGTTATGTCCGGACGCCTGACCTTCGGGTCATCAACGGGCAATTCCTTGAACACAATTTCAGATTCGCTACCGGTCAGCCTGGTAACAAGGGCAGCAAGATCAAGCATGCTCATCTCCCTTGGGTTGCCAATATTGACCGGCCCTGATATACCGCTCAAGGCAAGCTTGTAAATGCCGTCTATCAAGTCAGACACGTAACAAAAACTTCTTGTCTGGCTCCCGTCACCAAATACTGTCAACGGTTTCCCGTTCAAGGCCTGACTCATAAACGCGGGCACAACCCTTCCGTCTTTGACTCTCATCCGGGGACCGTATGTGTTGAATATCCTGACAATCTTCGTATCTACGCCGTGAACCATTCGGTAAGCCACGGTCATTGCTTCGGCAAATCGTTTGGCTTCATCATAGACTCCTCTCGGCCCCACCGGGTTGACATTGCCCCAGTAGCTCTCCTTCTGGGGATGTTCTTCCGGGTCGCCGTAAACTTCGGACGTAGACGCAAGAATGAACCTGGCCTTTTTTGCGCGGGCAAGGCCAAGGGCCTTGTGCGTTCCGAGGGCTCCCACTTTAAGGGTCTGGATGGGCAGATCCAGGTAATCCACAGGGCTTGCCGGCGAGGCAAAGTGGAAAATAAAATCAATCTCCCCGGGCAGAAAAATGTATTCAGTGACGTCCTGCTTGATAAACCGGAAATTCTCGTTGCCGGCAAACTGTTCTATATTGGCAACATTTCCCGTAATCAGATTGTCCATACATATAACCATATGGCCTTCAGCCAGAAGAAGATCGCACAGGTGCGATCCGATAAAGCCTGCGCCTCCGGTGACAAGCGAAACACTCATTAAAACCCTTTCTTTCCTGTAAGCGTCAATCAAGATCGCTCGTTAATTCTATTGCAAGCAACTTCCGCAATGCCTCCATGTCAGGCACTATGAAGTCTGCGTATTGAGACTTTGAGGCCGAAGAAACCAGCACTGTCTTTCCACAACCCGCTCGCCTACCTGCCTCCACGTCCCTGGGACTATCGCCAACCGTCCACGATCCCGGAAGGTCAATGCCGTGTCTAGAAGCAGCCCGCTCGAACATTCCAGGCTGCGGCTTTCTGCAATCGCACTGGTTATTATCGTGCGGGCAATACTCTATATCCAGAATCCTTAAAGCATAACGCCGCATAAGCAAAGATTTCAACTCTTTATGGATTCTTTCCAATTCTTTAATACTGACTCTGCCCAGGGCAACGCCCCGCTGATTTGTAACAATTACCGCCTCGTATCCAGCTTCCAGCGCCTGCTTCAACACGGGAGGAAATGCAGGTTCGATACGGAAATCCTCCCACCTTTCAACATAACCCGCGCCTGGCGACTTGTTGACAATACCGTCGCGATCAAAAAAAAAGCATCTTCTCAACACGATCTTACCTGTTCTTAATCCTAAGGGATTCAATAACATATACCTGGTTGCGGATCAAACCAGTTCGATATGCGACTATGCGCAACTTGTAAAAACCATCTTTTACTTTCCTGGTGTCAAAGCTGAACTCCCGGCCGCTTCCGATCGGCCTGCCGTCCAACAGGTAAAGGTATCGGCCATAATGGGAATCATCTTCATCAGACGCTGCGCTTTTTATTTCTAATAACCCGGCGGCCTCGTCTTCAGGCAGCCCTTCAAACTTGATGCGTCCTCTGGTCGACCACGGACTGGCCAGGGGATCGCCGACAAGCATTATCTGCAGCGGCGAAAAAATCGACTGATAAAGGCTCTCTATCACAGTACAGCCGGCAGCATAATGGACGAAGAATCGGGCTGCCGGAAATTTCCTCCATATGGAATACGGTTCGGTCACAGTGCCCGCCGATGCTGTTGCTCCTGCATCTATCCATTCAGTAAGCTTTGTCTGACCTGCTCCCGAAAATATGCCCGCAGCGCTGGTAAGATGTTCGGCCATGCAGCCTGGTCTATAGGCGGTTATATTACCTGGGTCAACATTTGCTTTGCCTATCATAAGGCCGATTACATCCTCCGCCCCTGAAGGAAAACTGTGTGTTATCCTGGCTTTAACGCCAAGGCCTCGAAGCTCATCAGCAACAGGCCCGAACTGCCAGTGTCGACATTTGGAACGGATATCATCCTGTTTGACAAAATAAACTGTTCCCGAAGGCGATGTGTAATCAGACTCCCTGCCCCTGTCCAGACAATCCAGGACAGCGGCTTTTGTACTGCCACGCTCTCCGGTATAACCCAGGGACATGACCGGCAAAGGCATGGAGTCGCCCAGCCACTCGCGATAAACGTCAAAAGTCTGTGATCTGTATGCTTTTCCCGGCGCTCTTTTCAATCCCGCGAACAGCGGAGATTCGTAGCGGCCCTCCTTGATCTCAACATCAGAAGGCACCCTGTTGCGAGTGAAGGTCAGCCCATGAAGCGACATTTGAATCTGCGTTCCGATTTTGGTCGGGAAATCTACGGAATATATCCAGGCCACAGCCGTGTCGCCTATGCCTTTCTTTTTGATTTTCCGGCGGGCTGGAGCCCATATGTGCCTGGTAAAAGCCTCACGGGATATCATACTCTTTTTTGTTCCCATGCCCTCGGGCAGGTTGAGGCGCACAACATTATTGGCGGGAATGTCGCGCATCCGGCAATACTTTTTTGCCACTTCCACAGAATCCGACGAGCCCGCATTGACAAGAACAACCACCTCGTGCGGGCCTATCCCTGCAACGGGAGCAGCGGACAGGACAAGAATAACAGCTATAACTAAATACTTACTCATATCTAAGCCTACATATATAGTCTATGCGGAGATTATTAGCAACGATCATATCGCTATTGACAGAACAGCGCATGATTCCCACAATCACGCCATGAAAAATAGACCCAATATAGTTCTTGTCGGCTTCATGGGAACCGGCAAAACAGCCGTTGGCAAAATGCTGGCAACCGATCTTGATATGACCTTCGTTGACATGGACGAGGCCATTGTTAAAAAAAATGGCAAGTCAATACCCGAGATCTTCGCACAGGACGGAGAAGAAAGGTTCAGACAACTCGAACGTCAACTCTGTGTGGAGCTTTCAGGAGAATCAGGCATGGTTATCGCCACCGGCGGAGGAATAGTTCTAAATCCCCTGAACATAAGGGATTTTTCAGAGTCCGGGCTGGTAATATGTCTCAAGGCAAGCCCGGAGACAATACTAAGACGAGTAGAAACAGATACCAACCGTCCCCTTCTTGCAGGAAACAAGATGAAAAAAATCAAAAAAATTCTCAGCGATAGAAATGAACTATACAGTTCAATTCCAGAAAGCATTGACACAGACCAACTCTCTTTGCGCGAGGTATGCGATTATGTCTGTAAACTCTACAAGAAAAAGCACTGACAGCTGGAGGCGCGAACCGGAATCGAACCGGTGTAGCAGGTTTTGCAGACCCGTGCCTAACCACTCGGCCATCGCGCCCTGATCACACTTACAAATGGGAGATTCCCCGTATTCCAAAAAGAAACAACAAGAACCTGGCAAGCGCCTCAACTGTTCCAGCTATATACTCCGCTCACTTGCTTGAAGCAGCAGCTTTCCTGCGTTTCTGCTTCTGTTTGCGCCGCTTCCTCTTCCTTGTTACCCTGTGTTGCTGTCCCATAGTAAGTTACCCTTCTTGTTAAAAGACCACACATAAAACCACAATATCTTCAAACTGTCAAGTTAGACATACTACAATCCGGCAATTCTCATTATGGCCATTTTGCCACGTCTGGCGTGGCCAGAGTTCCGGCACGATATTGCAGCCACGCGCGAGTAGGCCCGGCTTCACCGAAGCCGAGGCCCCAAGAGCGCTGGGCTTCGGTGAAGCCCGCGCTACTACGCACATCGTTATACAAATAGGTTTTGGCGGAAAGAGGCCATAATGAGAATTGCTGACTGCAATCCGGCGTTTTGCCAATTCGTGCCCTCGCAGTGGCGCTATCCGCGCTAGCCCTGATCTATTCATCAACTTCGTAATGAGAGTGCGCAGGTTGCTTTAGATCAATGGCTTTGCGCAGATAGCCGGGTGAAGGCGTATGAACATACGTCAAGATCGGCTGGCCAGCAAAGTCGTTGAAATGAAGTAACATGAACACTCGTAATAGATTTTTATAAATAGATCAGGCTAGCAGCAGGCATTTTGTGAGATATGCGGGTTAAATCCAGTTTCACCTGTCTTCTATTTCCTTCTTTTCAAAGCTTCCCGATAACCCTGACCCGGATCCTTGCGACTTACGCCCGATTTGACCGATGCTTCCGCCACTGCTGCGGATACTTCAACAATCAGCCTGGGATCAAAAGGCTTTGGAATCACATAGCCGGGGCCAAACCCCAATTCAATATCCGGATATAAAGATTGAACATGCCCGTTAACCGGCAGGTGCGCAACTTTTGCAAGCGCCTCAGCAGCGGCAACTTTCATGCTCATATTTATCGTCCGAGCCCCTGTATCCAGCGCGCCCCTGAAAAGAAAAGGGAAACCAAGAACATTGTTAACCTGGTTTGGATAGTCCGAGCGGCCGGTAGCCATGACGTAAGGCTGTGACCCCATTGTCTCTGCAACAGCCTCGGGCATGATTTCAGGCTCCGGATTAGCCATGGCAAAAATAGCCGGAAATGAAGCCATTTCAGAAACAGCCGAAGAAGGAATACAATTGCCTACGGATACACCAATAAAAACATGCGCTCCTGTCATTACCTCTTCAATGCCGCCCGCGTCTTTCTGAACTGCGTGTTCTTTTTTCTTCGGCGAAAGATCATTCCGCCCTGAGTGAACAACCCCGCGGGAATCACATATTGTTACATCGCCGGCGCCGGCAGCCTTAAGCATCTCGGCAATGCGAATCCCGGCTGCCCCTGCCCCGTTTATCACCACCCTCAATTCATCCATACTGCGCTCACTGAGACGGCAGTAATTCATCACCCCGGCCAGGGTGATAACCGCTGTTCCCCATTGGTCATCATGAAATACAGGAATATCCAGAAGCTCGTCCAAACGGTCCTCCACCTCAAAGCAGGCGGGAGCGGCAATATCTTCGAGGTTTATCCCACCGTACATGGGAGCCAGGGCGCACACGTATTCCACCAGCTTGCCCGGATCAGTCCTTCCGTCTTTGCCTGAGCAATTCGCAAGCGGCACAGGCCACGCATCGACGTCGCCAAAAACCTTGAAAAGAGCAGCTTTGCCTTCCATTACCGGAATGCTTGGCAAAGCGCCCAGGTTCCCCAACCCCAGAATCGCAGTCCCGTCGCTGACAACAGCAACAGTGTTTGCCTTTGCAGTATAAATTCCGGCCGAATCAGGGTCAGAATAAATCGCTCTTACAGGCTCGGCTACCCCCGGAGTATATGCCATGCACAAATCTACCAGAGAAGAAAGCTCTTTGGTCAACCTCACCCCTATCTTGCCGCCCAGATGATATTTGAAAATCTCGTTTCTATCCATGAAATCACCCTGTCTTCCTTATAGCATGCCGACACTTAATACGGCCGCCTTAACCCGCATTGCTTGAAAACCAACTGTTATTCCAGCCTGTCTTATAAATAAAAAATCTACTGCCGGCATGTATGATTCTTTATTGATTTCCTTGCCTCAATCCATGTATCTTTATAAAAGCTCAGTTTTTTGAGATACAAAAACAGGAGGAAACCAGTGAAGGCAATTATTCTTACAACATTGCTTGCTATATCATTCCTTTGTTGCTCATGCAAGAGCCAAGATTATGCAACCGCCGGCATCAAGCAAGGCAACAGGGCCTGCGTAACCGTAACAGGGAAAAGGCTGGCATCCAAAGGGCCGGACCAAAAAACCCCACATAGCTCCGGCTACTGCGCTTCCGCCGACACAGAATGCTGCAAAAAGAAAAGTCCGCTTAAGTCCCTACTGGAAACAATGCTGGAAGACGGCATGGCGAAAGAGGCAAAAAGCTGGTACATCGCATCTATCAGGCAATCTCCTCATGCAGCATTTTCAGCCTTCGGCACCATTGCCGGCCACATGAAAAAAAACGGCAAAAGACTGGAACTTGCAGAATGGTCTGGCGCCCTTGTTCAATCTGATCTTCCTGCCCACTTGAAAATGGAGGCAGCCATCCAGAGAAATGAAGCGCTTATTGCTGCCGGTAGATTCCATGGAGTACTCGATTCTGTCTCCGAACACCTCGATGCGCTTCCTTCTGAAGAATTTCAACAGGTCATGGAAGAACTCTATAACCTCCTGCTTAACGACAAAAACGAACACCTCATAGACAAGCTCAACAGTTATTGCATCCGGCAGCTACCAGACCACAACGGACTCAAGGAACTGCGCATATACAATGATATACGGACATCAGCGAAAAAAGATCTGGCCTCGGCAGAAAAAACTCTACTCCGGAATGCCGGCGTCATCTCGGACTATTACATGTCAGAAGCGGTAAAAAAAGTCCTCGCCAAAGCCGACAAGGAGAAAAAAGCCGATATTATCAAGAATGTGACCGATATGATTTTCTCAAAACACCGGAATATGCCTGCAACGGCAGCAACGGCAGCCACATACTGGCTTGAGCTTTCCCGGAAAAAGAAAGACGCCGGGGAAATCACCGAAAAGCTGCAAATTCTTCTGGATATCGATATAGAACCCCGACGCATTGTCTGGCTTATCAAAAAATCGGCCTACACGGTTCTGGCCACGGAAGATACAGCGGCAGTTACCAGGATGATCAGACTTTCGCAACAGCTTCTCGCGGACCTTAAGTCCGAAGATCATGCCAACAGGCTGCGCTGGATATTATTAGACATGCAATGCTTTATCGAAGACTTCGATTCTGCGCTTGAGCTCCTGGACCTTATCGAGGAAATACCCGGGCAGAAAATAAGTATGCTGCGCAATAAAATCAACGCCCACCGTGCCATGAAAAAACACAACTGGGATGACGCCATCACAGAATTCCGGAAATTCATGGAAGAAATCAAAAATATGCGCACAGATCAGCGCGATCTAGTTACCGGAAACATTATCCCTTACCAGTCAATTCTCGGATTGAACGCAAAACGCATCGGCGACCTTTACATGAAACAGAAAAAGCAGGACGAAGCCGTTGCCGCATACAGGGAAGCAATAAAATATTATACCGATGCCTTGAGCAAACTGTCCCCGCAAGATAACCAGCGGGAAGAAATCCGGAAAAAACTGGACGAACTCAAAAGTTCCGTCAAATAACCAGCTTGCCACGGATGTCCATCCGGCTCCGTTGAAATAGTTCAAGGTTCAGAGGTCAATGGCGCTGACTGAAGCCCTATCCTCCATCCGGCCCGGCAGGAGCCTAGCCCTCCCGGTTCCGCTACAAGCATTGAGCCTGTCGGGCCGCATCGAGAAAGCGGATCCAAAATTATCCGGCCTTTACATGAAACTATAGTTCTTATAGGCTTGCCGGGTGAAAAATCAGCCTATTACTTTAAACAACTATCCCCAGGCCATATTACACGTAGACGCAGACGCCTTTTTCACATCGGTGGAACAGGCGTTAGACCCTTCCCTGAAAAACAGGCCCGTGGTGACTGGAAAGGAAAGGGGCATCATCGCATGCGCGAGCTACGAAGCAAAAGCTTTAGGCATAAAAAGAGGCATTCCCCTGTTTGAAGCTGAAAAACTCTTCCCCCGGCTTGTTATCCTCCCAAGCGACTATGAATCTTACAGCCTTTATTCCAAAAAGATGTTTGATATCATCAGGAGATATACACCTGCAGTGGAAGAATATTCCATAGACGAAGTCTTCGCAGATATCACCGGCTTTCGCAGAGTGCACCGGTGCTCTTATGAAGAAATTGCCGGGAAAATAAGACAGGATATCCAAAAAGAACTCGGGCTGACCGTTTCTGTCGGATTGAGCCCATCCAAGGCTATATCCAAAATATGTTCAAACTTCCGCAAACCTGACGGTTTTACGGGTGTTCCGGGAAAATATATCCACATCCTGCTTCAGAAGACCTCCCTCGACAAAGTGTGGGGCTTCGGCCCCAATACGGTCAGCCTGCTGAAAAAATACGGCCTTAAAACCCCTTATGATTTTATCCTGAAGTCGGAAAGCTGGGCCTCCCGACTGCTGCATAAACCCGGGCGGGAATTGTGGAACGAACTCAGGGGCAATTCAGTCTGGAAAGTGGAGCCCGGCCCCAAAGATTCTTACGCCTCAATTATAAAATCAAAAACTTTCACTCCGCCTTCAACTGAAAAAGACTTTGTTTATGCAAAGCTTACAAAAAACTCAGAATCTGCATTTATTAAAAGCAGAAGATACAATCTGCGGGCAAAACGGCTGGGAATTGTTCTTCGAACTAATGACTTTCAACACCATGGCCTGGAAGCAAAACTCAGCAGACCAGTCTCTTCTCACATAGAAGCTGCCCCCCTGATATCAGCTTTGTTCGAAAAAATCTTTACAAAGCATACATCTTACAGGGCGACCATGATTGTGCTCGGAGGGCTGGAGACCGACGACATGGAGCAATTCGAACTTTTTGAAAACCGTCCACGAATAGACAACATACACAAAGCTACCGAAATGATCGACCAGATCAACAAGAAATATGGAAAACACAAATTGCGGTCTGCAGCCACCCTCTGCCTGGACCAGATCGAATATGACCCCCGAACAGCCCCCCACCCCAGGCGAAACAACATTCTGAAAGGCGAAAATGACCGGCGGCGCCTGAATATCCCCCGCTCCAATATCACAATATAATTCCCCCCCTCTTCTCTTTTCCCAGGCCTTGTGCCTGCCCCAACCTCACCCTCGACACCTGCCCTCCGGCAATGTTATCGTCAACCCCGAGAATGATAACCATGCAATAAGACATGCGGCATAACCGCTGACAATAACATACTGAGGCAATGGAGGAACCGGAAATGTTCAGACTTGGAATAGACCTCGGCGGAACAAAAATCGAAGGCATTACATTAGACAAGAACGGAAACGAAAAATTCAGGGACCGGATCCCCACTGAACAGGAAAAAGGATACGAAGGGATTCTTGAAAACCTGAAAACCATGTATGACCGTCTTGTCGACTCCATTAGCAACGAAGAACATACCTTCGGCATAGGAACCCCTGGCGCACTTTCAATAAAAACACAACTGCTGAAAAATTCCAACACTGTCTGCATGAACGGAAAACCCCTCAAAGACGACCTTGAAGACAAACTGGGGCGGCCTATCTCCATAATGAACGACGCAAACTGCTTCGCAATGGCCGAAGCCCTGTTCGGCGCGGGCAAGGGCAAGGCAATGGTGTTCGGAGTAATAATGGGGACAGGATGCGGAGGAGGAATCGTCCATAACGGCAAAGTCCTCAACGGCCTTCAGGCAATAGCCGGAGAATGGGGACACATGTCAATAGACCCAAACGGCCCACGCTGCTACTGCGGCACACGCGGCTGCGTGGAAACATACATCAGCGGCGGAGGGCTGGAGAACCGTTATGAAGAACAATACCACACCCGCAAAAATCTTACTGAAATAGTCAGTGATTACCGCAAAGGAGACAAGAACGCCGGAGATTTCATGAATTTCTTCTTCCACAACTTCGGTCGATCAATGGCCAACCTTATCAATATCCTCGACCCCGATGTCATAGTTCTGGGCGGAGGGGTCTCAAATATAGACGAGTTATATTCAGAAGGCGCAAAACAGGTCAAGGAACAGGTTTTCAGCGATACTCTCGAAACCCCGATCCTTAAACACCAGATAGGCGATTCAGCAGGCGTGATCGGCGCCGCACTGATAGGTGTATAGCAACCCCCAGGCGGACACAATCATGAAGAAAAAAGAGTCCGTAATAAAAGCCTTCCTTTTCGATCTGGACGACACTCTCTACGACTGCACGGGCCAGCTCGTGGATTCAGCTCAACGACGGGCTGCCGGATCCATGGTTCGCGCCGGACTGCCCCTTTCACAGGATGAAGCTTACTCAAAAATAATAGAAGTAATAGACCGTTACGGACCAAGAGCAAATGTGTTCGATATTCTCTGCGAACAGTATGATGTCGACCTTTCGGTTGCAGAAGCCGGGCTCAACGCGTATAATACCGACACACATGAACCGATCAAACCCTTCTCTGAAACTGTCCCTGTTCTTGCCGAACTAAGAGTAAAATACACTCTCCTGCTGGTTACCACAGGCGTAAGCAGGCGCCAGCAATGGAAGATCGACCAGCTCGGCATTGCCGGTCTGTTTAAAGATATAATGGTAAACGACCTTGAAACAGGAAGGCCTAAAGACGAATGCTTCCAGCGCCTCCTGGAAAAACACCGGCTGAAGCCGGAAAATGTCGTCTGTGTGGGAGACAGGGTTCACTCCGAAATAAAGGTCGCCAACAGACTCGGGATGCATACCGCACAAATGCTGCACGGCCGATACAGGCATCTTTCGCCGAAAAGCGACCTAGAAGAACCGGACTACAAAATCAGCAACCTTCGCCAGCTTCTCCTTCTCCCGGGAAAAATAGGCGGGAGACACAAGCTGAAAAAATCACTCAAACCTCAGGTCGTGGCAATCGGCGGAGGAACAGGGTTGCCTATAGTACTGAACGGCCTGAAAAATTCATGCGACCTTACAGCCGTGGTAACGGTTACCGACACGGGGAAAAGTTCGGGAAAGCTGAGGGAAGAATACCACATTCTCCCTCCCGGCGATATACGCAACTGTCTGATCGCTCTTTCCGAATCAGAAAAACTGATGCTGGATCTGTTTCAATACCGCTTCTCTGAAGGCACATTTAAAGGCCATGCATTCGGTAACATTTTTCTCACTACCCTGACCCAGGTTACCGGTTCATTCAGCGCCGCACTGAAGGAAGCTCATAAGATACTTGCCATTCAAGGTTCTGTTCTGCCTTCCACCCTGGATTCCAGGCAGCTTATTGCCGAGTGCGAAGACGGCGCGGTTATCAAAGGAGAAACAGCCATAGCATACAGGAAAAACACCGACTCAAAAATCATCCGTGTTTCACTGAGTCCGCCGGCCGCCAAATCCCCGGAAGAAGTTGCGGCAAAAATATCCCTGGCAGACGCAATAGTAATAGGCCCCGGAAGTCTTTTCACCAGTATCATCACTAACCTGCTGGCGCCTGAAATTCGCAGCGCCATAGCAGGCAATAACAAAGCCACACTGATCTACATAGCAAACATCGTGACCGACAAAGCCCAGACCAGAAACTTTTCTGCCATGGACCATCTCGATGTGATCGAACAGTACCTGGAAAATGGCGCCGTTGATTACATGCTGGTTAACTCTAAAAAACCGTCTGAAGAAATGATAAAGGCTTACCGGGAAGAAGATGCGGAAATAGTATCATTGCCGGAAGCGGAAGAATCCGGTCGCGCGCATAAGGATGCCATAACAATCATGGCCCGCGACCTTTTGGAAAAAATACCGGAATCTCCCGCATCCAAACGGTTCTGGTGGGAAAAGCGAAAACTCCTGCGCCATGACCCCGATAAACTGGGAACAGCCATTCTATCTATTCTGGGTGATGCTCATGACCGGCAATAGCATGCCATATAGCGGAACGAACATATACTGCGGCATTGCCGGATGGTCCTATCAAGACTGGAACGATTATGTCTATCCGCCGGGAATTAAAGACAAGCTGCACTATATTGCCCGTTACGTGGACGCTATAGAAATCAACAGCACGTTCTATCGCCCGCCCTCAGAAAGAAACTCTGCATCATGGCGCGAAAGAACCGCCGATCTTCCGGGCTTCTTCTTTACCGCCAAAGTCCATCAGGATGTTACTCACAAGGGCAGAATAGACAAACCCCTGGTCAAGGCCTTTCACGATGGACTGAAACCAATAACCGAACAGAACAAGCTGAAACATCTCCTTGCCCAGTTCCGTTACGATTTTGCGGACACCCCGGACAACCGTAAATACCTGCTAACCATCAAGGGAGAATTCGGAGATATTTCAAACCTCACACTTGAACTCCGCCATAACTCCTGGCAGTCGCCGGGGGCTCTCGAATTCCTGGACCGGGAAAACGTGACCGTCGCAAATCTCGACTACCCGCTTACTCATAACTCTTTTAGCTTGAGGCAATGCCTCGTGGGCAAACACGCCTACCTGCGCCTTCACGGACGCAATCAAAAAGCATGGTTCAGCCGGGAGGCCGGACGTGACCAGACGTACAATTACCTTTACCCGGAAAGGGAGCTTGAGCAAATCGCCAGGCGGGCAGTTGAACTGGCGAAAAATTCCAGGACCTTGACGCTGATAGCAAACAATCACTACCGGGGCAAAGAAGCAGTAACCTCACTGCAACTCAAGTCCATGCTGACAGGAAAGAAAGTGGATGTCCCAAAACGACTTGCCGAGCGCTACCCGGAACTTGAGAAAATCAGCGGGAACTAACCCGCATTTTTCACAGGATTATATAGCAGGAACCGGCGAAAAGCCGGATAACAGGTCAGCCTACTTAACCCGGCCCTCTTCCTTCCGTCTCTTTACAATATCCTCGGCAATAGAAAACGGCACGGCTTCATAGTGCTCGAAATGCATGGTGAAATTACCCCTGCCCTGTGTCATTGTTCTTATCGCGTTGGAATACCCGAACATCTCATTCAGAGGAACCATCCCCCGGACAAGGCTGTCGGTTCCCCTCTCCTCCATGTTTTCAATCCTGCCGCGTCTCTGGCATATTGAGCCGGAAAGCGCCCCTACATACTCGGAAGGCGCCACCGCCTCAACAAGCATTACCGGCTCAAGTAGCTGCGGTTGGGCGTTGATGAACATCTCTCTGAAACACACCCTGCCCGCCTCGTAAAAAGCATACTCGCTCGAATCTACGTCATGATAGGAACCGTCAAAAAGCACGACTTTCATGTCAACAACCGGGTACCCGGCATACGGCCCGCGCTCCATTGCGCCTATAACTCCCTTTTCCACGGACGGAATATATTCGGCAGGTATCCTGCCCCCTGTTATCTCATTGACAAAAGAAAACCCACGGCCCGGCTCCATCGGCTCAATCTTCATACATACATGGCCATACTGTCCGCGGCCGCCGGTCTGCTTGGCGTGTTTATATTCACCTTCGCGCCTCGCAGTTGCAGTCTCCCTGTAAGCCACCTCTGGCCGGCCGGTCTCCGCGGGCACGGCAAATTCACGTTTGAGCCTTTCGGTCAGAATTTCAAGATGAAGCTCTCCCATGCCGGAAATGATTGTCTCATCGGTCTCGCGATCATGCGAAACCACAAAAGACGGGTCTTCCGCCGCAAGACGCGACAGGGCTTCGCCCAATTTGCCGTCCGCAGCCTTGCTCTGGGGCTTGATACTTATAGACATAACCGGGGCGGGAAACTCAATACTCTCAAGAACAATGGGCTGGTTTTCCTTCGAACATAAAGTATCGCCGGTCGCGGTGTCTGAAAGACCTACCACACCGACTATGTCTCCGCACCTGGCTTCTTCAATGGTCTCCTGCCTGTTGGCATGGAACCGTATCAGCCGCCCAACCCTCTGATCCTTTTCCTTTGTGCTGTTGTAAACTACGGTTCCGCTGGATACCACCCCGGAATACACACGCATGAAATTGACCTTGCCCATGTGCTTGTCGGAAACCACCTTGAAACTCAAAGCGGAAAAAGCCTCGTCGTCAGTAGGCACCCGCCTGCCTCCTTCCTCTTCGCCGTGGGCATGAATAATGGGAGGCAGATCCTCAGGCGAAGGCAAATAGTCTACAATTCCGTCAAGCAGCCGCTGGATCCCCTTGTTCTTGAATGCAGAACCGCAGTATACAGGTATGATTCTTCTCTTGATGGTCGCCATCCGGACTATCTGCTTGATCTCGTCTTCCGGAAGATACTCATCTTCAAGAAACTTCTCCATCAGCTTGTCATCCTGCTCTGCGCTCTTCTCAAGCAGGTTGGCCCGCCACTCTTCGGCTTTTGGCCGGAGCTCTCCGGGAATGTCTCTCTCTTCATACGTCGTGCCCTTGTCGGCATCGGCATAATAAACCGCTTTCATTGAAATCAAATCAATAATCCCGTTAAATCCATCCTCGGCGCCTATGGGAATAACCATGGGAACGGTATTGCCCCCAAGAGTTTTCTCTATATCCTTAACCACCTCAAAGTAGTCCGCTCCGGCCCTGTCCATCTTATTGACAAAAGCAATCTTCGGCACACTGTACTTCTCGCTCTGCCTCCACACCTGTTCGGACTGCGGCTGTACTCCGCCGACAGCGCAGAACAAAGCTACCGCGCCGTCAAGAACGCGCAAACTACGCTCCACTTCGGCCGTAAAGTCCACGTGCCCAGGAGTATCGATAAGGCCGATCCTGTGGTCGCGCCAGTTCGTGGTAGTCGCAGCAGAAGTTATCGTAATGCCCCGCTCCTGTTCCTGGTCCATCCAGTCCATCGTAGCTTCACCATCATGAACTTCGCCAAGCTTGTGGGTCTTGCCGGAATAAAACAGAATCCGCTCGCTGACGGTCGTCTTGCCCGCATCTATGTGGGCCATTATTCCAATGTTCCGAACCCTTGATAATGATACTTCTCTAGCCATATTCTCCTCCAGAATTCCGGTTACGCACAAAAAGGGGCATACACTACCCCCAGCCCGGAATAAATGCAAGCGATTCAAAAGCAAAAAAATTCATTTCCGTTGACACCGCCGGGCTCCAGAGTAAAACTACCAGAATGTTAAACAAAAAATACACAATCCGTCCGGCCGAATTCAAAGATTCTGAATCAATATTTGACATTATCAAGTCATATCCGGAAGAACTGCTTCCGCGACCTATCAGCGATATCGTTCAAAATATCGACCGTTTCCTGGTATGCGCAACAGAAGACGGGATAGCGGGCACCGTCTCATGGCACATACTACCCGAAATCGGAGCGCCCAGACAACCTTCAATAGAAATAAAATCACTGGCCGTTAAAAAAGAATTTCACGGCCGTGGCATTGGAAAACAACTTGTATATAAAGCCATCGAAAGAGTCAAGCAGCTTCACCCCATACAGATAATAGCGTTGACCTTTCATCCCTCCTTCTTCTCGCATCTGGGTTTCCGGGAAACACCAAAAGCAAAACTGATGCATAAAATCTATACCGGCTGCATAAATTGCACAAAGTACAATTCGCCGTTTACATGCCCGGAAACAGCAATGACGCTGGAAATGGACGGCCAAGCCGAAACAGAATAGCCAGAAACCGGGGCCATCATACAAACGCCAAAGCATCTTGATCTTCCTCAACAAGCTCGACGGGCAGTTCCTGCAGAAATCGCGAAGTCTCAAGCGCTCGCAGCCCGCCGTCACGCCTGCGCTGAACCTGCGGAACATAAAAGCATACCTGGTCTTTGGCGCGCGTAACGGCAACATAAAACAGTCTGCGCTCCTCGGCTTCGCCCGAACCGCCTTCTTCCATTGCTCGTGAAGAGGGAAACATCCCTTCAACAACCCATGGGATGATAACCACCGGCCATTCCAGGCCCTTCGCCTGATGTATCGTGCTCAACCGGAGCACGTCTTCGTCACTGGCGCCAGCCTTTTCTTCTGTCGCCTCAAGATTCGTCATCAGTGACACTTCACTCAGAAACGCCTGAGTATTCTGGAATTTATTCGTGTAAGACACCATCGCCTGTATGTCGTCCAGCCGACTTTTGGCCTCTTCAAAAGTCTTCAGGCAGTAATCCTCATACCAAGTGTCGGTAAAGGCCTGGATTATCCGGCCGGGATCATCCAGAAGGCCGTCTTCAAACGCCATAATAATAACGGATTCAACCCTCTCCCATTGATCAAGGGCCCGGCGGGGCAGGCTTTGCCGCAGTTTTTGCAAGACCGCCGGCTCGCTGAGATCAATCCGGTAAGAAAAATCACGCCATATCCTGGCCGCAGTAACCGTCCCAACACCGGCAAACATCATAAGGCAGCGCATAAATGCTGATTCATCGCTCGGGTTCTGCAACATGCGCAATATACTACACACATCCTTTATATGTGCCTGCTCAAAAAACCGTGTACCCGATGTTATCACAAACGGCACTTCATCGCGAGTAAGCTGCATCTGAAGCTCCATGGCATGATAATGCGACCTGTAGAGCACTGCCACGTCACAATACCTGTAGCCATCGCGCCGTAACATCCGGAGCTTCCGGGATATCTCCGTCGCCTGCTCAGAGCCATCCCTCAAACGGAACATAGACGGCCTCCGGTGGCTTTTCCGAGTCGCCCTCAGCCTTTTGCTGAATTGTTCCTTGTTCCCCGCAATGCAGGCATTTGCTACTTCCAGTACTTCGGGACAACTTCTGTAATTGGTCTCCAGTTTATATGTCCGGGCATTTCTATACCGTTCGGGAAAACTCAACATGTGCCGGAAGTCCGCCCCGCGCCAGGAATATATACTCTGAAAATCGTCCCCCACCACAAACAGGTTGTTGCTTCCTGCCGACAAAAGGTCAATAAGCTTAGACTGAACTAAATTAGTATCCTGGTATTCATCTACAAGCACATGCTGAAACCTTTGCCTATACAAAGAGAGGATTTCTTCGTTACCCGACAGCAGATCCAGACACTTGCAGAGCAGATCGTCAAAATCCATCGCACAGGACTGCTCCTTTCTGGCAACATAGTCTTTATAAACCTGGAGAACCTCCGGGACGCTTACATCAGACCGGGAAAAACGCTGATCAAGAATCCTTTCAATACTTTCGCCTGTGTTCAAAGAAGCGGAAAAAAGCGAAAGCAAAACCTTCGGCGCAGGAAAGTCCTTCTTTTCTATACCACGCTCTTTTATGCAGTTCCTCACCATTTTTATCGAATCGTCCCGATCCAGAATGACATAATCATTCGGATACCCCAGACACCCTGCATGCCGCCGGAGAATGCGATTCGCCATGTGGTGAAAAGTCCCCGCCCATATTCCGCCTATCCCCGGACCCACCAGTTGAGTTGCCCGGGCCAACATTTCATTCGCCGCTTTGTTGGTAAAAGTAAGCAGCAGAATGTTTGCCGGATCAACACCTCTATTAACAAGATGCGCAACCCGGTAGACCAGTGTGCGTGTCTTGCCGGTTCCCGCCGCGGCCAGCACCAGAACAGGACCATCAGGCGCAGTGACCGCAGCATATTGTTCTTGGTTAAGCCCGGAAATTTGAGTCTTGTCGGTATCCATATCTCTACCCTTGCGCCCTGAAAAGTCAATCTTCCGATTCGGCAAGATCCTGAACGGTTGTATTCCTCAGCTCATCATCAGAACCTCCCGTAGCCGCCTCCGCAAGCCGGGAGACCATAGTTCCCATATCACCAAGGCCGAGTTGCCCGGATTGGGCGCCCGACCGGATAACAGCATCGGAAACATCCCCGGCCGGAATCGCGGCAGGAGCCTTCAACAATACGTACTTGTCCCCCCGGCCGGATAACTGCCCCAACAACGACGCATCTTCCAATTCCCTGAGCACATCGCTGAGAAACCTCACCGGAACCTTGTGTTCGCGAGCGTAAGCAGACACATCAAAAACATCCTCTTTGCGAATCATCGATCTGGCAATATCACGCACAAGCGCAAGAGCCATCAGAACTTTCGCATGAATACTCGCCTGCCTTGCGCCCTGCTCCATCCGGTAAGTGCCCACATTTTGAACCGCAAAGCCTACTTCAGCCCCGAAAAGAACGATCTCCCAGCTCACATGGACCCATGCAAGAAGTATAGGCACAACCGCAAAACTTCCATAGATGTTCCCGTAACGCCCGACAGCAACCTGGAAAGTCGCGCAAAGTTTGAGCCACATAAGAAACAGGATCGCAGTTACAATCCCCCCCGCCAACCCCGGAATCAACCGGACCCTGGCGTTAGGCATGAACATAAGCAGAAATGTAAAACTCAAGCTGGTCATTCCGAAAACAGTCAGCCCCCGCAGGAAAGGCGATTCCAGCAGAACACCGATAGTTTCGGCTATCTCACGGCCGGTTACCCGGCTGATAAGATCCACTACAGGCAGGGAAGATGCCGCAGTTACAAGCACTGGAAGAATAAGAACCACGCTAAGATAATCGGTTATCTTGCGCCAGATAGGACGCGCACCCTGTGCGGCCCATACACGGTTGAATGACGATTCTACCCGCCCGAGAACCTGTATTACCATCCAGATAAGCAAAACCACACCCGCGCTGCCCAGTGCGGTAAAGCTTACATTTTCCACCTTCTCAAACATGTCCTCTATCAATTGCTCGATAGCAATGCCGATCCGATAGCCATCTTCACCTTTTAGAGCCGCCTCGCCCCCGGCTTGCGCACCGTCTCCGCCTGCAGCCGCGGTCTCCGCGGCTTCAAAACCCTGCGTCCATTCCGAAACCGAGCCGGTAACCCATTCCTTCAGGGGCTCCGGATCTCCAAGTCCCTTTACAACGGCCAGGGATATAGCAAGGATAGGCACAATGGACATCAGGGTGCTGAAGGTAAGAGCAGAAGCATGCAGTGGACACTCATCGTCCTTGAATCCCTTGAGGACAAGATGCAGAATCCTGCCCGACTTAATCCGCAAAGATCTTGCTTTCGACAAAGAACCTATCTCAATGTCCCACACATCATCAGTGATAAACTTGCGAAACCGCCAGATCTTATTGCGCAATGTCTCTTTCATAAAAAATTCTCAGATCCTGTTCTGCTGCAAAGCCTTTTCATGCAGCAGCCATGAAGATATGGTCTTTGCATCTTCTACCTCGCCGGATAGAATCATTAGCTCGACTTGATCCCGGTTGTACTTTTCAATATCGATATCTTCGTCTTCATCTGCCTCTGGGCAACCGTCCCATTCTCTCAGGAGTGCGTAATAAAGCGAGATCTGTTCATCCGTGTAACCCGGCGAAGGATAAACCTGGCCGAGCCTGATCAGCTTTTCAACGCCATATCCGGTTTCTTCGCCTATTTCCCGGACAACACAGGCTTCGGCGCTTTCACCATCCTCAACAGTACCAGCCACGATCTCCAGCATTTCCTTTTCCACGGCCTTTCGATACTGGCGCACAAAAACAAACTGGCCGTCTCCTGTTTCGCAGATTGCCGCCACTGCACCGGGATGACGCACCACTTCGCGCACCGAAGTCCGGCCTGAATCCATCCTTACTTCAAGGCTGTCTACCTTGAACAGTCTGCCTTCAAAAACCCTCTTACAGCCTATAGTTTTTTCCTTCAAGCTTTCCCCCGGTTCTCCGCCATCCGCAATCCATAGATTTTTTCATAATATTCCCTGTAGCTGCCCTCCTGTACCCGCCGCCACCAGTCCCTGTTGTCTGTATACCACTTAACAGAAAGCTCCATAGCCTCATCAAAGGAATGCTCCGGCTTCCAGCCAAGCTCGGCGGTTATCTTCGAGTAATCCATTGCATAACGGCGATCATGTCCCGGCCTGTCATCAATATGCTGAATAAGAGATTCCGGTTTGCCAAGAGATCCAAGAATCATCCTGACAATGTCAAGATTGGAAAAATCAGGCGTACCTCCAATATTGTAAACTTCTCCGCTCCTTCCCTTCCGCATCACAAGGTCAATAGCTGAACAATGGTCGCTCACAAATATCCAGTCTCGCATATGAAGACCGTCGCCGTATATCGGCAAAGGCTTTTCCTGAAGGGCGTTTATTACCATCAGGGGTATCAGCTTCTCGGGAAACTGGTACGGGCCAAAGTTATTGGAGCAACGTGTAATAACAGTGTCCAGGCCATACGACTTGTTCGCAGCTCGCACAAGAAGATCAGCCGAAGCCTTAGTAGCAGAGTAAGGGTTATTGGGACTAAGCGGCGTCTTCTCGGAGAAACCCGACCCTTCTTCTGCGCTGCCGTATACTTCGTCGGTCGATATCTGCACAAAGCGCCCAGTGCCCGCCGCGCGCGCCGCATCAAGAAGGTTCTGCGTCCCGCATATGTTAGTCCTGATAAATTCGCCCGCTCCAAGATGAATACTCCTGTCTACATGACTCTCTGCGGCAAAATTAACTACGACATCAGGCATGTGCTGCTCCACCACAGCCATAACTTCTGGTTCCGAAGCTATGTCTCCCTTAATAAATACATAACGGCTGTTTCCCGCAACATCCGCCAGGTTCTCAAGATTTCCCGCGTATGTAAGCGAATCAAGGTTGCATATTTCGACATCGTCGTGCTTTTCAAGCATGTATCTTATGAAATTGCTGCCGATGAAACCCGCGCCGCCGGTTACCAGAATCCTCATTATACATCATCTCCCGTTTGTTGCTGCCGCATTTCGTTCATGTAATCCACAAGCCCCTGGCGCCACTCCGGCATACTCTGCCCGGTAAGCTGTTCATATAGCGAAGTGTCCAGGGCCGAGTTTCTCGGCCGCCTGGCCTTCCTGGGATATTCAGTTGAGCCTACCGGAACAATCCGATTCGAGGCGCCGGTCATCTCCGCAATCGTCTTGCCGAATTCATACCAGCTGCAACTATCCGACGCTGACGCATGCACCGTGCCCTCGGCATTAACGCGTATCAGATTCAATACCGCCATGGCAAGGTGCTTCGTGTTAGTGGGACAACTCCACTGGTCGCTGACAATCCGAAGCTCCCCGTTGTCCCTGTCAAGCCGGGACACAATAGCAGACACAAAATTCTTTCCGTTCTTACCGAACAGGGACTGAGTCCTCACTATCAGGCTCTTCCTGCAAAACCTTCTGACAGCCTCTTCTCCTTTTGCCTTGCTTCTGCCGTAAATATTCACCGGGTTAACCGGATCATTTTCATGATATGGACGCTGTGATTCCCCGTCAAAAACATAATCAGTGCTTATGTGGGCCATGAAAACTGAATTCTTTTCGCAATATCGCGCAACATTGCCTGCCCCTTCGGCATTTACCATGAATGCGCTATCGCTGTTATCCTCTGCGCCGTCGACATCAGTGTAGGCCGCGCAGTTGATCACACAGCCTGCCGGGGGCAGCGGCTCCAAGGTCTCTGCCTGTGTTATATCAACTTCCGGAAGATCATACCCTTCACATTCAATATCTGCAGATCCGAAAACCGACTCAATGGCTGCGCCAAGCATGCCGCGCCCGCCAAGAACCACAACTTTACCCGGTTTTCCTTTTTTGAATAACATTAAGCAAGTATCGCGAAACTACCCTTTCACTTCAAGCCCGATCCTCGAACCTTCCTTAAGGCGGCCCTCGGCCACAACCAAAGGCGTTACCTTCCCGCTCTCCCCGCTGCCGCCTTTCCCCTTGCATCCGGCGCAACTAATGATGTAGGTTTCTATATTGTGAAGATGTCAGTAGCCGATTGGCTTGACTTATTCATGAATAAGTAAGCGATTCAATAGAATTTTCAAAATAACCGGGAGAAACAATATGTCTTCAATAGTTGACGTGCGAGCAAGAGAAATACTGGATTCCAGGGGCAACCCCACAATCGAAACTGAAGTCTGCCTTGAAACAGGCGACGTAGGCTATGCAGCGGTTCCTTCGGGCGCGTCTACCGGAGAAAACGAAGCAGTAGAACTCAGGGACGGGGACAAGGCCCGCTATCTCGGCAAAGGCGTTCTTAAGGCCGTAAAAAATGTCAACGAAATCATAGCTCCTGAAATCATGGGTTTCGATGCAGTCGACCAGGCTTCCATCGACCAGTCGATGATCGAACTTGACGGCACACCTAACAAGAAAAACCTGGGCGCAAATGCCATACTTTCTGTCTCACTGGCATGCGCCAAGGCGGCCTCCTCATTTTCAGGTCTGCCCCTTTTCCGTTATATAGGCGGCACAAACGCTAAAGTTCTTCCAGTACCGATGATGAACATCCTGAACGGAGGCGCCCACTCTGATGCTCCCGTGGATATCCAGGAATTCATGATTATGCCCAAAGGAGCATCCAAATTCAGCGAGGCGCTGCGAATGGGCGCAGAGGTCTTCCATGCTCTGAAAGGTGTTTTGAAAGATATGAATCTGAGCACCGCCGTCGGCGACGAAGGCGGCTTCGCCCCCAACCTGGAAAACAACGAACAGGCGCTCCAGGTAATTATCAAGGCCATAAAAAAAGCAGGCTATAAGCCCGGCGAGGAAATTTTTATCGCGCTTGATGCAGCGGCAAGCGAATTTTTCGACGCTGAAGAAGGAAAATATGTTTTCAAGAAAAGCGATAATTCCAGGCGCACACCCGCCGAAATGGCCGAGCTATACAGCGAATGGATGGACCAGTACCCAATAGTCAGCATCGAAGACGGCCTTGACGAAAATGACTGGGACGGATGGCAGACACTTACGGAAAAACTCGGCGGCAGGGTCCAGCTCGTAGGAGACGATCTGTTCGTTACAAACACCAAGTTCCTGTCCAGGGGCATCGAGAAAAACGTGGCTAATTCAATCCTGATCAAAGTTAACCAGATCGGCACTCTAACGGAAACTCTTGACGCAATGTCCATGGCCTTCCGGGCAGGATATACGGCAATTGTCAGCCATCGCTCCGGCGAAACTGAAGACACAACCATATCTGATATCGCAGTCGCAATGAACGCCGGCCAGATCAAGACCGGCTCATTGTGCCGAACCGATCGCATCTGCAAGTACAACCAGCTCCTGAGAATTGAGGAACTTCTTGCAGACGATGCGGTATACGGCGGCTCGATATAGACAAGCCATATTCATGGCCCAAAACCACGCTGGAACAGGAGCAGCATGAACTGTTGGGGCGCAATATACAAATTCGCCTGGGGAGCGCTTGTAGTTCTTGTAATTTTCGGTGTAGTATGCCTGTTTATGCCGCGCTGTCAGCGCTTGCGGAAAATGCAGGAAACAAAAGCATTTTTTGAAGAGAAAAACAGGCAATTGGAAAACGATACCAAGGACCTTAAAGATAAACAAAGACTGTTCGAAACAGAGCCTGAATTTGTCAAAAGAGTGGCCAGACAAACAGGAAGAGTTTCGCCGGACGAGACAATATATCGAAGAATTACGAATGCCCCGCCCTATACGAACCGCTACAATGATTAACCCGCATTGATCACACTTTTTCGAGCAGAAACGGTTCAGAGTATTGGCAGTGTGGGTCGAAACCTTTCGACTGATTGTTTCCGTCCCCTTATCCCATCTTCGTCCCGATCATCATCGCTGCCATCCTCGTCCCGATCCTTGTCTCTATCATTATCGACAAAGATCGGGACAATGATCGTGATAAGGATAAAGAGGATCGAGATCGGGCAAACCGGTTTTGGCCTGCAATGGCT
>CAYYVQ010000026.1:20248-32057 GCA_964475205.1 uncultured Victivallales bacterium | reverse complement strand
ACACTTTTTATCGAAAAAAGTTGAAATCACCTCTGAAGTGCGAAACTCGGGTTAACTCTAACGGATGGACACGCATCACCATTGAGATCGACTACAAGACCTGTCCGGACTCGCGCAAGTACTTCCGGATATCCTGGCATGGCAGGGAGCATTTCACGAATGCCCAGGCGCTTACTGTGCCGAACGCCTCTGAAGGCGAAGCTGGCGGCGCATGGTTCCTTTGCGCAAACCAGACCACGATCCAAGACCATTTAAGGTCAGTGAGCCTCAAGGGAACCGGCCGTCTCGACGACTACCGCGTCGCATCATACGGAGGCCCTCAGCCCAAACAGAATCAGACTATTGACTTCGATCCCATAGCCGATCAGATCGTCACCAATGTTCTTGGCCTTGCAGCTACCGCCAGCTCCGGCCTGCCCGTCAGCTTCACGGTAACAGAGGGTCCGGCTGCGATTACCAATGGCACAACGATGTTCTTCACCGGCTCAGGACATGCATCGGTCAGAGCAACACAGGCAGGCAACGATGACTGGAATCCGGCTGCGCCTGTTGCGCATGACTTCGATATTTTCACTGAAGAGGGCTTTTTGGACGCCAACAGTAACAATGTGGACGACGCCTGGGAAGAGTTCTATTACGGCGAGGATAACCCGCCTGATACCTTTGTGCGGCAAGGTGGAACGGTTATGACTCTGCGCGAGGTGTTTGTGGCCGGGCTCAACCCGCATGATGACAGTCTTTTCGAGATCGTCGCAATGGACAGCATGGATGACACCGAAGATGAAATGTTTATACTTACCTTCCCTGCTGCTACGGATCGCGTTTACTCGGTGCTGGCCAACAATACACTCACCAATGCCGCATCATGGACGATTCTGACCAACAACATAGCGCCAACAGGAACCACGATGCAGATTGAGATTCCATACGATACACAGTCGCCTCAACGCTTCTACCGCATCAAAGTCAGTCTGCCATAAAACAGCCCTAACACATTGACTTCACCGACTTTACAAAGTGCGGCTTATCAGTTGATTTGAATAATTGAAATTGATTGTCCCCGTCGCTTTGGCGGCATCGTAATACAAGTAAGACCGATTTTCGGATTTCCGAAGGCATTTATGCCTGTTCAGGACGGAATTATTCCGGCCTGAATAAGAGATGTGCCGGCAGTACTCGGTCTGTTTCAGAAATAAGGAGTGGAGGACACGTATGAAGAAATTGTGGATTTTGGCAGTTGTTTCCGTAATGCTGATTGCTTCCGGATGCGGCGAAAACAAAAAGGCGTCAGTCGGAGAAGGTACCCTTACCATCATGTGCGGCGGAGGGATTCGTCCGGCAATGGAGCCTCTGCGCAAGGCATTTGAAGAAGAAACCGGCAGCTCCGTAAGTGTGATTTATGCTGGCTCGGGGGCGTTGATCGGGCAGATGTCTTTAGAAACCAAGGCCGATTTGTTTCTGCCCGGGGATGCCCACTGGGTGCAGATCGCCCGCGAAAAAGGGTTGGTTGGCGAAGAGGTCCATGTAGCATGGTTTGTCCCTGTAATCGGCGTGCCCAAAGACAATCCCGCCGATATCAAGACGGTTGAGGACCTCTCTCGTGAAGATGTCAAAGTAGGGCTAGGAAAATCCGAAGCCTGCGCGGTCGGTGGCGTCGCTCAGGATGTCTTCTCCTCCGTCGGGCTGGAAGGAAAGGTCAAACCTGAATTCGAGGCGCTCACGGTAAACCGCCTTGCCGAGCAGGTGAAGCTCGGCGCGATCGATGCAGCGATTATCTGGGATGCGACCGCGGCTCAATATGGGGATGCAATTGAGGTCGTGCAATTGGAGGATCCGTTGTTTCATGCCGTGCCCCTGAGTTTGGGACTCGTGAAGAACGCGGAGAATCCGGACTTGGCTCGCGCATTCATGGAGTTTGCCGCTGGCAAAAGGGGAAATGAAATCTTCCGTGAAAACAACTATCAGGTGACCGGAAAAGAACTTAGAATAGGCTGCGGCGCATCCATGCGGCCTCCCGTCGAGGAACTCGCCGAGATGTTCGAAAAACGAATTGGAGTTAAAACATTCGAGGATTATGGTGGTTCAGGCTCGGTACTGTTGCAGATTGAAGAATCGGGAGAAGGCGATATTTATATATGTCACGACCCCTTTGCATACACATGCGAGGACAAGGGAATCTCCGCCGGATGGCACACAATTGCCGAGATCGAAGCGACTCTTGCTGTGCAGAAAGGTAATCCGAAAAACGTGAAAGGCCTCAAGGATCTGCTTCGCAAAGACATAAAAGTCGGGCTTTCACATCGGAAATACAGCACGCGGGGAAGAATTATCTGGGCTATTATGGAAAAGAATGGGATGGCCGACGATATGCGGGAGCGCGCATTTTTCGAAGAGCGAACTCATACTCTGGTCAATCAGTTGAAAATCGGAGCCGTAGATGTGGCGACTTTGTGGGACGCTTCGGCAAAAGCCATGGAAGAGATCGAAGTTGTCCCAATCAAGGATAAGTACAAAATAGATGCCGTAACTTCGGCTACCACGAAGGAAACCTATGATCCGCAGCGAGTCAAGGTGACAGTTGTTCGACTGACTATGTCTGAAGAACCTCTGCTGGCGGCCCAGTTCGCCAGATTCTGCTTGTCGGATACGGGCCGTAGTATCCTCAAGAAACATCAGTTTACGCTACCGGATAAGCGGTAGCCGTAGATGCGGTGGTTGTCTGGTTTTACTTTCCGAAAGTGTAAACGGATGAAAAAGAGACGTTCTCCGGATATCCTGCATGCCTCATTCGGCGGGATTCTGGCTTTGTATGTTTTTTTCATAGGCGGAATTATCCTGGCTGATTTCCTGCTTGTCTCGGGCACTGAGCTGGGACGCCGGCAGTTCATGGAGTCGATTGTCGATCCGGACGTGCTGCACTCAATTTGGCTCAGTATCTGGACATCTTCGATCGCCGCGGCGATCGCGCTGGGGATTGCGGTGCCCGCTGGATACCTTCTGAGCCGCAGAAAGGGTCCGGCAATTCGAGTCATGGACGCCCTGGTGGATGTGCCAATCATACTGCCGCCGATTCTTTTCGGGATAAGCCTGCTGGTGTTGTTTCAACGGTCTTCGGTGGGCCCGATTCTTGAGGCGATCGGCCTGAAATTCGTCCACAAGCCCGCGGGAATCGTGTTGGTACAGGTGCTTATCGCCGCGGCATACGGCACGAGGATGTTGAAAGGAACATTCGACGGCCTTGATCCCAGGCTGCCCGCCGTGGCCCGGACCCTGGGCTGCAGTCAGGGGGCAGCCTTCTTTCGCGTCACTCTCCCCACTGTTCGGAATGATGTCGTGGCTGCTTTCGTGATTATCTGGGCGCGGGCGCTGGCCCTTTACGGTCCGATCATCGCGTTTGTAGGGTCAACCGTTGGGTACACCGAAGTCATGCCGGTGCGGATGTATCTGGAAATGAGTATCGGGCGGTTGGAGGCGGCCCTGGCTGTTGCATTGATAATGATCGCTCTGGCAGCGGCAGTGCTGGTAATTGTTAAATGGGTCGGTAGTCGCCGCGACGGCGACCAGACTGTTAGAATGACGCAGGTGTAAAATGGGATTGAAACTCACTGAACTGGAAACCACGGCCGGTGAATTTCACCTCGGCCCGATAACCCTCGATGCGTCACCCGGAACCTACGGAGTACTTCTTGGCCCTCCCGGCTGCGGCAAATCAGTGCTGGTGGAGACGATCTGCGGCCTGCGTTCATCGACAACCGGGAACATAACACTTGAAGACAGGGATATCACCGATCTCGATCCGAGGTCCCGTGCCGTAGGTTACGTGCCTCAGGATTATCTCTTGTTTCCGCTGAAAAGCGTCGAAGCAAATATTGTCTTCGGATTACAGTCGCAGGGAATGAAATATGCCAAGGCGCTCAAGAAGATCGAATGGGTGCTGGATCTGCTGGAGATCGGCCATTTACTTAAACGCTGGCCGGCGACACTCTCGGGCGGAGAACAACAACGTGTCGCTCTGGCACGGGCGTTGGCGGTGCAACCGCGCCTTCTGCTGCTGGATGAACCGGTAAGCGCACTCGATGAAGGTTTACGTGAGAGAATCTGTCGCGATCTGCGCCGTATTCAGCGGGAACTCAAAATCACGACGTTGCACATCAGTCACAACCTCGAGGAAGCGCTTGCCGTTTCGGACTGGGCCGCCGTTCTGGATAAGGGTAAGCTCCGGCAAAAAGGTACCATGGGCGACCTCCTGAGGCGACCTTGTGATCGATACGTTGCTCGTTTTTTCCGGGGAGAAAACTTCTTTGAGGGAACCGCATCCCTTAAAGGCGCCGACTCAAGCATGGTCGGATTTGCGGGCGATAGAATTACTGTTCACGGAAAATTTGAAGGTCGGGTCGAATTCATGATCCGACCTGAGCATGTGAAGCTTGCTAATGGTGATGAAAATACCAATGTTTTCACGGCGACCATTGTGGATATCGGTGACCGTGGATTCTATTGGCGCCTGGAAGTTGATGTGGGCGAAAGAATCGTCCTTTTTGTTCCGATTGACCAGCGCTTCAACTACAAACCGGGAGATTCGATTCAGATATCTTTACCCCCCTGGGCAATTCATGTTCTCAGTTGACCCGGGTTTCGAGGAAAAAGAGACGTTCTTTGTAAGCTCTTTCTCATTAGCTTGTTGCGCGTTTATTCACCCTATATCCGGCATTCAAAATGCAGTAAGCAGCGTAAGTCCTTCTGAATAAGGAGGTAGTTGATTTTATAGCTTTCACCTGTTGGGTGAAAGGAAGCTTGCTGCATTTTGAACCACAAGAGGGTTGCCGATTTTGCCGCATCTGCTGCGTTACAAGGGCTTTGGCATAGTTACTATAGCCAATGCCCTCAAGCCTTGCAGCTACAGCAAACTTAGCAACTGCCGAATTTAGGTTCACACCTCACCTGGCGACCTCTCTTCCGAAGGTATCTGCCGCCCCGCGCCTTCAGCGCTTGTGTCAATATCATCCTAACATATTGCCTTCACGGGCTTTCCAAAGAACGTCCCCTTCCGCCCCCAAAAAGTTGTATCGATAGCTACCAGCGATATCGTATGCCAACTTGAAGCATTGCCTCGCCCTCGAATCGGGTGAAGACATCGTCCAGCGCCTCCATCTCCTGTCCAAGGAGGTTGTTGCCGTTCAGGTAGATTTCATGTGAATCTTTATAGTCCAGGGCAATTCCCGCCGTCAAATTCTGATAGTCGTCAAGCTCGGTTGTCGGATTGCCTTCCTGAGGCTTCCAATTCCATGCGCTTCGGTCGAACTCTGCCTTGTCACGGCCGGCGTAAAAATGTATGTATTCGGCCGTTTTGAAATTGTTGAAAATATCAGGCACAATTATTGCTACGAATCGAATGAGTACATGAGGAACCTTGACGATGTTTCAAGCAATGGCAACAGGCCTATGCATCACATTGATGACACGCAAGAAGAAGGAAGAAGATGCTTCAGTTTAAGCTTTAAGAAGAAGATACAGGAAGAAAACCATACATTTTCAAACCGGCTGTTTTATGGCAGTTTCAGAACGGCGGTGACACCATCGACGAAGTGCCGGTATTTGTTAGACCAGGCACAGTTATTCCCGGTGAAAAAGGCAGCCGGCGACTGAACAACACATCGATTGAACACCTGCTCGTGACTATTTATTCCGGAACCGAAGGGGAGTATACGCTGTACGAGGATGACGGGATGTCCAATGGTTATGAGAAAAACAGATGTGTTGCTCTCAGAATATCGCACCGAAGAAAAGGTAAACTCTGGAAGATCCTGATCGATAAACCCGAAGGCACATACAAAGGGTTCCAAAGTAAAAAGCATAGAACTTCGGCTCGAAGGAACGGTTCCACCCGAATCTGTCAGGGCCACAGGCAAAAAGGTACCGTTTTCATTTAGACCACAGGAGGGGAACTTCTGGAACTATGACGGGCTGGAAATCAGCGTGAGGCTTTCGAACACGTCCCAGGCATTAACTGGTGGATGGAAGGGGCTTATGAATCGAATGAACAAGGTCAAGTATTACAATACTATAGCAATCAAGCTTTGCGTTGCTCACGATGATAAGCTGCTCGGGATTGATCTTGCACAGGCCGGAAACAGGATAAGCCGGAACCCTGCTTCACTCAGGAACGAAGTTGTCCGGACACGAAAACGCCTCAAGGACGTCTCCGCTATGCTCAACTACCTGAATTCTCATCATGGCGGGACAGGCAAGAAGAAAAGCACAGGAAGGAGGCGTCCTGAGAAAGTCCCGTATTGCACGAAAGGCCTGGCGATCCTTGATGAGTGTCGTTCACTGTGTCAATGACAGCGAGGTTCTTTTCTTTTGGTCGAGTAATGCGGGTTAACCATATCAAGCTTTCTGTCGTGTTAATCCTTGCAACCTCCACCTGTCTGCACACCGAAGGTATACACGGGCCATTTACCTGAGTAATCCTTCATCCTGTTTCTACGATTCAAGCTGGCTGCCATCCATTGAACCTCAGGCCTGAAATCTTCTATAAAGCCCTTGAAAACACTGTCGCTGCCGTGCCCGGAAGGGACTGTGGTCTCAGATATCTTCTTCCATCCTGTCAGCCCGTCAGCCGATTCCCATACTGTAACCGTCCTGTCATTGCCGGCGAGTATCACGTACCCACCGTTTTTCGTTCCTTGATAATCCCTGATTACCCCGTCAATTTTCAGTTCAGTTGTCTTCCATGATCCCTGCTTCCAATTTGCAAGGTAAGGCTTGTTTTCCAACATATACGCTACACCGATGCTCCCGTCCCGAGTTACCGCTGGATATGTTGTATACTGAAAAAGACGTGAACTTTCACTTTTGGCATTGTTGATGATACAGTCGGCATACATCTCTTCCAAATCAATTTTAGTTCCCAGATCCTTGTCTCCGGCCGTATACATTTTACCGTCCCGGCAATTAAACCATGCGAAAAAATTCCCGTGTCCACCTATATTGTGGCCCTTCGGGCCTCCAGTCATTTCCCACCCCAGCAGAATACGGTCAGGTCCACCTCCCCTGCCTTCGGCTACCCAATAACCATGAGAATAGACCTGGTCATAGTCTTCTTTGTGCTTCTTGCCTGAATCAATCAATATCAACGGATCGGACCATGTCTTGCCGCTATCCAATGACTTGATCATATGATATCTGCGATATTTCTTACCTGTGTTGTTTGAGTAGAACAGGTATGTTGTATCGTCAACAACCACAGGCATGGGATAACAGCACTTATCAGTCGAAATCATCCGATGCGACCAGTCGCCCGTTATCCTGCCTGCTCCCGGCGACTTCACCATGTAGGCCTCGCGATTATGCCTGGCGTAAAAAATCACGTAATGCCCGTCGGGGGCAAGCGCTATGCACGGATAGTTGTGATAATCCCATCTGCCGGTAAAATTCAGCCCATGCGCTTTAACCACTTCCGACCATTGCTGTGTGGAATGGTCAAATGCCCTGACATAGATGCTCATTTTTTCGCCATTCCAGCAGATAACGGTTTTATCGGTTGAAGCGTCGTAAACTCCGTAACCAAATGCCCGCCGGCACCCGTATGTCCCGTTTGAAGCATGCTTTGTAAGCTCAGCATGTGCCACGCAGCATACTGATGCCATAACAAATCCTAAAGCAATCATTCTTACCTGCATAAAAAACCGCCTCATTAGTTCGGGTCTGAAAGCAAACACATATTAAGCTGTGTCCTATTTAATTGGAACGGTCTCGCTCACTTCAGCGTCAAGCCGCACAGCCACAACGCGCCTGCTGAGCGTGTCGTTAACATATGCGTGTTCGTCAGAACACGCCACATAAGTCGGCCAGGCCAGCGGGATATCCGGATGCACCCTCTCCGAACTCTCGTGCTGGTATGCCGTATCAATGGCTTTGCCGTTCCCGATAGAATCCTCGTTGCCGTAATGGCCGAAGGTGCCGATAAAGTTGTTGTTGTTATCGATCATCTCCACCCGGTACTGACCAAGGTTCGGATAAAACACCCTGCCCCAGCCATCCACGTCAAAGCCGGCGCCTTCGCACATGCAACTGGGAGTGCCCACTGGATAGGTCTCAGAGTAAGGCGCAAACCCGAACCGCATCCATTCGGCATTCTGAAGATAACCGGTATTGATAGGGTTATAATAATAGTGATAATCAAACTTGATCTTCGGCGCTTCGGTTATCTCTTTTGGAACCTCCCCTATCACGGTTCGAGGCACTTCACCTTCCTTAAACCATATACTGCCGCCTTCAGGGGGGAACTTGGCAATACCGCCATACATGTAGCTGTACCAGTAGTCACTGCTGAATCCCATCTTCTTTCCAGCAGGCTTGAGCTTGCCGTCAAAGAACTCGGGCCAGGTCCTGCCCGGAGTCCGTATCATTGATGCAATATAGATATTGCCCTCTGCGTCCACGCGGGGAATCGACCCGCGCGTGAGCTGCCAGATGGCAGTGCGGCGCTCCTCGCGGTCAAATCCCATAACGTTGAGGCTCGTAAAACGGTAGGGTATCTTCTTGCCTGGCGGATCCTTGTAACGACCGCGCGGAACGAAAAAGATCTCGTCATCGTGTACATCCATGTAATTCTGGGTAAAGGTCATGATCCCGCCCCATGTCCCCTCATTGTCATCCTTGCCCTCCCAGTTCAAGGGCTTGGCGTCGCGAGTCCAGCGCATGGTGCCGAACTTGTAGCTGAGCGTGACCAGGCTTCCGTCCTCACAAGGCACCAACTGCGTCGCATAGGCGGGCATGCCCATCTTCGCTCCGAAATTGAATCTATCAATAATCTTGTGCGTCTTGGTGGAGATGCGATACCAATTCTCGCCACCCGCCTTAACATACAACTCGTTTCTCTTCCTATCAACAGTCAGATCACGCGGCCCCTGGGCGACAGTACCCTGTTCACGCGGATCATCAAGAATTTTAAAACCCGATCCTGTATCATCAATGCAGGTAAGCGTCGGGCCATAAGACATCTGCGGGCACCATAAACGAACGGTGTCCTGAGACGCATCCAGAACAATCCGCTGTCCTCCATTGGCCTTCGGGAATTTGCTGCGATACAGCTCCTTGCCGCTTTTATAGTTATCGATTTTCACCAGGCGGGCGTCGCGGCCGGGTTTCGATACCACGTAGATCGCCCCGGAGGAAGGATCGACAACGATCGTGTCCGGAGACTCCACTTCAACCTCACCGACATACGAGGCGTCCTTTTCGGAGTACACCACGACCCGGTTTTCCTTGATGTCCGTCACGTAAAGAAGCCCTTTCGCGGTCGCCACGCCGCGAGGCGCAACCAGTTTGCCCGGATCACCTTCGGGTTTCTCCGTGCCGTCAATAAAAACCTCGCCCGCCCCTCTCTTCTGAATGGGGATACGGAAAACAAGCGGGCCGGCAGGTTTATGCCAGTTGTCGTACTTGCCGGTTATGAAATGGGTTGCAAACATAAACTGGTCATCGCTGCTCAGCGCCACGCGCACCCAATTGGCCTTGAGCTGCTGCTTGCTCTTTTCGTAGGAAATAATATTTTCTCCCATGAAATCGTCAAAATGCGAGCCGCCGTCCGCATCAATCGCCTTGAGCACAACACCTTGACTGTGTGTACTGGCCAGCCAGTAGAACGTGCCCTTGGAATCCACAATGGCGGGCAACGCTTCTCCTGACACGCTGCGACCGCGGGCGTTCATCAGATCCGGGTAAAAGTTCAGTTGCTCCCAGTTATGAATCCTCGGCACGAGCCGGCCTTCTTCATCGCTGAAAGGATCCATGGCCTTAATCCTTTCCTGCGGAATGGTTGCGGCAAAAGGTTTCAACTGGCGCACGGCTTTCCCGTCCCTGTCGTAAATCTTGATATTATGGCCGCCCATGTTATTGTTGGCAGTGGTGTGCTTGGTAAGGCAGTAGAGTTGCCCGCCCGGACCAATAGCTATAGATTCCAGAAAATGACTTCCCTGCCGGTTTTCAAGGGGAAACCCGTCGAATGTCGGTTTAATCCCGGCCCGTACACGGAAAGAAAACGGAGCCCCCTGGGCCGGCTTGCCTTTGTCGTCTTTCCCGTCCCATTCAAGTATCTGCTTAAGCCCGGGTTTCAGTGGCGCAGGCGGCGGGTTCTTGCCTCCCAGCACACCGGCGGCAAGATGGCGCACAATCTCACCATTTGAGTCTATAACCGCTATTTCCACGTCCGAAGGTTCAGAAAGCACAAAACCGACGTGCTTTCCTCTAACTACGGGGCCTTCAGAGAAACTGGCCGCGCCATGCGTTAGTCCGGCTGAATAAAGTAGCAAGACCGCACACATTTCCATCCATTCCACAAACCTTGATCGTGCCATGCTAATCTCCTATTTGCATAAGTATGCTTTTAAGCAATTAAAGAATGTAGCTTATCATCAGGTCATCTGCCCTGTCAAACGCATGGGATTGTCGTGCAGTTCATTAACAATCCGGGTTAAATGCCTGCTTGGCAGCAGCCATAAATAGAGCAGAATCAATAGTGCAAGTTAACTGATCTATTCATAAAAATCTATTACGAGTGTGCATGTCACTTCATCTCAACGACTTTGCTGGCCAGCCGATCTTGACGTATGTTCATACGCCTTCACCCGGCTATCTGCGCAAAGCCATTGATCTAAAGCAACCTGCCCGCATATCTCACAAAATTCCTGCTGCGAGCGCGGATAGCGCCACTGCGAGGGCACGAAGTGGCAAAACGCCAGATTGCAGTATGTCTATACGGCTGCTTCGGCGTTTTACCAGTTCGCACCCCCCCAGCAGCACTTTCCACGCTCTCACTACGAAATCCTGTGAGATCTGCGGGCTGCCCACTCTCATTACAAAGTTGGTGAATAGATCAGGTTAATGCCGAAAGAAAGCAAAACAGTGTTAAGAAAATTGAATGCAACAAGATTCATCCCTGAATTTTGCATCGCAGACCTTGTGCGCCTGCTATTGTTCCGAGGCAAAGCAGCGGCGCCCTTGACCTTGCCGTCAAATGACCATAACATGTTTTCCAAAAAAGAAGAAGTCTCAACATGGCCATCACATTCATAATACTTCTTACCCTTACCAGCATCATGACGCTCCGGGCACAAGCTGAACCGTCAGCGGTATCCGATCTGGCAAAGGTGAAACACCGGTTCAAAACCCTCTATGTTCCTTTGGAGCTGGATACTGAGAATCCCGCCGTCAAGGCGGCTATCGCAGACATTGATGCAAAGGCTGAATCGGCGCTTTCATCTCAGATCACGAATAAAGACTCCGGGAATTATGGATCGTGGGGCAAGCTTAAAGAACGCGACGGTGACAGTATCTACAGGTTCGCGTTGAAGATATACGATATGAGCCTGGCATGGGCTTTTTCCTACTCAAAATACTACAGAAGCAAAAAAGTGTTGGATCAGATTACTGCGGCATGTGAATACCTGTACCCTTTTATCGAGCCTGGCGGAAAACGTTCAGGAAACTGGTGGGGCTGGGAAATCGGTGCGCCAATGAGGCTCTGCAACGCACTGATACTGCTGGAAGACGGGTTGCCACAGCAAACACGCAGCAAGATGATTGAATCTCTTGCAGGCACAGAAGACAAGAAGGGCCTGCTGGATCGTTACTACCGCCCATATTATAGAGGCGGTGGCGCTAACGCTCTGGATGTAGCTTTTAACCAGATACGTTTTGCCTTTGTTTCCGGCATAGAAAGATACGCAGAAAACGGCTCAAAGCTCGTCTCAACCCTGGTGTCCAGCGACGAAGGTTATACGACCGAATTGGGAATACAGGATGA
>CAYYVQ010000026.1:0-20148 GCA_964475205.1 uncultured Victivallales bacterium | reverse complement strand
GATGAAGCTTGTATCCAGGTTTATCTACATGACCTCTGGCACGAAATTCAGCTTGAGTGATAAAGCCTTTGAAATACACCAGAATTGGTTCCGAAAGTTCATCATATTCAACAGCTACAAAGGCCGCGTCAGTCCTTTTACCGTCGGGCGCTCAATATCCAGAGACGGAATAGTTGTCGCCCCGATCGAACTTGAAGGCGCCATGCTCCTCTACCTGTCGGAAGACTCTACCTGCAAAGACCTCGCCCTTTCCTTTATACAAGAATGGTATGAAGCAAGGCCGAAAGAGAATTTCTATACCGTGACCATTGCCGACCTTGCCCCTTTGGTGGAACCGAACATCAAAAAGGCGAAACCCATGCCGAAGAGCGCCAGATTCTATCCGGCATCCGATTACCTTGCTTG
This sequence comes from uncultured Victivallales bacterium, assembly GCA_964475205.1. GTDB lineage: Bacteria > Verrucomicrobiota > Kiritimatiellia > UBA8416 > CAYSRM01 > CAYSRM01. The sequence goes on along the minus strand of CAYYVQ010000026.1, from coordinate 19,743 downwards.
TCGGATGGGACGCTTTTATACGGCCGTTCTGATGAGTTCAAAGCGAACAAAAGCCTGGCATTCCATAAGCGACGAAAACATCCGGGGGCACCGTTCCGGTGACGGAACGCTGGTTGTGATGACCGACGGACACGAATTCGACAATAATATTATCCCCACCATGAACTGGTATAACCTGTCGGGGGTCACAGTGGCTGAAAAGGTCAGGGTCAAGCCCGAACACGATGGCCACTCAACTGTGGTAGGCGGGCTGGATCACAACAATACTTCCGGTATGGCTGGCATGGATTTTGTTATTGAGGACGGCGATCGCTCGCTGGAAGCAAGAAAATCGTACACAGTAACCCCTTCAGGTATCGCAATTGCAGGGACCCGCATCAGGTGTTCCAACCTTCCAAATGATAAGGCGTTCCATACATCACTTCATCACTGTCCGCTCAGAGAACAGGACAACAGCATGGTTGTAGACGGCAAAACCCTGCCTGTTGAGGACGGTGATCAGACCCTTACCGTAAACAAATGGATGCACGTTCGCAATTACGGTTACATTTTCCCTGAACCAACTCGAATCAGGCTGCGAATCAATACTTCAGAACGCTCATATAGTTTTATTAACAAGAGGTCTGGAACTGACACTGAACATAGCGCCCGCTTCTATACGCTGTTCAAAAATCATGACGTTACCAGGAACGATAATTCATATGCTGTCACGATCATTCCTGAAATATCACACCGCGACATGCGGAAACTTGCAAACCAGTCTGTGCTTGATCTCAAGGTAAAGACTGAGACCGCGCATATTGTCGACGACAAAGCAACCCGCACAAGGCACATGTATTTCTTCGAGGAAACGAATATCGAAGGGTATTCAGCGTCCCGGCCTCTGTTCCTCGCCCTGTCAAGGGAAGGCAATACGCTGTACGCAACGGTTCAGGATCCATCTCATGCAGGAGGCAGCTTCTCCTTTGGAATTCCCTTCCACGTTACTTCAACGGCAAAGGATGTCCAGATAAAAGCCGCTGATAACGGCTCAGCGATTACGGTTGTTCTGGATAAAGGTTGGCCGAAGGAATTGACTTTTCCGGTTAACTGATCACCTGTCCTGTCATATATCGTTTCCGATAACCCGGATTGCTCACACTTCTCCGGCATAAACGTTCCATAGCGCCGCCATTGCTGGCCAATACCGGTCTGCCCGATCTTGATCCTCTTCATCTTTGTCACGACCATTGTCCCGATCTTTGTCGATAATGATCGAGACAAAGATCGGGACGAGGATGGCAGCGACGATGATCGGGATGATGATCGGGACGAAGATGGGATAAGGGGACGGAAACAATCAGTCGAAAGGTTTCGCCCCACACTGCCGATACTCTGAACCGTTTCTGCTTGAAAAAGTGTGATCAATGCGGGTTAACCTGGCTTGGCGCTGTCAGAATTTGCATTAAATACTTGAGTTTTCCGCCGGTTTTAGTTATTTATGTGACCATAAGTAATTAGCCTTCCTGATCTGGGACCTTATGGGTAATGCCGAGAAAGATATGGTTTTGTGCTGAAGCTTTTTAAATTTAACCATACAAGGAAATACAAAACATCGTTAGCCGTATGCTTCCTGCTAATGATCAGCGCGTTTGTTGCTGTGGTATTGCTGCTTTCAAATCGGAACGATTCTGAAATTGAAACTGAACCTTACGCATTGGCACAAAACAAGCCGCCATCATCGTCCCCCTTCAAGGAAGCCCCTATGCTATCGGATCAGGTCAGCCGGGGAAAACTGCCTCCCGTGGAAATGCGCCTTCCGGAAGAACCCCTGGTCGTGGAGCCTCTTGAAGAAATCGGGAGCTATGGCGGCACATGGCGCCGGATGATGAAAGGAACAAGTGATTTTCACGCATACGGAAGATGCGTGTATGAGCAAATGCTGCGCTGGGCGCCGGACCCTCGTGATGGTATTCGGCCTGGACTTGTCAAAGAGTGGGAATTTTCCAAAGACGGAACTGAACTGGTTCTCCATCTCAGGAAAGGCCTTAAATGGTCTGACGGACACCCTTTCACAACAGACGATGTCATGTTCTGGTGGGAGAAAATCGCGCCTGACCCCAATCTGTCAGGAATACCACGAGAATGGGCTCCGGGCGGAGAGCCCATGCGAATGGTGGCGGTCAATAAAACAAAGCTCGTTCTGGAGTTTGCAAAACCCAATTTCCTTGCAGAACAATATCTTGCATTCAAAGGACATCAGTGGCCCCTGGTTTTCGAGCGCGCCGGGTTTTTCGCCCCGAAACATTACCTTGAAAAATACCTGCCGACCGCGAATGACGACATACGTGTTGAGAATGCCGGCTATGCCCTGTTCGAACGCAAGGCCGGCGATTTCAACACCGATCGACCTGTAATCTCCGCATGGAAGCCTGTTGAATGGAAACCCGGCAGCCACATGATTGCCAAGCGCAATCCGTATTACTGGAAAGTCGATTCTGCCGGCAATCAGCTTCCGTATGTTGACACTATTGAAATGGAGATTTATCTGAATCCCGAAATGATAAATTTCAGGGCAATCAGCGGCAGGCTTCCAATGCAAAGCCGGCACCTTGAAATCAAAAATATGGAGCTGTACAGAGAGTTCGCCCCTGAAAGGGATTACCGCATCCTTCAATATGAGGACACCACCCGCTTTTGCATTATGCCTAACCTTGAATATCCGGGGAATAAAGCAATCAGGCAGATTTTCCAGGACAAACGTTTCAGGATAGCGCTATCGCTCTCAATCGACCGCAACCTGATATGCAGGCTGGTTGAACGCGGTTACGCGCAACCGGGGGGTATCGGTTTTTTTGAGTCTTCCCGGGCATATAGTCCTGTTGACGACCTGCCGAACTACTGCGTATATGATCCGCAGAAAGCGCGCCAACTGCTCGACGAGATGGGTTTATCGAAACGTGATGCGGAGGGGTACCGCCTTGGGCCGGACGGCAAAACAATCAGCCTCATTATCGAGAAACCGGACACAAGCGATGATGCGCTGGAGATTGTAAGATCCAACTGGGACGCTGTGGGAATAAAAACTTCCCTGAAATACGAACAGCGCACACTCTATTTTCAGCGAGTTACAAAGTCAGGCGAACATATGATCGGCACATGGGGGCTTGAATGTGTTTTCCCGCTTATTGTCAATCATCGCTGGTTCGGATTCCATCTTTGGGATGAATGGGCCCATCACTATGCAAAATGGTATCAGACCGGAGGAAAACGAGGAGTGGAACCACCCGATGAAGTAAAAAGACTCCAGGAGATCGGTGAACAACTGTATATGACCGCAGACCCTGAAAAACAGAAACAGCTTTTCAGGGAGGTTACACGCTTGCACGCGGAAAATATGTGGGTTATACCGATCAAGGAAAAAGCTATAGGCCCGGGCGTCTGCGCAAATAACTTCAGGAATGTGCCTGAACGTGGAACCCGGTCATGGGTGCTTATGACGCCCGGCAATATGAACCCGGAAACGTTTTTCTTCAGAAAAAAGTAGCTTATGTTGATTCATATACTACGAAGATTGCTCAGGATGATACCCACACTGATCATTGTATCAATCCTGGTATTCATCATTATCCAGCTCCCGCCTGGAGATTTTTTTGATTCGCTTCAGGCCGAGCTTGCCGAAAGCGATTCACAGGTGGATCAGGAAGCTTTCAATACCTTAAGGGAGCGGTACCATCTCGACGAGTCAATGTGGAAACAGTATCTTCACTGGGTTGGCGGATGCGTTGTGGGGGATTTCGGCTATTCTTTTGAATGGAGGCGCCCTGTTTCCGAGTTGATCGGCGAAAGACTGGGCCTCACGTTTCTCATGGCCCTGGGCGCAATGATATTCATGTGGATGGTTGCGCTGCCTATCGGTATATATTCTGCATGCCACAGGGGGTCCCTCGGCGATTATCTGCTTACCTTTATTGCTTTTATCGGCATCTGTATCCCCGGTTTTATCATTGCCCTGGTGGCCATGTACATATCAGTCTTCTGGTTCGGAGGGAGCGCCGGCGGTCTTTTCTCGCCTGAATTCAGAAATGCGCAATGGAGTTTGGCCAGGGTAATTGACCTTGCCAAACATATCTGGGTGCCGGTAATAGTTATCGGCGCCGCAGGCACGGCAAGCCTCATGAGGGTCATGCGTTCGAGTATGCTCAATGTTCTTGACGAACAGTATATCACCACCGCACGCGCTAAAGGCCTGTCGGAAAAGCTCGTTATATACAAGTATGCCGTGCGTGTGGCAATAAACCCAATGATCAGTATTTTCGGACTTCAGCTCCCCCAGTTGGTTTCCGGATCTATTATCGTGGCAATCGTGTTGGGACTTCCAACAACAGGCCCGCTTTTTTATCGCGCTCTCGAAACCCAGGATATGTATCTTGCCGGCACTTTTTTGATGCTTCTGTCGATAATGCTTCTGTTGGGCAACCTACTGTCCGACATCCTGCTTGCATGGGCAGATCCGAAGATCAGGCTGGACTGAAACGATGGATAAAGAAAAACAGGAACAGACGCAATACGCCGGACAATGGAAACTGGCGTGGCGCAAGTTCAGGCAAAACAAAGTTGCGGTTGCTGCCGGAATCATATTGCTCCTCATGTATTGTGCCACCTTGCTTTCCGGCTTTATCGCGCCATACGGTTCGGATCACCGCTTTAAAAACCGCGCATTTGTGCCGCCGCAGGGACTGCATTTTTTTTCCGATGCAGGATTTCACCTGCGACCGTTTGTCTATGGTCTCAAATTCAGGATAGACGAAGTCTCGGGAAAAAAAATATACGAACAGGATCTTTCTGAAAAATACCCTCTGCATTTTTTCGTCCGCGGCGACGCCTACCGCATTTTAGGCGTGGAAACAAAATTGCATCTGTTCGGGATTAAAACTCCCGGGAACGAAGGCGTCTTTTTGTTAGGCACAGACCGGCAGGGGCGTGACATGTTTTCGCGAATTTTCTACGGCGCGCGTGTATCGCTTACCATTGGATTGGCCGGCGTATTCCTCAGCATTGTCCTGGGAACCGTGCTTGGCGTTGTGTCGGGTTATTTCGGGGGCTTGATCGACGAAGGGATTCAAAGATTCATAGAGATACTACGCTCATTCCCGCGAATACCTCTCTGGATGGCATTATCAGCGGCAATTCCAGCGGATCTCGGACAGCTGAAGACATATTTTATGATTACCATTATACTTTCCCTTCTGGGCTGGACGGGGCTTGCTCGCCAGGTACGGGGGATGGTGCTTTCGCTTCGGAACGAGGAATATGTTCTCGCCGCAAGGTTAATGGGCGCAAGCCATACGCGTATTCTGTTCCGACACCTTGTTCCGGGCGTAATGAGCCACGTTATCGTGATCGGAACAATAGCGATTCCAACAATGATTATCGCGGAAAGCTCACTTTCATTCCTGAACCTGGGAATTCGACCTCCCATGACAAGCTGGGGGGTCCTTCTGCAGGCCGGCCGCAATCTGACAACTCTCTATTTTTACCAGTGGCTCCTGATACCGGCGCTATGCATTATCGTTACTGTGCTTTGTTTTAACTTTCTGGGAGACGGGCTCCGGGACGCTGTTGACCCGTATTCAAAATAAATGCCGAATACATCCCATAATCCTGTTCTGAATATAACCGATCTAAAGGTCGACTTTCATACTCTGGACGGAGTTGTGCCCGCCGTCTCAGGAGTTGATCTTTATGTTAATCAGGGTGAGTCCACCGCGCTTGTAGGCGAAAGCGGATCAGGTAAAAGCGTTACGGCAATGAGTATACTGCGGCTGCTGAAAGAGCCCCCTGCCGAGCTTTCGGGTTCTATCAGACTGACTTCGGAAGGAGGCAAGGCGGTAGACGTTCTTGATCTGAAAAAAGATAGCAGGCAGATGCGTTCTGTCCGGGGCGCACAGGCGGCAATGATTTTTCAGGAGCCAATGCGCGCACTCTCCCCCGTATTCACCATTGGCCACCAGGTTGCCGAAGCCGTATGGCTTCACCGGGATGTTTCACGGAAAGATGCCTGCATGGAAGCGGTCAGAATGCTTGACCGGGTTGGAATTCCTGAACCTTCAAAGAGAATCCATGATTATCCGCACAATCTTTCAGGCGGACAACGTCAGCGTGTGATGATCGCCATGGCGTTGGTATGCAGACCTGCATTATTGATTGCAGATGAACCAACAACCGCGCTTGATGTCACAATTCAGGCACAGATTCTTGAACTCTTGCAGGAGCTTCAGCAGGAGCTCGGTCTGGCTGTGCTGTTTATAACTCACGATCTTGGAATTGTGGCCGGAACCTGCTCCAGAGTCAGCGTTATGTATATGGGATCTATCGTTGAAACTGCTGACGTTTATACAATCTATGAAAAACCTGCCCACCCGTATACACAGGGATTGATAGCAAGCGTGCCTGTTCCCGGAGAGGGACATAAGACAAAACTGAAGGCTATCGGCGGGTCTGTGCCAGATCCAAGAAATCTGCCGGAAGGATGTCCGTTCGGGCCTCGTTGCAGTTTTTTTGAACCGGGTTTGTGTAATGCGCCTGGCCCGGTTAAGAATGTTGAAAATGGCAAAGGCCACTTTGTAAGATGTTATAGAACTAAGGAAACAATAAAAAATGTCAATCCCCGATAATGACAATCTCATCATGGATGTTCGAGGGTTGAAGAAATTCTTCCCGGTTAAACGTGGCGGCTTCCTTCGTCGGACCCAGAGCTTTATGAAAGCGGTGGATGGTATCGATCTTCAGGTTAAAAAAGGGGAAACGCTTGGTCTTGCAGGTGAAAGCGGCTGCGGCAAGACAACGGCTGTGCGAACAATCATAGGCGCATACAAACCGACCGAGGGGGCCGTCATGTTTCCTTTTAAAGGCAGAATGACTGATATTACTAAGCTTTCCCTTAAACAGAAACGTTTGCTCTGGCAGAACATGCAATATGTCTTTCAGGATCCTTACGGATCACTTGACCCGAAGATGACAGTTCTGGATATTATCGGCGAGCCGTTTCAAATACACAACATAGCCAGGGGAAAAGAGCTTAAAGACCGAGTAGCCGAGCTACTTGCGAAAGTAGGACTTGACCCGGCATATATGAAACGGTATCCGCATGCATTCAGTGGTGGCCAGCGACAGAGAATCGGGATTGCGCGCTCGCTGGCTCTTCAACCGAAGCTACTGCTTCTCGATGAGCCGGTCTCCGCCCTGGACGTGTCGGTCCGGGCACAGGTGCTGAATATTCTGATGGATCTTCAGAATGTGCTTCATCTGACATATATTATCGTAGCCCACGACCTTGCCGTGCTGGAACGTTTCTGCGACCGGATAGCCATCATGTACCTTGGTCAGATCATGGAGCTTGCTGACAGCAGGAAGATATTCTCCTCGCCGCTTCATCCCTATACAAAGGCGCTCCTTTCTGCCATTCCTATTGCGGATCCCAGAAAGAAGATTGAACATAAGACGATAGAAGGGGAAACAGAATCGCTTTCAGAAGCACAGGAAGGATGCAAGTTCTTCTCCAGGTGCCCGAATGCCATGGAAAGTTGCAGAGTGACGCGACAAGAGCTCAAGAAAATGGATGACAACCACTTCGTCAGATGCCATCTGACTTCATAAGCGTCATCTGAACTGCCGTTTCTGAAAAGCGGGCTATGTGTCAGCGCCAAATTCACGCACAATTCTGCCTGCCGGATCATATTCGCAAACACGCACAATACCCTGTTGCGAAGCTGAACATCTAACCCGCATTTCTCACACTCCTCCGGCATAAACGTTCCATAGACAGCCATTGCAGGCCAAAACCGGTTTGCCCGATCTTGATCCTCTTCATCCTTATCACGATCATTGTCCCGATCTTTGTCTACGATGATCGAGACAAGGATGGGGATTGACAAGGATCGGGACGAGGATGGCAGCGACGATGATCGGGATGATGATCGGGACTAAGATGGGATAAGGGGTAGAATGTGAAGACGTGGCTCCGCATGCACATTTTTTTGGGGAGCTTGACTGTCCTTTTTTTATAATCTAGTCTCACAGGCATGAAAATAAAGCAAAATACAACAGCAGTTCTCCTGACATATTTTATCAGTTTCAGTGTTTTTATCTGCCCCGTGCGCGCAGAATCGACTCGGCAGCCAGACCTGGCCACGCTTAAAGCCCGATTCCAGCAACTGCTGGCCCCCGCGGGTCTGGATACTTCCAACCTGGCGGTAAAAGCGCTTATAAGAGACATCGATAAACAAGCCGAAGCGGCGCTTTCTTCGCAGAATATGGACAGGCAATCTGACGGCTACGGATCATGGGGAAAGCTTAAAAAGCGTGATGGTGATACGGTCAAATGGTTCTCGGCAAAAATATACAGGATGACACGCGCATGGGCTTGCCCGAATTCGAAACATCATAAAAGCGGCAAAGTACTGACTCAAATTACCGCGGCATGCGAGTACCTGTATCCGTTTATCAAGCCCGGTGGCGAGAAGCCCGGCAATTGGTGGGGCTGGGAAATCGGGGTACCAAGGAGCCTCAGTAATACCCTGATATTACTGGAGGATAGCCTGCCGGGTGAAACGCGCGAAAAGATGCTGGAAGCCCTGACAGGCGCGGACGGTAAAAAGGGACTGGTTGACATATTCTATAGGCCTTATTACAAAAGCGGCGGGGCTAACGCGATGGATGTGGCCTTTAATCAGATGCGTGTTGCGTGTATTACAGGTAATGAGAAATACGCGGCAAACGGCGCAAAACTTGTTTCTATCCTGTCTTCCAGGGATGGATCATACAAGACTGATCTGGGCATTCAGGACGACTACTCGTACCATTTCCATGGGCACGGGATTAACATGGGGTACGGCCGCGAACAAATCAAGCGCATGTCTTCTTTCCTGCAACTCACATCAGGAACAAAATTCAGTCTGTCAGACAACGCCTTTGAACTTTTCCAGAAATGGTTCCGCGAGTTCATCATATTCAACACCTACAAAGGCCATATCAGTCCGTTTACAGCCGGAAGATCCATTTCCCGGGACGGGGCGGTTGTCGATCCGGTCGAACTTGAAATGGCCATGACCCTTTACCTGGCCGATGGCGCCACCTGTAAAGATCTTGCGCTGTCCTTTATCGGGGAATGGTACGACGCCAGACCGAAAGAGGAATTCTATACGCTTTCCATAGCAACCCTTGCGCCGCAGGTCGAGCCACACCTGAACAGGGCGCAACCCATGCCGACCGGCGCCAGGTTCTATCCGACCTCGGATTACATGGCAGGCCGCATGGGAAGATTCTACACCGCTGTGCTTATGAGTTCAAAGCGCACAAAAGCCTGGCATTCGATACGCGATGAAAATATACGCGGGCACAGTTCCGGTGATGGCACCCTGGTCATCATGACCGGCGGACACGAATTCGACAATAACATAATTCCAACGATGAACTGGTATGAGCCGTCAGGAGTTACAGTCGCGCATAAGGTCAGGGTCCGGCCGGAACGCGAGGGCCATTCCACGGTTGTGGGCGGTCTTGCCCACCAAGAGGTTTCCGCAATGGCAGGAATGGATTTCCTGATCGACAACGGAAGCAAAAAGCTTAAGGCAAGAAAATCCTATACGGTCACGCCCCTTGGCATTGCGCTGGCAGGGACACGCATTCGCTGCCCCGGGCTTGAACATGATAAACCTTTCTTTACCACCCTTCATCAATGTCCGTTGCGAGAAGATGATTCCAGCCTGATTATTGACGGCAAACGCATTCCTCTCAAGGATGGCGCCCAAACGGTTACAGTCCAGAAATGGCTGCATGTTCGCAATTACGGGTACATATTTCCAGAGCCGACGGAAATTGAGATTCAAATCAAAACTTCAGAAAAGGCCTACACCTATATCAACAAAAGATACGGAACCGACACCAAATACAAGGCCCGTTTTTACAGTCTGCGGGTGAATCATGACCTGAAACAGGAGAATAACACCTACGCGGCCATCATTGTTCCTGAAGTCTCCCCCGGCGCCATGCAGAAAGCCTCGGATGATTTCCCGCTTGAGATCAAGGCCAAGTCGGAAACCGCCCATATTATAGACGATAAACACTCCCGGACCCGGTATCTGTATTTCTTTCAGAAGGAGAACCTGGAAGGGTATTCTGCGTCCCAACCACTGTTCCTTGCCCTGTCCAGAGAAAACACGAAACTATATGTGACTGTACAGGATCCTGCTCACAAGGGAGGCAGTGTCTCATTTGGAGTTCCCTTCAGTGTTTCGTCCTCCAAAAAGGAAGTTCAGATTAAGGCGAGTGACAACGGCTCCGGGATTACGGTGAACCTCGACAAGGGATGGCCAAAGGAACTTGTCCTTAACGTGCGTTGATAAGGATGAAGATCTTGTTTCGAGGGAATCTCGCGGCCACAGACCATGCAAGGCGGGCTTAATTGGAACGACCTATTTTTTCCCGAACATCCTTCATTCCCCTTGCCTGTCCGGCACATCCTTGAGCGGCATCAGGCTGTCAGTATGGTAGCCTAACTTGACGCTGGCGATGCGGGCGTTGCCGGGATCGGCGATAAACAGACGCCGATCCGTTTGCGTAGCCACGTAGGGCGCAAAGAATATCGCGGTCTCATCGCCGCCAATTGAACGCGGATCGGATGGACCGCCGTCCTTAACCAGCGGCATGCCGTCCTCGACATTGCCGTATTGCCCCACACGCACAATGAGATTGCCGGCGCTGTCGACGACCCCCACATTGTAGCGGTCAATCTCTGGCGTGAAACTGCGCGCGAAATAATCCAGCGCAAAGCGTGTGTTCGGACAGGAACAGCCGGACGAATAGTTCTGGCCGCCCCAGCCAACTCCGCCGTACATCCAGTGCGCGCCTTCCGCCCACATTTTTGGGAAGGCCAAATCCTGCGGCCGGTCGGGCAAAGGTTTTAGCGGAACAGGCGCGCCTGACGCGGACAGTAAACGCCCTTCCCCGGGCGTAAACTTCATAAGTGTGCCGGCATGATCGTTGAAATGGCGGGCGCCATTGTAGTAACGGATGGCTGCGCTGAGCAAATAGATGTCGTTGCGATTGTCGATCGCCACTCCGTTTATCAGCCCGTGAACACCGGGCACGGCATCCTCGTGTAGCATGTTGCCATACCGGTCCAGTATCTGAACAAGATGAATCGCACCCATGATCCGACCGGGATATACATTCGGCTGATAGGTAGCGGTCTCGTCCGCCTGGGCCTCGTGCCGTCTTGTGCCGACAGAAGCGCTTTGAGTATGATACCGGCCGGCCACGACCAGGTTGCCGTTGGGCGCCACATGAAACCCGCCATGATGAAAAGATCCGCCACCGCGAAACACCGAGCCGCTGATAACTTTGCCGGACCGTTCGCCGCCGCTGTTGCCGAAATTATGGCGCTCACGTTCCTCGCCGTAGTCGAACGGTACCTCGCGCCAAGTATCGGGCTGATAGCGCATAACCATTTTATGTGTGCGCAGATAGACATGACCGTCGGGATCGAAGGCCATGTCTTCGACGCTGAGCGGAAGCTGGATCTCGCGTGTCCGACCGGTGTCAGGATCGATTTGCAGGGTTCGCTTGGACGCCTTGCCATGGGCGCTGTCGCCTTCCAGCAAGTACAGCATACCATTCTTTGGATTGACATACAACCGTTGCCGATTCCATATAGCCGCATTGACGCGACGAATGCCACGGGCGGCATCGTTCAGAAAATCGCCTTTCACTTTCCATGAATCGCCGTCCTGCTCCAGCAGCATAACCCCTTCGCCGCGAGAGCCGCTCCGGCCGCGATGTCCGGCAGGAGAACGGGCATTCACCCAGATCCGTAACTTGTCACCGCTGAAATCCATGGCGGCGCTCGTGTTAATCTGATTGTTGAAACCTCTATTCATCAACGGGTGTCCGCGAGGATCGGGTTTAATGTTCATATCCCATGTCGCCGTCTTCTTTGCTGATTTGTCCAACGACGAATAGCGGGTCAAAACATACCTTCCGGTAGATGCGGACGGTGTGCTTCGTCGCCCATCCGGCACAGGCAGCGCCCAGGAAAAGACAAACAATTCTCCGGTCTTAGGATGAATGTCGATACGTGTCGGCCGTTTGGAGGCAATCGTCTTGAGATGCTTGCCATCTGCCTTGAAGATCTGGATCCGGTCGTTACGGTGATCGGCAACATACACGCGCCCCCTGGCATCGGTTGCCACGTCCACAGGCATGTCGAATTGCCCATCTTCCTTGCCTGGTTTGTCTCCGCCCGCAAACAGTTCCGGCGTGGCCTTATCGTCGGCAAACCGGATGCGCTTGACCGCATGGCGCCATGTTGACCGGCCCAAGCCGTATTTCATCGTGGATTTCAGCAGCGTTTGGTTGTACATCGTCAAATACAACCATTTCTCATCTGGGCTGAACGCCCCTCTTCGGGGATGAACATTTTTCCTGAACTCTTTGTCCGGTCCATAATACGACACATCCGGGCCATGCACATTGAGGCCATCGCTCGTTCCGTCGAGCGCCAGGCGGCTAAGCCTGTGCCCGATCAAGGCGACACGTTTCTTTCCCACAACCAAACCATGACCGGCAGAACCGGGCAATTCGACCTTGCGCGGAGCGTATCCGCTGTATTTGCCATCTTTATACGTAGGTTTCGAGCAGTTGCTGCCGCTCATCAGCAGTGTTGTCTGCTGCCAATTCGGCTTGATCGGAAGTTTTGCGCCGTCTGGAAAGCGGTGCCAGATGATTCCGGGCACGGATTCGATTTTTTCCGCAGGGAAGGGATAGAGCGTGCGCATAAATTTTCCGTCCCGGTCGAAATAGCGCAAATGATCCACAGCCCTGCCGCTTTTGAAAACCAGCACGCCGTCCGGCGCAGTCGCCACGACCATGACATTGCCCGCCCGTTTCCACGGATGCCAGAACAATGTGCGCTCGAATCGCGGCTTCAGACCGAGCGAGACGCGCACAGTCAGGGCATCTTTGTCGTCCACGTACTTGCCCACATTGTCCTTGCCGTCCCAGATTACCGTCTGTTTTTTGGAACTTTTCTCAAAGGGCTCGGGCGCATTGTCTCCCAGTACGCCGCTTGCCAGATGCCGAACGATCGTACCGTCCTCTCGTTCGATGGCCACTGTGATATCGCAAAAGCCTTTAGTTTCAAATGAGATCGCGATTGTATCCCCGGTCCTCGTTACCGTCGGCGGCTGCGCGAATTCGAACACCGCCTCGCGCTTGACCTTAAATTCATCGGTCACCGCTGCGCCAGCTATCACGGCAAAAAACGTGCCCAACAGCAGCATCCCCAACAGGCTCACCATCTTGCGCTTCTGGTTTCTCATGTCTTAACGCCTTTCCTATATGTCATGATGCCGCTTTCAAACCGCACCATAGCCTTATCTAACCTGATCTATTGATGAAAATCTGTTGCGGCTGTGCAAATCCATTGATCTAAAGCAACCTGCGCACTCTCATTACAAGGTTGATGAATAGATGAGTTTAGCTATTTGCGGCGCAAATTGTCAATAATCCATTGAATTTTACCAGCAATTCTAATTATGGCCATTTTGTCACTTCTGGCGTGGGCCAGGGTTCCGCCACGATATTGCAGCCATGCGCGAGTAGGCCCGGCTTCGCCGAAGTCGAGGCCCGAACAGCGATGGGCTTCGGTGAAGCCCGCGCTACTACCCACACATCGTCATACGAATAGGTTTTGGGCAGAAGAGGCCATAATTAGAATTGCTGGAATTTTACAGTAATTCTAATTATGTACCCCTTTGCCGCCTTGCTCGGCAGGAGCGGAAGCCTGGGGAAACCTGATTTCAGTTTGGGTTCTGCAAAAAAGGCTTCTGATTCACTTTTTTATTGCTTTCTTTTTAACCTGCAATTACAGATTTTCTTTTCGTTTGTCTGGAGGTGCTGGATGAAACAACTAGACCCGGTAAAAAGTCCCGACTGGAAGATAGCGGCTGCAGCCGAAAATGCGATGATCCCGTTTGAACGGTTGGGCCGGGATATGGGCCTTAACAACGACGAATTAATTCCACACGGCCGTTATCTTGGTAAGGTCGACTTCCGAAAAGCTATCAGCCGGCTGGGGAAGATGGACCAGGCAAAGTACGTGAATGTAACAGCTATTACCCCTACCCCGCTTGGCGAAGGCAAAACCACCACAGCGCTAGGCCTTGTGCAGGGACTCGGTAAGCTTGGCCATAAAGTCGCGGGAACTATCAGGCAACCAAGTGGCGGACCGACCTTTAATATCAAGGGATCGGCAGCCGGAGGCGGGCTCTCCCAGTGTATTCCCCTGACACCTTTTTCTCTCGGTCTTACCGGCGACATTGATGCAATAACCAATGCACACAATCTGGCAATGGTTGCGCTCACGTCCAGGATGCAGCACGAATTCAACTACAACGACGAACGGCTTGCCAGAAGTAATCTCAAGAGGCTTGATATTGATTCGGAGCAGGTATTCTTCAAATGGGCCATTGATTTCTGTGCTCAAAGCCTTCGCAACATCATAATCGGCAAGGGCGGGAAGATGGACGGATTCGAGATGAATTCCGGGTTCCAGATCTCGGTTTCCAGCGAACTTATGGCAATATTGTCGATTGCTTCCGGCCTTAAAGACATGCGTGAACGTATCTCGAAGGTCGTACTGGCCTGCAACAAGCAAGGCAGAGAGCTTACAACTGCGGATTTTGAGGTCGACGGAGCCATGACAGCATGGATGGTCAACGCCATTAATCCGAACCTGCTACAGACACTGGAAGGTCAACCGGTCTTCGTGCACACCGGGCCATTTGCAAACATCGCCATGGGCCAGAGTTCAATTGTCGCCGACAAACTCGCATCGCGCCTTTGTGATTACGTTATTACAGAAAGCGGATTCGGGGCCGATATAGGATTCGAGAAATTTGTTGATTTGAAGTGCCGTTATTCCGGACTGCAACCCGACGCTGTAGTGCTTGTTGCCACTGTGCGGGCGCTCAAGATGCATGGCGGCGGCCCGCAGGTAAAACCCGGAGCTCTGCTGGCCAGAGAATATACCGAAGAAAATCTGTCTCTGCTGGAAGCGGGTTGCGCAAATCTGGATGCGCACATAGAAACTGTCCGCAGGAGCGGCTTACGCCCTGTCGTCTGTCTCAATTCTTTCTATGCGGACACGCCGGCGGAAAAAGATCTCATCAGGGAACGAGCGGAGGCCGGAGGCGCATACTTTGCTGTCTCGGACCATTGGCGGAAAGGCGGGGAAGGCGCAGTCGAACTGGCAGAAGCAGTAGCGGAGGCATGCAAAGAAAAACCGGCTTTCAATTTCCTCTACGATCTTAACTCTCCTCTGGGTGAAAGAATTGATACCATTGCGCGCGAAGTCTACGGCGCTGACGGGGTGGCCTATTCGGACCTGGCAAAATATAAGCTTGAGAATCTGGAAGCGGATCCAAAAACCAGCGAGCTCGGAACCTGCATGGTCAAAACACACCTCAGTCTGTCCCATGATCCTGACAGGAAAGGACGCCCGAAAGGCTGGAATCTGCCAATACGCGACATACTCGTTTACAGGGGAGCTGGATTTGTCACTCCAATGGCCGGATCCGTGAAACTGATGCCGGGGACTGCGTCAAACCCTGCTTTCCGCAATATTGATGTCAATACGGATACGGGAGAAGTCACAGGGATAGTCTAACTTTTCCTTAAAAATGCACACACAATGCGCAGGAGAATCAAAAGAGATGCCAAAGGTAAGCGAACATATTGAAGCCAGACAGTTTCACATCGAGATTTTAACTCCTAAACAGAATACGGAAAACCTTGAAGCTTCGCTTGAGAAATTTGCGGAAAAGTATACGCGGATAATCGACGCAGGGCATATCGCCACTATCCCAGATAATCCCATGGGGACAGTTTGTTTCAGCGCGCTTGAGACTATTGCGGAACTTGAACTGCCTGTTGCGCCGACACAGACCATTATACATGTCAACACTTTTCATACGAAGGAATCTCTGGATAGTGTTTTGGAACAGTGCGCCGGGAAGGGGGTAAAGTTTCTGCTGGTAATTTCCGGAGACGGGAGCGACCGTCTTCCGAAACTGAAACCTTCCGATGTTGGCAGCGATGTCGAGTGCGTAACATCAGTCGAACTCCTGCAATACATCAATCGGTCTTATCCTGACACATTCCGCTGCGGCGTTGCCTTCAATCCGTATGAACCCCGGGAGCATGAGTGTCAAAAGCTTGACCGCAAAATAGAAGCCGGCGCATCATTCATGGCAACGCAGCCGGTATTAGGGAAAGACGATAATGTGCTGGCGCTCAAGGAACGTGGTATTCCAGTGGTAGTCGGAGCATGGATGTCCAGAAAACTGAGTTTGCTTTCGGACTGTGTTGGCTATGACATAACCGATGCAGAAGACTACGATCCCGTGGAAAATCTTAAAGAGCTTGCCGGAATCTATACAGGTTGTGGATTTTATCTTACAATGCTTGGCTTTAAAACTCAATTTCCACAACTTGCTTCAATATGGTAAAAAGATTTGAAAATTCAAGACCTTAAAACGCTGTAAACTTTTTAAAGCTGTAAGTTGGATAATTTGAGAGACTGAGAACAGGAGACATAATGACAGCCAGAATCATAGATGGCAAAGCAATATCCGGACAAATCAGAGAGGAACTCAGGCAGGAAGTCGCGGCAATGAAAGAACGCGGTGTTGTTCCGGGTCTTGGAGTCGTTCTTGTTGGAGACGACCCCGCATCCAGCTCATACGTTCGCGCAAAGGAGCGGGCATGTGAAAACCTCGGCATCTACTCTGACGACAACCGCCTTTCCGGGGACACGAGCGAAGAAGAGCTTCTTGGTATAATCGGCAGAATGAACGAAGACAACCGTATTCACGGTATACTCGTTCAGCTTCCCCTCCCCAATCACGTGGACGAATCCAGGGTGATAACAGCGATACGGCCCGACAAGGATGTGGACGGGTTCCATCCATACAATATCGGGCTGATGCTGACGGGAGGAGATGCGTTTCTGCCCTGTACGCCTCATGGAATAGTAAGGCTGCTTTCCCGAAGCGGTGTTCAGACAGAGGGGGCTCACGCGGTAATTGTAGGTAGAAGCAATATTGTAGGCAAACCCCTGGCGAACTTGCTTATACGAAAGACCCCGGACTCCAACTGCACTGTCACTGTCTGCCATACAGGAACCAGGGATATTGCCAGGCATACAAGCCAGGCTGATATTGTTGTGGCCGCTGCAGGACGTCCCGATACTATAACTGCGGACATGATAAAGCCCGGTGCAGTGGTGATTGACGTGGGAGTCAACCGTGTCGAAGATTCCTCCAGGGAAAAAGGCTACCGCCTGGTTGGAGATGTAGATTTTGAATCAGTTAAAGAAAAGGCTTCGCTTATCACACCCGTTCCCGGCGGGGTCGGGCCTATGACAATCACAATGCTGCTTCACAATACAGTGCAAAGCGCAAAAAACTGCGCATGATTAAACAGGAAAGGTTGATATATGACTGTTAAGGACCTCAAAAGCGCATACAAAAACATACTTGCAGACCATTTTCCAGGGAGAATAGAGATAGCTTTTGTCGATGGAGATAAGCGCCAGACCCTGGTCTACGAAAAAGCGACATGGGAAATAGCCGATAAAAGACAAGGTCTCCGGTATGGTGAAAATCCCGGACAGGAAGCTGCGCTCTACCGCCTGATAAACGGAAACCTGTGCCTTGGTGAAGTCGAGTTTATCCAGCCGGGCAAGCCCCTTGTTTCAGACGTCGAGCTTTTGCAGTCGGGCAAACATCCCGGAAAGATAAATATTACCGATTGTGACAGCGCGCTCAACATATTGAAGCATTTCTCTGAACAACCATGTGCAGTTATCGTTAAGCACAACAATCCATGCGGCGTGGCAATTGCCGATTCCCTCCCCCAGGCATACGATCGGGCCAACATGGCCGACAGAATCGCGGCTTTCGGCGGAGCAATCGCGCTTAACAGGGCAGTAGATAAAAAAACCGCTGAACTTATAGCCGGCAATTACGCCGAAGTTGTTGTTGCTCCGGAGTTCGAAGAAGGGGTCATGGATATTCTTGCTAAGCGGAAAAACCTGAGGATTATGAAAATAGCGAATATGTCAAATCTTCAGGATTACCAGGCGGAAAGGTTTGTGGATTGGAAAGCGCTCATGGACGGAGGACTTGTCGCACAATGGTCCTATATGTCCGCCATCCGCTCTAAGAAAGATCTGATTCCTGCCCAGGCTTTTTATAAAGGCAAAGAATACCGCGTAAACCGGCTTCCTGACGAAAAGGAATACGCCGATCTCATGTTCGGATGGCTTGTTGAGACCGGTATTACCAGCAACTCGGTGATTTATGTTAAAGATGGGGTTACAGTTGGAATCGGAACAGGAGAACAGGACCGCGTAGGGGTTGCCGAAATAGCCCGCGATAAGGCATACAGGAAACTCGCGGACAGGCTTTGCTGGGTTCAGCACAGGAAACCGTATACCGCCCTTGCCGACGATTCCGCCAGGATAGAGATAGACCAGGAAGTCAAGAGACAGAAAGGCGGACTTGGGGGAAGCTGCATGATATCAGACGCTTTCTTCCCCTTCAGGGACGGAGTCGATGTGGGTATAGAGGCTGGCGTTAGCGCCATACTTCAGCCGGGCGGATCTATGCGCGATTTTGAAAGCATAGAAGCCTGTAACGAGGCAGGTGTTTCCATGGTCTATACCGGGGAAAGGTGTTTTAAACACTGAGATGAAAGACGTCCAGAACACACCTGATGTCCGCCGGATGCCGATACAGAAAGTCGGCATCAAGAATCTGAAGCACCCTGTAGTGGTTCTTGACAAGGCCAATGTGTCGCAACACACGATCGCAACAGTTAATATGTTCGTCGATCTTCCGCACGCTTTTAAAGGCACACACATGTCACGGTTTGTCGAAATAGTCAAACAATGCCACGGCAATATTTCAGTGCGCGAGATCGGCGCAATCCTGAATGCAATGATCGACAGGTTTGATTCAAAAACCGCCCACATAGAGTTGCGTTTCCCTTATTTCATAAAAAAGACCGCGCCGGTATCGGGCGCCGAATCAATGATGGATTATGACTGTTGTTTTAAGGCTTCCCTTGATGCTGCCAATAACGAGAGAACACTGGACCTTGTTGTTGAAGCCCGTGTGCCGGTTACCACTGTTTGCCCCTGCTCAAAAGAAATCAGCAAATACGGCGCGCATAATCAGCGATCAATAGTTACCATACGAATACGAGCCAGAAAACTGGTCTGGCTTGAGGAGCTGATCCAGATAGCCGAAGAGGAAGCCAGTTCGCCGGTTTATCCGCTGCTCAAGAGAGAAGATGAAAAGTATGTTACAGAACAGGCTTATGACAACCCGAAATTCGCTGAGGATGTGGTCCGCGACATTTCAGTGCGCCTCAAAAACGACCGCAGGATACTATGGCGCCAGGTCGAAAGCGAAAACTTCGAAAGCATTCATAACCACAGCGCCTACGCGCAGATCACCAGCTACTGATGACGGGGCCGGCTGTCGGGATTATCTCACAGAATTCCTGCTGCAAGCGCCGATAGCGCCACTGCGACGGCACGAATTGGCAAAACGCCAGATTGCAGTATGTCTATACCCGCATTGATCACACTTTTTCGATCAGAAACGGTTCAGAGTATTGGCAGTGTGGGTCGAAACC
>CAYYVQ010000025.1:0-32586 GCA_964475205.1 uncultured Victivallales bacterium | reverse complement strand
GAGAATTGCCTATGCCGTCAGGATCGGTTTGCAGAATCTGCCTGTGTTATCTATAGTTGCGCAATGAGGATCACAGGCGGAAGATTTGGCGGATTGCAGGTTTCGGCTCCCGACCGGCGCATGCGGCCCACCCGGGACATGGTGAGAGAAGCGCTTTTTTCTATCCTGGGAGAACAAATAACAGGGGGCAAGTTTGCGGATTTGTTCGCAGGTTCGGGTATTGTGGGAATGGAAGCTGCGAGTCGAGGCGCGGATGAAGTCTGGTGGATTGAGAAAGCCGGGCGTTCCTGCAGTGTTCTGAAGCGGGTTTCGCAAAAGTTTCCTGATTTTGCCGGACGTATTATCAGGGCTGATGTCGGCCGGGCGCTCGGTGGAGTTCTGCGAGGAGAGCGGTTTGATATTGTTTTTGCGGATCCTCCTTATCTGGAGCCGGGGCCGGCGGATGGCGAAGCTTGCGGAGCTGCGGGCTGGAGGGAATATTTGTTGAGAAAAATTCCCGCTTTTGATGTTATTGCCGATGGCGGGTTGTTTATATTTGAATCAGAGAAAAGAGACATTGTCGGGGAAGAGACCAGGCAACATGAGGGTTGGAAGACTATTGACATTCGTACGTATGGTGGCACAGGCTTATGTTTTTATTTGCGGGGTTAACCTGATCTTTTCATCAACGTCGTAATAGTTTTTTATGAGTAGATCAGGTTAAAAGCCTGAAAAGAGGGAGATGCAGGAAATGAAGAAAAAAAGGGCGATATATGCCGGAACGTTTGATCCGTTGACCCTTGGACATCTTGACATAATAGAGAGAGGGGCTGAAATTTTTGACAGGGTCCTAATAGCTGTAGTTTCCGAGCCTGTAAAGAACAACACCTTCAGTATTGAAGAGCGCCTTGATATGGTTGGCGCTGTGGTGAAGGGCATGGACAATGTTGAGGTTGGCCCTTTTGACGGGTTGCTTGTAGAGTTTGCGCGTCGGAAGCGATACCATGTATTGCTGAGGGGTTTGCGCGCATATTCGGATTTTGAGAACGAGTTTCAGATGGCATTGACTAACAGGAAGCTGGCTCCAGAGATAGAAACTTTGTTCATGATGCCCAAAGAATCCCACAGTTATGTGAGTTCGAGCGCCGTAAAAGAAGTTGCCATCCACGGCGGAGACATCGGCGGTTTCGTTCCCCCTTACGTTGAGGAAGCGCTCCGGAAACGGTTCAGCGCCGGAAAGAGCGGGAATCAGGCCTGATATTGCATACTGGAAGAGAAAAAGGTCCGGGTGAAAGATTATGGAACGTTGTATTAGTTTCAGGCTGGCTAAAATCCCACCGGAGGGGGAGCGGTACAGGGGCGTGGTATCTGGAGACATTCTTGCATTATCCGGTGATGTGGAGTACACATCTGTTGATGAGGTTTCCTATGATCTTTTTGTTCAGGAGGTTTCCGACAGGTTTATAGTGAAAGGTTCGCTGTGGACGAGGGTGAAATTCATCTGTGTGCGTTGTGCAGTTGAAGGCATGCTCAATGTGAAGGTTTCGGACTTTCGAGCAGCAAAGGAATTGGAAAAAGATAGTGAATATGTGGACTTGACCCAGGATATACGCGAAGCTATTATTCTCGCTTTTCCTGGATATCCAGTCTGCCGGTCTGGCTGCATGGGATTGTGTCCACAATGCGGCAAGAATCTCAATGAAGGCCAATGTGAATGCGAGCCTCAACGGGACTCGCGTTGGTCGGCGTTGGACGAACTGGGCTTGATGGAGGAGTAAAAGATGGCAGTACCAAAGCGTAGAACATCAAAGAGTCGAAAGCGCATGCGCAAGATGGCTCACAAGAAATCATATGTGGAAGCTAAGCCGTGTCCTGACTGCGGCGAATCGCAGCAGCCTCACCGGGTTTGTCCGGCCTGCGGTTATTACAAAGGCAGGCAGGTGCTCACTGTAGAGACGGGATGACGCTCAGGGGTATCTGATGAAGATAGCTGTTGATGCTATGGGGGGGGATTATGCCCCTCGCGAAGTAGTCGCGGGGTGTGTTGAAGCCTCTGAAAAGCTGAATTCTGTCGGCGGGATTATTCTCGTCGGCGATGAAAAAGCTATTAAGCGTGAACTGTGCTGCTATTCCGGTGTTTCATCCAAAATAGAAATCAGGCACGCTTCGGAAGTTGTGTCGATGGATGAACCTCCTGCCGGGGCAGTTAGGAAGAAGAAGGATTCTTCCATAGGCCGGGCTGTGGATCTTGTCAAGGCCGGTGAAGCTGATGCTGTGGTTTCGGCTGGAAACACAGGCGCTGCGGTCGTTGCATGCACTTTGAAGCTGAGATTGCTTGAAGGTGTTATCAGGCCCGCAATTGCAGCGGTTCTACCGACCGAAAAAAATCCGTTTGTTCTTATTGACGCAGGCGCCAATATTGATTGCAGTTCCAGGCTTCTGGCGCAATTTGGGGTTATGGGCTCGGTATATTCCCGGATGATTCTGAACCAAGACGATCCGGTTGCTGGTCTGTTGAGTATTGGCGGCGAGGAAACAAAGGGCAATGAGACAACAAGGGAGGCCTATAAGCTTCTGGATCAGTCGGGCATAAATTTCCGCGGCAATGTTGAAGGCCACGATTTGTTCCGCGGTGAAACTGATGTTGTGATTTGCGATGGTTTTGTGGGCAATATTGTGCTTAAGACCGCTGAAAGTTCGGTAGGCGCGCTGGGGCATTGGTTGAAGGAAGAATTTCGTAGTTCTGTGATGAGCCGGATAGGGGCTGTTTTTCTCTGGAAAAGCCTGAAAAAGATGAAGAAGAAGGCCGATCCCCAGACGTACGGCGGAGCGCCTCTGCTTGGTGTTGGCGGTGTCTGTATTATCACGCATGGATCATCGAAGGCGCCTGCCATTTTTCATGCTGTTCGAGTTGCTTCGGAATCAATACATTGCAATATAAATGACTTGATGGTTGAGAAGCTTAAAGAAACGGGTCTGGCAAAGAATCAGAACCTGAATAATATGATGATGGATAAGATTAAGGAAGTCGCCAAGGTAAGATAATGGGAAATTCAAAAGAGAGTATGAGAAGAATGCGCATAGCGGGAATAGGTTCATACCTGCCTGATCGTGTGCTTACAAATGCCGAGATGGAGAAGATAGTTGACACTTCGGATGAATGGATTACCACGCGGACCGGCATAAAGCAGCGGCATATTGCAGCGGAAGACCAGGCTTCATCGGACATGGCAACGATTGCGTCCGAAAGGGCCCTTGAAATGGCGCAAGTAAGCCCGGATGAAGTTGATATGATACTTGTTGCGAGCATAACTCCGGACATGGTTTTTCCTAACACAGGTTGTTTTGTGCAAAAGCGACTGGGCGCAAAAAATGCGTTCTGCTTTGATATTGAAGCTGCTTGTTCGGGATTTCTATATGGCCTGGATATTGCCGCGCGGATGATAGCTTGCGGCAGGATAAATACCGGGCTGGTAATTGCGGCGGAAAAGTTGAGTGCAATAACCGACTGGCAGGACAGGTCAACATGCGTTTTGTTCGGAGACGGATCAGGCGCTGCGGTTGTGAAACCCTGCGAGGATAACAATGGCATGGGGTTGATGGATGTTGAAATGGGTTCAGATGGAGGCCTTGCTGATCTTCTCAAGTTGCCTGGCGGAGGCAGCAGGAATCCGGCTACGGTTGAAACTGTTCAGAACAGGCTGCATTACCTGCAGATGTCGGGTAACGAGGTGTTTAAACACGCCGTTTTGCGCATGTGCGAGGCTGCAAAAAAGGCAATGGAAAAGAGCGGCTTGACAACCGATGACATTGACTGGGTTATCCCGCACCAGGCCAACTTGAGAATAATACAGGCGATTTCGAACAGGCTCAAGGTGCCCCTGGAGCGTTTTTGCAATAACCTGGAGAACGTGGGCAATACCTCGGCTGCGTCCATTCCTCTTGCGATGGACGAAGCTGTTAAAGATGGAAGAATTCAGAGAGGGCACAAATTGTTGTTGATTGCTTTCGGCGGCGGTTTTACGTGGGGCGCTGGAGTTCTGGAGTTTTAGCTGGTGATTCGGTGGTACGCAATGGGAGAAGCAGGCGTGAGTTTGAAGCCGCACATGGGGGTTGGATTATGAAAACAGCCTTGGTATTTGCCGGGCAGGGCGCGCAATTTGCCGGCATGGGAAAGAGTATTGTCCATGCGCATCCGGATTGCGAAAAGTTTTTCCAGCAGGCAGATGACGTGCTTGGGTTCAGCCTTTCTAAACTTTGTTTTGAAGGCCCTGCCGATGAATTGCAGCGATCTGATAACTGCCAGCCGGCCATATTTGTGATGAGCGTAGCCTGCATGTGCGCCTTAAGAGCGCGCGCCGGGGAGATATCTTATTCGGGAGCCGCGGGTTTGAGCTTAGGCGAATGGACGGCATTGCATGTTTGCGGAGCGCTGGGTTTTGAGGAGACTTTGAAAATTCTGCGTGCCAGGGGTAAGTTCATGCAGGAGGCATGCGAAGCGACCGAAGGGGGAATGGTA
Organism: uncultured Victivallales bacterium; assembly: GCA_964475205.1. Classification (GTDB taxonomy): domain Bacteria; phylum Verrucomicrobiota; class Kiritimatiellia; order UBA8416; family CAYSRM01; genus CAYSRM01. The sequence goes on along the minus strand of CAYYVQ010000025.1, from coordinate 28,088 downwards.
AGTGTTATTGGTCTTGCGCCGGAGAAAGTGGAGGAGATCAGGGCACGGGCTGGTGTCGAGACTGCAAACCTTAATTCTCCGGGCCAGACTGTGCTTTCGGGTGGGCGCGGGCCAGTTGCAAAGGCGGAGCAATTTGCGGTGGAAGCGGGCGCCAAGAAGGTTGTTGTTTTGAAGGTGGCGGGCGCATATCATTCTTCATTAATGCAATCGGCAAGAGAAAAACTTTCCGAAGTTCTTGATGAAGTTGAATTTAAAAAACCGGCGGTTCCTGTATTATCTAATGTTACCGGCCGGCCTCATGGCGAGCCTCGTGAGATTCGTTCGCGAATGCTTGAACAGGTTACCTCGACAGTTCACTGGCACGAGTCTATTGACTGGTTAAGGCAGCATGGTGTTGAGCGTTTTATAGAATTTGGCCCCGGGCGTGTGCTTTCGGGGCTGATACGCAGGATTGACAGTAAGGCTCAGGTTTTCAATGTTCAGGACTCTCAGTCCCTGAACGCGACTTGTGAAGCATTGGGCGCTTGAGTCAGGGCTGGACAATATTGTTTCCCGATGGTATAGAAAATGGAGGCTATGAAAATGGGAGTTCTTGAAAACAAAACCGCTATTGTGACAGGAGCAGCTCGGGGCATAGGACAGGCAATAGCAGTTGCCTTGTCGGCTGAAGGCGCAGATCTGGCTCTTTGCGATTTACAGTCTGAATGGCTGGAAGAGACCGCCGGAATGGTAAAATCAAACGGGCGCAAAGCGGAATGTTTCAGTGTTGACGTAAGCGATCCCGGTGCTGTAACAGAGACGGTTAAGGCTGTGCTTGCCGGCTTTGACCAGGTTGACATCCTGGTCAATAATGCCGGGATCACCAAAGATTCTTTTCTTTTGAGGATGTCTGAGGAGCAGTGGGACGCGGTCATGGCTGTAAACTTGAAGGGCGCCTTTCTCTTTACTAAAGCTGTATCTAAACCCATGATGAAACAGCGTGGAGGGGCTATAGTAAATATTGCTTCGATTATTGGCTTGATTGGGAACGCGGGACAGTGTAATTATGCCGCTTCAAAAGCAGGGGTAATAGCTCTTACAAAGTCCGCTGCCAAAGAACTGGCATCACGGAACGTGCGCGTTAATGCTGTTGCTCCAGGGTATATAAAAACAAAAATGACGGAGGCGCTGGACGACGAGATAAAAAAGAAAATGCTTGATGCCATACCGATGAACCGCATGGGTTTGCCGGATGACGTGGCTAAAGCTGTGTTATTTCTGGCCGGTGACGCATCTTCTTATATGACGGGACAGGTGTTGACGGTCAGTGGTGGTATGGTGATGTAGGAAAGGAGAAAAGAAAGATGGCCTTAGAAGATAAAGTAAAAGAAATTATTGTTGAACAGTTGGGAGTGAACGCCGAGCAGGTTACGCAGGATGCTTCGTTTATCGAGGATCTTGGAGCTGACTCGCTTGATACGGTGGAACTGGTCATGGCATTTGAAGAAGAATTTGGAGCTGAGATTCCGGATGAAGACGCAGAGAAGCTTACAAATGTCGGCGCGGTGATCAATTACCTGAAGGAGAAAGGTTACGAAGGTTAGCCGGACTTCTTCATAAACCTTCGTTGGGAGGGTGCACAGGTTGCGGCAGATCAAGGGATTGTAGCAGGAAGCCGGGCGAAGGCGTGTTAGAACACTCCGAGGTCGGCTTCCAAGACAAGGCATTGAGATGTCGTGGCATGTGTGCTCGCAGTAGATTGTTCATGAATAAGTCAGGTTAGAGCGACCTATTCATAAAAATGCCGGCGCGTAGCAGTGTGAGAGCCTGCGCCCGGCAGCCTTGCAAAGGCGGTCGATGGGTAGATTGTGATAGTCTGAGAATATTCTCCTGCTACAGAGCGTTGGATCGAGGAAAGAGGATTAATGAGGAGAGCAGTAATAACAGGTGTTGGTTTAGTGTCTCCGCTTGGTTGCGATATTCAGGATGTTTGGGACAAACTCAAATCCGGACGCAGCGGGGTCGGACGTATTGAGCATTTTGATGCTTCGGCTTTTGCCAGCCAGATTGCAGGCGAGGTTTCAGGATTTGATCCTGATGCCTTTATTCCGCGCAAGGAACGGCGTCGGATGGACCGTTTTTGCCAGTACGCGATGGGCGCGGCTAAGCTTGCTGCCAATGATGCGGGTCTGGACAAGGAACTTGGCAATCCGGAGCGCCGGGGCGCAGTCATCGGTTCAGGCATCGGCGGGCTGGAAACATTTGAGACCCAGCACAGTGTGTTGTTGGAAAAGGGGCCTTCGCGTTGTTCTCCGTTTATGATCCCGCAGATGATATCCAACATGGCAGGCGGGTTGATAGCCATTGAATTCGACCTGAAAGCGTTGAATTACTGTACTGTTACAGCATGTGCGTCTTCGGCTCATGCTCTTGGCATGGGCATGCGCGCTATCCGGGAAAATGACGCGGATCTGATGTTTGTGGGCGGAGCAGAGGCTTCTTCCACTCCCATGGGAATAGCCGGTTTCTGTGCTATGCGTGCGTTAAGCACCAGGAATGACGAGCCGGAAAAGGCAAGCCGGCCTTTTGACAGGGAGCGGGACGGTTTTGTGATGGCTGATGGGGCTTCCATTCTTGTTATTGAGGAGCTGGAACACGCCAGGGCAAGAGGCGCACGGATATATGCTGAAATAGCGGGTTTTGGAATGACCTGTGATGCTTATCACATTACCGCGCCCGAGGAGAAAGGCGACGGGGCAAGGCGGGCAATGGCGCAGGCAATGGAAGATGGCGGTGTTGCGCCATCAGACGTGGACTACATTAATGCTCACGGTACCAGTACGCCTCTGAACGACAAGATGGAAACTGCGGCTATTAAGGGCGCTTTGGGCGATGAAGCTTCGCGGTCGGTTATGGTTAGTTCCAGTAAATCAATGACCGGACATATGCTGGGCGCTGCCGGCGGTTTTGAAGCTGTTGTTTGCGCGCTGGCATTGAAGCATGGTGTGGTGCCTCCCACGATAAACTACCAGACACCTGATCCTGAATGTGATCTGGATTATGTTCCAAATGAAGCCAGGGAGAAGAAATTGTCGGTTTGTTTGAGCAATTCTCTTGGTTTCGGCGGACATAATGCCTCGTTATTACTGAAAGCAATGTAGACTTTGATCCGGGATTACGGAAGCGAACCGAAAAGCAGGATTCCTTCGCGTTCGATTCGATTCCATAGGGGCTCGTTTTCGGGACGGTTCATGGTTCGTGGATCCATGAGGTAATGTTCCAGGGTCAGCGAGTATCGGTCTCGGAAAGCCTGGGCCAGCTTCTGGATTGATGCCAGCGATTTAATTCGGTTCGACCCGCTTGAAAACAGCATAATGAGTGTGACTCTTCCTCCGTATTCATTTTCTTCTCTTGCCAGGGGGCCGGTTGCTACGGCTGCGTTCGGGCGTGGTTTGACAATGCGGCGAACAGTTTTGTGGACATCATTCCAGAACATCTCTTCGGCTTCGAACGCTGGTTTGAGCGCTTTTGCAACCAGGTAATGATTATGATTAAGGGAATAGCAGTGCCTGCCGGGCAGGACTGCGCAATGAACCGCGTTTGCGTCGGTGAGCGTGTGCAGCGCCATCATTGTAGCGCGGTTGGAGAGTCCGGAAGCTTTTTCGACAGCTCTGCCGGAGACAGGGGATTCTGCCTTGTAGAGCGTTCGCAGCACAACCAATTGACTTCGGTTGGCCAACAGGTAATTCAAGCCTTGCATAGCTGTTATGATTCCTCGTATTTTGTCATGCCCTGATTATGCCAAATTCAGAATGATTGCAAGGGGAAAGAAGAATTGTGCTGCCGGCGGGTCAGACGCGGTGGTGAAGGTATTTGCGAGGTGTCAGTATTTGTGTGTGTTTATTGCTTGACGATTCGTCCACGTATAGCTCAAAGTACGTGAGAACCGTTTATTTACCAAGGTCTAGTTATTGGATTAATTAAATGTTAAGCAGGTTTTTAGGGTTATTCTCGAACGATATCGGGATAGATTTAGGGACAGCCAATACATTGGTTTATGTGAAGGATCGCGGCATTGTGCTTCGTGAGCCTTCAGTTGTTGCCATTCAGGCCGGGACCAAGCGGATTCTGGCCGTTGGTGATGAAGCCAAGCGCATGCTTGGACGGACACCGGGCAACATTGTGGCTGTGCGGCCGATGAAGGCCGGTGTAATAGCTGATTTTGAGATAACAGAAGCTATGCTTCGGTATTTCATCAAGCGTGTGCATAATCGCAAGAAGATGGTTCGTCCGCGGATCATCATTGCAGTTCCCAGTGACATCACGGAAGTTGAGAAACGAGCGGTCAAGGACTCGGCGACTCATGCCGGGGCAAGGGAAGTGTTTCTTATTGAAGAACCGATGGCTGCTGCCATTGGTGTAGGACTGCCTGTCCAGGAGCCAGCGGGGAACATGATAGTGGACATAGGCGGCGGGACCACGGAGGTGGCCCTGATATCGCTTGCCGGCATAGTTTTCAGCCGCACAGTAAGAGTCGGCGGCGATGAGATGGATGAATGTATAGTTCAGTACATGAAACGTGTTTATAACTTAATGTTGGGAGAACGTACTGCAGAGGAGATCAAGATGTCAATGGGTTCGGCATATCCTATTGATGAAGAGACCAGCATGGAGGTCAAGGGAAGAGACCTTGTCGCCGGGCTTCCGAAGACTTTGACCATTACTTCCGAAGAGGTTCGTGAAGCTTTACAGGAGCCGGTTTCTTCTATCATTGACGCTATCAGGATAACTCTTGAGAGGTGTCCGGCTGAATTATCGGCGGACCTTGTAGACAGGGGCATGATTCTTGCAGGCGGTGGCGCCCTGCTAAAGAATATGGATAAGCTGATTGCCGAACAGACCGGGTTGCCTGTTCATCTGGCTGATGATCCGCTCAGCGCTGTAGCGGAAGGAACCGGTGTTGTCCTTAACGAGTTGAATTTCCTGAGAAGTTCGGCCCGCGCTACCAAGGCTTGACGGCGCATCTGCTCGGATTCCATTTTTTCTGCAGTGCTTCGCGACGGTAATTGATCGTGAGCCAGAAAAGATATTTTGTATGGTTGGCATTGCTGGCCATAGTCGTCATTTTGAACCTGCCGGTTTCGGCTTCCAGGCGAGTCAGTTCTACGGCCAAAGACGGTATAGCGCCGTTTCAGAATGTGATGTCGCTTGTTATCAGCAACGTCCGCAACTATATCCGCTCTTTTGCCCGTGCCAATCGGGCGCTGGAAGAGGTCCGCGATAAGAACCTGGAGATTGCCCGTCTAAAAACTAAGATTGAATCTTTGGAGAGGCTTGTAAGGGAAGAGGAGAAGTTGTCTTCTCTTCTCACTTTCCTTCGAGAAAGCGAACATGATCTTGTTTTATGTGAAGTTGTGGCCAGGAACGGAACTGCCGGATGGTGGCAGACCCTGCACCTCAACAGGGGCGCCAAAGCCGGTATCAGGAGCGGACTTGCCGTAGTGACTGCCGATGGGATTGTGGGCAAAACAGTCAATGTTTCCGAACGCACCGCTGATGTTCTTCTTATTACTGACCCGAAGTGCAAAGTATCGTGTGAATTTGCTGAATCCGGCGGATTTGGAATTATGCGTGGCGGCGGGGTTGACCTTTCAGGGAAAGAGAAGCTTGACCTGCTTTACAATCCTGCGCCCGGCAGGATGGATTACATAGACCGGGACCGGGTTGTGAAGCTGCATGATGAGGTTATAACTTCCGGACTTGGCGGCATTTTTCCCCGCGGCATCATGGTGGGGTATGTTTCCGGGGCGGACGTGCATCGGTCGGAATTGTACAGGATTGCAGAGGTTGTGCCTTCTGCCGATCTTGCAAAACTGCGTTACGTTTTTGTTGTTGTTGAGACCGGTGCAGAGAAGCAGGACATAGATATGGAGGCGGGGCCATGAACTGGGTGGTAATGTTGTTTTCTCTTGCCGGCGCCGCTTATTTACAGCTTGTCCTGCCTGCGTACTCCTTGTTTGGCCAGGCTAAATTCCCTTTTCTTCTCGGGGTCGTCCTGTATTACGCGTTAAATCGCGAAACCGGCATCGCGATGATGGCCGGTCTTTTTGCGGGGGTGTTTCAGGATTCTCTGAGTTTGATTCCCCTTGGATTCAGTCCAATCATTTTCTTTCTTGTGGTCTGGATTGTCGGCCGTTTCAGGTCTGTTATAATGCTTGGAACTATGTTCACGCCTGTTCTTTTCGGCGCCGTTGCCGCGCCCCTGGCTCTTTTGTGTCTTTATATCCTTTTGCGAAGCCAGGGGCTTGCGGGTTGTGGCGCTGGATGGCTTTTCTTCAAGTTGTCTGGAGTTGCGACGCTTGCCGCTGTTGTTACGCCTCTGGTTTTCTTTGTTATGCGGCGTCTTGATATGTGGATAGGCAATGTTGAGGGGTTTGAGATTTGATGATACAGGGCGGAAGATACGGCGAAGACACCACGAGGCTGAAGTTCCTGTTCGGGGGAATGTTGCTGGCCCTGCTTTTTCTTGGCGCAGTTTTGTGGAGACTGCAGATTCTGCAAGCAAACCGTTATATCGGCAAGCAGCGCCAACAGAGCGTCAGAAGGGTGCGTGTGCCTGGCAACAGGGGACGTATTTTTGACCGGAACGGCGTTTGCCTGGCGAGGAACCGGGTTAGTTTCTGCATAGCCTTTTATCTTGAAGAATTGCGCCAGCCCGGAGGCTGGTCTCGCACTGTGGATCATGTTGACCGGCAGATTGATGAAATGGCGGAGTCCTTAGGTATTCCGAGGGAGACCACGCGCGAGGACATTGTACGTCATGTAAGGCTGCGTTTGCCTCTTCCTTTTCTGGCGTGGACAGATCTGCCGGAAGCTATTGTGGCGAAGCTGGAGGAGTCGGGTACAAGGATAGCCGGAGTGGATATATATGTGCGTCCTGTTCGCGTGTATCCTCGCCGAAAGCTTGCTGCGCACGTTGTGGGTTATGTAGGCAAGGCCGATTTTTCATCGGAGGCGGGAGAAGTCCCTGATTACTATCTTCCTGAGATGGAGGGTAAAAGGGGAATGGAGCGAGCGTACAACGGGGAACTGGCCGGACTGCCTGGAGCCGACCTGATAAGAATTGACGTTTCGCATTACAGGCGCGGCATACTGAAAGATTTGTCGAGGCATCCTTATCCGGGGGAAGACATCTACACTGTGCTTGACGTCAGGATACAGAAGCTGGCTGAGAAAGCGTTGAGGCGAAGGCGGGATTCCGAGGACCTTCGAAAGGGAGCGATAGTGGTTATCGACCCGAGCAACGGTGATATTCTGGCGATGGCCAGCGGTCCTTCCTTTGATCCCGGGGTTTTTACTCCTTCTTTATCAGTCAAAGATTGGGAACGCATCAGAAATGATTCTGCGCGTCCGATGCTGAACAGGGCGATTTTCGGAGCATATCCTCCCGGAAGTATTTTTAAGCCGATCGTTGCGCTGGCAGCGCTGGAGAACGGGGATGTTGGCGCTGATCAAAGGTTCAACTGTCCTGGTTATTTTGCCCTGGGCAGAGCTGTTTTTGGCTGTTGGCTGAGAAGCGGGCACGGACGTATTGCCATGCGAAAGGCTATAGAGCAGTCATGCAATGCATATTTTTGTGAGATTGGATTAAAGACGGGGCATCGGTCAATTATTCATATGGCCGAATCGCTTGGTCTTGGGCGCAAAACCGGTATTGGGCTTGGGCCTGAGAGGGCTGGACTTGTTCCGGATAACGCCTGGAAAAAACGAGTATACGGGGATTCCTGGCGATCCGGTGACACGTGCAATATTTCCATTGGACAGGGGGCTTTACTGGTAACGCCCCTGCAGATGGCCGCGTACACCGCGGCCCTGGCAAACGGCGGCGTTGTCTACAGGCCCCGCCTTGTTAAGAGGCGAGGCAGCGATGGCGAAGTTGTTAACAGGTTGTCCTGGAGCAGGAGCGCCCTTGAAGTTGTCAGGGGTGGAATGCGGGACGTGGTTAATGCTGATAGCGGGACGGGAAAGCGGGCCAGGATTGACGCTGCGGCTGTGGCAGGCAAAACAGGAACCGCCCAATACGGCCCGCCGGGCCAGAACAAACAGCATACCTGGATGATTGCCTTTGCGCCATTTGAAGATCCCCGGTATGCGGTGGCTATGGTGATAGAGGATGGAGTGTCCGGCGGGATAACCGTGGCCCCGAGGATGGGCAAACTTATGGATAGTATTTTTGATCTTGAATTAAATGCCGGGAACAGGGGTTAGATCTGAATGGCCGGCATGCTGAATAGATTGAAAGATTTAAGGAAGATGCACTGGGGACTGAACCTTGTGATTTTTGTCATGGTAGCGGTTGGTATAATGTTTATACACAGCGCTGTTAACGGCAGTCTTGATCCGGACGCATGGAAACTCCCTTACAAGCAGTTTGTCTGGTTCACAATAGGGACCGCTGTCTATCTGTTTTTAACACTTTGCGACTATCGCAGTTTCAGCAAGTTCGTGTGGTTAACTTATGGCGCCACTCTTTTTCTTCTTGTTCTGGTCCTGCTGGTAGGCGGCAGCGCCACAGGCGCAAAGCGATGGCTGACCCTTTTTGGCGGAGTTACCTTGCAGCCATCCGAGGTGGCAAAGCCTGCGCTGGTGCTGGTATTGAGCGTAATTCTGAGCCGGCCGGACGTAAACCGGCGGAGTTTCAAGCTTGTGGTCTGGCTGATTCTGATTGTCAGTATCCCCTGGTTTCTTGTTGTGGCTGAACCGGATTTAGGCACCGCGATGGTATTCTTACCCACGGCATTCATTCTCATGTATGCGGGTGGAATATCTCTAAGGATGTTGGGGGTTATGGTTGCTTTCGGAGTATTACTTATTGGCATTGTTCTTGGTTTGTTTCTTCTGCCGGAGAAACTGGGAGCCAGTCCCGAGAGGCAGGATGAAATAGTCAGAGCCATTGGGTTAAATCCGTACCACAGGGACAGGATTGTTTATTTTCTGAATCCTGAAAAAGATCCCAGGGACGCCGGCTGGAACAAAATCCAGTCTGAGATTGCGGTTGGGTCCGGCGGAGTATGGGGCAAAGGTTGGAAGCAGGGAACACAGAACATACTTGGATTTCTTCCGAGGACAGTAACCCCAACGGATTTTATTTATTCGATCGTTGCCGAGGAGAAAGGTTTTGCCGGCTCTTTTGCAGTGCTGATTCTGTTAGGTTTGATCATTGGTTTTGGCGCACAGGCAGCTTTCATGGCCAGGGATATGCTTGGCAGGCTGTTGTGTGTTGGTGTTGTAACGCTGATTTTCTGTCATGCATTCATAAACATTGCGATGACCATCGGGTTGATGCCTATTACGGGGTTGCCGCTGCCGTTATTAAGTTATGGCGGCAGTTTTATGGTAATGACCATGGCAGGGCTCGGCTTTATTCAGAGTGTGTATGTGAGGTCGCTGCCTCGGAGGCAGGAATTTATTGATTAGTCTGTCTGAAACAGAGAAAGGACAGTCGAAGTGAAAGAGGTGAAATGGAAATGTTCAAATTCAGGAAGAAGTCGCAGATGAATAGAGAAATAATAATTAATGCAGAGAGCCTGGAAACACGTGTTGCTGTTGTGGAGAATGGTTGTCTGGAGGAGTTTCAGGTTGAACATCCTTCCCGCGAGCGGGTAGTGGGCAGCATTTACAAGGGCAGGATTCAGAACCTGGAACATGATTTGCAGGCCGCTTTTGTTAATATAGGCATGAAGAAGAACGCATTTCTTCACTACTGGGACATGATTCCAGATATTCCTGAGCTTGATTTGGACGATAGCGACAGGAGGCGCAGGTCTTCGAAGCGCAAGAAGCTTTCGAACAAAGAGATAGAAAAGATGTTTCCTGTCGGCTCAGAGATAGTGATTCAGGTCACTAAGGGTCCGATAGGAACCAAGGGCCCCCGTGCTACGGCGAGTATAAGCATACCCGGCAGGTATCTGGTTTTTATGCCCGGCTGCAGCCTGAGGGGTGTTTCAAGGAAGATAGGGGACAGAAGCGAAAGGCAGCGTTTGAAAAAAATTCTCGACAAGCTTGCGCTGCCTGGCAATGTAGGAGTGATTGTGCGCACTGCAGGCGAGGGGGCAAGCAAGCGTAATTTTGTCAGGGACTTGAAAGCATTAAATGCGATATGGGAGGATCTCCAGGAGGCCATCCAGTCTAAACCTCCGGCAACATGTGTATACCAGGAGCTTGACCTTGTTGAAAGGGTGGTGCGGGACTGGCTTACTGAGGATGTAGACAGGATTATTGTTGACCGCAGGGAGCGGTTCGAACGTTTGCGCAATCTGGCCGGGCGCATATCGCGCAGATCCAAAGCCAAAATACAACTGTATGAAGGCGAGAAACCGATATTTGAATATTACAATGTTGAAAAGCAGGTGGAAAAAGCGTTTCAGCGGAAAGTCAAGCTTGATTGCGGAGGGTATATAATTCTTGAAGAAACAGAAGCTCTCATTTCAATAGACGTCAATACCGGCAGACATAAGGGTAAGGGCTCGCAGGAAGAGGCGATTCTCAAGGTCAACAGAGAAGCCGTGCACGAAGTGGCCAGGCAATTGAGGCTGCGAAATGTCGGGGGACTGGTGGTCATCGACCTGATAGACATGAGATACAAAAAGCACCAGAACACGGTATACAGGGAGATGAAAAATGCGTTAAAAAGGGATCGCGCAAGGACAAACGTTCTGCCTATTTCTTCGCTGGGCATCATGGAGATGACCAGGCAGCGGGCGGAAGAGAGCATTTTGTCGTCCATGTATATGGATTGTCCTTACTGCAGGGGCCGTGGCAATGTTAAATCGCACCTGGGGATGAGTGTAGAGATACAGCGTCATCTGGCGGCTATTATGCGAGGTGATATACGGGACCATAAGAAAAGGGATTTACAGGTTATTGTGCATCCGGCCATTCTTGACAGGCTGCGCAGCGAGGACGAGGTGTTTCTTGTAGAATTGGAAAAGAAAATGGACGGAAACCTGAGCTTCAGAAAAGATTCCAGCAAGCATATTGAAGCTTTTGAAATCAAGGATGCCGGCACAGGAGAAGTGCTTTACGCTGTTGAAGAGAAGTAGTTCTGCGGTTGTCGACAGGAAGGGCTTTGTTTTTAATGAAGTGTTTGTTTTTGATTTTAACCGGATTGTCTGTTTCGGCTTTGTGTTTTTGCAGAACAGTTTGTGCCGCCGAGACTGCTTCGGATTCAGGGGTTCTGGCCGAAAAGGCAGGAATTCCCGGCTCCGGGGAGCCGATTGACGTTACCGCTGACCGTTTGGAGTATGATGAAGGCGCAGCGTGGGTCAAGGCCACAGGCAACGCGGTAATTCGGCGGGGGGGCGAGACGCTGACCGCGGACCGTATTCGCGTTAATACTCGCACCGGCCAGGCCTATGCTGAAGGCAATGTAAAACTGGTCGACTCTGAAGGCGGAGTATGGCGGGGCAGCAAGCTGAGCCATAATTTCAAGAGCCGGGTTGGCCAGGTGTCCGGCCTTACATTGAAGATGACGCCCTTCCGGCTGCTGGATTCAAGCAGCGCAAAGCGCGAAAGCAGCAGCGCTGTTGTTATTAATGATCCTGTTGTGACCACCTGCACCAACGCACCCGATCATGTGCATTATCGGATAAAGGCCAGAAATTTGACCTTTGTTCCGGATGAATATCTCAAGGTAAGGCACGCAGTGTGGTATTTCGGCAATATTCCAGTGATGTATCTGCCATACTGGAAACAGAACGTTAACGACCGAGGTTTGAGGATGTCGGCAGGCTACACCAGCGATTTAGGCGGGTTCCTGCTTCTCTCCCACAGGTTCAGGCTTAGCGAAAATTTGGAATCCGAACCGCACCTGGACTATTACTCCAGCCGCGGGATAGGCATTGGCGAGGGGTTGAAGTGGAGGAGTCAGGACAGATATGACGGCGAATTCTTTGGATACTACATTCACGACCGGGAGCCGGACCATGAGAGCAATCCGGACATTGACAATAACCGTTACAGCTTGAAGATCCGCAATCGGTATAAACCGGGACCGAGCGATTATGCAATGGGCCAGTTAGAATACTGGAGCGACCGCGCAGTTCTTGAGGACTTCTTTGAGAGTGATTATAAACGCCACTCTCAGCCCGAGAACTACTTGTGGTACAGCTACAGGGGAGACGGATATCTTGCAAGTGTCATCGCGCGTTTTAGACTCAATGATTTTTATTCCAACGTGAATCGCATGCCAGAGGCCTCGCTTGATATTTTTGAGCGAAAGCTTGGCGATACGTCATTTTATTATAAGAGCAGAAATTCTGCGGCTAATCTTGAGAAGCTTCATGAGGAATTGTCTTCAGCAGACGACTATTCTTCGTTTCGATTTGATTCTGAAAACAGGGTATTACACAGCGGCAAGTGGTTTGGTTTTCTCAATCTTGTTCCCAGGGCTTCTTACAGGGCTACGTACTACTCGAAGACACGAGATTCGTTCAGCGAGGTAACAGGATCGGGAACAAATGAGGCAGTGTCTACAGTTGAGACCGAGGAAGGGCCGGAGCTCAGGCATGTGTTTGAGCTTGGCCAGACGGCGTCTTTCAAGGCGTTCAAAATGTTCCGGAGCAATAAGATGCGTCATGTTGTTGAGCCTTATGGCGACTACACATATATTCCGGAGCCGAATGTTTCCCCGGACAACATCTATCAGTTTGACGGGGTGGATGCGCTTGACAGCAGGCATGATCTCAGGATTGGTATTCGCAACAAACTCCAGGCAAAACAGGGTGACAGGCCTTTTGATCTTGTTGACATTGATGGTTATACTGTTTACATGATTGAAAGGGATCAGGGCGAGGCTGCTTTGAAATACTTCTGGTTTGATACGGAAATCATGCCCAATGAGCGTTCCAGCATTGAGTTTGACGGAAGATGGGACATAGAAAACTCGCAGCTTGACAGTTTTAACACTCGGATGCATTTGCGCAGCCTGGATAATATATGGCGCGCATCGGCTGAATACAGATATATCCAAGACAGTCGAAGCATCTTGAGTGGCATTTTTACTTTATGGCCGCAGCAGTCATGGACTCTGGAAACCGAATGGCGTTACAGGTTGATGGACAGCCGCATAGAAGAACAGTGGCTTTATGCTCAGAGAAACCTGGACTGTATGAGTATAAGAAGCGGGCTAGGTGTCAGGCCCGGGCACACAACAGAAAGCGGCGCGGAGCGGGAAGACGAATGGCGGGTGATTTTTGAATTCTGGCTTACAGCTTTTCCGGAGGCCAGGCTTTCCAGTGTTCACGGCAACTAACCCTTATATTGAATAAGGAAATACTTATGGTTAGAGAGGCTTTTAACGCCGGGACCGCCGGCAACATGAAAGCGGGCAATGCGGAAAACACATCCGCAGGTTATGGCTCTATGGCGGAGTCTTTGCTGTCCGGCCGGGTTTGCCTGAAGGGTGTTGTGGCTGTTGAATATGTGCAGGGGAAAGGTGGCGGTAGCGACCATCTGGTTCTTTTTGTGAGGGAAGGCGAACGTGTTGTTACCAGGGAGGTTGCTTTCCGTCCGTTCATGATTGTTTCTGATAAGGTTCTTTCGGGGATGCCAGTCGAGCATGAGCGCCGGTCCATGGAGGGGGATGCCCCGCTCAACACCAGGGTTTACTTTGCAAACTGGGAAGACTGTGTCAGCGCCCGGAAGTGGCTCGCTGCTTCTACCGGTTTTTCTTCCTCGGCCCCCGGCTCTCCTTACCTGTGGATTTCCGATCCAGTGCAGCTTTATCTCATGGATACAGGTTTGACTTTATTCGGGGGTCTGGATTTCAGGGATGTTAGAAGGCTTCAGATTGACATTGAATGCGCGACTGCAGAGGGTTTCGAATTCTGCAATGCGGACAGGGATGAGGATCAGATCATTGCCATAGGCCTTGCGGACAGCTCCGGGTGGAAACAGGCGCTTTCGATCGTTGAGATGGATGAAGCTGAAATGCTCCGCCGGATGGTTGAACTGATAGTAGAGAGAGATCCTGACGTTATAGAGGGTCACAACATTTTTAACTTTGATTTGCCTTATATAAAGAAAAGGGCAAAGAGACACGGCGTCCCGCTTCTGATTGGAAGGGACGGGAGCGCGCCGTCTTTCAGGCCAAGCCGCTTTAATGTTGCGGAGCGGGCGTTGTCTTATGAGCGCTGTGAGATTTTCGGCCGGCACATAGTTGATACGCTTTTTCTTGTTCACGCTTATGATGTAACAAGCAGGGCGCTGGGCGGATATGGTTTGAAGGATGCGGCTTCGCATTTCGGTCTCGCTCCTGAAGGGAGGACTTATATAGAAGGGAGCCGGATCAGCGCAGTATTCAAGGATGATCCTGAACTCATACTCAGGTATGTTCTCGACGACGTTTATGAGACCGGCGCACTTGCAGCTTTGCTTTCAAGGAGCAATTTTGTCCAGGCGGGTCTTCTGCCTTACAGTTATCAGAACGTCTGTGTAAGGGGCAATGCAACAAAGATTGATTCCTTGATGCTCCGTGAATACATGGCCGCCGGGCGGGCAATATCTCTGCAGGATACAGCCAGGAAATTTGAGGGCGGTTACACGGATGTTTTTGTAAAGGGTGTTGTTCATAACGTTCACCATTGTGATGTCCGTTCCCTTTATCCTTCATTGATGTTGACCAGGGGAATCGGTCCCCGCAGTGACAAACTTGGTGTCTTTCTCCGTATGCTGCAGGCCTTGAAAGATGTGAGATTCAAGGCCAAAGACATGGCCCGCCGGGCGAAAACAGATTCCGAAGCCGGTTACTGGAATGCTGCGCAGTCGGCTTTTAAAATCCTGATAAATTCCTTTTATGGCTATCTTGGTTTTTCGCAGGGTCATTTCAACGACTACGATGCGGCTTCTCAAGTTACCCGTGAGGGGCGTGAGCTTCTTCAATCCATGATAGAATGGATGCGAAGCCGCGGTGCGAGGCCTGTAGAAATCGATACCGACGGAATCTACTTTGTGCCGCCAGGCGGTTCTGAGGACGCGGACAAAGAAAAAAAACAGCGCTTTCGCGGGGAATTTCACAAATGGCTTCCCGAAGGAATTGAAGTGGAATTCGACGGTGAATATAAGGCCATGTTCAGTTACAAGATGAAAAACTATGCGCTTCTGACTAACGATGGCGAGGTGATAATCAAAGGCGGTGCCCTCAGGTCTCGCGGACTTGAGCCGTTTCAGAGGGATTTCATGAAGGATGCCATACGATTGTTGCTGGAAGGCAAGGACCAGATGGTGCCGGCGTTGAAGAAGGAATATGAATCCGCAATACGTGAGAGCCGCTGGCCGATTGAAAGGCTTGCAAAGACGGAAATGCTCCGGGATTCTCCGTCTGTTTACAGGAACAAGGTGGAAAAGGGCAAACGGGGCAGAGCCGCAGCTTATGAGCTTGCTTTGCGTTCGGACAGAGAATACAGGGCGGGCGACCAGGTTTCGTACTATGTGACGGGAACGAAGAAAAACGTAGCTGTACATGAGGCGGCTAAGCTTGTTGGCGAGGCTGAGGAAGGGTGCAGGGACGAGAATGTGGATTTTTATATTGCCAAACTTGACTCGCTTGCCGGAAAATTCATGTTTGAAGATCGACAAAAGGAGTTTGAATTATGAAAAAATTTTTCTTTGAGCGGCATGCCGTGGAAGGCTTCACTTTTCTGGAGGTTCTTGCGGTGATTGTTATAATAAGCATTCTTGCAACCATTGTGGCAGTGCGTGTGGGCCAGGAGCCTGCAAAGGCAAAAGTCGCTGCAGCGAGGGCTCAGATTGAGATACTTGCCAATGCTGTTGATCACTATACCATGAATCATGGCGCTCCGCCTACCCAGCGGCAGTCTCTGGAAGCTTTGTGCAGGCGGCCTGAAGCAGAACCGGTGCCATCGGATTATCCACCCGGGGGGTATTTGAGGAGCGCTAATGTGCCTAAGGATCCGTGGGGAAACGAGTATGCGTATCTTGTCCCGGGTCCGGATGGCCATTCGTATGAGATCATAAGCTACGGTGCGGACGGTCGGCCGGGCGGCGAAGGGGTCAATGCTGATCTTTCGAACCTTGAATAGATGCTATTCCATCTTGGAGAACTGATTTGAGCATTTCATGTATTCTGCCGTTGGTGGCCATGAATGCTTTTCTATGGGGCTGATTGCTTATTTTTGCAAGCATTTCTGATTTGCCACCCGCTTTTTCCACGATCAGGCCTCCTGCCGCTATGTCCCATGTAAATATTCCAGCTTCAAAGTAGCCGTCGGATTGTCCTGCAGCGACTCTGCAAAGGTCAAGGGCGGCGGCGCCTGCCACTCGCACTTTCTGCGAAGCCATTGCTATGGTTTTTGCAAAATACATGGGGGGCAGGTTGCTGACTATATTTTGGTCGAGGCCGGTAAGAATCATTGCATCAGTCATTTGCGCGGTTTTGGACACGGAGATGGTTGAGCCGTTGAGTTTTGCCTGCTCATCCAGAGAGGCCGTGTAGAGTTCGTCTGTCTGGGGTGCGAATACTGCTGCGGCAATGGTATTGCCCTTTCTGTCCTGCACGGCTACTGAACTGCACCAGAAAGGGAAGCCGTGTGAAAAGTTCACAGTACCGTCTATGGGGTCAACGATCCAGAGGAACCGGGAGTCTTTGCGGCTGTTATGCCCCGTGTTTTCTTCGCCAAGGAACGAATGATCCGGAAATGTTTCGCTGATAATACCGGCTGCGATTTCCTGGCATTCGAGATCAAGCTCGAGTTTGACATCATGCGAAGTTCTGAGAACAGTATTTGCTCTTCTGCTGCAGTTTGAAGCTGCATGGCGGCCGGCAGCCTGAGCCGTTTTAATAGCGCAATCAAGAAATTCTGATGTGTCAGTCATTACGGGGCCCCTTTATGCCCTGGCAGGGTCAGGCTTTCGATTCCTGCTGCTGCTTCTTCTTCCGGGACAGGATTTTGTTCGTGGTCTTTGAAGCGCATCGACACGATCCTGGACACCCCTTTTTCCGGCATAGTCACGCCGTATATTGTATCTGCGGCAGCTATAGTTGTACGGTTGTGGGTTATCACCACGAACTGTGACTGGGAAAGGAAATTTTTCAGTATTCCGACAAACCTGCCGATATTGGACTCGTCAAGGGCAGCGTCAAGTTCGTCAAGCAGGCAGAACGGGCTTGGTTTAATCATATAAATGGCGAACAGCAGGGCAACGGCTGTCAGGGTTTTTTCGCCGCCGGAGAGCAAGGTAATGTTCTGCAGTCGTTTGCCTGGAGGCCGGGCGATAATTTCAATGCCGCATTCCAGAACATCTTCCTCGTTTACCAGGACCAGTTTGGCTGAACCTCCATTGAATAGCTGTTTGAACATTTTCTGGAAGTTGGAGTTTACCTGTTCGAAAGTTGACCGGAACATATCGGAACTTGTTTTGTTGATTTCTCTTATTACTTTCAGAAGCTGGTCCTTTGCTTCAGTCAGGTCGTTTTCCTGTTTTGTGAGAAAGGAGTATCTTTCTTTCAACTCCTCGTATTCTTCTATGGCTACGAGGTTGACCGGCCCCATCGCTTCCAGCTTGGTTCGAAGTTCCGTAGTCCGGGTTTCAGCGGCTTCTTCAGAAGGTTTTTCGCCCTCCCAGTCAGGTTCGGGTTCTGCCATGAGGGCTTCTTCGGAGATATTATAATCTCCGCAGACTTTTTCGAAGCCGTTCTGCTTTTTCATTGATGCCTGGTTGTATTCAAGGTCTAGATCTCCTTTTGTTTCCCGGAGTTCATCGAGCAGATTTCTTTTTTCAGAGACTGAGTCTTCCAGACTGGCGAGTTGATTGTTCTGTTGTTCAAGATTTGCTTTAAGGTCTTCGATTTTCTGTGCGTTATCTGCCGCGGCTTGTTCGAATGTTGCAATTGTGTTTTGTGCGCCCTCGATTGATTGGCGGAGGTTATTGATGGAATCGGCGTAGCTCGAGGCATTGCGGGTTCTTTCTTCCGCCAGCTTTTGCAATTCGCTTATGCGCTTGTCTGTTGCTGTTTTCTGGTTTTGAAGCATGTCGAGTTTCTGTGAAGCTTGTGCTGACGCGATGCGTTTTTCGGTCAGAACGGACTGGAGTTGAGCCTGGGCATTCTGCATGTTGTGCAGTTCAGTTGTGCGTTCGGCTATTGAAGCGGAGAGTTTACCGCGGGTTTCTTCCATCTCTGAAATCTGTTGCGAGATCGCCTCGGCATCATCTGTGTCGCCGGAGGAATCATCCCCGGCAAGTGAATTTATTTCCCATGTGACGGTGTTGAGACGTTTGCCGGCCTGTTCGGCTTCTGATGAAACCACCTGGTATTCTCCTTGCTTTACAGCAAGTTCGTGGTGTTTTTCGTTGTATTCGCGGGTTTTGCTCTCGATGCCTACTTCGAGTTGTTTCTGTTCTGCGGAAGCCGCGGAAAGATCTGCTTGCAGAACTTCGAGTTTTGAAGACAGTTCTGCTGTTTTTTCAAGTGTTTTTTCAAGTTCTCGTTTTCTGCGGACCGCTGCTGTTTCTTCCGTTTCTGCGAAAACAAATATGCGTCCGTCGGGATGCGCCATTAATCCATCCGGTGTCACGAAACGTATGCCGGGTGGATGGTCGGAGGGAATTTCGTTCAATGAATTTACAATGTATAAATCCGCCAGGAGACGTTTTATTACGGGTTCTATGTTGTCCGGGCACTTGACGTATTCTGCGAGCCGGTCGAAAGGCAGCTCGCGGTTGGTAACGGGCGGGCTATAGCCGTTGACTGCGATTAGTCGGGCGGGAGCTTTTTTTTCATTATTGAGTTGTTGCGCCAGTGAAACGGCTTTCTGACAGTTTTCCACCAGCGCTGCATTGATCCATGATGAAAGGGCTGCCTGCAGCGCGGTTTCGTAGCCCTCTGCAACGCTGATATAGGAAATCAGTTTGCCAATGATTCCGTTTGTTCCAGGTTTATTGTCATCGGTAAGCGGCGAATCCATCTGGAGTGATTCCTCGAGCATTTCTTTACGGGCATTAATGGATGTTATGTTTTCCCGCAGCGAAGAAATTTGCCGTTGAATTTCCGATGTTCGTGTTGAAGCCGAACCGAGTTGGTCTTTAAGTTCGGATAATTCGGACTCATGCCTGGCAGATTCTTCTTTGGCTTTGGCTAGCGCCTCTGATGTTTCATCTTTCCGTGCCATATAGGAATCAAGGACTTTCTGAAGCTGTGCCTGTTCGGCGAAGAGCCTTTCTTTACGGGCGGCTTCTGAATGCTTTCGGGATTCCAGTTCCGTGCGCCTGTTCTCAAGTGATGAACGCCTGCTCTCCATTTCTATTGACTGGCCCTGGAGTGTTTTCAGCAACTGCTGGAGTTTTTCCATCCTGGAATTATGTTCTTCAAGGCTTTGCCTGGCTGTGTCCGCAGCCTGTTCGGCGCTGGTTTTTCCGACAGTTGCCTCTTCGATCTTCTGTTTTAAACCCGTAAGGCTTTGTTCAAGTTCGGATATTTCATTCTGGGCGCGCTGGATTTCCTGTTGATCCCTGTGGGAAAGAGCAGTGTATTCCTCGATCCGGTTCCGGTTCATGGAAATTAACTCTTTGGTATGTTTCAATGAACTACGCGCTTCCACTTCTTTTTCGTGGCATTCGGCAATTTCTCTTTCGGTCTGCATTACGCTTTGTCTTATTGAAGATGTGTCTTTTTCGATCTCCCTGATTTTATCCTGGATTGATGTTCTGTTCTGCTGGATTTCGAGCAGCCGTGTTTTAATTATATCCATTTCTTTGTCGAACTTTTCGGCGCGGCGTTTTGCCAGGAAGATATCGAGTTTTCGCAGTTCTTCCCGCATCGCCTTGTATCTTCGCGCCTTGCCTGCCTGGCGCTGAAGCGAACCTATCTGTCTTTTCACTTCGCGGATAACATCCGCGAGCCTGATGAGGTTTGCTTCCGTTTGTTCGAGCTTCCGGATTGCTTCTTTCTTGTCAGCCTTGTATTTCATTATGCCGCTGGCTTCCTCGAAAACGGCTCTTCGATCTTCGGGCCGCGAACTGAGGATTCGGTCGACTCTTCCCTGTTCCAGTACTGAATAGGATGTGGTGCCGATGCCTGTATCCATGAATGTTCTCTGGATATCTTTCAATCTGCACGGCGTTTTATTTATGAAGTACTGTCCTTCTCCGGACTTGAATACACGGCGGGTGATGGTTATTTCGTGATACTCGGTTCCTATGGTATTTTCGCAATCGGCGAAGGTGATGCTCACTTCCGCCATACCAAGCGGTTTTCTGGAATCCGTGCCGTTGAAAATACAGTCTTCCATCTTCGATCCGCGGAGAGCTTTAGCGCTTTGTTCTCCCAGTACCCAGCGAATTGCGTCCGACACATTGCTTTTGCCGCATCCGTTTGGACCGACTACGGCAGTCATGCCGGGCTGAAAATGCAACACGGTCCTTTCCGAGAAGCTCTTGAAACCGATCATTTCCAGAGTCTTGAGAAACACTGTAAGAACCTTTCTTTTTCGGGTGGTAGTTTTGAATTTTGAACATCTATATCATGTGGTCATCACGGATGCAACCACTATATATAAGGAAAAATTGGTTTTTGAGGCCTTGATTCCAACTTGTTCGCACATTTCTGAGATATTGTTAGCCTGATCTATTCAGCTTTGACGGCTCCGCTTTCGGCCACTCCTTTGAGCATTCGAAGATCCGCATGGCCGCCCACACCCAGCCATTCGGGTCGCACCATGATAAATGGTTAGCGCCCTGAGATTGTCAGCAAATTCATGCAGAAGCTCGAAGGTGAGTTTGCTGAGTACTACAACATCCGCAAGCGTCGTAGCGGAGCGTCCTGGCAGGGACGGTATTGGAGCACCATGATTGATAACTGCGAGTATTTGTGGGACTGCATGAAATATATTGATTTAACCTATAAAGAGCAGTTGAACCACGAATGCACACCTGTCTGCGTGCGGACACGCACAGGCAGGCGAATAGACACGAATAAATGAGGGTATTATCCACAATGCAACTGCACCCATTTGGTGCAGGGTTCAATGTGCTCATGAAGTTTTCTTTTGATGCTTTTTCCAGCTATTTCAAAACATTAGTGCTATTTAGTGTCCATTAGTGGTTTTCTACTGCCGGATTCAGGATCATAACGTTAAGTCAATAGGAGGCAGTAACTTACTATGGTTCGACCCCGATCTCCGTCTTTATCTATCTTGACTTCAGGAAGCCTGTGAGAAATGCGGGTTAGTTCTTTTTCTTTGCGGCCAGTCCTGCAATAAAGAACAGGCCGTATGTAATATGTGTAGAAATTATACCCAGAGAAGTGACTAACCATTTGACGGGTTTTGTACTTATGGAAAAGAGAAGGACTGTGAGCACATACAGGCCAAGAGTTGAGATATAAAGTGAAAGGATTAAATTTGATGTCAGGGAAAGCAATGCGCCAAGAAAGATGCCTGCAATCAGCAGGGATGGAAGGGCATAGCTCAGTTTTCCGGGCATTTCGGGAAGGGTTTTTACGAAATATCCGCTGCGCAACGCGGATCGGGCAGTCTGGCGGAGATGAGGTAGAAAGAGTTTTTCTCTATGGCTGGCGACTTCTATTCTGGGATCATAGAAGATTTTTTTATGTTCTTTGTTAACTATGTCCTGGCAGAGCATTGTGCATTCGCCGATCCGGCGGTCCGTACGAAATCCTTTGAGTCGTTTGAGAATGTCTTTTCTGACAAAAAAATTGCAGCCCGGAAAATCTTCGATCTGGATAACACGAGTTGGCGTATAGTGGAACCTGCGCCGGCCTGATACGAGTATGTTTGAAAAGACGCGTCCGCTCATCCTGGCCATAAACGAATCGCTGTTGAATGTTGTGCGGGGGCCGCCGACGGCGCCTGTCGAGGGTGAAGAGAAATAGGATACAGCCTGTCTAAGCCACTGTGGGACAGGGGCTGTGTTGTCGTCGAGAAATGCAATAATGCTGCCGCTCGCCTTTTTGATGCCAATGTTCTTTTTTTCTGCGGGACTTACCTTGCCGGTAGCAACCACTTTGACATTCGGCGCCTTGGTTTCTTTGCCTTCTATCTGATCCGGCAGGAGTATCACTTCCCAGCGGGTGTAAGTCTGCTTTGCTATTGATCGCAGGCATTCATCGACCAGGATGCTATGCAGTCGGTAAGCTATCAGTATTGAGACCATCGGCGATTCTGCGGGCATCTTCATTCGCGGAATCGATCGATAGTATTTAAGTATCCTGCTCCGGTAGAGAATTGCGAGGGTATCAATTATTATTTTTTTTACTGCCCGGGGCCTAACGCATCCGAAACGGAGGTGGAAATCGAGGGTGACAGGCGATTCGCTGATTTTGAAGCCTTTTTCGTCGGCAATTACCAGCATTTCCAGATCGAATGCGAATCGTTTAACAAGCATTCTCGTGTTTACATATTCCAGGGCCTTGCGGGTCAAAAGTTTTATTCCCGTTTGAGTGTCGTGCACTGACAGGCCGAAAAGAATTTTGACGATAAAGTAATAGATGGAGCTGATTATCTTTCTATGCAACGGGTAGTTAATCTGCGATTGCCTGTGTCGTTTTGATCCGATGACAATATCGCTTTTGTCATTGAGCATGATTTCGAACATGCCGCTCGTTTGATCGGGAGGCAGATCAAGATCGGCGTCCAGGAATAAAATGTGGCTTCCGGTCGAATTGTGGAAACCTTCGAGGAGAGCGTGTCCTTTGCCGGAATTGGCGCCCAGAAGCACAGGTATGATTTCAGGGAATTTTCCGGCGGTTTTTTCTATTTCGCGAGAGGTATAGTCGTTGCTTCCATCGTCTACGGCTATTATTTCGAAGGGTATGTGATGCCGGAATGTATTGCGCACGGTCAAAAGATTTTCTGATATTTCCCTTTCGAGATTATGCGCCGGCATTATTATGCTGAGCTTCCCGTTTTTCAAAACAGTTTGGGCCGCTCGCCAATCGGGACTTGAAGCATTTCGGCTATTCATTGATGTCTTTCATTTCCCGGTCACAAAAATTCAGACAGGAAATCGCGTGTTCCCGGTTCTTTGCGTATCAAGCGCGGCACGATACCCGGTAGTTCAGATGTAATAAATTCCATATTATGGCTTTTTTCAAAGATATACTGATACTGTCCTGTTGCAGTTTGACAGGCAAGGATTTTTTTTGGAGCATTCTGTAGTTATGGGTTACAGTACAGGTGTTATTGAAGAAGGCCGGGACGGAGTTTAATGAGCATATATAGAAGACGCATTGGTGAAATTCTTCTGGATTCGGTAAAGCTGAATTATCATGGCAGAGAATACGGGGAGGATGCCTCCAATCTTCTGATTGTCAATCTTATGTGGCCGCGTCCGGCCATTGTCGAAAGGACTGCCACCATTTTTTTACCGATGCTCGGCGCCGGGCGAATAGATTTGAGCGGCGGCAAATGGGTAGACAGGATGTTATTCAAGGAGACGGTCCAGGGCCCTTTTGCTTTGCATGCAAGCGTAACTGAACCCATGAAAGGGGAGCGCCTCAAAAAAACGATGGATGACCTGGGCAAATTAGTTTTACGTTTTGCCGAGGATACCGCAGGAGATATTGCGGGCGGTGGCATTCCAGGCCGGCTGGCGGAGTTGCCGTTTCAGGGAATAGCCGGGCTGTTGAAGTCAGGGAGTTTCAACCAGGCTGAGATCGTTGCTTCCGGTTCGGCCAGGGTTTGTGCTGATGAAGACTGGGTTGAAGGCGATTCGAGGCGTATAAAGGTTCCGCTTTGTGCTCCCAGGAAGGTATATTCAATAAACAGGACAGAGGAACATGGGGAGAGCAGGGTTCAGAGAAAACCGGTGCTGGAAGAGGGACAGAGCAACGGCTTTATTCTGTTGTCGATAAGGATGTATAATTAGTCTGATCTCATCATGAAAAAAGCCAAGAAAGTTGAAAGTTGTTTGTAAATACAGCAGGGTGTAGACTGATTTGCGCGACAATTGCGCTTATAAAGGGGTTGTGATGTTAGATTTGAAGCGGGTTCTATTTTACAGGTTGCGGCTTATTACGTTGGCATCCGCGATATTAGCCCTGACCGGTTGTTTACCCGGTTCTTATGGAGAGCAGTCGCGAAGCAGGGCCAAGTCTCTTGCCGAGGAAGCGCGCAACCATCAGCTTGGCGGCCATGCAGATAAGGCGCTTGGCGCTTATTTGAATGCTATTAATGCCGATCCGGGCTATGCGAGGGCGCATTTTGACTATGCCGTTTTGCTGCAGGATGATTTTTCCGATTATGTGGGCGCTATTTATCATTATCGGCGTTATCTTGATTTGAAACCGGACACTGAGAAGCGGGAGATGATAAAGGAGCGCATTAGAGTTGCTTTACAATCGCTTATAGGAAAGTTGTCGGGCAGAGGCAACGGAGCCGGGGAGGACATGAATGA
Source organism: uncultured Victivallales bacterium (assembly GCA_964475205.1). Lineage (GTDB taxonomy): Bacteria > Verrucomicrobiota > Kiritimatiellia > UBA8416 > CAYSRM01 > CAYSRM01. Next base: position 3,680 of record CAYYVQ010000025.1, on the reverse strand, counting down.
GGTCATGCGCGAGTATGCGCAGCTACGCAAGGAGAATGAGCGTCTGAAAAATGAAATTGCGGAACTTCAGGCCAGACTGAAGCATCTTAATGAAAAAGAATTTGATGTCTCGGGGGCGGACCGATCAACGGGCGCCTCTTCTTCCATAACCGGAGACGGTTCTGTCCCGGGCGACAGGTTGTACCGGGTCGTGCCCGGAGACAATCTTACGAGGATTGCAATCAAGATGTACAGTGATCCCGATGAAAGCCATCGGATTTTTGAGGCGAACCGGGACCGGCTGGATGGTCCCAACGATTTAAAGGCGGGCCAGGTGCTTGTTATCCCGCGGAGATAGGAAGAAGTTTTCATTAGCCTGATCTATTCATGAAAAATGCCAACCAATTTGTAAAGTGCGTGGGAGACAGACGTTAAGTGTGCGAATGTTTTTGTCAACGTTTTTAATATGTGGCGCGATCCATGCCGGGATGGGAGCGCTTGGCGTTTTTCACCACAGGCGCGCCGATTTCACCGCATCTATTGTGTTCCAGCGAGTTGGCGGTGGGTTACCACAGCTAAACTCGCTGCGCCTTGTAGCTGCGGTAAACTCGGCGTGTGAATAGATCAGGTTAGCAATACGACTTGGGATTTATTATTTAACCGGAGGGGGAAAATGAGTACGGATTTTTTTGATGATGATTTGCTGCAAAAAGATGATGAGTTGTCCGAAGAGACAGAAAAGGATCCTTCAGCAGGTGAAACGGGAGCAGAGGCATCAGTTGAAGGCATTGAGCGGCATAAAGCGGAGCTTTCTTCTAAAATGGCCGGCACTATGCAGGAGCTTGAATTTCTTCGGCGGAAGCAGGAGGGACTGGAGAAGGATAAAAACGCCCTTGAAGAACTGGCCAGAAAGCAGGATGTTTATGATCGTGATAAGAAGACTATGATTGAGAAATTGCGCAAGGGAATTGTGCTTCTCGAGAAAGAGCAGGTGCAGGCCTCTCGTATGGAAGAGCTGTTCGGACAGACTCGTAAGAAATTCAAGGAAATGCTTTGTGAAATTGAAGGAATTGACGAGAGCCAATGGTCTAACCAGGACTTCGGTTCGGAGCTGGAAGACTCTCTTTCAGTTGTAGAGAACGTGCGTATGGATTACAACAAGGCTTTGTCCCGGATTGAGGCCACGAGTTGGCACAAAGGAACCGTCAATGCTCCGCCGGGGGTTGAAGCAGCGCCACCACCCAGTGTGGGATCAGGGCCTGGTACAAGGTTTATAACCTGGCTGAAACTCGGTTTAGCTTTCAGTATACCCTTCGGCGTCCTGCTGGCGCTTTTGTTTGTGGCATGGTTATGGGCTTCGGGTTTTTTCCGGATATAGCCTGGTAACCGGATTATTTTGAGTAAACGAGGTGTCGGACGTGGACGGAATATTCAGAAAGTATTCTGAGGTTGGTAAGAGAATAAAGGATATAGAAAAAAACATGTCTCAAATTGATGCGGAAATAAGATCGCTGTCCCGGCAATTGTCCCGGGAGCACAAGAAAAGCTCTGAAAGCAAAGGAGGAAACAGGCCTGGCGCTGTCGGCGGCGAGTCCAGCCATGCTGTTTCCATGGCTCCGGGGGATGCCGGCTCAACCCGGCGGGAAAGCGCCACCGATAGAGGGGCGGGGAATTCCGGCGCAGGAGGCGGTCGAGGCGGGATTGCAAATTTTCGCAACCCGGCAGACAAGCAGGGAAAACCTGCCGGCGACAAGAGACTGATAACTTATCTGGCCAGCAAGGATTTTCAATCTGTGCGTCCTTTGAAGCATCAGCGCAGGATCCAGCGAAACCGAGCAATAGTTATGCTTTTGATTGTCGGAGCATTGCTTATGTGGCTTATCAGCAAGGCTTTTTTATAGGAATCTGTAAAAAGATACGCACAGGCTGTTTTGTTGTGATAAGGGCTGTTGTACGGTGACCCTTTTCCGGGTTGTGCCTGAGCTGTCTCGCAGAACCAGGGTATATTCTTTGAGATTATCGGGGCAATCGATTCTTGCCACCTGGCATGACAGCGGCAGAGAACTCCAGTGGCGGACATCGGGAGTTTCCAATGAGAAAAGGATCAGCCTGAGGATTTCGCCCAGGAAGTCATTTTTGTCACTGACTGCGTCGCTGATTGCGTCTTTTGCTATTATGCGGGCAATTTTCCTGGTTTCTCTCATTGCCGCTATTTTCCGGTTTGTTGCCTCGCGCAGTGAACCGGTATTGACCAATTCGCGGGAACGACCGAGGTAACGGCCGCGGTAGAACACTTCAGCGTATTCCCCGGGAGGCCGACTCGGCGCGCCGTCTGTTTGCGAGGCTGCTTTTCCGATGAGTATAAAACATATGAGCTGTTTTTGTCCGTCTTGCGTATCAAGCGCACGGTCCGGGTTGTTAAAGCGGCCGTTTACCGGATTTATCGAGGGCTTGTCGATGAGTTCGGAAACTTTCTTGTATTGGAAGACAGCCGCTTCGTATTCGCGTGAAAATTCAAAACAGACTCCCGCAACGTATCTGCTGAACGGGTCGTCCGGAAAACCTTTGAGACTGTCAAGCCTGTAGACTATGTTGCGGGCTTCCACTGCCGCGCCATCCCACATTCCTCTTGCGAGGTAGTTGAAAGACAGGAATGTTCTGAGAAGGGTGCGTTCGTAAGGGGTTCCCCTGTATGCAATCACCGAATCATTGATAAGCATGCTTTCCGTGCTTCTAGACAGGCTGTAATAGTCAAGTTGTTCCGCAAGCGCAACGGCTCTGAGCCATGTGCGTGTGGACTCTTTGTATTTATTGAGAGCCTGAAGCGCAGAACCTTTTTCCATAAGCCACAGTACCCTGTCTGTCTTTCCTGGGGTGCGGGTGGAAAGTATATTGTATGCGGCGCTGAAGTTTCCGGAATAATACTGTTGTCTTGCGGAGGCAAGGCGTGTTCTTGTTGAGCAACCTGGCGCCAGGAACGCCGCTGCCATGGTTACGGTCAACATTGATTGCACTATTGTCCGTGGAGTCAGGAACGGCCACCTTGCGGCAAATCTTTTTATGGCTCTATGCATGCGGTAAGAGATTCAAAAAGAGTGGAGGTTTACCAGCCTATAAGCGGTTTGCTTGCCCGCCGCATTCTCTGCACTTGTTTACGCATTGCGATAACTCCTGTTTCAAGGTCCGTAATTTCTACGGTGAGCTGGTAGAAGACGTCTTGTTTTTCTGATACTCGCGCCTGGCGGGGGGAATCTTTTTCGATTTCTGTCAAGGACCCGGTAAGCATGTAATCTGCGCCGAGCTGTTTCCCTATCTTGACGCGTTTTTCTTCGGTGGCATTGGCAAGCTGGTATCCCTGCTCGCGAAGCAGTTCGTTTCGGCGGCTTGTGTTGACGAAGCGCAAGGAGTCGCCATCCATCAGTCTTGTGGTAAGGGTATCTGCCAGGGCCTTGGTATCCAGGTGTATTTTGGTTCTGTTTTGTATTCCAAGTTCTGCCACCAGCGGTTTTTCGCCGGAATTTTCCGGGAAGGGTTGCGATTTTATCTGCCTTGCCATCTCTTCGGCAAGGAACAGCAGATCCCGTTGATCGTATTTTGCGGACAGGGGCTCACTTTGCTCAGGATCTGTTTCTTTTACGGATGCCCTGAAGGCTGCGCATCCTGTTCCCAATCCGATGCAGAGAGTTGTGCAGATACAGATT
>CAYYVQ010000024.1:0-32800 GCA_964475205.1 uncultured Victivallales bacterium | reverse complement strand
TGAATCTTTGTATACCCGACAACATTGACACTTGTCACGTTGGTGGCGGCGTATGCTGCTACTGCAATTAATACTACTGCAAGAAAACTTAAACCTATGCGTTTCATATTGCCTCTCCTTTTTCTACCCTGACTTAAAACTTACTCTCCCGTACCGCTAACGTCAAACATTTTTTGAGAAAAAAGAGCTTCCAAACACAACCTTTTTCTCCAGCTTCTAATGCAAGTGTATACGTACCCCGTATACGTGTCAACACTTATTTCACTTTTTTCAGCAATTCTCATTATGGCCTCTTTCCGCCAAAACCTCTCATCCTCCCTCTATGTGTTCCTTGTGGTTCCCTCTCCTTTTTTCGTGTCCTTTAGCCTGGATTATTCACCAGTGCACCGGGCCTGACCTGTAACATATGATGGATCAGCGCCTTACGGGGACAACCACGGATTACACTGATGGCACGGATGTTTTGGGTCAGTTTACGATACGTTTCCATTGCAGTTTGGCGTGCTTGAAGTTCAACAGCAACCCGAGCCGCAGGCCAGTATGACTGAGGTAGCCGGTCATCTGGGCGATGTGAGACTCGTCTGGCACCCTCCCTGTTCCTCCCTATCCGTGCCATCAGTGTAATCCGTGGTTGAATCTCCTCGGCAACGGTGCTCCAATACGCCTCGAACTCGACCTTCATGAATAGATCAGGTTAGTGTATTTCGTAGTTAATTACTCTCCCTCTTCCGTGAATTTCGTGGTTGCCCAAAATTCCCCTCTGTGTGTTCCTTCATTTTTTTACGTACAGCCAGGCTTTGCCCCTGTCTTCGGGTAAGTATACCCGGAGATCTGTAAAATCCGTCTCAACTACAAAATATAACCTTGAGCAAATCAACAAATTGAGATCGCAGTAATTGACGCTTCTCCTCTGTCTGCAACCAATGCATTCAAAACAAAGAGGAAATTTCTGACCATTCCTTCTGTAGGCCAAGCTTGAGCGCCCATTCATCAATAACCCCACAGTCAATGTCATCCCCGGACACGTCCATCATTGCGCAAATATCCCTCTTATGTTTATCCGACCCGCCCTCTCTGTAGTACTCCAGTTTTCTCAATATGACATACTCAGGCGGAGCCGCCCATAGACCATGTCCATCGGATACCTTAAGGCGCCGCCTGTTTCTAAAACCCCACACGTGCAAAGGATCATCACCATGAAAATACATGTCCGCCTTGTACCCGCTGTCGTGGTGAATCAGGTTGAAGTGCCCCCTGTGCTTTCTGCGAGATTCAATAAGAAGGACTTCTTCCGGAGGACAATAAAAGAACTCCAACGGAAAGGCTGCCGTAAGTTGCATTACATCCGTGGAACCCAGATGCACAATAATATCGACATCGTTAGTAAAGCGCGGTTCCCCGTAGATCATCGCCGCAACAGAGCCGCTCACCATGTACTCTACACCGGCTGCTTCAAGCCGATTGATAAAGATGGAAACCAGATCAGTCTCGGGCATACAGAATAAGCTCCCTTACCTTGCGATTTACATCTTCTTCCGACCATTCAGGATGCTGCGCGCGCAGGCCCGCCGCTTTCAAAGCGCGCGCCTGACGACCGAATGCCGCGCAAACCTCGAGCTTACGGACAGGTGACATATTTTTAAAAATACGAATCTGTTCCTCAGTCATATCTAATCCTTGCCCTAATATTAGCTTATTCAAAAAGGAAAGGAAGAGAAACCACGAAACACACAAAATATAACCTTGAGTAAATCGACAAACTAAGATAGCATTTCCATGTATAGGAGAGCAATTATGACTACATTAACAATGGAATTTCCTGATAAAGTTTTTGCGGCAACACGCAATGATCCTTCACGCTTTGCAAAGGAAATGCGACTTGCCGCCGCTGCCGCCTGGTACGAACAGGGCCGGATATCACAGGAAATAGCAGCATGGGTTGCCGGTCTCGACAGAACAGATTTCCTAATGGCTCTGAGCTCAATACACAAAGACTCTTTTGCTGTTGATTTTGAAGATTTAGACAGGGAACTTGAGCGTGGCTGAGATCGCAGTAATTGACGCTTCTCCTCTTATCTTTTTCAGTAGATCCCGTCACTTGAACCTGCTTCGATATTTTGCAGACCGTATCCTTGTGCCAGAATCTGTTGCATATGAAATTCGCGCACGAGGCGACACAGACATCACGACAAAGTCAGTCAATGAAAACGCAATGGCTGGTCATCACAGGAAATCCTGAAATTCCTGAGATAATCCAGACCTGGGGACTCGGGGTTGGTGAGTCTTCCGTCATTGCATTGGCGCTCGAAAATTCCTGCGAAGCGGTCATAGACGATCTTGCGGGCCGCCGCTGCGCAACATCACTTGGCCTTCCACTGCGAGGCACACTGGGGATTGTTCTGGCCGCAAAAAATCGGGGCCTCATTCCACGCGCTCGACCGGTTATGGAAGATATGATCATTAAAGGATTGTATTTGTCCCGGGCCGTTCTCGATAATGCCCTGAAAAGAGTGGGAGAATAACCCTACGCTCTCACCCTCCCTCTATGTGTTCCTTGTGTTTACCTCTCCTTTCTTTTTCGCGTCCTTCCGTGTCTTTCGTAGTTAATTACTCTCCCTCCCTCTTCCGTGAATTTCGTGGTTGCCCTCTTCGACTAAACTCCCTCCCGGCGCCAACGTATAGCCCGGCCGATATTTGCTGAAACCCGATTTATATCGTGACATACCGGGATTCATATATATATATTGGCCTTTTTTCAGTTCGAAGTCGCAGGAATCCGTTGATTTTCAGGCAAAGGGATGTGAGAAAATGGAAGTACTCCAATATGTAGACATCAATGTATCCGGGCTAAGTAATCCGTTCAACCGAACCGTAGGGCATCTGAAAACCGGCGATTTCCGCGCGGCTGACGTCAAAAAGCTGAAAGGCACACCGTATTACCGCGCTAAACTCAGCGACGCTGATCGACTCCTGTTCCGCTTCGGCTCGTATGGCGGGAATACATACCTGCTGCTACTGGAAGTTATCCGCTCACACAACTATGCAGGCTCCAGGTTTTTGAACGGAGCCAAAGTGAAAGAAAGCAAACTCGAACCGCTGACCTCAACAGATAAACTGCCCGATAAGGATCGCATACCCCTGCCATACGTAAATCCGAAAGAAAACAGGTTTCATGTCCTTGATAAGATGCTGTCGTTTGATGACCGACAGGTTGAGGCATTCGGACTCAGTACGCCGCTGATCCTGATTGGAGCCGCCGGCAGCGGCAAGACTGTCTTGACTCTTGAAAAGCTGAAATGCCTTCAGGGCGACGTTCTGTACGTAACGCTTTCCGCTTACCTGGCGGAGAATGCCCGAAACCTGTATTATTCCTATGGATACGAAAATGATCGACAGAACGTCGATTTTCTCTCGTTGCGCGAATACGTGGAAACGCTTCGTGTGCCCCATGGACACCCTATAACATTCCGGACTTTTGCAGACTGGTTTAAACGCCACGCTCATGGTTCGGGCTTGAAGGACGCGCACATGGTGTTCGAGGAGTTTAACGGTGTGCTTACCGGAATGACGGTGGATAAAGCTTTCCTGACTCTGGATGAATACATGGCCCTGGGCGTTCGCCAGTCAATCTTTTCTCTCGACCAGCGCAAACGTGTTTACAGAGTGTTTCAGCGATACCAGGAATGGCTGGCCGACAGCAAATGGTATGATCCGAATCTTATCGCGTTTGAGTATCGACATCTGTGCGAACCACGCTACGATTTCGCGGTTGTGGACGAGGTACAGGACATCACCAATGTCCAGCTTCAACTCATCCTGCAGTCTCTGCGCAAACAGGAGAATTTCGTTCTGTGCGGCGATTCAAACCAGATTGTTCATCCCAACTTCTTTTCATGGGCGAAGGTCAAAACATTGTTCTACGAGAAACGCGCAAAGGGACGATCAGAAATTATACGTGTGCTTGATTCAAACTACCGGAACTCGCCTCAAGTAACGGACGCGGCAAATCGCCTACTCCTTATCAAGAACTCCCGCTTCGGCTCCATTGATCGTGAAAGCAACTACCTGGTCAAAGCGATCTCGGATCGCTACGGCGCCGTGGAATTGATGCGCGACAGCTCCGAAACCCGAAGCGAGCTTGACAAAAAAACATCGCGCTCAACGCGCGTTGCAATCATTGTCATGCGGGATGAGGACAAGCCGGAAGCAAGGAAGAGCTTTCACACACCACTGGTGTTCTCCGTCCAGGAAGCCAAAGGGCTGGAATACGAAAACATTGTGCTGCTGAATTGCGTTTCCAGCAACGCGCGCGCTTTTGATGAGATTACCGCTAATGTCACAGCCGAAGACATGAAAAAAGACCTCAAATACGCTCGCGCGTCCGATAAAACCGACAAGTCCCTTGAAGCCTATAAGTTTTACACAAACGCTCTCTACGTGGCGCTGACCCGCGCCATAAGCAATGTGTACCTGATCGAATCGCACACGCGCCACAGGCTATGGCATTTGCTGGGACTTGCCGAACTTAAGGGGCGGACTAATGTTCAGGCAGATTCCTCCTCGGAAGAAGAATGGAAAGAAGAGGCCCGCAGGCTGGAAATGCAGGGCAAAGCGGAACAGGCCGAAGCCATTCACAAGAAAATTCTTGTGACCAAAAACGTGCCCTGGACCGTCCTAACGCCGCAAGCTCTGGATAATCTAAAAAAAGAGGCGCTCAATCCCGATCATTATAATCGCCAGGCAAAATTGCAGCTTTTTGACTACGCGGTTGTATACCATGTTCCCTCCTTGTTTCGCGAACTGGTGAAACACAATTTCAAGCAGGCAAGGGAACCATTTCGCAACGCTAGAAAGATTCACCAGAAGTACCAGCGAGACTATACCGATCCCACAAGAAAAGAACTGAAGAAGAAATTGGATCAATACGGAATCGATTTCAGGGATCCGTTGAACCGGACGCCACTGATGATCGCTGCACAGCGTGGAGATACAAATCTCGCAGAGGCGCTGATCAAAGCGGGCGCGCACAGAAATCTTCGCGATAACTGGGGACGCAATCCGCTGCAAATTGCTCTTCTGGAAGCTTACAGATCCAAAGACTACGCCAAAGGCCACATCGGCGGCATCTACTCACTGCTGGCTCCCACCAGCATTAAAATCAAAGTCCGGGAAAGAATGATCAAACTTGACAAAAAATTGATGGAGTACTTCGTGCTGCAATCCATGATTGCCATTTTTCAGGACATCGCCCGTGTCAAGACGCAAAGAACTATTCCGGCATTCGAAACCGCCGATTTTGTATATGCTCTGGAGCATTTCCCGGAACATGTGATCCCCGAAAGGCGTAAAAAACGGTCGTACCTGTCAAGCATCCTGTCAAAAAATGAAGTTAATCGAAACAATCCCTACAACCGCTTCCTTTTTGTTCGCGTTCGCCATGGACGCTATATTTTGAACCCGTTATTGGAAGTCGATGTTGATGGCGAATGGATCAACATTTATGACCTGATCGGCATATCGGAGCTGGAAAAGGAAGAAGACGAGGGCACATACAGCGGAAGAGCCCTTAGAAATGTCCTTCGTTACGTTCGAGGATTTCAAGAAAACCTCAACCAAAAGAAACCAGCTCTCTGGTGAACCTATATTCGCCAGTTCCCTCTCCTTTTTCGCGTCCTTCCGTGCCTGCCCGCCCTCCCGCTTGTCGGGAGCAGGCGTGGTCTTTCGTAGTTTCTCCCCTGACGCTCCCTACCGCTTATCAACCCATCTGACTGCTTCGCGGAAAACCTGCGCCGCAGAGTCGCAGCCAAGCTTTTTCTTTATGTGCGCGCGATGGACTTCCACTGTCCGGGCGCTAAGCGAAAGCGCTTCCGCAATTGCCTTTGTGGTAAGACCTTCGCCTATCAGGCGGAAAACCTCTTTCTCCCTTTCTGTCAACAGCGCGGCGCCCTCTTCCGGCTTCTCACCAGCAACAGATGCGCCCACATGCTGACGCATCATCCTGCTCGCGGTTTCGCCGCTGACATATATCTCTCCTCGCAAAACCGTCCGCAATGCCTCAACTATCACTTCGTCGGCATTTTCTTTCATCACATACCCCTGTGCGCCGACCCTCAAGGCCTGCTCAACATAGTCGCTTTCTTCGTGCATAGATAAAACAAGCGCTTTCAATTCGGGGTTCCGCTCAAGGGCGCGCGGAATCAGATCAAGGCCGTTTTCATCCTTTAACGTTATATCCACAATCAGTATGTCCGGTGCGGATTTTTCCAGTTGCGTTTCAGCTTCTGCAATGGTTCCCGCCTCACCGCAAATCTCAAATTCCGGCTCCGACGCCAGCAGCATAGCCAAACCCTGCCGCACTATGGCATGATCGTCAACCACCAGAATTCTGTAAGCCCCTGTTTCTCGCTCGCTCATAAAAAAATCCTTAAATAGAAAACCGTTCTATCAAAACCAACAGAAACACCGCAAAAAAAACTACTAAACACTCGAAAAGACGCTAACCCGCATATCTCACGGAATTTCGTAGTTTCTCTCTTCCAACCCCACCACACATAAAACTTCCGCGCCGCCTCCAGGCACATTTCGGACTTCCAGCCTGCCGCCAATCATATCCGCCCGGTGGCGCATGATGCGCATGCCAAGCCCTTCCGGCCCGCGCCGGGGTTCAATCCCGATCCCATTGTCTCTAACAACCAGCCGCAATTGGTGCCCGTGTCTTTCTATCTTCAGCAGAATGCAATCCGCCTTCCCGTGCTTCAAGGCATTTGTGACTGCCTCCTGCGAAATATGATAAAGATGAAGGGCAACAGATTTTTCAAGTTCCAGCTTGTCAATATCGCTGACGATCTCACATTCCACACCGTGAATTTCCCTTGTGTCCCGGGCAAGCCGCTCCAACGCTCCTCTCAATCCCTCATTGCCCAATTCCACCGGCGCAAGTCCCTTGGCAAGACGCCGCACCTGGCTTAAAGCGCTCTTCACAAGATCAACAACATCTTCAACCTGAGTATCGTTCCCGGTTTCACTGCTCTTTATGTTTTTAACCAATGCCCGCCCCTGCAACACCGCAGCGGTAAGTTTCTGTCCCAGCGAATCGTGCAGATCCTGGCCCACCCTTAGCTTCTCCCGGTTGCCGACTTCTATAATCTCTCCTTCCAGCCGCATGCGCTCCGCATTTTCCGCCTCAAGTTTCTGTTTGGCTTCGCGAAGCTGCAGTGTCCGCTCCTGGACATCCCGCTCGACTTTTTTCGTCCTGCGAGCCACGAGGAGAAACTCCCCGCCGATAAAAGCAGTAACCGTTAAACCCAGAAGCAGGATGAGCAGCGGCTGGAAACTGTCGGCCTGCTGCTCAAAACCGGGGCCGGGCCTGCATGCAAAAAACCAGTCGGCGCCTGCCATCCTTATTACGTCGGTGAATTCGTGCGCCATGCCATACTGCTTTCCCGACTGGCCGCGCGCCAGCGAAGCTTCCAGTTGCGCATCCGGCAAACGTTCCGCGGCCCTGTTCACAAGCTCATCGGGCCGGATTATCCCCACCGCGAAACCAACAAGATAGCCGGGTTCCCTGGCCTTCAGGGGCGTTCCGGGTATCTGCGCATACAGGATGGGCGAAAACACATAGTAGCCAACAGCCTTGGAACTGCCCCTGGATCCTTCGACCACATCAAGCGCCTTGCCGCCGGTAACGGTACTCTCACTGGTTTCAAATGTCTCTATCGCCCGGCGACAGGCGGTTCTGCCGCCGAAATCATATCCTACAGGAACCCCAAGCGCCTTTTCAGGCGTCTGATAGGTAAGAGGAAAATAAACAGGTCTGCGCGGAGCAGGCAGGATCTCGCCGTCGGAGCTGACATCGAGAACCTTGAATTTAAGCGCATATTCCGAATCTCCGGAAGCCTCCCTGAGCAGACGTTCACGATGATTCATGCGCTGGACAAAGCCGAACCCCTGAAGAATCCGGCGTTGATAAGCCATGCCTTTCTGAAGAAATTCTTCAAACTGTTCAGGACTTATCTGTTCTGAAAGACCATGCAGACTGCGGATAGATTCCAGAACTTCAATCTCAAGATGCAACTCCCGTCTAACAGCGTCGCGAAAAGATTCCGCTTTCCTCACGAAAGCCCGCCTGTTCTTCTCGCGCACATTCGAGGCGCTCATCGCGCTTATGGTCACACTGAGCGCCGCGCCGGCAACAAGAACAGCCGCGCCGAAAAAGACCGGCCATTGACTTTTTCTGTTGCTTGTCATTCCTGTTCAGGCAGGACGCCCTCTTTGACAAGCTGTGCGTCTTCTTCAGGAGTAAGCTCTATGGGCAACGGAGGCTTTCCCTCGCGTATATACTTCATATTAAGCTTATGAAGATGTTCCTTGAGTTCTTCGCCTTGTATCTTCGGAGGCTGCACTTTCCGGTGTCGCGACAACGCCTTGCGCCTGGCCGCCACCCGTTTTGCGTAATCCTCCCGGGTGGTAACGCGATCTGTACTCTTCTGGTCTTTCTGCATAGTTGATCCTGAACGGATCCCAACACCTTCCATAACGATCCATTCCTTGGCGGTTCCCTCTTGGATCAGAACTTTTTCCTGGTCATAGTCGGCATCAAGAACCGTGATCTCTCCGGCGGAATCGCCCACACCGAGAAAATAACTGTCCTTGGTTCTCTTGTTCCTCAATCCGACCCGTATTCCCATATTCGGAATCACCGTGATCGTGGAAAGCCGCCAGTATTTCGAAAGTTCGGGCTCAGGCTTCGGCGGGGGTTGCTTCTTCACCTCCCTGGGCTGTGGCCGAGGGGGGGGCTTATCAGACGTTCCGAAAGGACGCCGGTCAATTATAGACAGATATTGTTCCATCCCGTCTGACGCAAACGATAATTCTGCTGCCGCAAGCGCAAAGAAAACCATACCCGCGCATATCATTTTTGTGTGTTTACTGATTTTCATAATAATCACCATTAGAAACGTATTAAATATTAACAGATATTTGCCCGTAACACAAGAGTTACTCCATTTTTTTTACCCATATCCAGCCCCCAGCATCCAGTTTTTTTCAATATTACTGTTGACTCCATCGGCGCGACTGTTGTAGATTTTCACGTGAAATGAAAAACCTGATTTCCATCGTGATCCTGGCGGATGTAGCCATAGCGCTGCACAGGGGACTTTTGTTGTCTCTTATTGTGCGCGCGCCGGTCACGGTGGAAAGCCGGTCGAAAGACTGAGATTTCCAGTTTCCGAAATGAAACCCACCGTGATCTTCACGGTGGGTTTTTTATTACTGAGAAAACAACGGAAAGACAAGAGGCATTGAAATGAAAAAAATTGGCGCTGACCTGGTAATAGAGGGATTAGAAAAAGCGGGCGTAGAAACCATCTTCGGCCTGCCTGGCGGAGCAGTACTGGATATTTTTTCAAAGCTGTACCATGCTCCTTTTGAGTTCATACTTGCCCGCCACGAACAGGGCGCGACCCATATGGCAGACGGATATGCCCGCGCCACCGGTAAAGTGGGATGCTGCATAGTCACATCCGGCCCGGGAGCCACCAACGCAGTGACCGGCCTTGCAACAGCCAATATGGATGGCATACCTATTGTCTGTATCAGCGGACAGGTTCCGGCCGACATGATAGGCAACGACGCCTTCCAGGAGGCCGACACCGTGGGAATAACCCGGGCGGTTACAAAACACAACTACCTGGTCCGCAATGTCGACGACCTGGCCCGCGTGATCCCGGAGGCATTTCATATAGCGTCCACTGGCAAACCAGGGCCGGTACTGATAGATATACCCAAAAACATACAGCGCGCGGAAACTGATGCCGTCGTGCCGGACAAAATATCCATCAGGGGCTACAAGCCGTCAAGCAAGGGCCACCCAAAACAGATAAAGAAACTTGCCGAAGCCATAAACAATGCCCAAAGACCGCTGCTGTACGTTGGCGGCGGGGTTCTGGCAGGCAACGCTTCCGAAGAGCTTACCGAGCTGGCAAGAAAGGCCCGCCTACCTGTAACCACTACCCTTATGGGACTCGGAGCCTTCCCGGAAACAGATCCTCTGGCAGTGCGCATGCTCGGCATGCACGGAAGTTCTACGGCCAATCTGGCAGTCAGCGACTGCGACCTCCTGGTCTCGGTTGCCGCCCGTTTTGACGATCGCGTAACCGGCAAAATATCGGAATTTGCGCCGAAAGCAATCAAAGCCCACATAGACATAGACCCTTCGGCGATAGGCAAAAGCGTTCCCACCGAAATACCGGTTGTAGGAGATGTCAAACATGTGTTGCGCGAGCTGATCAAGAAAGTTGAACAAAAAGAGCGCAAGGAATGGCTTGATCGCATTTCTGAATGGCAGGAACAGTACCCGTTTTCGTACAATCGTGAAACTGACGAGCTTCTGCCGCAGTTCGTTATCGAAAAAATATACGAAGTAACCGAAGGCACGGCAACAATCGTTACCGAAGTCGGACAGCACCAGATGTGGTCTTCTCATTTCTTCAAGTATACAAGACCGCGAAGCTTCCTGTCTTCCGGGGGCCTTGGAACAATGGGGTACGGGCTGCCGGCTGCAATCGGAGCACAGGCAGGAGACCGCAGCAGGATCGTGGTGGATATAGCTGGAGACGGAAGCATACAGATGAATTTCCAGGAACTGGTGGTTGCAGTGGAACACCAGCTTCCCATCAATGTTGTAATCCTGAATAACGGCTACCTGGGAATGGTTCGGCAATGGCAGGAGATGTTCTATAACCAGGAGTATTCCGCCACAAGACTCGGACAGACCAGCCGGACTAAAATAGAAAAACTCCAGGAACCAGAAAAGGACAGGTATCTGCCGGACTTTGTTAAACTTGCCGAAGCTCACGGAGCCACGGCAATGCGAGTCAAGAACCAGCACGATGTCATACCCGCCCTTAAAAAGGCTTTCGCCACAAAGGGGCCGGTGGTAGTCGAATGCATTGTAAAATCAGAGGAAAATGTATACCCCATGGTCCCGCCGGGCGCTTCGCTCATGGAAATGATACACAGCATGGCGTAACATAAAGTCAAAGGGGCATCTTGATCATAAATTAGAGGAGGTAGTTGAACATGAAACACGTAATCAGCGCTCTGGTTGAAAATCAACCAGGTGTGCTTGCGAGAATCGTCGGTCTTATATCAGGACGGGGATACAACATCGAAAGCCTTACTGTCGCCCCAACCCATGACAGTAAAGTCTCCCGCATGACCCTTTCGGTTCCAGGCGACGTCCGCCTGCTGGAACAGGTGACCAAGCAGTTAAACAAGCTCATAGAGGTTATCAAGGTTACGGACCTTACCAATCAGAGACACCTGGACCGGGAGCTTGTGCTTGTGGAAGTGACTGCCACATCAAAAAACAGGGACGAAATCATAAAACTGGTCGAGCTTGCCGGCGCAAAAATTGCGTCGGTCCAACAGAACTCGCTTACTGTCCAGGCAGTCGATCAGCAAGACAAGATAGAAGAAGTGCTGGAACTGCTCAAACCCCATAAGATACTCCAGCTCTCCAGGAGCGGGGTTGTTGCCGTGCCTAAAAGCGAATAGAGGAATAGAAAGATGAATGACAACAAGGATAAAGTTGTGATTTTCGACACAACACTGCGCGATGGCGAGCAATCGCCGGGCGCTAGCCTCAACCACAGGGAAAAACTGGAAATTGCCCACCAGCTTGCGCTGTTGAATGTTGACGTGATCGAAGCGGGTTTCCCCATCGCCTCTCCGGGCGATTTCGAAGCCGTAAAGGCTATCGCCGGTTCGATCAAGGGCCCGGCTATTGCCGGGCTGGCCAGGTGCCTGGAAAAGGACATCGAAGCCTGCGCAGAAGCCCTGGAACCGGCGGAAAGAAAACGCATACACGTGTTTCTGGCAACATCAAAAATTCACCGCCAGTTCAAACTCAAGAAAGCGCGCGACGAAATCATAAAACAGGCGATAGCATCGGTGCAGTTCGCAAAAAAATTCTGCGGAGAAGTTGAGTTCAGTCCCGAAGACGCTTCGAGAACTGAACCGGAGTTCCTGGTCGAAGTAGTCAGAGCCGCTATCGATGCGGGCGCAACAACAGTGAATATACCCGACACTGTCGGCTACTCCACGCCGATAGAGTTTGGAAGCCTTATAGCCTTTTTGTACGAAAACGTGGAAAATATTAATGATGCTGTTATAAGCGTACACTGCCATAACGACCTGGGGCTGGCGGTTGCAAACTCCCTGTCCGCTGTACAGAATGGCGCCAGGGGTATTGAGTGCACAATTAACGGGCTCGGAGAAAGAGCCGGCAACGCGGCGCTGGAAGAAATCGTGATGATCCTGAATACGCGCAAAGACGCTTATCCCGGCATATACACGGACGTCAAAACCGAAAGACTCTTCCGAACCAGCAGACTGGTCAGCCGCCTGACAGGCATCGGTGTGCAGCGCAATAAGGCTATTGTTGGCGCCAACGCGTTTGCCCACGAGTCAGGGGTTCACCAGGACGGAATGCTGAAAGAACGCTCCACCTACGAAATCATGCAGCCAAAGGACGTTGGCATGGACGGGTCGGACCTCGTGCTGGGCAAGCATTCCGGGCGCCATGCCTTCCAGCATCACATGGAAAGACTCGGCATCGCGTTGAGCAAAGAAGAGTTTGACCAGGCCTATGCCCGTTTTATCGATCTGGCCGACAAGAAAAAACACATCTATGACGACGATCTTCTGATGATCGCCCAGGAACAGATGGTGGAACCGCGCGGCGTATACGTGCTGGACTATCTTCACGTGTCTGCGGGAACCGGGACAGTACCGACAGCCACGGTTCGGCTCAAGAAAGAAGACCAGTTGATCCAGGACGCGGCCTGCGGAGACGGCCCGGTGGACGCTACACTTAAAACTATCGACCGCATCACGGGTGTACAGGGCAAACTTCTGGATTTCTCGCTCAATGCCGTAACAATCGGCAAGGACGCAATGGGAGAGGTTACCCTGCAGGCAGCGTTCAACCAGACCACATCCAACTCCAAGGCAGCCAGCACCGATATCGTCGAGGCCGCGGCAAAGGCTTATCTTTCATGCGTAAACCGGATACTGGCGGACAACGACAAGTAACCCCGAAGAATCGAGGCAGCCACGTCTTTGCTTTCTGTCACGAGTTTTCTTGCAATTTTATTTCTATTCGTGTTCATTGTCCGCTGTTCTAACGAGGGATTATAGAATCATGGATAAATCAATGAAGCTCAGCGGACATACAAAACCTTTCGCCGTGCTCGGCCATCCCATCGGCCACACGCTTTCCCCTGTGATGCATAACGCGGCTGTCTCGGCAATGGGTCTTGATGCTGTTTATCTGGCTTTCGACGTGCCTCCAAATGACCTGCTGTATACGCTTAAAGCCATGCGGATCATGGGGTTCGGAGGAGTAAACCTGACTGTTCCACTGAAAGAGGTCGGCTTCAGGGATATAGATGATCTGGACAATTCAGCGAGAAAGCTGGGCGCTGTAAACACAGTTGAGTTCACCGATGCCGGATTGAGAGGACATAACACTGACGGGGCAGGTTTCTTAAAGGCAATCGAAAAAGAATTCGGCCTGCGCATGGACGGTCTCTCTGTTTTCATTCTAGGGGCAGGCGGAGCAGGCAGAGCTGTTGCTATAACAGCGGCTTCCAGGGGGGCTTACTCTGTCGCAATATCAGATGTGGACCCGGAAAAATGCGCCAGGCTGAAAAGAGAGATGAAGATTTTTCCGAAATGCAAAACAACCATAGCGCCGTCCTCAGCAAATGAACTTACCAATGCGGTATCAGGGGCGGACCTTGTAATCCAGGCTACCCCGGTCGGTATGAAAGAAGGAGACCGATCTCCCCTCCCGCCGGAGGCTTTCAGCAGAGAACAAAAGGCTTTTGACCTGGTTTATATGTATCCTGAAACGGATTTCATGAAAACCGCCCGTTCTGCTGGAGCTTCGGCTGCAAACGGCCTGTCAATGCTCATGTTTCAGGGAGCGGTTGCTTTTCGTATCTGGACAGGCAAAGAACCCCCGGCGGAAGCAATGATGAAGGCCCTCGAAGAAGAAGTATACTCTAAAGACAAAGAGGGCACATCTTGACACTTGATATAAAACTCAATACGAGACGGGTGTGCCGTAATGAATATTTTTAATCTTTATATGCCCTACTGGCACGAATTTCTGACAGTCATCGTGTTTCTGTTCGGCGCCTGCATCGGAAGTTACCTGAATGTCTGCATCTACAGAATTCCACGGGATATATCAACAGTCGCGCCGCGTTCCTACTGTCCCGATTGCGGCAAAGGCATTCCATGGTTCTGCAACATACCGTTCTTCAGTTACATTTTCCTGAGAGGCAAATGCCGTTATTGCAGAAAAAAAATATCGCCCCGCTATTTTTTAGTTGAAGCTCTGGTTGCAATTCTATTCACCCTGATATGGCTGAAGCTTGCTGTTTTTACGGAGCATCGGCCATTAAACCTCGTCCCCGTCTATGACTGGAAACTGGTTCCGGTTTACTGGCTGGTCATCTTCGGACTTCTGCTCGGAACCTTTGTGGACTTCGAGCACATGATCATCCCTGACAGGGTAACACTGGGCGGGATAGCGGCAGGACTGGTCCTGAGCGCGGCGATTCCGTCTCTCCATGGACAGCAATCCATACTGCGCAGCCTGCTATGGTCGGGCGCAGGAGCTGCAACAGGATGGGGAATACTATGGCTTGTCGCCGTGGTCGGATCCATAATTTTCCGGAAAGACGCAATGGGCTTCGGAGACGTTAAACTGCTGTCCGCAATAGGCGCGTTTCTCGGCGTTAAAGCCGTTCTGTTCGCAATAGTAGTGTCTTCCCTTTGCGGATCCCTGGCCGGACTGGCCCTTGTTTTTGCCGGAAAGAAAGAAATGCAAAGCCGCATACCATACGGTCCTTACCTGGCGCTTGCGGCCATAATATGGATTCTATGGGGCCCGACAATTGTTGAAGCGTATCTCCGACTGATAACGCCGCCAGCGGCTTTGCCTTGAATGCGAGTTATGGCAGTTTCTTCCAGCTCCAGTCCACGCCCCTGCTTTCCAGATAGGCCCTGAATTCTTCTTCGGTCTCAAACCTTGCCTTGTGCGGCTCTGTTTCAGAATGGAATTCACAGGTCTGAACAACTCCGTGTTCCCTGCATATCCTGGGTCTCTGCTCGTAATATCTGCAATAGCCGTCCTGGCCGAGTTTTTCGCAGACAGCCTGGAATTCAATATTCCAACCGCCTTCGTGGTCTAGAAATACGCTTACACCTTTATGAAGCAGGTACCAGCGTATGTTGTCGTAATCTCTCTTGCAGGTAGGCTTATCAATCTCCAGGGCTACGTAACGGCAACACTCCGAATCACAGTCTTCGCATAATCCTTTTCTGCTTTTCGCACTCATAAAAAATCTGATCCTGATAAAAAACCGGTCCGTAATTTCAACGTGTGCGGTCGAGCAAACCTTCAAATTCCCCGCTCTGAATCATCGGCCCCATCTTCATCCACCCTGCAATGTGTGTGTCTCCGACAAACACCTGGGGCACAAAATTGATCTCTTCCCCGCATCTCCTGTACATTTGCCGCGTGTTCTCCGAATCCACAAACCTGTCGGCTTCAGCGTCAAAGTCAACATGATAGGCATGAAAATCCAAACCCCTGGAATGCAGATAGTCCAAGGCCTTTTTACATGCCCCGCAATTGGAATTATAGTAAATATCAATTTTCTGTTTTGTCATACACCAACTCCTCAGCTCATAAATCAAAAACACATAGTAAATCCGAATTCCACCGGACTTTGCAAGCATATCGTTGACAACCGGACAATCAATATGCTAATTATTCCGCCCAACCCAAAAGGAAAGAACCTTTCCAATGGGTGAAAACGCCCCGAGGCGCTTACGCGCTCGGGGAATTCAGGGGTCGAGATAAAACAAAGCAGAATTGCTGGGGGTATAGCTCAGTTGGTAGAGCGTCTGAATGGCATTCAGAAGGTCAGGGGTTCGAATCCCCTTACCTCCACCAGTAATTCTCCTTCGCTTTTCTTTGTCTACATTCTTCAGTCAATAACCTCTGGTCGATTCTATATCGGCCACTTACGAAACATTCTCTACACGTTCTGAAGCTCAGAAGCGAGAATACGCAATCAAAAGAAAAAAAAGTGCGAAAAGCGTGCGTCGTATTATTGCTCGAGCATATCCAGATATAGAGTTATATTAGAGCGTCCCGACCGCACCGCGTCATTGCATAAGGCCGTCAATTTATTGCCGCATCAAATAGCGTTATGCTCTTTCATGCTGTAGTGACTTTTCTGATTGAAAATAATGTGGTCAAGCACCCGTATTCCGAGCGTCTTGCCTGCATCGGCAAGCTGTTTAGTCATGGCAATGTCCTCCTTGCTTGCCTGTACTGATGTAGCAGGATGATTGTGAGCAACAATTACCGCTGCGGCCCGGTCGGCAACAGGATCAGCAAATACGTCGCGCGGGTGAACCTGGGTTCTATCAACTGTTCCGACCGAAACAACGCGTGTTTTGATCACTTCGTTTGCTCCGTTTAAGGCAACGCAAAGAAAATGCTCCTGTTTTCGATCGGCATAATGCTGAATAAGCGGCATTACATCTGTCGGAAAAGTAACCTTGAAGCCCTCCGGCCTGATCCGCCGCCGGGCAAATTCAATCGCGGCGGAAATAAGTGTAGCTCGTGCCGGGCCAACGCCCTTGATCTTCTCCAGTTCTGCCAGTGGCGGGCACTCTTTGGATTTTCCGAACACTTCAAGAATCCGGTCTGCCATTGTCATGACATCCATCTCATGTGTGCCCTTGCCAAGCAGTATTGCCAGTAATTCACGATCCGACAACGATTCCGCGCCGCCCCGGCGCATTTTTTCGCGAGGTCGATCAGACTCAGGTATATCTGACATGCGTTTCATACTACTTTTCCTGTGGCCAAATGCCCTCACGGTCAAACCTGGTTTCAATTGCCTTGTGATGGATGCCAAACCGAGGGGCAATCTTTTTTGCCAGTTTTGTACGCACACCGTCCTGCTGCCACCAATTCGGATCATTACCGCTCGCAGTTTCGCGATAGCGATCATACCATTCGATCAAGGGTTCTCTCGGGACAAGAAGACGTCCGGCAAATTCGTCTGCCTGATATTCCGGCGTCACGGGCTTCGAGCGATCGCCCATCCACGCTTTGAAATCACGCATATCAGTGAAAGCATTTGCATGTATTTCGGTACGATGCATGAAAAGATGGCCTAATTCATGGGCAACCGAAAACCGCAAACGGTTTTCCCACCATTGGTCACCGCCCTCATACTCATTATATGTTTTTTCATCCACAAGCAGATCTTTCAGATCAGGAGTAATTGCCGCATCTTGATGATAATTGTCGAACAAACCAGGGAATGGTGCAGGTGTGAGACGAAACACAAGTTCGGCAATTGCCATGGAATCCACTGGTATAGAGCTGTATGGCTCAACGCCTTTAACCAAACGAAATCGGTCAACTTCCAGCCAGATTTCTTCATTAGTCTTGTACGAAACGTTCTTCTTCATCCGGCGAATAGACCTTTCGTAAATCTTCTATAAAGTTGTCGAGCTGTTCCTCTGACAATTCCGCTCCGCGCACAGTCCTGAAAAACACCGGCAATTTCTCCAGCAATTTCTCATCACTCATCACTTCGCGCGGAATATTCCCCCGGCTCACCTCGGCCTGACACATGAAGTCTTTCCAGGCCTCCGTATCCTGCTCCAAACCGAGCAATCCGGCCCACTTCGCCAGAGTTGATTCGTCCTTCGGCGGCGGGTTCACATCGCGTTCGATCTTACTCCAATTACTGGGATCAAGACCGTTATCGTGGCAGAACTGTCGTAACGTTTTCTGTTGAGCAATCCTGAGATCTTTCACTAACTCGCCAAAGCTCATGATTCTCCCTCCTTTCGTGTGTGGTGTATAATGTACCACGGACGTGGTAGAGATGCAACCACACAATTTAACATTGAATAGTCGGTGTAATACCGCCTATTTCAGGGTTTTCTTCCGGCGGCGGGCAGGCTTTTCTGCGGTTGCCCTCTTTTCGCGAATACGCTCAAGCAAAACCGAAGCCGGTTCACCTGCCTGCCGCGTCCGGCCTGCGGCAAGTTCTCTCTTGAGCCACTTGCGGCCGAAGCCGGTCTTCAGCTCCTTCTCACGTATGACAGCATTCTCTCGTGAATCAAATTCCTCCCAGTGCACGAGGCGTTGCGGAGGATATTTCTTTGTCCAGTCGACGCCTCGGCCGGACGCATGCTGTTTCCAGCGATCGAGAACGTCCTTACAGTGTCCGATGTAGATGCTGTCGTTACTGCATTGGAGCGCATAGACGAACCACTTGCCCGGCTGCGGCGCAGGCAGGTCGTCCGGGTTTTGCGGCACAAGTTCACCCCGGAACGCCTTTGCCAGTATGGATTGCGTAAGATTGTCAACAGCAGCCTTTCCAGTGATGTAGCGTTTCTGCACGGCATCGGCCATTTCAAAGAGAGATTTTACACGGCGAACGATTTCTTGTTGTGCCTCAAGCGAGGGCAAATTGATCTCCAATTCTTTTACTTCTCCAGCATTGATGTTATGCACCCCGGATGTTGATCTTGCTGGCACCTCAATTTGTTCCCGGACAGATTGCGTTGCCAAAGCAAGGTTTACGTATGAAGGCAAAGCTTGTTCTCGATCAATTCTCAAACGAATAAGGTATCCCGCATAAGCGAAACCTTCCTCCGCAGAAGAAACAATAGCTGCTTTGCCAACTAATGACACGCTACCGTTAGAGCGAATCAAAAGAAGATCCCCTTCCTTGAGTAATAACTTCTGTAATTCTTTCTCGGTGAACTTCCCGTATTTAATATCGCTTTGACTGATTTGCATTTCGCCAATGTTAGGAATACGCAAGACGGGTGTTCCGATGTTTTCCCGCTTGCAAGGTTTCGATGTCCCATATCGGATGTCTGTTAAAATATCATCCAGATGGATCGGCGTGCCCTCGGAACAGGCGGCGGCGAGGACGGATTGCCGGAAGCGTTTGAGAATGAGCGGTATTTTGTCGAGCCGTTCCCGGCACGAATCAACACGGGGAAGTAATGTCTGGAGCTTCTTTACAATGCGTTTCTGTTCGAGTAGTGGTGGAACCAAAATTCTAAGACCTGCTAGATTCTTTCCGCTAATAGCAGTAAAAGTCGATCCTGTTCCCTGCCGAGACAACCACGGTTCAATATATCGTAAAAAGTAAAACAAATACGAGTTAGGAATCCCGCCAAGAGATGTGATAGCCGCAAGTCCGCGTCCTATACAAGACAAGGCTGGGCAGAAATTTGTCGGTCCTACTGGAGCGCGAACGGATATTAGAACATCACCTTCTTGGGCAGTCTTTTTTGGTTCTGAGCAATATTTAACAGCTGTTGGATATAGAACGCCAAATTCTGCTTTGCCTTGATAAAAAGGCAGTCCATTTTTAGCGTTGTTGTATGTCGAAGATGGCGGAGACTGGCCCATGTTAATTGCCGCCACATTCTCAAGGATTGCACTTTCCCAACCAGCAGGAAGATCAGCCATCGCCATTCTCCTCTGCCTGTGCGTCGTCTGACTGCGAGCGCCCTCGCTCAGGCAGGCACGCAGACAGGCCGTTAGCTTCAATCATTCCCGCCATTTCGCGAAGGTCATCAACCACGGCTTCGAGTTCTGTGATGGCATCTGATATCAATTCATCCGGTTCGGGAAGGTCGTCGGCATCTTCGATTGATTCGTCGCGAAGCCAGGTTATGTCTAGCTTGTAATTCCGCTCCCTGATTTCGTTGATAGAGAACTTACGCCACCTGCCGTCTTCGCCTGTCTGGCGGCGTTGGCTATTACCGTTGGGATCATCTCCGTACCTCTTTTCAAATTCCTCAAAATGCTTTTCTGTCAGCGGCCGGTCTTTCTTGGTCACGCCGGGTACATTCGTGCGTCCATCGAATATCCAAACGTTTTCAGTTGCCGGGCCTTTCTGGAGAAATATCACGTTGGCTTTCACACCTTGACTGTACGGCGTAAATGTTCCACGCGGCAGGCGCAAGATTGTGTGCAGATTGCAGTCCTGCATCAGAATCTCAAAAACCTCTCCTGCCTTGCCTTCAAAAAGGCAGTTGTCCGGCAGAACAATAGCGGCGCGCCCGCCGTCTTTCAAGATCGTCATGACATGCTGAACAAAGTTGAGCTGTTTGTTGCTGGTTTCAATGGTAAAATCATCACGCGCCGGGGCCTGATTCGCGCCGCGTGTTCCAAAAGGAGGGTTCGTTAGAATACAGTCGTACTCCTCGCCGCGATTCGGTTCGTATATCGTGTCGCCCAGATATATCTTCGGTTCCAACCCATGTAGAAACAGGTTCATAAGCGCAAGACGGCGCGGACGCGGTACAAGGTCCTGCCCATAATAGGTCTGCTTCTTGATTCGGGTAATGTCTTTGCGTTCAAGCGCGCCCTTTGTAGTGTCCATCAGCCATTCATAGGCGCACACCAGAAAACCGCCTGTGCCGCAGGCCGGGTCACAGATTGTGAATTCCCGGTGTGCCCGCGGGTCGGGCTTCATTACCCGAACAATCGACTGGATCAGAACGCGCGGCGTAAAATACTGGCCCGCGCCTTTCTTTCCCTCGCTGGCCGCCTTTTCAAGAAGCCCCTCGAACGCCTCGCCCTTTACATCAACATCCATGCCGGTCCAGTCTTCATCGTCGATCATGGTAATTACGCGCTTAAGGTTGACCGGATTGGGAAGGCGCGGCATAGATTGAGCGAAGATGTCCCCGAGTATTCCTTCTTCCTCGCGCAGTTTGCGAAGAATGTCGGCATAATGGTCTGTAAGATCAGTGCCGGAACGTTCTTTCAGGCTGTTCCAGTCATAGCCTGCTGGGATTTCAACACCTGCCTGTGTGGACGAGCCGGACGCAGACAGGCCCTTTTCATCGGCCATCTTGAGGAACAGCAGATAGGTAAGCTGTTCAATGTAATCGCCGTAATCAATCCCGTCATGCCGCAGTGTGTGGCAAAATCCCCATAGTTTGTTTACAATGTCCGACATACTGGAAAAATCCTTTCATTAAGCCGCGACCGCAAAATTCAGTTGCGATATAAGTTCATCAAAATCATCTGCAAAAATCGCTTTAGCCTTGCGGAGACCGCCGCGCTGTTCAAATACGGGAAACGTGTCAAAATCTTCAGCATCAATTGTCAGGTTTGTCGCCAGATGCTCCCGAATATAACCAATCCATTTTCTTTGCTCTTCCGTAAACTTTTTACCTTCCGTGACACCGGCAATGGCGGCGTCAACACGTTCTTCCGCGGTAAGCAGGTCGGAATTTTCGGCAGCGTGCTTAATCATGGAAATAATGTCAGCCAGTGTCTTGCGGTAAACAAGCTTGTGCGCCTTTTGTAGTTCCTTTTCAGGGAACTTGTTCAAGGAAAGCTTCTTTCGCAGATCATCCAGCAGATCAGTGCGCCATTCCTTGGGGCGCTCAAGAAGAACTGTTATGGCTTCGATATGTTCCGGGTTGTCTTTGACGAATTTCACAAATGATTCAATGTAGTCTTCCGGCTTCTGGTAATCCGGCCCGGTATGAATCATGACCTCGGACGAAACTTCGTCCTGCACGTCGTAGCCGACCAGAAATGTTCGCTTTGCGCGCGGATAATTGATCAGTAAATCCTGAAAATCTTTATCACGCAGAAGTTTCAGGGTCTCAGCAAAGTTATTCTTGATAAGCGACGGCAGATCATCAGCAAAACGGTTAATGTCGCCATCTGGAATGTAGCCTGAAAATTTCTCGCGTGCTTCACCGCTCATTGTGCGGTCAATACGGCGCAACCGTTTGACAAGCACCTTTACATGATAGTCACGATCCACATTCTGATAAATGTTCTCTATAACCTGTGACAGCGGCACAGGTTCTTTCTTTGGCGCTTGAACATTGAAATCGGTCGTGTCCTTGAAGTATTCAAAGAGCGTTCCGTCAAAACAGTCGAATACAACAAACTTCTCCTTGTTGATCTTGGGACATAGCCTTGTGCCCCGGCCAAGCATCTGAACCCAGAGAATACGCGACTTTACCGGGCGCAGAAACACCACGAATTCCAACGCGGGAATATCCACGCCTGTACTCAGCATATCGACAGTAACAACAATACCTGGCTTGGGCCTGTTGCGAAACTCTCGGATCTTCTGGATTGGCCTGTCAACAGAAGGGCTTCCAGTAATCTTCTGAACATATTCGTCGCCCTTGCCGAAAATTTCGCGGCAAATCTGAACAAGTTGATCAGCATGGGAAGTATGCGGCAGGTCGTTCTGAGCAAAAATCAATATCTTGGGCAAACGCCCATATTCCTTTTCATGTGCAGAAGCATGTTTCGCAATTTCCTCTATAATCATGCGATTGCTCTGAGGCGCGGTAATCTTCTTCTCAATATCATCCGTTGAAAACTGTCTTTCGTCTTCAAGCTCATCAAAAACCTGCTGGCCGGTATTTGTGTCAACAATACCAACCTGCTCGCCTTCCTTGAGGAATGCGCCGTTCATGCGGACATTCGAGTTGATCTTCACCGCCTCATAATCAACGAGATAGCCGTCAAGTATGGCCTGCTCCGTTGAGTAACGGTAAACCACTTCCTTGAACAGCGCGAGAGTATGCGCGGCAGGAGTGGCCGTCAGCCCAATCTTAACCGCATCAAAGTGGTTCAACACTGCACGCCAGATTCCCGTTTCGCTTGCCGTATAGCCGCGATGGCATTCGTCCGCGATAATCAGGTCAAAAGTGTGAATGGGAATGTCCAGCTTGTCGGCATCATCTTCATAATCAGGGTCGCTCGCGGTCTGGGGAAAAGCGTATTCATGGCCAAACAGGTTAATAGTCATTCTCTGAATCGTTGAAACATAGACAAAAGTCTTCGTTGAATCCGGTTTGGTCAGATATGACTCCGGCAGAATCTTCGGATCAAAGGGCTGATCGTTACCATAATCCTCGCGACGGAATTTCTGGTGATAAACTTCGTATTCCTGATTGAACTTGTTGCCCTTCGGAGTGGCAAATGAAGCAAATTCGCGTACTGCCTGAACCGCAAGAGCCCTTCGATCAACAAGAAACAGAACGCGGCGGTATTGTTTCGATTCAAGCAACCGGTAAATCTGCGAAACAGTGGTAAAAGTCTTGCCTGTACCGGTCGCCATTGCCAGAAGCATATTGCGCTTGCCATCCGCAAGAGCTTTTTCGGTTTTCTGCAAGGCTTCCGCCTGATAGTCGCGCAACTTCTCCAAATCGGGCGGGTTATTCTCGAACCATGAGCAGTCATATTCCTTGTCGAACAGCTCCTGCAAAGCCTCGGCGGTATGAAACTTCGAAATTTCGCGCGAATAGTACACATCGGGGCGGACATCGGCAAAAAACATCTTCTCGCCGCTTGAGGAATACAGAAAAGGAACTCGGAAGTCATTCCAGCATCCTGAACCCGTGGCAGTTGTGCGGGAATAGCGTTTCGCCTGTTCCAGCACATTCTGCGGCCCTACACCGACCTTCTTTGCTTCAATAAAAGCCAGCAGTTTCCCGTTAACGAAAAGCGCGTAATCCGCCGGGCCTGACTCGGTTGGAAATTCTTCAACAGCGGAGCAATGGAGCGTATTCAAATCCAGATCTTCGGAATATTTGATAATATCCCATGAAAGAGATTTCAGGCGCGTATCTATCCTCTCTTTACGTGTTTGCCATTCCAATTCAGCAGTCATAAACGAAACTCCGACGATGTAGTAATTGAGATAGATTGTCGAAAACGACGTTAAAAAGCAAGGTGTTAGGTGGTTTGCTGTTGGGGCAACGGGGGGCTTTTTCAAGCGAAACTACTAGATCAATCACCGTATGACCTTGATTTTCACATTGTACTCATTTATTGTTCCTACCATGTATAAGAATTCATTAAGCACCATTAACCGTTCAGTTTCTCAAAGCAAAGCCCTCAAAAGCTTATTTAATCCCAAAGATATAGATCTTGCTCATGAGATCTTTGGGGCAAACTGTGGTCCCATTTCTTTTGCAACTTTCATGGAAAAAACCGTTTGTGAGAGCATGAGGTACTTTCAACATTTTCCAGCCAAGCAGTGGACAACTGTTGGACATATGGAACATGCTTTGATGAGAAATGGAGCTGCGTGGGCACGCATTGATGGCATGTTGCCTGAAGCAGGAGTTGCCTTGATAGAATTTACTGGATCATGGTCAAATCATTGGGCAGGAAGACTTAAACGAACCCACTGGATAACTTGTCGATGCGGACAAGTCTTTGACAGCCATACGGAACAATGGCAATCACAAAATGAATGGAGAACATCGTTTTTGCCTAAATTGATTGATGAGACGCCTCGCTGCACTGGCTGGGGAGTGATAACCGGCTTAGATATTGTTCGTCATGCTGCATGTGAGGCGACCAATGGCTCTTTTCCTGAACGAGACAACGAAAACCTCATCTGCATTGGAATTGGATCCGATGCAGAAAGCTGCTCAATGATGGAAGAGTAACAAGTATAGTTGTCGTAAAACAAGCGTGTCAGTGGATGGCCATTTGATACAAGTGTTTTCTCCCATTCTAACCTGCCATCCGGGCGAAGGATAACCTTCCGCGAAAAAGCACTCTTTATCATGACTTGACTATCTATTAGGCAGATGTTCTGAAACCGCTGTCGTAAAAGATCAATATGTTGTCGGCCTGCTATAATGACAAGAGAAAGCTGCCTGCCTATGTCTTCCTGTAGCTTCAGAAGGTGATAAACTGTGTCTTCAGCCATCTTCCGGTTTTTGTTACCGGTTTGAAATTCGGTGCAGATATGTGTTACCTGAGGTTGCGCGGAGAGGAAGTTTGTCCAGATGTCCCAATGTTCTTCTGTTGTCGCATTTAGGTGTGGAACTACCCTCAGTCCCGCATCAACAAAACAGGAGGCAACTATTTGCATTCGTCTGATATTATAAAGAGCGTGCTCTTCTGGCATAGGGATGAAGAAAGAGAAATTTGGAATAGTCACAACGTCAACATTAAGTTCTGCGAGTGAAACAGCCAACCTGTCCTTCTCAAGGTGTTTCCAGAAAAGCTCCAACCGCCAGTCTTCCTCAACACCCGACACGATAACTCGGCAATCTGAACGGCAACGTAACGCCGAGCGTAATTCTGCTGGAGTCCTGAATTTTGGTATGCAGGAAGTTTTGTCTTTTGTTACCGCAAACAAATCATATAGAGTTACAGCCACGGTGTTTAGCGCTGACAAATCCGGATAACACCGACCAGGTTCTAACAACGGAACGTAATGCTCGTATTGAATCGTTCTCGATGATGTCAACAAAGGCCAATCACCACGTAAGCCATCAACTTCGCGAATTCTTCTGGCAAGCAGACTAGGTTTAGCATGGCAAGTGAAGGCACATTCGCGGGATTCAGAATTGCACGGACACCTGAAACACCTTGTTTCTTGTGGAAACAGCGGTAATTCCTGCTGTTCGATTAGATTCAGTTCATTTGTCTTAAAAGTATTCATATTGAATTAAGGAGCATTAGGGTCATCCAGAACAACAGAGAATTTCTTAGTGAGTGTTGCCAAAGAATGGACAGTTCCAACAGTTACATTCTGGGCATCAGGAATTGAGAATAGCGCCTTGCGAAGAAGCTTAGACCCTGAGGCATCAACATTACCAATATGGCTCTTATCATATAAAACACGCACCAATTCCTCTCCCTGATCTGTAATGAACACTGTGTCACCAACAGCAAGTGTGTGCTGGTCATTTGTCGGAATACACTTAAAAACGTGTCTTAAAATTTCTGGATTATTCGAGAACAAATTCTGTGATTCCAGAAGCTCTTCTTTGGCTTTGTTACCCTTATGCTTGAATGCTTTTGCACGAAGTATTTGTAAACCGCTACCCATGACGAATCTCCTTCACTATTGATTTATATATGAGAGACCTGCCACTCTTTGATCTTGAAAGCAGTCTCAATTCAAATAATTCAGCCATCCGATTATTCCAGCCGGTGACAGAAATACCCTCGTCTTCATATTTGGCATGAAGCTGTGATGCCATCGCTCCACCTTCCTCTGAAATATACAGAAGCGTTCTCATGAGAATATCGTCTAGATTTGCAGAAACGGTGGCAGAGAGCACTTCTTCTGAAGAATACTCCAATGCAACAAGATATGGTAATCCATGACGGCTAAGGACTTCATCTACCTCGGCGAGAATCTCTGTGTTGGGATTAGCTATGAATGGTGTTATATCAAGAGAAGGTGGAGCGATTGTGCTTTCAGGAAGAGGTGGAGAGACTTTGCGTTTAGCGTATGACATGCCATTCTGCAATAGCCACAGGAAGGTGCCCTTAATGTAGCTTACATTCGCAGCTTGAATATCCTTGAAGTCTAAGACAACATGATTTGAACTTGCTGATGCCCGTGCGCTACTCTTTACTTTATTCCAGATTGTCAATAAATGTTGGTTTGCAAGAGATGCGCCCCACAAACAATCAGAGCCGGCTAATTCTTTAAGTTTTATTATGTTCATGCAGAAACTATACCTCACTGGTTTCAGTGAGTCAATGATAAACATAATACTTTTTACAGAATTATTTCAGCCATATTTCCGTCTAATCGGAAAGTTACGGACATTTCTAGGCCATTCTTTAATGCCATATTCTGCAAATCAATGGTTCTAGCAGAAACCCCATAGTAATCAACAAGGACATCTCCGCTGCGGATCTTGACAAAGCTATTGAGATCGAGAAGGGATTTGAAAACCTGCTGGAATCCTCCCCCATACTCCTGGTGCTCTCTTCTTGTAGCTTGTTTTGAGTAGATAGCCATTAATGCATCTTCCGAAGTGCTCAATGCTGAATATTTCGGATTCGTCTTAAGACTTGCCAATGCACCAATGCCATTATCCCCTACAGAAAACGACATATAATTACTGGCAACATGATACCCAGCAAGTCCTGAGTAAGAGGAATTCTGTATCCCGACCTGACTATGCTGAATTACGTTATCTGCCATTTCGTGAAATGCCAAAGCCAATGCCGACGCATAGTCTGTAGAAAATCCATTTTCCGTGAGACCTTTCTTAAAACGTTGACAAAAATTGTCCCAATCAAGAGAGGGAAAATGTGATTCACTTCTTATCGAAAAGAATTCCGTTTCACGTGAATCAAATAATGCGCCCTTATCATTCGATGCGTTGGGGTGCTGGCTAAAATTAATCTCTGCATCGGACAATAAGGGCAAATCATTTATGAGCTGCTGGGCCAAGCTAACATCCAAGGTTTTGTTAGATACCCATAAGTCAAGAGAGAGGCACAGTGATATTGCGGCGGGAAGGCTAATGCCTGAAGGTGATAATTCGTCTAATACCCGTGTATTTCCGGACTCCACCAACTCCCGGATTTCTTCCACAGCAATAGATGTGATTTGGATTTCTTGCATAAAGTTCTTATTCGTATCACCGCTCATAAAGTACGGGATCATATTCTTGAATAGTATTTCTTAAATCTGTGAGACAATTACAGTCTGGCTCGTTCTGATCAATCACTCTGTTTAAGATTGCAACCATTTCATCTCGTTCATCATTTGAAAACCATTGCCTTTGTTGTTCTCCAGACGACAATCTGGCAGAAATGTCGTCCATGATTTCAGTTCTTGCTTCCACGTCAACGATTTGAAGAGTTCTGACGGCATCATATGCATAGTCCTTTTTGAAACGGATCTCATCCTTCTCGTTGATAAAACACTCTTCAACAATGCCTCGAATAAATTCAGAAGGCCAGTCTCCAATATCACTATCCGCCACATGATCTATCAGCCGTCGTGCAGCACGGGCGCATCCATCTGCTGCTTGCAGGATGTTATTTCCTAACAATCTCTGTGCTTCTTTCGGCAACCCTGCAACGTCGTCCCCGCCTCGGTTTTGTATCAATCTGGCAACAGGATTTTGCACGTACCAATCATGACTCTTGAGCTTTTCTATCAACCTGTTGTTTAAAAGATTTAATGGCACAGGAAGGTCGCTCAGGTCTCCAATGCTGGTGTCCGCAATGAAACCGTCAACCTTATCGCTTTCTGCTTTGTTTAAGACACCATTCTTGTATAGTTTCATAACATTCTTCAGGGCCGATGGCGCTTTCTTGGCCCGATCCAGCCCATTCATTATTACTGTCAGTCTCTCGCCATCTTTGAGGCGAGAGAATAATATTTTTGTCAGAAATGTTCTGCTTGTGCTGCATGGATACTTAAGCATGAGTTCTTTTAAGCCAGTCCATGTTTGCAGAATATCTTTATCAGATAGTTTAAGCATTTCACGGGCAAAATATATGCACCTCTTTCTGTATAAACGCATGCTAGAATCCTTGTAAATAGATTCCACCTCTTTCCATATTTTTTCTAGAAACCAAGGTAGAAGTGACTCATCTATTTTTGAAAATATTTCTTTCACATGCTCTGCGACAGCTTCTCTTGTGTCATCCAAATAATTCTTTTCCGTGGTTATCAACTTGAGTTGTGCATCAAGAAATCCATGTTTGAGCTTAAGAGGTCGAGAAAGTACATTTTTCACTACAATCGCAGTCGCAGAAAGTATCTGCTCGGGTTCTGGCGCATGTTCATACGGGTGCCCACATATACATCGCATTTCATAGATATGTTTTAACTCTGTATGTTGGGTATCATCTATAAAGCCATATTCTCTGGAGTTATCTAAAATATAAACATCCACTGACTTATGATCACCCTCACGCCTGTCAATTTCAGCAGATATTTTCTTGGCAATGCCATCACGAATGGCAGCCTCTTTGAATTTTCTTTTTAGTGATTCAGCACAACTTATCCAAAGCATGATATAGGTAGCTCTCAACGCTCCACTCTCAGCGCTCTTTGTAGCTTCTTTATAGATGGTTTTGTCTGCATCATTTATTATTTGGTCTATGTATTTGTCGATTTTCATGATTCAATAAGTCTGATCTCATCATATATAGGCATGATAAATAACACATTAAATATCAAGGAAGTATGATACTGGTTATGTCTTCTATTTTCAACGAAGATTCATTTTGTTGTTGTCAATGTCTATGAAAGAACCATCAATCTACAAAACAGGAATTGCGCCTTCGGCGCAGGTGGCGGCAAGAAAAAGAGAAGGAATCAGTCGAGCAAAGCTAGACACCGTGGAAGCCGCTTTGCGGCTGACCAGGCACACAGCCTGCACCAACGCTTGGTGCGGTGCATGTGCCGCATGAAGACGCGAGAGCCAAAGGGGAAAGCACAGAGCATGACAACGTGACCAACGGGAACGTTGGCGGGTTCTGTGTCTGGGGCCGCCCGGGACGGCGGCAGGGGGATGTTTCCCCACGAGCGACAGCGAGGAGGGCTGGAAGCTGTTAGAGAGTATCGGGGTCAGACTGGAGAGTATCGAGTATCGGGGTCAGACTGTGAATAACAATCTTAGCCTTGAGGTTCTGCGCAGCGAATAGACTTCATCACGTTGTCCAGAACCTCGGCGGGTGTCTCCGTCTTTACACGCCGCCGGGTGTGGTTCACCGCATAGGAGCTGATCCCTCCATAGCGGCTGCCAACTTCTCTCTGCGTCATCCCCGTCAATCTGCATACCAATTCCATCGCCACAGCCTTTGCCTGCCCAACCCCGGATGTATGACCATCAGCTTTCAACATCTCAGGTTTTATGCCGTATTCTCCGGCCACAACCTGAGCAATCAGGTCTGTAGCGACCTGCTGGCCCGGATAATTTACATCCCGGGGATCGCAGGGTCCAACCTAACAATTAGCGCGGCTCACAAGGAGGTCCGACTGGAAAACAGCTTCCTCTTGCTCCCTACCCCACTCATTAAATTCGCTTAATTCGCCTGATTCGCGGTTTGTTTTGCATAAGGTTTCAGCCTATATACGGCACTTGAAATTCGGGAAGCGATGTATATTATTACAAATAAGGAGTTTACATTTTATTGCGCCCCCACCCAAAGGGTGCGGGCGAGCTTCCCGAATTTCAAGCCGCAAGGGGTTGCCGATTTCACTGCATCTGCTTCGTTCTGAGGTCTTCGGCATAGTTACTATAGCCGAAAACCTCACGCCTTGCAGCTACAGCAAACTCGGCAACTGCCGTTTCTAGGTTCAAAGGAATCGGGGTCATCAGACTGTGAATAACGACCCCGTTAGCTCCTTTTATTTGCAATTGAGAGTCTTCAGGCGTCGAGAGAGGCGTCGCCGGCATTATAGACTAATATGATGTCTCCCGGAAGGCCGGTGACCGCCTGCAACTCCTTGGTGATACCTTCATCGGGATCAAACCCTGCAAAGAGAGCAGCGGAGGGTTGCATTGCCTTGAGTACCGCCTCCAACGGGTTAACGGTTGGAATTACAAGGATCTCGGCCTCAATACGCGATTGAACAAGCATTCCCTGCATCTCTTTTTCAATGTTTTCAACGTCGGCCCGCTCTGGCACCGGCCTCAGTATACGCAATGGGTTATTGCTCCATTCCGGATTTTTTTGCAGAAGGTAGGCCAGTAGAAGTATGAGCGAATCGTTTTTGTCGCCCGCCCACCATAGATTAATGGCCCCCTTGGGAATAAAGATCTTTTCCTCTTTCTGCACGCAATCCAGAACCATCAGACTGCGCTTCATCTTCTTGACAATGCGGAGCATCTCGGTGTACATTTCGTTGTTCGCAGGATTTTTGCTCCACCCAAGCAATACCGTATTTGGGCGGATTCCGCTAATTCCGTGACACTGCACAAGGGCCTTGATGGCGGTATGGATGCTGTCCTCCACGACGACGACGGGAAACGCCTCTATATTCTCCTTCAAAATAAATTTGCGCAGGATATCTTCGGCTTCATGTCTTCGATCAGACAAATCTTCAAGCCTGCCTCTTATCACTTGGGCAATCGAAACAATCCCGCTGCCGGTTGTGAACCAGCAGGCATATTCCGCCAGATGAAGTCGGTTGTAGGCACCGCCGCTAAGTGCAAGAATCGATGGTCTCCAGTTTTTGGGGTGGTATTCCTCTCGCTCCAGGCGCAACAATGCATTACGAGCCCGCTGATAGGCCATACCCCTGTTCACATCCCCCCATTTTACGCGCAAATCTGAGCGCTTGATGATATAGAACAGGAAACCGCTGAGCAATATGGATACCGCTGCCCAAAGAGCACTGATCAGGAACATGACCGCGAGGCAGACGATGGCTCCGAAGAGGGCTATGGACCAATGGTTGAGCCTAAAGGTCGGACGAAAACTGGGGTTGTTGGAGCGGGACTCATAGAAACATGCGAGGTTTACAGTGCCATATGTCAGCAGGAAGAACATCGTTATTATCGGAGCAACGGTGTTCAAATCCCCGGCGACAATGCCGATCTGTGCTATCACAAATGTAACTATGATGGCGCGGCGGGGTTCACCTGCAGGACCGGCGCCGTAGCCAAACCAGCGGAGTCGCGGGAAGATATTGTCGCGCGCAAATGCCTGCAATATCCGCGGCGCCCCCATCATGCTGCCGAGGGCCGACGATAGCGTTGCACAGATTACCCCGGCGTAGATAAGGGCTGGCACCAATGCGTTGTTCTTTATGACAAATCCTGTCCCAAGCAGTTCGGGACGGGGAACGCTGCCGGCCAGCAGTATCGTAATGGCGGCATAAATGAGCATTGAGAATCCTATTGCCGAAAAAGTCCCGCGCGGCAGTGAGCGGCCGGGATTCTTGAGGTCGCCCGACATGTTCACGCCGGCCATTATTCCCGTGACAGCCGGAAAAAAAAGCGCGAAAATTGTGAAGATGGAGTTGCCAGGCGTCCAGCCGGGATCCAGATTGGTACGCAGTATGTCCGGCGAGAAGTCGAGTCCGGCACCGATAAAGAATGAAAGTATCGAGAGGAGCAGAATGGCCAGAATGCCATATTGGATCTTAATTGTCCAGCCGGCCCCGGTATAGACGCAGGCAAAGACAAGAATGTTTGTGGCCGTGGCAACCGCTCTGAAAGATATTTCCATGCCGGGAAAAGCCGACAAGACCGCTTCCGAAAAACCAATGACATACAAGGTTACCGCCACCGCTTGAGCAACGTAGAAGAATATTGCGATCACTCCGCCAAATTCAACGCCTAGACTGCGGCTTATCAGATAGTAGGCCCCGCCTCCCCGTACGCGCATGTTGGTTGCTATTGACGAGATGGAAAGCGCTGTGATGACAGTGATTACACTCGCGGCTGCCAGAATCAACAGTGAACGCCAGAGTCCCGCGTTCCCAACAACAGCCGGGAAACGCAGAAACATGATTACGCCCAGAATTGTGAGCAGGCTGGGGGTGAACACCCCCCCGAAAGTTCCGAACCTCCTCGAGGGCGAGTCGGCCAATATCGATTTGTTTTTGTTCATAATGGTCGCTATTTGAATATTGTTAACCGAAGTATTCCATACAAAGGGAATGGCAGCATCCCTGGAACTGTTACAACTCAAATCCTGTCTTCCACGCCAAGTGTGCCGAATGGTTTTTTGCAACGGAACAAGAAAAAAGACTACACGTGATTACCGTAGTGCAAATAACGGAGGCGGGCAAAGCAAATCGTGAAGAAATAAATGTTCCGCAGCGGAATCAGGGCCCAGAATCATCCATTAGCCCCGCCCCCGGGGTAACCCGGATTTTTCGCGAATGAGACTCCGGGGTTGTGCTACACGTATTGCGAACATGCGACAGCAGTCGAA
>CAYYVQ010000023.1:27275-36432 GCA_964475205.1 uncultured Victivallales bacterium | reverse complement strand
TTTCATAGCACAGCCATTGCAGGCCAAAACCGGTTTGCCCGATCTTGATCCTCTTTATCCTTATCTCGATCATTCTCGCGATCTTTGTCGATAATGATCGAGACAAGGATCGGGACGAGGATGGCAGCGACGATGATCGGGACGAAGATGGGATAAGGGGACGGAAACAATCAGTCGAAAGGTTTCGACCCAGACTGCCAATACTCTGAACCTTTTCTGCTCGAAAAAGTGTGATCAATGCGGGTTAAAGCGCCGGACATTGGATCACGGCTTTGACAACCCCGTCTTCGTAGTTTTTCACAAGATCAAATGCTTTTTTCGTATCTTCCAGACCAAACCGGTGCGTTATAATTAAATC
Source organism: uncultured Victivallales bacterium (assembly GCA_964475205.1). GTDB lineage: Bacteria > Verrucomicrobiota > Kiritimatiellia > UBA8416 > CAYSRM01 > CAYSRM01. The sequence goes on along the minus strand of CAYYVQ010000023.1, from coordinate 36,074 downwards.
GGCATCGTTCTGTCTGCGGTCAATCAGGTCTATTGCCCGGGCAACGCATCCATTCTGCCTGCGCACGTTTTGAATGGATAGTTCCTTTCTTCTTATGGAATCTATGCAGAAGGATACTTCATCTTCTTCGGGTATGCCGACAATTACAAGCTTTCCGCCGGGTTTCAATATTTCCACGGCCTGATTCAGGGCCTCCTGCCTGCCGCAGCATTCAAATACCGTGTCCAGGAGTAAGGGAGTGCGGGACGATATTTCTCTGACAACGTCTGTTTTATCCGGATTGCCGGTCCAGTCAGCGCCAATCTGCCGCGCGGTTTCGAGACGGTAATCCAGCCGGTCTGTTACAAAAGTCTCTGCAACTCCCTGGTCCAGCGCTGACATCAGGACGCTCAGTCCGATGGGGCCGCTCCCCAGTATTCCTATTCCGGCACCCTTTACCCGGTTTGCCAGGCTTAAGGAATACGCTCCTATAGATAAAGGCTCGACAAGGCATGCTTTCTCCGCATCGATAGTTCCCGGCGTCGGGAAAAGAGATTGCTCCGGCATCACGATATATTCGCACAGGCATCCTTCGCCCTGGCCCGGTGTTCCCAGAAAACTCAGGTTCCGGCATGTATTTTCCCTGCCGGAACGGCATTGATCGCATGATCCGCAGGAAATTGCCGGGTCGACTGCCACCAGGTCTCCTTCTTTTACCCTCGTCACCTTTTTGCCGGTTTCAACCACGGTGGCCGAACATTCATGGCCGACCCGATAAGGATATTCTACAACCTGGCTGCCTATTTTTCCGGAGCTGTAATAGTGCACATCTGATCCGCATACCCCGACTGACTCAATCTTCAACAGCGCTTCGTCCGGTTTTTGAATCGAAGGTTCCGGCTGTTCGCGCAGCTCAATCTCCTTCAGCCCCGTCAGCACCATACTTTTCATTGTATTCTCCTATCTGGCGGTTTTCGACCGTATACCAACGCGGCATCAGGTTGAAAAACAACCTGCTGTACTTTTTTAAGTACAGCGGGTTATCCCGTAACCCGCTGCTCCCCGTAATCATGTTACCCATCCTAATAGTGCACAGGCCAACACCGCAGCAGGTTGGGAAACAACCTGCTGTACTTTTTTAACCTGGATTATTCACAGCAAGGAAATTTAACCACGGATAACACTGATTACACGGATAAAGTATAAGAATGATGGATATAAAACAAAAATCCGTGTTATCAGTGCAATCAGTGGTAAAAAAATATCAGCAAACGACTTGTATATTATTCCGAAAAATTGATGAATAGATCAGGCTAATCAACCTTTGGTCTTTCAAACATATCGCCTGGATTCAGTTGCCATCCGGGATCGAACGTTTCTTTCAGATCCTGCATCTGTTTAATAATGTCTTCTTTATACATTAATTGAAGCATATCGCGTTTAAGTTTGCCGATGCCGTGTTCGCCGGAAACCGTTCCGCCCATGTTCACGACTTTTTCGGCCCATCGGAGGTATAGCTTTTTGCCTGTATCATACTCTTCGAGTTTTTTCGGGATTATATTAACATGCACGTGGTTGTCTCCGGCGTGGCCGAAAATGACGTATTCCATGCCTGATTTTGCCAGGTCGTATGTATACATTGAAAACATCTCTCTGAATGCGTTGTCCGGAACCGCGAGGTCGGTTCCCAGCTTGGTCAGTTCCGGTTCGTTTTTTCTGTATCGGTCCACCAGCGAGTTGACGGCTTCCGGAACTGCGTGTCGGAAGTCTTTCAATTTCTGCATTTCCCGCTCATCCGATGCCAGCCATGTGTTTTCCTCCGAGCCGCCTTCCTCGTTCAGCAGCTCGGTAATATTCAGCGCCGATTCTTCTACCGAGTCGGTGTCCCTGCCGTGAAACTCGGCGTATACCGCCACTTTCCATTGATCCGGAATATCGGGTAAATCCTCGAATCCGGCATCGGCTTTCTTCATATTGCGCAGAAGATCAAGAGATTTATCGTCAAATAGCTCCAGCGCAGCTATGCCATTGTGCCAGGTGCGCGCTTTTTCAACAAAATTGATGGCAGAATCAAGCGAAGGTAGAAAGATCATTATGCCCCAGATTGCCGCCGGGGCCGGAACAAGGATCAGTTCGACCTTTGATATAATGCCCAGGGTTCCTTCAGAACCGATGAAAAGATCAATAAGATCCATATCTGGATGAATGAAATAGCCCGCCGCATTCTTGACATCAGGCATTTCAAAGGACGGCAGGCTGCCTTCTATAACCTTACCTGTTTCTGTCTTGAGCCTGAAATTGCGGTTTTCCGCAAAATTCTGGCCTCTTACCAGTCTGAGAACCTCGCCGTCAGCCAGGATCACTTCCAGGCTTTTGATTGCATTGCGGGTTGGTCCGTACGAGTATGACATGGCTCCCGATGCGTCGGTTGCCGCCATCCCGCCGATAGAAGCGGTTGTTTCCGTAGGGTCTGGCGTGAAAAAATAAGGTCTGGTGAAAGCCTGATTTCCAACAACGTCGCGCAGGTCCTGGAGCAGCAGTCCGGACTCTGCGGAAATGTATGCTTTCTCCGAGGATTCATCTTCGCGGATTTCGATAACACGGTTCATTCCGGATAGGTTTACAATATTGCCGCCTTCCGGCACTGCGCCGCCTGCTATGCCGGTACGCGCCCCCTGTATTGTGATCGTTTCGCCGCAGGAATGCATGGATTTCATATAATCGACGAGTTCTGAAGTCGATTTCGCGAAAAAAATGGATTTTGCGGTCCCGGTTTTTCGCGATTCGTCTCGGAGGTAATCGGGATATTTTTTTTCCAGTTGCATCTCAATATTTGTTTTTTTGTTCATTGCCGGATACAGGTATCACTCTCAATGCTGTAGTTCAAGCTGGAAAATTCGCCCGAAAAAAATCAAAAAAAAGAAAAAAAGCTTGCCAACGCTTTGGAAGAGTATATAAAAACAGAATCATGTCAGGAGTGTGGAAACATCTGAGAGCTTCGTTCAGCGGCTTGTTGGCCGCATCATTGGCCTACCTGATTGATATGCGCCATCTCGATTTTCTATGTCGAACTATCACACCTAATAAACCCTAAGGAGAGCGGACTATGAAGAGTGCCGGTAAATTATGGATGACAATTCTCGCAACGATTATGGTGGTGTCATTCGGAGCCTGGGCGGATGCTGCCGAGAACGCGATTCCCTACGAGGAGAATTTTGAAACTAACAGCGCCGGTGACGTCTTTTTCTCCGAAGGTGTCAAGGACATGGCTCCGGATGGATGGTCGGCTTCAGCCGACGGCAGCGCCAAAATCGTTGCCACAAATTACACAGGTCTTACGTTTGGCTATCCCACTGAAAGCGCGACGAGGGAAAAAGCCCTTCTTATAGAGCAGGGTTCCATTACCAATAGTTATACTCCGGGCAATACCGTCAATCCGGTTGTAGTCGATCTGATGCTCAAGGCTGTAGCCGCCACTCAATCGGACGCGGAAAGCATGGTCGACGGCTCCCAGCTCGCAGCCTTTGTTGACTCAAACAGCAATCTTAATGTTCGTGTAGCCGGCGCTACAGGAGCCGAATGGCTGACTTTTGAAGAGGCCGATGATCCGCAGATAGATCTGAACGACTGGTTCCGGCTGACCGTTGAAATCGATTTTGATTCCTCTTCCGAAGAAAATTACTTTGCGCTCAGCGTAGACGGTGTACAGATCACTAATGCCGCGGGATACACCACACCCGGCGGCGCCCAGGATGGCGGCACATGGTTCCTTTCCGCCAACACAAACACTTTCAACCTTTCCTCTTTATCTTTTTCCGGCGACAACACCCAGCTTGCAGAGCTCACCGTTGAGTCCGGCGGCGAAGCATCTCCGATTCCCGACGACGCAGTTGACTCCCTGACTCTCGCCCAGACCGAGGCAGGCGATCCTGTCACCGCGACGGTTGTATACAGCAACAATTTAGCCGACATTGACCCGGCGTGGAAAGTGGACGCGCTGCTCGAATCCACTCTGGATATACCCGAAGGCTCCCAAATTGATATTACGTACAATACTAATTCCCTCGGCGATCCGGCGGATCTTACCGAAGGCACGAACGAACTCTGGCTGAGCGAATTGGTCGAATTGGTTAACCCCAGCGCGCAGACACGCACTGCTTTGAGCAATCACAATGACAGGACCGATGTCTGGGACATCAGCATTATTCTGCCCATGGGCGATAGCGATATTTCATCGGATCTGACGGTTACCAGCATCACTTCTGATGACGACTTTGATGCGTCGCAAGTCGAGATGGCCGAAGCTACTCTTTCGGCTACATTCAAGCCCGCCGTGGCTATTATCGATGGCGTGGCATATACCAGTTATGACGATGCGCTTGCCGCAGCCGAAGCCGGCGACGCCATCGAGACCGAGACCGGCTGGCTGGTTGGTCCCGGGCTCAGCATCCAGGATGCGATTGATGCCGCCAGCGCCGGCGATGTCATTGAAGTAAGTGCAGGGACCTATGATCTTGGCGCGCCCATAAGCGTTGATAAGGCAGTAACGCTGCGCGGCGACGTGGATTCCCCGGAAACAGTTATTGTAAATGCGCCGACTTCAGGAGACGACAAGGACGTGTTCCAGGTGGTTTCCGATGGCGTTACAATCGAAGGCTTTACGATCCAGGGCGCCCAGGATGTGGGCGGGGATCCCCGACCGGGCGGTGCGACCAATTCCGGCATCACACTTGGCGGCGACAACCTGATTCTCGGGTCAAAACCTGACGGTGCCACAGACTTCACATTCAGTTGGTGGGGGCTGGCTGTAGAGAACATTACGATTCGGAACAACATTATCACGGATAACAGTTACGGCATTTTTGCGTTCCATTCGCAGAATGTGACCATCGAAGAGAACGAGATCTATGGCAACACATATAACGGGGACACGACGGAGATATGGAACGGCAAGGGTATTGCGATCTATACCAGCCAGGACATGGCTGACGATACGCTGGCCGTCGGCGGCACAGCATTGCCGCATACTTATAATGTTGCGATCACGAATAACAACATCTACAGCAATGAACTGTTCGGTATCGAGCTTAATCATTCGGAATCGTGGCACGATGGCGAGGCCGGCCCGTTCGATGTGGATGTCAGGATCACGGACAACGAGATCTACGCAAACGGCAGTCAGGACAATTACCCATGGGGTGAAACTTCCTACAACTTATACCGAGGTATTACAGCCAACGGCAACGAATCGAATGTGACTGTTGCGGCAAACAGCATCTACGGTCACAACGGCCCCGATGCTATTTACAGCGCGGGTATACGGCTTTCGAATACGGCGCATTGGACCATTGAGGATAATACCATTGAGGGTAACTCTATGGGGCTGTACGCTCCGGGTACCTCATCGAATATCACCGCCGTTAGTGGTAATACGTTTACCAACAACGACATCCAGGTGGACGATTCCGCAGAATCTATGGACATGGAGAACGTGCTAACAGTCAACACGTTCGACAAAGCCGTCGTGGTGCGCGGAAGCCCAATCCAGGTACCGTCCATCTTCAGTTCAATTCAGGACGCTATCGACGCCGCAGATGCGGGTGATACGATTGATGTGTCCGCCGGGACGTATGACCATGATGCTCCTATCTTGGTAGACAAGATGCTGACGTTGACGGGCGACACCGCCGATCCGGGCAGCGTGATACTCAACGCCCCGACAGCCGGCGCTGACAAGGATGTCATCCAGATCGTTGCCGACAACGTTACAGTGGAAGGCTTCACGATCCAGGGCGCCAAGGATCACGACGAGCAGGTGCAAGGACGCACAAATTCGGGTCTCGCCGTGGGTGGTGACTACTACATACTGGGATCGAAGCCCGCAGGCGCTACAGACTTCACATTCGATAGCTGGTGGGGCATGGGTGTTACGAACACGACGATTCGGGACAACATCATCACGGACAACAGTTATGGTGTCTTCCTGTTCCACGCGCAACACGCAAGCATTTCGAATAATGTGATTCACTCTAACTCCTACGACGGCGATACGGCCGGAACTTGGTCCGGCAAGGGGATCGAGATTTATACAAGCCAGGACATGGCTGATGACAGCCTGGCTGTCGGCGGAACGGCTTTGGCGTACAGCCACTCCATTGAGATCGACAACAACGAGATCTATGACAATGAACTCTTCGGTATCGAGCTCAATCATTCGGAATCGTGGAACGGTGGCGAAGCCGGTCCGTTCGATGTGGATGTCAGGATCACGGACAACGAGATTTATAATAATGGCAGGACAAACAACTATCCGTGGGGGGATGATACGTACTATCGCGGCATTGCCGCCAACGGTAACGAGTCTAATGTGACTGTGACCGGAAACAGCATCTATGGTCACGATGGTGGAACAAACCAGGCGTTTAATAGCGGTATTCGGTTGAGCTCTACTGCCGGCTGGACTATTCAGAACAATGGAATATCCAACAATCTGTGCGGCGTATATGTCCGTGGCGGAAGCGCCGGCATCGAGCTGAGCGAGAACAGTATTCTGGGTAATACTGAGAGCGGCGTTAACGGTGCGCTAACCAACGGTGTAGCGGTTTTAGCCGCAAGCAACTGGTGGGGAGCCGCCAGCGGTCCGGAACATGAAGACAACCCGGATGGAACCGGCGACATCGCTACTAACGATGTAACATACTTCCCGTGGTATACCGACGAGGCGATGAATACACTTTCGGAGTATGACACCTACGAATTCGTGCTCACGGACTTGGCAGCATCCTACGATGTCCAGGATGCGTTGACCGATCCGGTGGATGCCGATTTCGACGGCATGACGCCTGTCAAGCTGAGCATTGCAGTTGATGTGGCCAATGACTTCGCATATGCCGGCAACGTACGTGTTGCACCCGTCGGCGCAAGCGACTTGCAGCTCTGGGCCAAGGATGACGTAGGCAACTGGCATGATATCAACCAGATGGGTTGGGGTTCTCAGGACACTGGCTTCCCGATAGACACTGAAGCAGTTACAGAGGTGTATGTCGTACCCACGGCTGCCTTTGACAAAACGATCACTTTGACGCTCACGGATATTACCGGTGATTACGGCGCCACGGGTGACGAAATCATCAACCAGGATGAGCAGATCACGGCTGAAGATACAGCCTCGATACCGGCGCTTGTTGACGAAGAAGTTGACGTGGAAGAGTCCGCCGAGATCACCGAGTCAACGGAAGTGACTTCAAACGGAGTCCTGACGGTTAACGGTGATCTTACCATCGGCTCAGATCTTACCATCACCGGCGGTACAGTAGTGGTCACCGGCAAGCTTATAGTCGAGGAAGGCAACAAGGTGATCGGCGATGACGCTACGCTGATAGTAAACGGCGCCCTCATCGAAGGAACGTTTGAGATCACCGAGAGCCCGGACACAATAATAATAACCGACGACTACCTTGTTACGGGGCCGACCTCGACAAATACCTGGGGCGATCTAACAAAGGTTGTGGTTTCCAACGAGACCAAAAACGTCAAAATCCACGTGACCGATAGCGCGACGTTCAGGGCTCAGAACGCGAATATCTCGAAGGCGGCCAATAGTGAGCCTTACTTCTTCGTGGTGGACACCAATGCCGACTTTGAGATGACCGGAACGACTCTCAGCGGCGTAGGTATTGACGATGCGGACGCCACTAAGAACGGACTGTACATTGACGTGGACGATGCGTTGATCTCTAATAACACTATTACCAGTAACTACGTGGGCCTTGTATTTGGCCCGAATGCTGGCAATCCGGCAGCGAACACAAATGAGATTGCCGGCAACAGTGCCTATGGCGTGGTGAATGATGGTAATGCGGCGGACGTAGACGCAACATATAACTGGTGGGGCGACATCACCGGCCCGACTCATGCCGACAACGAGCTGGGCACCGGCGATGAAGTCAGCGACGGTGTAACCTATGATCCATGGTACTCTGATGAAGAGATGACCATGACCGGCCTTTTGGCCTCGCATTCGTCGGTAGGCTACTACGCGAAGGCGACTACGAACCAGGAAGTAACGGTGACCAACTCGTTCTCCTATCCCACGAATCGTACACTCGACGGCCTGGCCTGGGAGGTTAGCTTGCCGACAGGTTGGTCCCTGGTCGACGGTTCAGGCGCCGGTGACGGGGATCCCGAAGTGAATACAAGTGAAAACTCGCTCCTGTTCACGGGCGACCTGAGTAATAATCCGATTGAATTCAGCTACAAGGTTGAGGTTCCGTCTGGTGAGGAAGGAGTCAAGAACATTGAGGCAGTAGCCCAAAGCTGGCTGTCGGGTGAAGTTGACCCCATTTACACAACAGTGGCTCCGGACCCGCTTGAGATGAAAATGATTCTTGAGATTACCGCGGAGGACACGTCCAAGACCTACGGCGAAGCCGATCCGGCTTTGGACTGGAGCCTTACGGAGGGCGCTCTTGAAACAGGTGATTCTCTGGACGTAACGCTCACTAGAGAGGCTGGAGAAGATGTCGGAGACTATGCGATAACTCTCGATTCAATGACGCTTGACAACGAAGATAACTACACAGTGTCATTCGTAGAGGGCACTCTTGATATCACCGCCAAGGAACTGACGGTTACCGCGGACAACCAGTCGAAGACGTACGACGGCGAGGTGTTCCCGACCGACGATTACACGGTGACCTACGACGGCTTCGTCACGGGCGAGGACGAGACTGACCTGGGCGGCACGCTGGACTTCTCGGGCACGGCTATCACGGCGGTTGACGCCGGCGACTACGTGATCACGCCTGAGGGGCTGACGAG
>CAYYVQ010000023.1:0-27175 GCA_964475205.1 uncultured Victivallales bacterium | reverse complement strand
CTATCACGGCGGTTGACGCCGGCGACTACGTGATCACGCCTGAGGGGCTGACGAGTGACAACTACGACATCACCTTCGTGGACGGCGAGCTGACGATTAATCAGGTTGCGCTGACGGTCACGGCCGACGACCAGTCGAAGGACTACGACGGCGAGGTGTTCCCGACCGACGATTACACGGTGACCTACGACGGCTTCGTCACGGGCGAGGACGAGACTGACCTGGGCGGCACGCTGGACTTCTCGGGCACGGCTATCACGGCGGTTGACGCCGGCGACTACGTGATCACGCCTGAGGGGCTGACGAGTGACAACTACGAGATCAGCTACGTAAATGGCGCGCTTACCATAAGCAAGGAGGAACTGACGGTGGACGGATCGTTCACGGCTGCGGACAAGGAATATGATGGCACGACGGATGCGACCATCGTCGATAACAGTCTGACCCTGGATGGAGTTGTGAGCGGTGAAGAAAGCGATGTGTCGCTTGATCCAGTGGCGGCTTTCGCCAGCGCGGATGTAGGCACTCACGAGGTGTCGCTGACTTCGGCGACCGATATCTCCGGTGCAGCTTCGGCGAACTATACGCTGAGCCTGGACGGCGCTCCGACTACAACGGCTGAAATTCTCGATACCTTGGTGCCGGTCACGGCAACTCAAACGTCGCGCGGTTTCTTCTCGCCGTCGGCTCTGTATGATAAGCCGATGGTGGTGAGCAATACGCTGGACTTCGGGGCAAGCACACTCAAAGAACTGACCTGGCAGCCGACGCTGCCGACAGGCTGGTCGCTCGTGGATGCGGGCGGAGACGCAAGCCCGACAGTGGCCGCCGGGGAGATTACGTTCACGGGAACGGAACTTGAGGAGCTGACCGAGCCGGTGAGCTTCTGGTACAGCGTTGAAGTGCCGGGCAACCAGGATGTGATCCAGACGGTAGACGCAACGGTATCCTATAGGGCTGACGATATGTCGAGCGCGGCAGACACCAATCTGACTGAACTCACTGCATATCGTTACCATAGCGCGGACTATCTCGAACCATACCGCGACATCAAGTACACAGAGGCTGGCCGTGTGCTGGCTATATGGAGAGCCGGTGGATACTTCGCGACCAATACGAAAGATGATGCAGGGTACGCTTGGGGTACCGGCGAGTCCGTGGATGACCACGTCCACAGCGCTGACTACGACGAAACTACCGGGGAGATCGACTCGGAGGAAGTTAACCGGGTGCTGGCCTACTGGCGCCAAGGGTACAGTGTAGATGAAACAGAGACCAGTGATGATGGTTATGTTGTGGGTACCGAAGGTGTGGGGCCGATGTCTATAATGGGACTCTCGATTGTCCCGCAGATATCCGCAAGCCTTAGCGTCAATGAGTCAGGGTACAATCCTGGACAGAGACTGGACGTGACCGCGGAAGTGGCGTATGAAGGCACAACGCTGGCCGGCCTGGTCTGGAAACCGGAACTGCCGAAAGGTTGGACCATTGAATCGGTGTCAGGCGAAGGATCTCCCGAGGAAGGGCCGGACGGCGGCATAGTATGGACGGCAACTACGCTGCCCGCCAGCCCGGTGAAGCTGGACATGGTAGTGAGCGTGCCGGAGTGGGAGTATCGCGATGTCGATATTTCCGGGGAGGCCAGTGTGCTGGTGCCGGGCGCGTCTTCGACCCTGACTCCGCAGGCAACCGCGCAGGGGCTGTCCTTCAAGGATAGCGACGGCGACGGTGTTGCGGATGTGTGGAACGGAGATGAGGCTGCCCAGATCAAGGGGACATTCGAGGAGGTAGTGATCAGCAGCATTGAGCGCACAGACGAAGGCGTGAAGGTTTCCTGGAATGCCATGCCGCTGCGACTCTACAAGGTCGAACGGGCTATGTCGTTGACTGAAGGCTACCACGAGGTGGGAGCAGTCAGGACAGACGATGCTGACGGGCCTGTAGAGATAGAGTTCACAGACGACAGCGAAGAAGCATCGGGAGCCTTCTATCGAATCAAAGTACTGATGGACTAGTAAAGAGTATTTGGCATGATAGCGCCGAAGTGACAAAAGAGATGGACGAACCGGGTCGTCGAAGGGCGGTCCGGTTCGTTATCTGTGTGCGGCAGAACAATGAGTGTTCGTAGTTGGGTCGGCCTGAAGCTGGGGCTCGAAGGAAAAGATAGAGCTGGCAAACAGGGCGGATATTTATTTACAGCGGGGATAAAGGGGTGTGCGGCTGGATGATTGAAAGGATGCCATGAGAATTGGATCAACGGTCAGGAAGCTGAACACATATAGGCGCTGTGAGAAGAGTTTGCTGTGGGTTTTGGTTGTCTGCGCAAGCGTAATGCTCTACGGTGGCAAGGCGCACGCTCAAACGGCTACACATGTATGTGATCCCTATGTGCCAGGGGACGAACTTGAAGTGGCGGGTTCCTTCAGTCATAATGCCGAGGATGAGCTGCTGGGCCTGGCATGGGTTCTTAATCTGCCGGACGGATGGTCGGTGACTAACGTGGTCGGAGATGGCTCACCCGAGGTGGACGACGATGGCAGTACGATTCTTTTCGTTGATTACAATTTGACGAATCCCGTTGATTTCACGATTACGCTTGATGTGCCGGAAGGCGCTACGGGATCGAAAAGTCTTTCGGCGACAGCCCAGTATTGGTTCGGGTCAATGGTGGATGAGGCCGAAATTGCGGCCACGCCTGATCCATTGGTGATTCTGCAGGATCCGGAAGTGACAACATGGCCTGAGGCCTCGTCTATAATTTACGGCGAGAGTCTGGCGGAATCGGAGCTGACCGACGGGGCGGCAGTGGCGGACGGGTCATTTGATTTTGCCGATAGCAGCCTTACGCCTCCGGCAGGAACAAACGCTTTTATGGTCCTTTTCGAGCCGACAGATTCGTCGAATTACGCTTCGGTGTCTAATCAAGTGAATGTCGAAGTTGCAAAAAAGGCCTTGACTCTGGTCGATATGGTTGCCTTGGATAAAGACTACGACGGCACGAATACAGCAACAATCACTGATTACGGGACAGTTGAGGGGAACGTCGGTGGTGATGATGTTGATGTTGTCGGCATTGTAGGAGAGACTGAAGCGTTTTTCGAGGATGCGCAGGTGGGCACGAACAAGACGGTGACCGTTGGTCCGTTTACGTTGGACGGAGAAGATGCGAACAACTACAGTGTGGGAGACCAGACGACGACGGCGGATATTCTGGGGCGCGAGCTGACGGTGGGCGGATGGTTTGCGGCGGAGGACAAACTGCACGATGGTAATACGGCCGCGACTATCGCGACGAATAGTCTGACGCTGACGAATGTTGTTGAGGGCGAGGAGAGTGAGGTCAGCCTGGTGCCTGTGGCAGTTTTTGCTGATTCAGAGATCGGGAACTGGACGGTGTCGCTGCATGTAAGCTCGGAATTGGACGGGAGCGGAAAGGACAACTATAGCCTGTCCTTGAGTGGCGCGCCCACAACGAGCGCCTACATTCTGCCTTTCTTTGAAGATACCAATGAGGTGCCTGGTCGATGGTACGTTGATAACGAGCTGCAGCCGGGCGCGGGGCAGGATTGGGACGAGGTGCCGTTCAACGATGATGACGAAGACCGCATGCTCAACTGGGAGGAATATGTGAGTGGCACCGATCCGAAAGACGATGAATCGTCACTTTATATTGCGGATCACAGTATAGCTTACGGAACGAACTATACTGACCGAGTGTATACATATGAATTTGAGGGAGAGACGTTTGTAGCCACGCAGCGGTTTTATGAGGTCCTTGGATATACTGTTGAATGGCCCAGTGTCAGCGGTCGGTGGTACCGGGTGGACTGGACGCCCAACCTGGAGACAGGGACCTGGGACCTTTTACCCGGCGCGGTGGACTTGCCTGCAAACCCTCCGATGAACACGTATACGGATCTGACAGCCACCTCGGCAGTAAAATTCTACCGTATCCGCGCCAGGACCGAGTAGCTCTCTCGCCTGATCCATTCATGAAAAAAACCAAGCAGATTGAAATCTGTATGGGTGCAGGTTGAAGGATCGCCTGCTGTACTCAACAGACAGCGGACAATTCGTGTCCGTCGTCATTGGATATTCCCACATTGCCGCTGGCAGCAGCCAGCGATTCTCATTATGGCCATTTGTCGCATGCGGACTCGCGGGATCTCCTGCGAACACTTCGCTTGCAGGCAGGCAGTCTCTCCAGCTTTGTATCTGAGGTTCTTATTTATGATGTTGTCGCCATGGGAGTACGCCCGGCTTCACCGAAGGCGAGGCCCAAACGGCAGCGGGTTACGGGATAACCCGCTGTACTTGGGATGAGTACAGCAGGTTGTGTCAACCTGCTGCGGGATGGAAGAGTAGGGAGGGAAGGGCGCCGGGGAACTGTCAAAAGTTTTGGGGCTCCTCCGCAGATACTACGGAGGAGCCTGAATTAAGATCCCCGCGACCTTGTGTCGCGGGTGAATCAGATTAGTTTGAAAAGCAGGCTTTTCCCGCAAAGCTTCCTTTCCTGCCGTGCAAGGCGGCAGGGGGCGCGGCCCATAATGCGAATTGCTGGGCAGCACCCAGCCCTCCTTGCGGTGGGTTGCTTTTTTCTGATATAATTTTGCATAATTATAGGTCGCAACAGGATGAATTTACAGAAGCATAGTATTTCCGGGTTTTTATTGACCGCACTCATAGTGGTTTGCGCCCTGGTTCTTTTGAATTTCGAACAAGGGACGGTTGAACCGGGACCGGAGCTTTCAAGTAGCGGTGAAATTAGGGAAGCGGTGAGGGCTCAGGCAAGTGACGCCGACAGCCCGGTACAAGGCAGCGTTGTTGCGAAAGTGTCCGCCGGGAGCACTGGAAAAGCTGGTGGCGTTCCCCGGGGGCTGAAACGGTTTGCAGGGCGCGAAGAGCCTGTCAGGGACCGACACCCGGATGTCAGAACAATCGGTAAAGAAAAGACCGAGCTTGATAAAGGAAATTTTCTCCGGGTTAGAATAGTCGAATCAGACTTTACCTATCCGTTGCTTCGCATTGAAGAGCTGGTAAAAGTCGATGGTCCGGGCGGGGAGGAATTGCTGCTGGACCAGAAAGCGATGGTGGCCGATCATGTGCTGGTCCAACTGCGCGAAGGCGTGTCGGCAGGGAGGCTGGGCAAGATAGCTAAAAGCAGCGGCGCGACTATCCGTCGGGACATGCACACGCCCGGGCTGTATCTTGTTGCCGCGGCGGAATCCGACGTTGACACAGTGCCGCGCCTGGTCCAGGCGCTGTCCGCGCATGAGGCAGTGGAATTGGTCGAGCCCGATTACCTTGTCTATGCACTGGAGACGATACCGAACGATTCTTCGTACGGGCAGCTATGGGGAATGGACGAAATCGATGCGCCCAAGGCCTGGGACCTGAATACAGGCGGAAATATAGTCATCGGCGTGTTGGATACGGGGATCGACTACAACCATTCAGATCTGGCAGACAATATGTGGGTTAACGAAGAGGAGATCCCCGGTAACGGCATTGACGACGACAACAACGGGTATGTCGACGATGTCTACGGATGGGATTTCTATGATAATGATAACGATCCTGCTTCGGATAATGCGCACGGCACACATGTGGCCGGAACTATTGCAGCGGTGGGGAATAACACAAATGGTGTAGCCGGTGTTCTATGGGAGTCACGTATCATGGCTCTGAGATTTATGGGAGAAGACGGTGGCACGACTTCAGACGCAATAGACGCGCTTGAATACATGAGCATGATGAAACAGCGGGGAGTTGACGTAAGAATTGGAAATCATAGCTGGGGTGGCGGAGAATTCAGCGATTCTCTACGCCTCGCGTTAGAGGATCACGGCAACAGCGGCATCCTGGCGGTTTGCGCTGCGGGCAACGACGGGAATAACACCGATGTGTACCCCATGTATCCGGCAAGCTATGACCTGGATAACATAATATCGGTTGCGGCAACAGATAGCGGCGACGTCCTGGCCTATTTCTCCAACTACGGGTCGACAACTGTCGATCTTGTGGCGCCCGGCGTGTCAATATTCAGCGCCTTGCCCGACAATGGCTACGGCTATGGAAGCGGGACATCCATGGCCGCTCCGCATGTGGCCGGGGCTGCGGGGCTGCTTTGGAATTATGCGGCGGTCGCAACCTATGGTGAAATTAAAGAAGCTATTCTACAGGGAACCGATCCGGTGTCCTCTCTGGATGGCACGACCGTGAGCGGCGGCAGGCTCAACGTCTACAAAGCAATGAAAGCCATGCAGCCGGTCATAGTTCACGACCCACTGCAGAGTCAGATAAACACGTCTAATATGTACGCTGTGAATGCAAATGTGAAACGTTCTGATCTTCTTGATGCTGATTTTCTCGATACAAACGAGCTTTGGGTTGCATGGACGACCAACGCCGCATCCGGCAGCATGAATACCAGCATATTGAACAGGGTGTCCGGTTCTGATTATAGCGCAACGATCCCAACGCAGTCGATAGGGTCCGTGGTTTCGTATTACCTTTCAGCGTCTACGAGCAATGGAGTTGCCTCCGTTGATCCCGCCAATGCGCCTTCGCAGATGCATGGTTTCAGTGTTGTAGAACCGCTGATGTTGTGGATCGAAGGCAATCCCTCCGATATCGGGAGTGTGCAGCCAGGCTACGGGGTTCACGACGATGTTCCATCCGGTATTGTGGTGAACGCCTCTGCGCCGGCTTTTACGGAAGAAACTCAGACGTACCGCTACAGGTGCGATGGATGGCATGGCATGGGCAGCGCGCCCGCGGAAGGCGACAGTAATGCGGTATCGTTTACAATTCAAAAAATGTCCGCTGTGCAGTGGCAGTGGAAAAAGCAGTTCAGCCTTATTCAGACATCCAGCCCTGTAGACAGTGTAGACACCGTTTCCTGGTGGCCGGTCGGCTCTTCTGGAACAACAGCGCAAGCCGATTCCATGTTTACAGGCAGCAGTGGCACATACTATTTTGTGGAATGGCAGATTGACGGCACCCGCTGGTCCGGAACAAACACTATAGCTCAGAATCCGGCTTCTGGAATAGCCATGACAACTTCACGTCAGGCGCATGCTGTGTACTTGCAGGAAGGTATCGACAGCGACAGCGACTCTCTCGACGACTGGTGGGAGCGCTATTATTTCGGGAACCTGGCGACTTCGGCCACAAATGACCCGGACGGCGACGGCGCAGACAACCTCGCCGAGTTTGAGGACAGAACCGACCCGCGGGATGACGCGAGTTCACCGCAACCGCCTTTTGTATCGCATGTCCCTATGTCGACAGTCCAGACTGAACCTGCGCCCTGGCCGGTGTCGGCCGTGGTAACCGACAACCACCAGGTCGCGGCGGTAACCTTATGGTGGAATCGCAATGATGAAGGTTGGGACAAAGCGCTGATGACAAATGAGCCCGGAAGCAGCGTATACGCCGCAGCTATCCCTGCGCCAGGAACGAATACAGACCATTATGTGTACTACATCAGCGCTTCAGACGAGCTTGGTCTGACCGAAATGACCGCCACCAACGCGTTTGATGTTGTCTATGCCCTGGCCGATGTAAACCCTGAATCCATGGATGGTGTTCTTCTCCAGCCGGGGCAGAACACAAATCGATATATCACATTGAGCAACTACGGGAACACAAACTACCAATGGTCTTTACAGAAGGTCTGGATTGACGACATCGAAGAGGGAACAAACGGCTGGACTGTGGGGGGAGAAAATGAAATGTGGGGAATCACTTCTCACCGGTTCCAGTCCCCGTCAAATGCCTGGTACCTTGGATCTGCGGATCTGGGTTGGGAATACGGGCCCAGCATGCAGGCGGAGCTGACCACGCCCGAACTTCAGTTGTGGAGCAACGCCCGCCTGGAATTTAAACACTGGATCGCCGCTGAAACGGTCGAAGATATGCCAGGTAGAGCCTGGGACGGCGGAGCAGTTTTTATAAGCACGAACGGAAGCAGTTTCGAACAGATTGAGCCGGCGGGCTCCTACACACACCAGATCGAAAACTGGGAGGAAGAATTTGGAACGCAGTTCCCTCAGGACACTCCCTGTTTTGCCGGGACCGGGGGATGGGAAACCGTGGTTTTTGACCTTTCTCAATATTCGAACACCACAGCCAGCATACGTTTTGAATTCCGCGGCGATGGCAACACCCAGTGGGAAGGCTGGTATATAGACGATTTGGTTCTGATCTCGGATTTCAACACCAACGGCTGGGTATATGCCTCGCCCCTGGAAGGAACCCTGGTTACAAACGGGACAGAGAATATAAGCGTCTCTTTGTCGGCGCCTGATGTGATGTCCGCAGATCTCCATTCGCGGCTCAGGTTGACGGGTAACGACCCGGTGCGCCCGACCATAGACATTCCAGTCTCCCTGATGGTGAGAACACCGCCGGACATAGAGATCTCTTCGGCAGCCCAGGCTTCAACAAATGGCGAGGGAATTGTATCGATAAGCAACCTTGTGTCCGATCCTGCAGGCCGGAGTTGCGACGTTGAACTCAAGTATTCTGTTGACAATGGAAGTTCGTGGACTTCGGCCTGGATTGCAACCGCGTCTTCCCTGTATGGATCTGCAACAGTGTCAAACTCCCCTGCGACTCAAATCTATTCGGTTGACACCGAAAATGCAGGCGTAGTTGTAACTAATACGATGGAAGCAGAATGGGACACTTTCAGCAACACTGTGCCTGACCTTGCAACAAATGTGCTTATTAAGGCAAGATCCTGGAATGGCGCTTACTGGAGCAAGCCGGTTACCTCTCAGCCTTTTGTTGTGGACAATCAGCCGCCGGGCGGAGTCACAGGCCTGGAGAGCTCCAGTCACGATCCGGGAATATGGTTTACAAATTCGATTGTCAGCATCGGATGGGATATTTCTTCGGACGGAGAAGGCTTCGGAATCAGTCATTACTCTGTGTTATTTACAAACGAGCAGAACACGGCGGAATTCCTTAGTTGTTCGGACAGCACGTCTGCAAATAGCCCTGAACTTCCTGACAATGAATCATGGTGGGTTGCAGTTGCGGCAGTTGACGAAGCCGGGAATATCGGTGCGCCTGCATCATCCGGTCCTTATTCCGTTGACTCAACTCCTCCCTCTGCCGCTGAAGCCGACGTAAACGTGGAGACCAGTCCTTACGGATCTTATGTTGTGGGGACGAATATTACCGGGTCATGGACAGGGTTTTCTGACGCTGCCTCGGGGGTATCGGGATATTTTTTCAGCGCTCTCGACCAGTCCGGGACTACGAACGGAACATGGACAACCGGAACGGAGGGGACTGTGGGGATTTCTGAGATGTTGCTTGACTGCACAAACCAGTTGTACGTCTGGGCCAGGGACAACGCGGGGAACATCGGGAACGCAGCCTCAGAGGATGTGCTCGTCCTTGATGAAGACACGGATTTTGACGGCGACCGGATGGTGACTGCCGATGAAATGATTGCGGGCACGGACAGCGCCGACCCTGATAGTGTTCTGAGGTTCAATGGCTTAATGGAAAGAACAGAGAACAATAATTCGGAGATTATTCTTCGATGGAGTTCTGTAACAGGCAGAACATATGCTTTATATCGACGCGATGAACTGCTCGAAGATTCATGGCTGCCCGTGCCCGGCTACACTAATCTTGCCGGTACAGGCGAAACAATGTCATACACCGGTTCGGTAGGTACAATAAAACGCGGATACTACCGGCTTGAAGCAGAACGCTGAATATATATTCGGTAACCACTTGCGGCTTGAAATTCGGAAAGCTCGCCCCCACCCATTCGGGTGGGGGCGCAATAAAATGTAACCGATTTTGTCCCGCACTAACGTTGATTATTCACTTTCGTGTCTATTCGCTGTTCCTTACGGGATAATTACGACGCCCGGGATGTTTCCGGAATATGTTGCCGTGTAATCATCGCCGTAGATGAAATGCGGGCCGGAGCTGATGTTGTCGAATATACTAATCTGGGCATCCGGCACGTTATTGGTTGAATCGATGAATATGCCTGCCGCGTTATCGGTTACCCGGTTATCCAGCAACGACAGGGAAACCGTGTCAGCATCGTCCAGCATTCCAACAAATCCCGCATATCCGCCCGTTGCCGGAAGGTCGCCTGGAAAGCTCTGCCCCAGCTCATCCATGCCCAGCAGCTCCTCGATTTCATCTTTCCCTTCGGCTGCCGTGATGATATTCGCGAGCAGCTCCATCTGTGTCGGATCAATTCCGCCTGTGATTGTATTGTCCTCTATAACGAAGTTTGCCGCTTCGGTGTCGTTGAACAGCCCGAACAATACCCCCACAGTAGTCCGGTCCATAACATTTTCGGCAATCCGCATATTATCCATGCCGGAACTGTTTCCAAACAGCATAATGCCGGCCAGGGCGGTGTCTATGTTGTTTTGCGTTACCATCCAGTTTTCAGCTTCCGCGTATTCGAAGTAAAGCCCGGCGGCAGCCATGTTGTCTTCTATTGTGTTGCCGGTGATCGTGCCCCTGTTGATTTCCATGTCACGGCCGATGACGCCTATACCCAACAGGTTATCCCTGACGGTATTATCCGCGATAACCATGTCGTTCATTTCTGTGTCGGTATCATAAGTAAACAGGTTGCCTGCTGCCAGGATTCCGGCGCCGCCGTAATCGGGTACTTCCATTTCCCAGAGCGGAACCAGCTCCGGGTCGACCGAACTTGAAGGGATGTGCGCTGTGAGAAGGTCATGAATCTGGCGCAGCCCCGAGTTATCCACCATGTTGCCGGTTATGGTCAGACCGTTCATCATGGCGCCGTCCTCGGCAAGCGCGAAAATCCCGAGTCCGGAATCTGTAACGGTGTTTCCGGACAAAACGGCGTTATCCATTAACGCATCACCAACTCCCGCTACGGCCACTCCGACCAAGTGGTTGTCTACAGCATTGTTCCTTATGGCAAGGTTCTGCATTGATGCATACTCGAGCCCAAGGACCGTGATGCCTGCAATGGAGATATCAACGAGTTCATCGGGATCATGCGGTATGCTGAGCACGTCGTTGAGGACATAGTCCAGCAGAGCATCGGTTCCGCCTCCGACTATAACGTTGTCTTCAATTACCGCGTTGTCAACTGAGGCGCCCATTCCATATCCTGCCAGCGCCATGCCGAACAAATTGTCAGATATTGTATTGCCTGCGATGTAAGCATTCATATTCATGTTGCCCTTTTCCGATATGCCTGCCGCCGCCAGGCCGAGTAAGGATGGAGAATCCTCGGGAATCCCGCCGATGGCAGTGGATATTGATGGATCCAACGGACCGTCCAACAGCATCTCGATGAAATTATTCACTATTCCATTGGTGTTTACAACCAGCGAGCCAAGAGTAGACAATCCGCCGCCGCCGATTTCGTTGCCGGTCATGGCCAGATCCATGGTGTTCGCAGAGGAACCGCCGCTTATGCCAAGGGCGCCGGCGCCGATTGCGGTAGTTGTTATCATGTTGTCACGGAATTCAACAGAGCCGTTGCTGTCATCGCTCATTGCCAGGGTTCCCATGCCAAGATGGTCAAACGTGTTGTCATGGATGTTAAGCGAGTATGTTCCGGGCATTGAGATGTAGCTGCTCATAATTCCAAGAAGCCCGCAATGAATTCTGTTATGGTGAATTTCAAGGTTTTCCACGTTCTGCGCGGCAATCACTGTAGTGTTATACGGGCTTGAATCGATCCCGTCCATACATCCCTTGATCTCAAAACCGCGTATCAGAACATCGGAAGCTCCTGCGTTTCCGTCTACCGAAATTGTGGGCATTGCCGGATTTTGCGGGCGCAACGTGGTATAGGACGAATCCCCGAAGAGGTAACGCCCTTCGGCTCCTATCGGGTACGCCTGGCCCATGAGATCAAGATCGTCTTCAATCATAAGATTAACGTCATATCCGTCCTGTGTGCTCATGACGAAAACCCGGTCGCCCATGTTTATTCCGGTTGTTACGTTTTCAACAGGAAGATCGACTGTTCCCGGATTGTCATTGTTGCCCGAATTGTTGTTGACGAATATTACATCGGTTGCCAGCGTGTCTTCCATATTCCTTGAACGCTCTTCAATTACTGAAGAGGTTATGCTGCGTTGAGTTATATCTTCCTGCATTTCCGTGGACTTTGTCTGTACGTGCCAGTCGCGCATTACAGGTTCCAGCATCCTGGAGGCAGGTTCGGGTTTGCCGCGTGGCCGGGTCATCCATGCGCCCCTGTCAATCCCTGGCCCGCCCATGAGCTCGAAGGGCAGTATGAGCCGCGCGCCGAAGAAATAATCGCTGCCATAGAGTTCTTCGTCTTCGTACCATTCAAGATCAAGAGCGAAGGAAGGGAGCACCTTTGCCTCAACCCTGGCCTTTGCGCCTTCTATGTCATCTGCGCCAAGTTCGCCTTCAAACCGGTAGTATCCGCCGAATACCCTGACGTCTCCGAATTTCTCCAGCCATGGCAGCGGCACTCCGGCTTCGACATCCCAGCCTTCAAGAGCGGCCTCGTTCTGAAAATAGATCCGCCTGGTGATAGTTTCGACGGTGCGTTGAACGGCCCGGCCTCTCTGGATAATGGTATGGCCGACGGCGTGAGGGTCGTCCCACGCTGTGTATGATTCCTGCGACACTGTTTTGTCTTCCACTACGCGTTCGTTGACGCGTTTGACATCGTCTTCCGGGAGATAGTAATTAGCCCTGAAATCGAAAAGACTTCCCATGTATTCGACTCCGAAGCCGAGCTGGTCGAAAGTTGCGTCCGATTCTGTTTCACGGTAGTCGTAATAAATGTTGCCTCCTATAATCCCGTTAACGGCAGGTTCCAGGCGCCTGAAGACAAGACCTGCGTTGAACTCGCGTTGTCCTTCATCGCCCATCAGGAAACGGGGATTGACAAACAGCATTCCGTTCTGGTCTCCCAGGGCGGGAAGCAGCAAATCGCCTAAGGCTTCGGCAGTCTCATCGCTGAACCGTCCCCCAAGCATCAGGGAAGAATCAGGATTTACCTGCCTTTCTTCAGTTTCTGTTTCCTGGGTAACCAGAGGGTCAGTTTCCGCCTCCTGCGCAATGAGTGGGATGGAAAGAGAAAACAGAAAGGCAAACGACAACACTACGCAACTACAGCTCTTCATTTCAGGCCTCCTTGGACTATGCGTCCTTTATTAATTATGAAGATTACCATTCACGGAATTATCTGTCTTGGCGTCCGACGGCAGATCCCTGTATGGGTTGGGCATCATTTCCGCTCCTGTATTTCGGTTAAAATATGCACAAGTGCGGGCTGAATGTCAAGCAATTGATAACCAGCGATTCTCATTATGGCCATTTGTCGCATGCGGACTCGCGGGATCTCCTGCGAACACTTCGCTTGCAGGCAGGCAGTCTCTCCAGCTTTGTATCTGAGGTTCTTATTTATGATGTTGTCGCCATGGGAGTACGCCCGGCTTCACCGAAGGCGAGGCCCAAACGGCAGCGGGTTACGGGATAACCCGCTGTACTTGGGATGAGTACAGCAGGTTGTGTCAACCTGCTGCGGGATGGAAGAGTAGGGAGGGAAGGGCGCCGGGGAACTGTCAAAAGTTTTGGGGCTCCTCCGCAGATACTACGGAGGAGCCTGAATTAAGATCCCCGCGACCTTGTGTCGCGGGTGAATCAGATTAGTTTGAAAAGCAGGCTTTTCCCGCAAAGCTTCCTTTCCTGCCGTGCAAGGCGGCAGGGGGCGCGGCCCATAATGCGAATTGCTGGCGAATTGCTGCGGGGGGTTGTGCATGCCGGAGTTTTTTGTGTATAATATTGAAAATAGAGGTATGTTATATGGTTTGCGAATATTGCAAGAAAAACAAGGCAACGCTTTTTTTTAAGCAGGTCCTGGATGGAGAAATGCGCGAGCTGAGCCTGTGCAGGGATTGTGCAGAAGCGCATGGCTTTGATATAGAGTCGCCCGGATCAATTGCCGAGATGCTGTTTGGCATGCAGATGGAGGATAGCGAGGAAATTTTTGTCCGTCGGAAGAAGTGTCCCGTCTGCGGACTTGGCAGCAGGGAATTCAAGGATCAGTGCCGGCTTGGCTGTGCGGCATGTTATGACACATTTGAGGAGGAGCTTGAACCTGTTCTTGCAGATATACAGGAAGGCGAATACCACGTTGGGAATACCCCGGAGAATAATAAAAGCCGGCCTCGCGCTGAATGGTTGAAGAAAAAACTTAATAACGCGGTAGCGGCGCAGGATTACGAGGAAGCCGCTAGAATCAGGGATCTTCTGACAGGGTTGGAGAATAAGGATGGCACATAAACTACCTGCGCAGGATAATAAAGTTTCACGATACGAATTTCTGAGAAATCCCGGAAAATGGCTCGCAGGCGAAGCTGAAAAGGGTGTTGTAGCCAGCAGCCGTATCCGGCTGGCCAGAAATCTGGAGGACTATCCTTTCCCCGGCAGAACATCGGCGGCGCAAGCCGAAGACATAATGAAGAAAGTCAGGCAAGCCGCGGTTGCGTCAAAATTGCTTAATGGGGCATTGTTCTTTGATATGTCGGATTTGGATCCACTGGACAAAGAGATACTGAAGGAAAGGCGCTTGACCAGTATGGAGTTCGGGCGCAGGGGAAGCGCTCTGCTTGTTGCGGAAAAGGAACATGTTGCGATAATGGTGAACGAAGAAGATCACCTGAGGATACAGGCAATGGATTCCGGACTGTGCCTTGGGAAGGTTCTTGAAGTGATCAGCGCTGTGGACCTGGACCTGGAGAAGCGTCTTGATTATGCGTTCAGTCCCCGGTACGGGTATCTAACGGCCTGTCCCAGCAATGTGGGAACCGGTATGCGGGCCAGTGTGATGCTTCATTTGCCGGGATTGTGTCTGATGGATGAAATTGACCAGGTTATTAACGGTTTTCACAGAACGGGTTTTGAGGTTCGCGGCATTCTGGGAGAAGGCAGCGTGTCATCAGGCAACATATTTCAGATCTCCAACCGGGTCACGCTGGGTATAAACGAGAAAGACACAATATCAACCCTGGAACGGGTCAGTGAAGATGTTATACAGCACGAGTTGAACGCGCGCGGCAGGCTTCTGAGCACACGTAGAGAAAGAGTCCGAGACCATGTGTCCAGGGCGCTGGGGGTTCTTCTTTATGCCGAGTTGTTGAGTTCCAGGGAAGCGATAGATCTTCTATCCGCTTTGAAGCTTGGGCTCGAGATGGGGATTGTAAAGAATATCACTCTTGAGGAGATTGACGATATAAGCGTCTTGACACAACCCGGGCATCTTCAGAAAATAAAAGGAAAGAAACACCGGATAAAAGACAGAGATAGAATGCGGTCTAAACTGGTTCGGGATAAGCTGCAGTCTGTTAAGATTGCAGCCAGAGTTTCACGGGCCGGATAAGGAAAAAAATTATGAATAACTTTACTAACTTCACTCCAAGGGCGCAGAGGGTGGTGCAGCTTGCCCGGAAGGAGGCCGACAATTTCAACCATCCTTACGTCGGCACAGAGCACCTTTTGCTGGGATTAATTGCCCTGGGCGAAGGGGTTGCTGTAAACGTGCTGGACAGCATGGGGGTCTCGCTGGAACAAGTGAGGATGGAAGTCGAGCGGGCCGTAGGACATGGGCCTGAGACCAAAACTGTTGGCGCTGTTCCATTTACTCCGCGTTCAAAAAAGGTATTGCAGCTTGCCATGAGCGAAGCCAGGGCGCTTAACCACAGTTATGTGGGAACAGAGCATATTCTTCTGGGGCTTCTTCGAGAGGGAGAGGGCGTTGCAGCGCAGGTAATGAGGAACCTGGATGTCGATCTGGACAGCGCCCGGATCGAGGTTATGCGGGAGCTGGATCCGAATTTCGCGAAAGAGCAGGAAGAGGGCGATATTCTCGAGGAGATGGAGACAAGGTCAGGCGGCAGAAAGCGACAGGAAAGCCGCACGCCTGCGCTGAATACATTCGGCAGGGATCTCACTGAACTTGCAGGTTCTGATGAACTGGATCCGGTTGTCGGGCGCCAGTCTGAGCTGGAAAGAGTGATACAGATACTGTGCCGCAGGAATAAGAACAATCCGGTCCTGCTTGGCGACGCGGGCGTAGGCAAAACCGCGATCGTGGAGGGTCTTGCCCGGGCAATTGTTGAGGGCGATGTTCCCGAAGCTATGAGAGACAAGAAAGTTGTGGCCCTGGATATGGCCTTAATGATTGCCGGCACAAAATACCGGGGGCAATTTGAAGAGCGGATCAAGGCGGTGATGGAAGAAATAAAGAAGTCCCGGAATATAATACTTTTTATCGACGAGCTGCACACCATTGTGGGCGCCGGTTCTGCAGAAGGCGCCATGGACGCTTCTAATATAATCAAACCTGCCCTTGCGCGCGGCGAGCTGCAATGTGTCGGGGCCACTACAATGAACGAGTACAGGAAATACATAGAGAAGGATACGGCTCTTGAACGGCGTTTTCAGCCGGTCCGGGTTAACGAACCTTCTACTGAAGACACTATTAAGATTCTCCAGGGAATCAAACAGAGATATGAAGATCATCATCGGGTGCGTTATACCGACGAGGCTCTGGAGCAGGCTGCGAATCTTTCCGACCGCTACATATCGGATCGTTTCCTGCCGGACAAGGCGATTGACACAATTGATGAAGCCGGAGCCCGTGTGCAGATACTTGCCACGACCAGATCGCCGCAGATGAAAAAGAGGGAAGCCGAAATCGAAGAGATAAGGCTTCAGAAGGAAGAGGCCATACGCGAGCAGCGTTTTGAGGAAGCCGCTCAATTGCGGGATCGTGAACGTAAGGAACGTGAATCGTTGAACAAGGCGGTCGAAGAATGGAAGGAGTCCAGTAAAAACAAGGACCTGGTTGTCAGCGAAGATGACATTACTGCGGTGATATCCAGGTCCAGCGGTATACCGCTGAATAAAATGGAAGAGTCCGAACTCAGCCGCCTGCTTGAGATGGAGCAGGAGCTATGCAGCAAGGTGATAGGCCAGGACGAAGCCGTGGCTGCCATTTCCAGGGCGTTGCGGCGTTCGAAAGCGGATCTGAAGGATCCGCGCAGACCGATTGGTTCTTTTATGTTTCTTGGACCTACCGGAGTAGGGAAAACCCTTCTGGCCAAGACGCTTGCTGAATTCATGTTCGGCGAAGACGATGCTATTATCCAGGTTGATATGTCTGAATATATGGAGAAATTCGCAGCTTCCCGGCTGGTGGGTTCTCCGCCCGGTTACGTGGGACACGAAGAAGGAGGACAGCTTACCGAGCGTGTTCGCAGGCGGCCGTATTCAGTTGTGCTTTTTGACGAAGTTGAAAAGGCGCACCCCGATGTCATGCATATGCTCCTCCAGATTCTTGAGGAAGGAAGACTGACAGACGGTCTTGGAAGAAATGTGGATTTCAGGAACACGATTGTTATCCTGACATCAAATCTTGGCGTGGATATGGGAGGAAAATCTGCCGGGCTCGGTTTCGGGGTGCAGGAAGAAAGAGAGAATTATGAACGTCTGAAATCGAAAATGATGGAAGACGCCAAAAGACACTTCAAACCGGAATTTCTCAACCGTTTTGATGACCTTATTGTATTCCGTCAGCTTACCAGGGAAGACGTTGTAAAAATACTGGATCTGGAAATGGGTAAGGTTCGGGAGCGTGTGTCCGAAAAGGGCGGAAGCCTGACTTTAAGCAAATCTGCCAGGGACTTCCTTGTGGACAAAGGATTTGATGCCGCTCTCGGGGCGAGGCCGCTGAGGAGGTCAATAGAACGATATCTGGAAGACCCGCTGGCAGATGACATTTTGAGAGGGCGCCTCAAGGGTAACGAAGAGATCGAAGTTGTCAGCAGGGGCGAAAAACTGGCTTTTCGACAGAAAAGCACAGAAATTGCAGGCAAAAAGTGAGAAAGCCTTGCATTTCTTACGGCGCCATGCCAGACTTTCTCGTTTTGTTGTTTGTTAGTGATTCGCGAATCCTTTGACGCAAGGCGTTGGGGGGCGGTGAGTCCATAGTGGAGTTGAACTGAACGGAGGATAAATGTCAGTAAAAATAAGACTTACCAGAACTGGCGCAAAGAATGACGCCTGCTACCGGGTGGTGGCAATAGATTCCAGGACCCGGCGCGACGGGACGGTTCTGGAAACGCTTGGATGGTACGATCCTAAGAAGCAGGAACAGGAATGCAGTCTGAAGTCCGACAGGGTACAGCATTGGGTGCAAAACGGCGCCGAAGTGAGCGCAACCGTCAAAAGCCTTATCAGGAAGTCGGCGAAGCAGGCGGAGGCTATTGTGCCACAGGAGGCGGAAGCTCAAGCTGAAGCATGAGCCGGGTTCTGCTGATTGATGTAGTAACTATTTTTCCGGAAATGCTGGACGGGTTTCTTTCTGAGAGCATCCTGGGAAGGGCCAGGAAAAAGGGTCTGGTTGAAATTCGCACAATTAACTTGCGGAATTTCACGGAGGATGCTCACAGGACGACTGACGACAGGCCTTACGGTGGCGGACCTGGAATGGTGATGAAGCCCGAGCCTATATTCCGTGCGGTGGAATCGGTGGCAGACAGCGATAGCCGAGTGGTGCTGATGACGCCGCAGGGTGAGCGGTTGACTCAGAAACATGCGGCAGGATTGAGCAAAGAAAAGCACCTGATCTTTGTTTGCGGTCACTACGAAGGCGTGGATGAACGCGTGAGAGAACACCTGGCCGATCTTGAGCTGTCGATAGGTGACTATGTGTTGACTAACGGTGTGCTGGCCGGAGCAGTGGTTATTGACGCCGTGGTGAGGCTGGTTCCCGGAGCGCTGGGTTGCGGAGATTCGGCCGAGTCGGAATCTTTTTCCGAAGGCATGCTTGAATATCCGCAGTTTACAAGGCCGCCGGAGTTCAGGGGTAGACGAGTGCCGGAAGTGCTGCTTTCGGGGAATCATAAGGAAATAGCCGGTTGGCGCGCTGACCAGGCGAAAAAACGGACAATTGAACGAAGACCGGATATCATGGGAAAAGTGAACAGGTGTCCGGTAGAAAACAAAAAATAAAGCCGGCGCGGTTTTGAGGAGGCAAGAATGGTTTCCAGCAGGATTAATAAAATAAACGAAGAAAATATTAAAGAGGACCGGGGAACTGCTTTTTCTATCGGCGACACTGTCGATGTTCACGTGAAGATCAAGGAAGGCGACAAAGAGCGCATTCAGGTATTCAAGGGAACAGTTATTGCCCGGGATGGCGGCGGTTCAAATGAGACCTTTACGGTGCACAGGGTATCGCATGGAATTCATGTTGAGCGTGTGTTTCCGGTTCATTCGCCCCATATTGAAAAGATCAAGGTCAATGCTTCCGCAAAAGTGAAGCGCGCAAAACTTTATTTTCTTCGCGACCGCAAAGGCAAAAGGGCGCGTCTCAGATCTGTCCGTAAAATGTAGAAAGCGGACGATCCGGCCCGAGGAACAACCTATTGCTTTCTATAGAGAAGCATTTGTGGCAACAGGGCTTCGTTAGAATCGGCGGAATAGACGAAGCCGGACGGGGTCCGCTCGCCGGGCCGGTAGTAGCCGCAGTTGCAGTGTTTGACAAGGATTTTGCACTCGACGAGGTGGCTCTTTCGCTCAAGGCAATAAACGATTCAAAAAGAATGTGCCGGAAACTGCGGGAGTCTTCGTTTATCTACCTGGCCGAATGCGATAACGTAGAGATAGCTGCAGGTCTTGCGGATGTTGATGAAATCGGGCGGCTCAACATACTCCAGGCAACATTCCTTGCCATGAAAAGGGCTGTTGCTGCTCTTGATTCCCCGCCTGATTATGCGATTGTCGACGGTAACAAATGCCCTGATCTGCCATGTCCCGGTTCATGTGTGCCCGGTGGCGACGGCATAAGTCTTTCTGTTGCCGCATCCAGCATAGTTGCAAAAGTTCTGCGCGACAGCCTGATGATTGAACTCGACAAGCAATACCCCGGCTATGGTTTTGCCAGCCACAAGGGGTACGCCTCGCGCCGGCACATGCAGGCATTGTTTGAGATGGGGCCTGCGAAAATCCATAGAAAAAGCTTCAGGCCGGTGAGGGAAGCTGCAATAATAAAACAAATCCGGCATGAAGATGAAAACGGGAAATCATGAATCCCTTAGATAAACTTCTTAAATGGAAAGAGGATTCGGCGGAGCATCTGAAGACAGGCGACTGGGGCGAGGCCAGGGCTGCCAGGTTGCTTAAGGCAAAGGGCTATCGCATACTTGGGCGGAATGTAAGGGTTGGTACCCGGGACGAAGTGGACTTGGTTGCGAGGGATAAAAATATACTTGTTTTTGTCGAAGTCAAGACGCGGCGGCGCGTGGATTTCGGAAGGCCTATCGCCGCGGTGAACGCAAAAAAAAAGCATGTGCTTTCCCGGGCTGCGGTAAGATATCTGAAGAAGCTCGGATTTCCCCCGGTATGCATACGCTTTGACGTTGTCGAAATCACCGGCACACCGGATACAGGCGAATTGGACATCAACCATGTAGAAAACGCGTTTCAACTTGACCGTCGGTACACGCTGCCATGATGTGGAGGAAACTTCCGAAGGCCATCTTGGAAAGATACCTCTTGACAGTGAAATGTTAACGGTTGAAAATATTGCGCTCTGAAAGGATATAAAATGCAATCGCGAAAAAGATCTCAATCAATTCTGTTGCTTCTACTGGCTGTTTTGTCCTTATCTGCTCTTGGCCTGAAGAAGTCGGATCTTTCTAAGGAGGCCCGGGGGCTCCTGCCGGAAGGTACCCTGGTTACTGTTGAATTCAAAGACGGTAGTGTTATTTACGGGGCACTGAAAAGCGAAAGCGACCGGACGATCCTGATGCAGGTGCGGCGCGAGGACGGTTCCTATAGCGAAAAGACCATTTTTAAATCTAAAATCGAAAAAACAGAACCGATGGACGTATCAATGCTGTTTGCCATCAGATTGAAGGAACTCGCCCCGGAAGAAAAAGAAGCCCTGGAGAAGGAAGAATACAAGAATCTCATTTTTCTTTGCGATGAATTCCTGGAAAAGTGCAAGGGATCGAAAGCATACAAGAGTATATCGAAGCTGAAGAAAAAACTGGAAGAGGACCTTGGCAAGCTCGAAAAAGGGATGAAGATGGTCGACGGGGAATGGTATACGCCGGTCAGGGCCTCGGTCAGAGAGTTCGATCTGTACACTGAAAAGCTGCAGGAAGTGAAGAAAAAAGGCGACATCAAGTCCAACAAGAAAGCCAAAGAGTTCTACGATAAGCTTGAAGATCAACGCAGGGAAACAGCAAGGGAGCTCCCAAGGATCATGACCGACCGGCTCCCGAAACTGCTTGAAGAGAAACGTTTCGACGAAGCAACCGAAGAGATGCACGCTTTTCTTCAGTTCTGGCTCGACCAGGTGGTCCAGACTGAAGGCTCAATTTCTGAGGCTTTAAGTGAAATGGACTTTGGACATCTGATCAGGCTTCAGGAACATATACTGGAAGCTTATTTTGCCGCCGGCGGCGGGGCCGAAAAGCCTCCCGGCATGCGTAAACCCGGCAACATGGTCTTTATTCCCGGAGGATATTTTCTCATGGGGGATCAGAAGGCCAAGCAGCCGTCGGATACTTTTCCATGCCACATTGTTTATGTGTCGCCGTTTCTTATCGACAGGCACGAAGTTACCAACAAAGAGTATCGGCAATTTGTAGAGTATGTTAAAAGGACAGGTGATAATTCGATGGCGCACCCCGACGCTCCCCCTCTTAAAGACCACGCGGCGGAAGGCTGGAAAAAAGACACGCTTAACGGCGAAAATCAGCCTGTTGTCGGCGTAGACTGGTTCGATGCTTACGCATATTCCAACTGGAAAAAGAAACGTTTGCCGACAGAGGCCGAATGGGAAAAGGCAGCGGGGGGATACGACTACGTGAAGTTCCCGTGGGGAGACGAGAACCCCGAAAAAGGAGCGGCAAATTACAGGGGCAGCCGTGATTACATTGCAAGCCAGATGGACTCTCAGCTTGATTCACGGTTGGAACGGCCTCAGGGAGGTTGCTCTTGTGTCCGGAAGGTCGATACGAAACCTCCGCCAAAAACCCGTCTGCCTCGTCAGACCTGGGATGTCGACAGCATGTTGCCGGAAAAAGCTAAAAAAGCAATTGCAGAAGAGATGTTTTTATGGGAACATACTTTTACGAATGCGAACGGTTTATTCCATATGGCGGGAAATGCCGCTGAATGGGTAAGCGATTTTTATGACAGCAAATATTACATGGAAACTCCTTTGCGAGACCCTGAAGGGCCGGAAAATGGAAGAGTACATGTGTTCAGGGGAGGGTCATACCTGACTTCAAATCCCGAGAAATTGCGGGTATATGAAAGGTTTTTCCCAAGAGGGAAAGGCATGAAGTCGGGAGTAAGCGGCGGAAATCCTTTTATTGGATTCCGATGCGCCAGGTCTATCGATATAGTTCAGCAGAATTAATCTGACTGAAACATCTTGTTTGCCTGCCTGCTGCTTTCACCGGGGCGAGTTTTAACGGCGGATTGCGCCGGTTTGATGCTTTCAGCCCGAACAACAATTACTGACGGTTAAGAATGCTTTGGCAAGACACCGAAAAGAAGAAAAAGGAGGAAAAAATGAAGAATAAAGAAACAACATTGACAGGCGCGCTGGTGGCAATTTCGCTCTTGTGCATGAGTTGCGTTGAAAAGGAGGCTCCTGCCGAGGCGGGAGATATTACCGACCAATCAAAACAGGATAGGACAGAGGCTGGCGCGCAGGGAAGCCAGTCCGGACCGGATTCGGCAATTGCGGAGTCGGCCATGCCGGAACTTGAGGGGTCGGAAGCAGGGACAAACGTTATTGTATCAGTCGAGGATAACGACCTTACTGCGGAGCAGCTTGCAAGGATAGTCAACCAGCGAATACAGTCAAGCCAGATGGCGGAGCTGCAACCCGAGCAGAGGCAGGCTTATGCCGAGCAACTCAAGCGGAACGTGATAGAAAGTTTCGTCGACAGAAATGTGCTTCTTGAGACAGCGAAGGAAAAAGACATAGTTGTTGAAAAAGGGGAAATTGATGAAGTCATCGAGCAGGTCAAAGGAACAGTGCCCGAGGACATGACATTTGAACAGGCTCTTAATCGAATGGGTATGACCATGGACGAGCTTGAGGAACAGATCAAGGGAGAGCTGAAGGTGCAGAAGCTCGTGGAAGAGAAGCTTGAGACGCTTCCTGAGATTGATGAAGAGCAGGCCAGAGCCTTTTACCAGGAAAGGGAACAGGAGTTTACCAGGGGTGAATCAGCCGAAGTGCGTCACATCCTGATCAAAGTCGACGAAGGGGCCGATGAAACCACCTTGAAGGAGAAGAAGGCCGAAGCCGAGCAACTGCGCGACAAGCTTGAGGAAGGCGCAGATTTTGCTGAACTGGCAAAGGAGCATTCCGAGTGCGGCAGCGCCGCAAGCGGAGGCAACCTTGGCGTGATTGAAAAAGGCAGGACCGTTCCGGCATTTGAAAAAGCCGCATTTTCTCAGGAGCCGGGGAAAATAGGGCCGGTGGTTAAATCGAAATTCGGTTATCATATAATTGAAGTGCTGGAAAAAAATGAAAGCGGCGCTATCCCGTTTGAAAACGCTAAAGAGGATATAATGAATTATCTGTCGCGCCAGCAAGGCCAGGAAGCATTGAATAATTATATTGAAGAAGAGAAATCCGGCATGGATATAGATTATCCCGGCGGTAAGCCTGAAGCGCCCAGCCCAATGATGCCCATGCAGCAGCCAGCGCAGCCGGCGCCTTCAAACTAGCCCCAAAACAAAATAGGCGAGTCTTCCTGCTGCGAGCACGCCATTGCGCGCGCCTGCGCGACTTTCGTCACGCCGCCCGGTTCATCCATATTTCAATATGAGAGAACCGGGCCTCGCGCCGCAAACCACCCATGCGCAGACGTTTGCAGACTCTCGCGGCGAAATCCCCGCTAATTCTGGGACTAGCCTGATCGATTGAGCGGGTTAGAAACCGGCGTGGGATAGTCGGCTTCAGATCTCAAGCTGTGCTTATCTAAACCTAAATTCGGCAGTTGCTAAGTTTGCTGTAGCTGCAAGGCTTGAGGGCTTTGGCTATAGTAACTATGCCAAAGCCCTTGTAACGCAGCAGATGCTTGCCTGCGCGAGCGCGCAAGCAGGCGGCAAAATCAGCAACCCCTTGTGGTTCAAAATGCAGCAAGCTTTCTTTCACCCAACGGGTGAAAGCTATAAAATCAACCACCTCCTTATTCATAAGGACTTACGCCGCTTGCTGCATTTTGAATCCCGGATATAGGCTAAATTCCGGGTTAATGTTTCCAGGCTATAGATGCGCTTAGGGTGAGATCATTTTTTTCGATGCCTTCTGCCGGGTCGCTATTATAACGATTATTTAGAGTAATGCGTATATTCAAGGCTGCGGTCATAGGGGCCTGCACTCCGGTTTCGGCGTTCAGCATATACCTGTTTACATCGTCCGCTTTCATAAGGTACTCGAAGGTCTGCCAGACTTTTGCAGATGTTCCAACTTCCTGGTCATATCTCTGTGAGATACGCAACAGGGGATATTCTTCCGGCTTGCCCGCGTTTTCCTCCCAGAGATATCCGGCGCCGGCATCTATATTGGCGGTAGCGCGGTCGGTTTTGAGCAGGTAACAACCTGCTCCGCATACAATTCTAGCCCTGTAGTCTACTTCAGCAACCTTGTCGTAGAAAATTGAAGCGTCGGTATAGCCGTAAGAAATATTGATCTTGCGCTTGTAATTGAGACCCAGTTCGCCTGTGTCAGTGATGGTTTCTTTACTGCTCGACCCGTTTTCTTCAATGCTGGCCTCCCCGTAAGATGCTTCGGCGTCTAAACGGAATATGTTCTTTCCGGCTTTTTTTTGCCAGGTCAGATATGCGTCTCCTGTTGACTGGTCGCTGTTGCCCTGAGAAATGCTCAACCCCGCGCCGGTAGTGATGCTGTGGTCTTTTTCGGATTCGCCGCAAACTGCGGCAGGAAGCAGGAATATGGCGAAAACCAGGAAAACCCATGCCGGGGGGCAGCACCTGGAGCAGAGCAAACACGGGCTGGTCTTGCAGGTATTTTCCATGCGCAGATTATTGCAGGAACAACGACATAATGCAAAGAAAGATGCAGGATGCGGGGGCGCAAAGTCGTTTCATCGGGTACAACTCGAGGCGCTGTCAAAAACCTTGTGAAAAAATCAGTGCACTGTACGTGAATGAGGAAAGATCAGTAACGTTTCAGTTTCTCAAGTTCCTCATCATACTGTGGGGCAAGCTTATTCCATCGGTATCGGTCGGCTATTTCCTCTCCGCGAACCGGCGAATACTGCCAGAGATTGTCTGTCTTGATCCTGCGGATCAGTGTTTTCAGTTTCGAGGCAAGATCTCCAGGGGTTCCGTCATGGAAGAAGCATTCAATGGGCTTCTCTTCGGAATCGGTCAGAATCTCAGGGTAGGAAAGGCGATGCGGTACAAGCGGGTAAGCGCCTGCAGCCATTGCTTCAAGAAGGCTGATACCGAAAAATTCATGTTCCGCCGTTGACACGACAATATCCGAGCTTCTCAGGACAGAAAGGTAATCCGTGTGATTTTCCCGGTAGCCCCAGTGGATAATATGATCCTGAAAAGAAACACGCGCTTCTTCAAAGACCCCGGCAACATGCCTCGCATTTCCGCCGCCTATGACTGATACTTTAAAATCGACATTTTCAGATTGAAGTATATCAAGAGCCTTGAAAAATATTTGCGGGGCCTTGTCATATTCCCACCGTGCCGCCCACAATATGCGGGGTATCTTGTTTTTACGGGTCCGGGCTGTATCCAGGAACTCGATTCCAGGCGGTCGCACTCGCGCTTTTTCTCTAATGCTTGTGACTGCGTCTGTTGGCTGGTAATCGGGCATGCGCTTGAGAAATTTGTAAAGCCCGGACAGGAAATCTTCCTGATGAAACCGCGAGTTGAACCATGTCTGCGAAGAAGCCAGGGCAGTGGTCATGTTTGAAAACGAAAAATGGTAGTCCCTTTCTTTTTCATGCCTGACCGGATAGGTTACCTGGTTTTCGTGAAAATATGAGATTGAAGGCAGGGACTGAATATGGTTGGAACCGAGCGCGATAAAATCAGCCAGGCCCAGCATGTCAGAACAGAAAATCAGATCCCATGCGCCACCGTTTGCTTCAAGCTCTTGCGCCTGATTGCTGAATGTCAGCGCTGAATGGCGCATTCGCCACCGCCATTTATTTGACGGCAAGCTCAGGAGTGTCCAGGAGTGGCGGCTGTGTGTGATCCATGACTCAAGGAAAGATTTATGGCTGCCGCCATAATATGGTTCCAGGGCCAGAATTTTCATATACGATAAATGTTGAAGGTATACTGAAAGAAATATGGCCGCACCGTAAGGCGCGGCCATATACTTGTAGTTGATTTGACTGCGGCGGACAAGGCCCGGGCAGCCTGGAACTACTAACTACCTCGGTCCCCGATTGAAACTACGCCTCGGAGCGCGTTCCTGGCGTGGGCGGGCCTCGTTAACCTTAAGGGTCCGGCCGTCTACTTCCTTGCCGTCAAATTCGTCGATTGCTTTTTGTCCGTCTTCGTCAACGGCCATTTCGACAAAACCAAAGCCCCTGGATTTTCCGGTGACCTTGTCTGTTATCAGGTTGCAACTATCAACCTGTCCAACCTCCTGGAATAAATCCTGCAACTCCTGCTCGGTTGTCTGAAAAGACAAGTTACCAACATACAATCTCTTACTCATTACTACTCTTTCCTCTCTTTGCAGGTTAACTCAGCGGCCGTTCCCAGCTCGTCCGGGTTTAGGATCGCCACCAACCACCATTAGGCAGGTCCGCAGGCAATCTACCAACTCACTTCTACTTCTTCTCCCTGCATCAAAGTGAAAGTCTCCCAGAGCAGCATCTAAAGTCAAGACTAAAAGTACGAAAGTTTTGCCGTATCCGTCATTTTTTGCTGGAAGAGGTTTTTAACCCGCATTGATCACACTTTTTCGAGCAGAAACGGTTCAGAGTATTGGCAGTGTGGGTCGAAACCGAATGGCGCTAACTTAAGCAATTCGAGCGTATCTCCAAGTGCATTCTCAATATTCAACAGCCAACAAGGAATATCCAACTGAACAAATGGGGATAGCCTCAATACGCAC
>CAYYVQ010000022.1:0-37316 GCA_964475205.1 uncultured Victivallales bacterium | reverse complement strand
ACTAGCCTGATTATATGACTCAAGGAGAAACTCGGCTGTGTTTTCATTCGCCATGACGGTCGACATGATTGGTATCAGAACCCCGAAACAGGAGCATCTCAGCCTGTGCCAGGCCATCGTGACCGTCATATAATCAAGAAATTGACACAACAATGAAATCGACTTTATTGTCGCATACGCGCCAAAAAGTCACTTCCGTCGTTCTGCGAGAGGAGAGACGATGAATACCATCAGAGAGCCGGGACGAGAGATACCGGTAGTCGACGAGGTCGATCTTGCGGTCGTCGGCGGTAGTTGCACCGGTGTGTTTGCCGCAGTGCGGGCGGCCCGGCTTGGCTTGAGGGTTGCCGTCGTCGAGAAACAGAACTGCTTCGGCGGCGTGGCGACGGCAGGAAATGTCAATATCTGGCATTCCCTGCACGACACCATTGGCGAACGCCAGATCATCGGCGGACTTACACAGGAAATTCTCGATCGACTTTCAGTACGCAACGCCGTGCTTACGCAGTCAAACCCCTCACCTGCCTACCGGATCAATACGGAAGAACTGAAGATCGAAATCGACGACCTTGTTGTCGGTCATGGCATTGTCCCATATCTTCATTCGTTCTACGCAGCCCCTGTGGTTGAGGACGGCACCCTTGCAGCGGTCATTCTCGAAAACAAGAATGGAAGAGGCGCGATTCGCGCGCGTCAGTTCATCGATGCGACCGGCGATGCCGACCTTGCACTCGATCTGAATCTGCCATCCTTTAAACCAGAGACACTTCAACCACCCACGTTGTGCGCCAAAATCAAGGGAATGAACTCACTCGGAGACTTCGACTGGCAAGATTGCATCCGCCAACATGGTGCAGAATTTGGTCTTGATCCAGACTGGGGCTGGGGCAGCCCGATTCCCGGTTTGCCGGATATTCAGATGCGCGCGGATAGCCATGTCTTCAACTGCGACACCTCAGATGGTGATCAGCTTTCACATGCCGAGATCGAGGGTCGTCGCCAAGTGCGGGCACTCATGGATCTGATTCGGAAATACGGACCGCCCCACGGCGATATCGCCCTGGTGGACCTTGCCGCCGTCATCGGCGCAAGGGAGACAAGACGAATCGTCGCGAGTTACCGCCTAACCGGGGATGACGTTCTTAAAGGTCGACCATTTGAGGACGCAATCGCGAACGGCTCGTACCGCGTTGACATCCACCACGCTGACGGCCCGGGCATCACTTTCCGCTACCTCGACGGAACAGAAGTGGTCATTCCCGAACGGGGAGCAGACCAGGTGAGGAAACGCTGGCGCGATCCCGTGGATGTGGATCCGACCTGCTACCAGATTCCGTGGCGCTGCCTGCTGCAGAACCGCATATCCAACCTGGTGCTTGCCGGCCGAATGCTGGACGCTGACAAGATGGCGTTCAGCGCCGCGCGCGTCATGGTCAACATGAACCAGACAGGAGAGGCCGCCGGTGTTGCCTGTGCACTCGCCATCAAGGAAGATATTCCGATCCAAAGCGTAGATACGAGAGCGATCCGCGAGACTTTGGCGCAAGGCGGATCAATTATAATGCAATAGAATTCGTAGCACAAGCCGGATGTACACGGCGGCCAATGGCCGCGCCTGATCCGCTGCGCTCGATTTGAGGAAAACAATGAAACAACCGAATTTTCTGGTAATCGTCGCCGATGATATGGGTTTCTCGGATGCGGGATGCTACGGCGGAGAGATATCAACTCCGAACCTCAACGCCCTTGCGGCAAATGGTGTGCGCTTTACGCAGCATTACTCAACCGGGCGATGCCGGCCCTCGCGCGCATGCATTCTGACGGGAAACTACTACCAGCAGGTACCCAAGGTCTCAGCAGACGGGAAACTGCCTGATTGGGGAAGACCAGCGCCACACTACTTGAGCCCCCTCGGGTACCGCTCTTATCATTCTGGAAAATGGCACGTGAACCAGTTCCCCATGCCAGTGGCGCATGGTGGGTTCGACCATTCCTACTATATTCGTGATTATGACAGGAACTTTGCCGTCAAAAAACACACTTTGGACGGTCAGCCTTTGCCACCAGTCGAACCCGATAATGGATACTACTCGTCAACGGCAATTGCAGAACGGGCGATAGAGTTTCTGAGGGAACATGCCAATAAGCATTCGAACAGTCCGTTTTTTATGTACCTCGCATTCATTGCCCACATTTTCCGCTTCATGCTCCGCAGGAGGATATTGATGCCTACCGGGGCAAGTATGACCAGGGCTGGGACAATGTGCGTGAAATAAGAATGCAGCGCTTGCGGGACATGGGTATAGCTGACTGCGGACTTTCGCCTCGTCAGCCCAAGACCAAGCCGTCATGGAATCTCTCGCCGGAAGCCCTTGCCAAGCAAATTGGTTCGGGCGAAACCCCAAGGGCAGTCAGTTGGCAATCTCTGACACCTGAACAGAAGGCGTTTCAAGCACGGAAGATGGAAGTCCATGCCGCCATGATTCATCGTCTGGACCGCGAAGCTGGGCGCGTAATTGATCAACTCAAGGAAATGGGGCGATGGGATAACACGGTTACATTGTTTGTTTCGGACAATGGGGCAAGCGCCGAACAGATCATCCGGGGTGACGGGCACGACAAGAGATCCGTGCCCGGTTCCGGCGAATCATACTTGTGCCTTGGGCCGGGCTGGTCGACAGCAGCTAATACTCCTTTTCGCTATCACAAATTGTGGGTGCACGAAGGCGGCATTGCATCTCCACTAATTGTCCATTGGCCTGACGAGATTCATCCTAGAAACGGCAGTTGCCGAGTTTGCTGTAGCTGCAAGGCGTGAGGTTTTCGGCTATAGTAACTATGCCGAAGACCTCAGAACGAAGCAGATGCAGTGAAATCGGCAACCCCTTGCGGCTTGAAATTCGGGAAGCTCGCCCGCACCCTTTGGGTGGGGGCGCAATAAATTGTAAACTCCTTATTTGTAATAATATACATCGCTTCCCGAATTTCAAGTGCCGTATATAGGTTCATGCACGCGGTGAACTACGCCACACGGCCAGCCATTTCGTTGCCATCGTGCCAACCATGATAGATCTCGCAGGTCAGACTTCCTCCCCTGCATGGCGCGACAAGGAAGCCCCGCACCTGGCCGGTGTGAGTCTGGCCAAGACAATTCAGGAAGGGTGTGATCTTGACCGAGAATGTATTTTCTTACGCCATATCGGTCACCGAGCGCTCCGCATGGGCAAATGGAAGTTGGTTGCTGTTCACCATGGCAAGTGGGAACTCTACGATATGGAATCGGACCGCTCTGAACTGCACAACCTGGCCGCCAAACACCCCGGAAAGGTCAAGCGAATGGCCAAAATATGGGAACGTACACACAAGACTTTCATTGAGCAGGCTGGAGAAATACGAGACTGAATCAAACGGGACAGGAACGCCCACATGTTCGCCGCCGACTTCCTCAAGGCCGCTTTTCGGTCGTTACCTTTGCCTTTGGCTACCCTTCGGCGTCATCTAGCCCCAAAATAAGCGAGTCTTCCTGCTGCGAGCACACCATCAACCACCGATTCTGCTTGTCTTCCCGCTCTCAACGCGGCCATCTCTTTGTATATCAATATCTGCCTCCTTGACCGGCTCCTACTGTTGCGTTGGCTAATGGCTGTCAGGTCGCTTATTTCGGGTCTAGCTCTGTGAGAACCATAAGAATTCAACCTGAATCCGGCAGTAGAAAACCACTAATGGACACTAAACCTATAAAGAGCAGTTGAACCACGAATGCACACCTGTCTGCGTGCGGACACGCACAGGCAGGCGAATAGACACGAATAAATGAGGGTATTATCCACAATGCAACTGCACCCATTTGGTGCAGGGTTCAATGTGCTCATGAAGTTTTCTTTTGATGCTTTTTCCAGCTATTTCAAAACATTAGTGTTATTTAGCCTATATTCGGCAGTTGCCGAATATAGGATCAATGCGCTTCTTTTTGGATTCCACCTGCGCGTCAGCAATCTCGTAGATCCTGTGGGACCGCAAGAAATCAGATCGGTAGATGAAGGCCCTACCTTTCGCAAAGCCGTGGGAAAGTATTTTGGCGTGGTCAGGTCAAGCTTGTGTGCCTGTGATCACCGCGTCCTCTCTCGCTACGCAACGTTCCTGCGCTCCTGAAGAAATGCCCGCCGGCCCCATGAAGCGGCGCCGGCGGACATAATCAGCCCACGAGATGCTTCTTGAATCATTCCCCCGGCTTTTGCATCTGCGCTTGAAGCTTCAACCGGATCTTTTCGATCTTGGACTGAAGTTCCTCGTATTGTTTTTCCAGTTCGGGCGTTTCCGGGTCCACCTCCCGCATGGCCTTAGTGCGGGCCCCTTCAAATTGCACCTTCGCCTTCTTGAATTCCGGGCTATTTTGCGCTTTTTCGCGCGCGGTATTAATTTTTTCCAATCCTTCGTTGAATTGCTGCGTTAGACGTTGCCGCTCGTCTTTGTCCGCACTCTGCAGCTTTTGCTGCATGGCGCTCAGCTTCTCCAATTCCTTCTTGCTCGGATAGCCGTAGTCGTTGAGCTTTTTCTCATAAACATCAATAAGTTTATCTTGTAGTTCTTGGAGCTTAGGCTTCTCTTTCATGGCCTCTTGTTGTATCCCGCTAAGTTTCTCCTGGATTTCTTTAGCTTGTTCCTGAAGCTCCATCATCTCATTCACAATTTTTGTGCGCTCCGTGTCTGCTTTCGTCTGCGGCCCCTGCCCTTGCTGCCCCTGCCCTGGCGCCATTTGCGCCTGGGCGACGGCCGCGCCGATTGCCAGAAGGGTGACTACTGTCGTTGTTTTTACCGTTTTTTTCATCGTGCTATTCCTTTCGGATGTTTTTTTGCTCTTCTGTTTGTACGTGTTCTCTGCTGGTCTGCGCTCTACTGCGAAGGCCAGCTTTGCTCCTGTTCCTGTTCCTGTTCCTGTTCCTGTTCCTGCGGTGCGGGCGTGGCCGGCGCCGGTTCCCCACCCTCAGGCTCCACAGGCTGCGTAGGTTGTTCCTGCTGCTCAAAGCCCGTCGGCGCCTCTGGCTCCGGACTACAAGCCGATACCCCCACTATCACTCCTACGATAGCCCCAGCGGTGAGTAGTCGCATTATTCCTTTAATCGATCCCATAACTGTACCTCCTGCTTTATAAAGATGCCCTTTCCCTGACATCCAGTTCCGCCGCCACTATTCATCTTAACGCATCGATTGCGGCAGCTTTCAAATCGATGCTGTGTGCTGTAATTTCTGAGCACACACCGTGCCAAATGAAGGAGCGTCACTTGCATATTAGGCCTAAGTCATGAGTTCCTAACAGTTTGCGAAGGCCACAAAATGACAGAGGTGTTCTGCCTTCATGTAAGAGGACAGGATTAAAAAAAGTTTCCTTTTGACACATGCGCCATTTTATGCGTTAATATGAAAGTTGCGATTTGTTGTACAGAAAGAAAGTGACTGGCATGGCGCGAAGAAGAAAGAAAGAACACGGGAAAAAGAAAATCAGCCTGCGATGGGGGCTCGTACTCTACGTTTTGGCACCGCTAGCCGGAGCCATGTTGCTTACTGGCTACTTTGCCTTGAAGGTATGGGAGCAGCAGGTCGAGTCGCGGATGCAGAGCGATCTGGAAATGGTGGCGAGGGCGATTCAACTACCCTTGGGTTATGCCATGGAGCGCAAGCGGCAAGGAGGAATGGAACAGGCTTTGGAGTCCGCAATTTCAATGGATCGGGTATACAGCGCTTATGCCTACGATCTGAAAGGCCGGCAGATTGCCTCCGCTGGCGACAATGATCCGGACCAAAGCCGTGACCGACTCACCGAGCTGGCTTCGGAAGGCAAGCAGAAGGGCGAGTACGGGCGAGTCGGCGAACGCCGGGTCTATTCGTACTTCGTCCCGCTGATCGATTCGCGCAACCAGTCGGCAGGCATGCTGCAGTTGACGCGGCGCGAAAAGGATTTTCATGAATACATTGCCATGGTGCGTCGCCATGCTGTTTTGTGGTTTGGGCTAGGGGCAGCGGTTATTGCCGCGCTGGTTCTGGTGGGACAGCACCACGCTTTGGGGCGGCATTTCCGAAGTTTTACAATGGGCATGCAGCGGGTTTCATCGGGAGAAAAAGGTTATCGCCTCCCGGTAGAGGGGCCAAAGGAGATCGCCTCGATATCGGCGAGCTTCAACACGATGCTGGACAGTATTCAGGCCGCCGAGCAGGAAATCGATGTCCGCCGACGCGAACAACAGACATTGGAACACCAGCTCAGACAGACCGAAAAACTGGCCGCCGTAGGGCAACTGGCCGCCGGAGTGGCGCACGAACTGGGAACCCCTTTGAGCACTACCAGCGGCATTGCCCAACGTGCATTACGCCACGAGAAACATGATTCCCCGCAAGCCGAAGCGTTTCACCGGGTATTGCGAGAGATTGAGCGGATGGAAACAATCATCCGTCAACTTCTTGATTTCAGCCATGGGAGTCAGTTGCGGCGCCGAAACTTGTTTCCATCCAAAATCGCCGAATCCGCACTGACTGCCGTGCGGGAGGAAGCGAGAAGCCGCGACGCGGAAATCTTCCTTGGCGGCGATGCGAATGCGCCTCCGTTTTCTGCCGATCCGATTCGCGTCGAACAGGTTTTGGTAAACCTGTTGCGTAACGCCATACAGGCAGGCCCGCGAGTCTCTTCGGTCCGGCTCGGCTGGCAAGCCCGCGACGGACGCGTGGTGTTCACGGTTGACGACAATGGCCCCGGGATATCGGAAGATATCCGCTCTCGGTTATTCGAGCCGTTCTTTACTACCAAGAACGTCGGCTCAGGAACGGGACTGGGCCTGGCAGTGGTTCACGGGATTGTCAAGGAGCATGGCGGCGCTATAGAGGTCGGCGACAGCGAACTCGGCGGTGCGCGCATCACTGTAAGCTTCCCCATGAACAGAAAGGATGGGAAAGAGGTGTTATGACACGCAATACCACTTCTGAAGCAAGAATACTGATTGTCGAAGACGATCAGGGTCTGGCCGAGTTGTTGCAAGACGAGATCGAAGACGCGGGCTTCGTGGCGCACGTGGTCCACACCGCTGAGGATGCCCTGTCGACGGTCCATGGATGGATGCCGGACGTTATCGTCAGCGACTTGCGCCTTCCCGGCGCCGACGGACTGGAGTTGCTGAACAGAGTGCGCGAGGAAATGCCGGAAGGTACGCCCGATGTACTGATTATTACCGCTTTCGGCACCGTCGCCAAGGCCGTGGAGAGTCTAAAGGCGGGCGCGGAGGACTTCCTGACGAAGCCTTTGGACCTAGAGCACTTCAAGATTAGTATCGATCGGATTCTCGAAAAGCGAGGTATGCGCAAAGAACTGACCCGCATGCGGACTTTACTGGACGAGGACGCGACTTTTCACGGCATGTACGGTCGCTGTCCGGCGATGCTGGCGCTGTTCCAACAGATACGTCAGATCGCAAGGGCCGACGGCCCAATTTTGATTACTGGCGAAAGCGGAACAGGCAAAGAGCTGGTCGCGCGCGCAATTCATGCGGAAGGGCGCACCCATAGCGGCCCGTTTCTGGTCGTGAACTGCGCCGGGATTCCCGAGCATCTGCTCGAGAGTGAATTTTTTGGCCACAAGGCAGGCGCCTTTACCGGTGCCGGTGCGGCGCGGGAAGGCATTTTCGCCGAAGCCGAGAACGGTACGTTGCTGCTCGACGAAATTTCGGAAATGCCACCGCCGCTCCAGGCAAAACTGCTGCGGGTGCTACAAGACGGGAAGATCCGACCGGTCGGCAGCAACCGCGAACGGCAGGTCGATGTCCGCGTTTTAGCCGCCACCAACCGTGACATCGAGGAGCTAGTGCAGAACGGCGATTTCAGGGAAGACCTTTTTTTTCGGCTCGAAACCTTTTCTCTTCACGTGCCCCCTCTGCGCGAACGCGGTGACGATATCGACCTGCTTGCAGGCATCTTTCTGGCCGGACACGTATCCGAAGCCAGCAAAGGAGTCGTTGGCTTCAGTCCTCGCACCGGCGAAATACTGGCTCGGTATCCGTTTCCCGGCAATGTGCGAGAGCTAAGCAACGCCGTCGAACGCGCAGTCGTCTTCTGCAACGACCGGGAAATCCGGCCCGAGCATCTGCCTCCGCGTATGCTCAAGGATTCCAAGACCCCCGGGGCGCCATCGAACGGCCTCGCGCAAACCGGCCTTCATATCAGCGACGCATCCCTCCCGACGCTCGAAGAAGTAGAACGCCGCTACATCCGCCATGTGCTGGAACAGGTCAACGGAAACAAGAGACAGGCCGCTTCCATCCTTAACATCGGCCGCCGCACACTCTATCGGCGCATCGAGCAGATAAACTTATAGACAGGCCGTACGTATTATCGTGCGCTTTGTTCAAAGGATGGGATTATGACAACAATGAAGCGCAACAGAGGCAAAAAAGCAGATCTACACATTGCTTGACGACGTGTCAGAATCACACTCGCCTATTCAGATTGCCGACAAGCGCCATTCTGCCGTTCTGGTTGGTTCTGTGTCCTGTAATACGCACACAGAAACCGCCTGGTAATATCCGGGAAAGGGATTATCCGGTCGCAACCACCTTTGCCGCCGCGTATAAGTACAACACCGGCGGCGCACGTGTCAACATTGCAAACCGCGAAGTGCTATACGAGATCATGGAGCGTTGAACATGTGCGTC
Source organism: uncultured Victivallales bacterium (assembly GCA_964475205.1). Taxonomy (GTDB): domain Bacteria; phylum Verrucomicrobiota; class Kiritimatiellia; order UBA8416; family CAYSRM01; genus CAYSRM01. The sequence continues at coordinate 28,623 of CAYYVQ010000022.1, read as the reverse complement.
GTCGATACCAACATACTCCTTGATTCTGATGCGCGAACACGTGATCAAGACGAGCTACACACGTGACACCGACTTCAACCGCTTCCCCTTCGTGGACATGGTCGATCCATTGCAAGAGCACCGCAGAACAAAATAAGGATTAGGACAACAGCGTCCAGCCGACGCCCTAACCCCGAAAAGTGAACAGGAAGATTGAAGTTATAGTCTCTTTTGTAGCTGGTCTATGCCGTGAGTTGTCTTCCTCCTTCCTTGCGCCCAAGGGGCAACCGCGATCTGGGTAAACTGTGTTCTCGCCTGACGATTAATCCGGTAGTACGATCCTGTATCGGACAAACATACTTTATTGGTCATGACGCAAATGGCCCTGGGCCAAGCGAGCCGGGCCACCCGTCAGGCAGATCCCATCAGTCTCCGGTCCCTTCGCTACCTGGCATAGTACAGTGTGGCCCCTTATATTCGGGAACAGGACACTAATGGCCTAGCGCATGAAGTTGCGCACAAAAGGTGAAGTATCACCCTGCCGCAAGAAATGACCGGACGGACCTTCGCCGAGGAACTCGGAGAACCAGGACTCATGCTCAATCTCCTCGTTCAGAATCGCCTGTGCAAGCGCATATGTGCGATGATCCTTACCGGCTGTCATATCGCAGATCCCGCTGTACTGCTGTACCGCGCAGCGCTCTGCGTTGACAAGGACATTCAGGATTGCCTTGACGTCCGTCGGATCTTCCGGCAATTTTGCTGGCGGACAACCGGACAGATCATGGAATTCCTTCATATCGTTGGGCAATTCGCCGCCCAACTCATAGATACGCGGCACAAGCGCCTCAAAATGGTTGCGGTCCTCAATTCGAGCGGTTTCAGCAATCTGCTTTACGCCTTCCCCTTTGAGTCCAACCAGATTGTATCGCAAATGCGTATAATAGAAGAACGTCGTCAGTTCTGCTGCCGCATTGGCGATCAACTTCTCCAGGAGCTCATCCACATTTATTCCTGCATCCTCTACCATTTTTCTCGCAATCTTTGCCATTGTCTGTCTCCTTTTTTTAGTTTCTCCGTTCACTGCTTTCGCTGAGATCGATCCGAACATAAATCATCGCATAATGTCCCTTGTAAACTCATTGGGAGAACCCCGATAAGTGTCTTCGTTTATCCCGAGCGTCTCCCCACTCTTCGCGGGTTCATCGGCATCCAATGCTCTTGCCTCTTCACTCGGTTGCGCTTCTCAAGTAGCGGCCATCCTCAGCCTGCCAAGGCGTAGCCGAAGGGCAAAACGGGAGTTTAATATCCACCTGCAAGTCGAAGCGTTTCAGGTAAACTTGACTTCGTCATTCAGGTTACGATAGGTTGCAGGCATGAAAAACCTCATTCCAATTGTTTCAACCAGGTGTGTATCCGCGCAGAATGAAACCGGAGGGATAGAATGGCAAGCGTAAAGGCAGGTCTGGCAGGGTGTGGTTTACGTTTGACTGGTGTAGCCAAATATCTGCGCAAAGCCACAGATCAGGTTGAGTTTGCCGGCGTGTGTGATCCGGATCCTGAATCGGTCCGTGCGACACGAGAGGCGCTTTGTCCTGACTGCCGCCTGTACAGCTCTATAGAGGAAATGTCAGCCGATGACAGTATTGATTGGATTATGATCGGCTCTCCCAATAATTACCACGCACGCCATACTCTAGCCGCGTTCGCCGGCGGAAAACATGTTTTCTGCGAAAAACCGCTGGCGACAACAATGGCCGATGTTATCGCCATGAAACAGGCATGGGAAGCAAGTGGTCTGCGTTTTGTGCTGGGTTTGACCCTTCGTCATTCTCTCTTCTACCGGACAATCCGCTCCTGGCTGGATCAGGGGCGTATCGGCAAGCTGATCAGCATGGAATTCAATGAAACGCTTAGATTCAATCATGGTGGTCATATACACAGCCATCCATGGCGCTCTAAAACGGAGCTGGGTGGTTCGCATCTACTTGAAAAATGCTGTCATGACATAGATCTTGCATTATGGATGGCGGGCAGCAGACCTCAATCTGTCGCGTCATTCGGAGGTCGCAATTATTTCATGCCGGAAAACGGATTTTTATCGGAAAAAATAGGAGCATCAGCAGATGGACGGCAGCCGTTCACCTGCTGGCCGACGCGGGGGAAGCGGAGCGATCCCTTCACCGGAGGTTCTGACGTAGTGGATAATCAAGTGGGCATTATTGAATTTGCCAATGACGTTCGCGCTACATTTCATACAAACTGCGTGGCAGGCATTCCCGAACGCCGTATGCTGTTGCTTGGAACCGAAGGTGCTATCCGTGGCGATGTGCTGACCGGCGAATTAGAATATGAGCCGGTGGGTTTCGATACAAAACGTGAAAATTTCAACACCGATCAAAAGGGCGGTCATGGGGGCGGTGATACGATTCTCGGGCAGGATCTGGCTGAGACTATGCTGAACAATGCCGAGCCGTATGCGTCTTTAAAAGAAGGCATTGATTCTGCGGTAACCTGTTTCGCAATGAACGAAGCAATGAGTTCACATGCTGTAGTTGATTGTGCGGATTATTGGAAGCAGGTAGATTGAACTTGAGAATCGCGTCACTCTTATCTTTCGAGTTTTTCCCCTCCTGCCGTGCGGCCGGCATCAGCCTGTTCGCGATGCTCTTTGCCATAGCTGCATGCTTCGTCGAGACAGACTTCTATGTTCTCCAGTGGTGTACCCTTTACTATGCCATTGACTGCAGCGATGCACATCCTTCCTTCCGGACGGTCGAATGTATCGACGATAAACCTTACTTCTTCTCGCACCAAGCCGGGCGACTTCTCTTACAAGGCTGTCAACAAAAGAAAATACATCTTTGACATTCAACCGGTCCTTTGATAAACAATAAAGTAGCTATTTTTGGGCTTGAAAAGGTTGGCGAGATACAATGAACGCACAATCGGACACCAATAAGCAACCGGGAAAGAAAGGGAAGCAGGAACGCAAAGATATGACCGTCAAGGAGATACTGGATAAATCCAATACAGCAGTCAGTTTCGAGTTTTTTCCGCCTAAAACAGAGGCAGGATGGGAAAATCTTTTTCATACCATATCGGATTTGATGCCGCTTAAGCCCTCTTATGTAAGTGTTACCTATGGAGCTGGGGGATCGACCAGGGCAAAAACACATGACCTGGTAGTCCGCGTTCACAGAGAAACAGATATTCCCGTGGTGGCGCACCTTACGTGCGTAGGCTCAACGGAAAAAGAAATCGGAGCTATTCTTGAAAAATACCAGGAAAACGGGATTCGCAACATTCTGGCGCTGCGCGGGGACACCCCAAAAGAAGACCCTGAAGCCGAATGCAGGTCTTCTGATTTTCCATACTGCGCGGATCTTGTGCGGTTCATTAAGAAAAACTTCCCGGGTATGGGCGTAGGGGTCGCCGGCTTTTGCGAAGGCCACCCCGAAACCCCGAACAGGCTAAAGGAAATGGAGTATCTTAAGGCGAAGGTAGACGAAGGGGCCGACTACATAGTAACCCAGCTTTTTTTCACGAACCGTGACTACTACGATTTCGTGGAGCGCTGCGAGATGGTCGGAATAGAAATCCCTGTTATCGCAGGAATCATGCCGATCACTTCAAAGAAGAGCATGTATCGAATGGCGGATCTGGCGGGCGGCGCCCGCATACCCGCGGCGCTGCAGGGAGCCGTTGAACGGGCACAGGGCAAGGAGAGAGTAAAGAATGTGGGTATCCACTGGGCCACGGAACAGGCGAGGGACTTGATACACAACAATGTGCCGGGAATTCACTTCTATACGCTGAATACATCCCTGGCTTCGCTGACCATCTGCGAGTCGCTGGGTTTCAGGAACTACCTTGCCCTATCGGCCTGAGCGCCAGCCCACCTTCCCATTCGCCGGGAAGGCTTTTTTGAGAACTTAAACCGCGGGATTCGAAGTTATTTGTTCTGCTCCACATATCGTTCAATGTCGAATTTAGAACGACACCCGTTATAGTTCATATACCTGATCTTGCCGAATACCGGTCTTTCGATCCATGGCCGGTCATGAACACCGCCAATAGCCCAGGCAGCCCCGACATAACCGTTTGAATCCCGCCCGTCCAGCTCGTATTTGTCATTCAGGGAAACCACAATTTCGAGAGCTTCGGCCGGAGATTCAGTCCATTCCAGGATTTTTTTGGCCCAATACATACGCATATAGCCGTGCATTTTACCGGCATTAACCATCTGTTTTTGCGCTGCATTCCAGAGACGGTCGTGGGTTTGAGCATTTTCTAAAGCCTGCATTTCATAAGTATACTCTCTGCTATCGCTACTGTGTTTATCCAGGGTCTCAAGCGCCCACGAGGGAAATGCATCCGTACTGTCATAGTTTTGTGTATAGAAACAGAAATTGTCAGAAAGCTCCCGTCGAACTATAAGCTGCTCCAGAAAGGCTTCCTTGTCATCGTCAGGCGCGGAAGCCTTCCGGATCTCCAGCGCAACAGCCTGAGCAGACAACTGGCCAAAATGCAGGTATGGAGAAAGATCCGATTGGGAGTCCGCATTCGGATCCCTGCTGTTCTGGGCATATCCGATCAATCCTCTGTCTGTGAAAGCTCGTAGCTTTCGCCTGCCCGCAGCCCTGCCCGGCGTCAACCACTGAACTTCGTTAACAGAATCATCAACATTGAGTTCCTTTAACAGACTGTCCGCGTCAGCCATCCCGTCAAACCCCGACGGCGGATTGGCAGGATGAGTCTTGATGTTCGGCAGACCTTCGATAAAACCCGGAAGCAATTTATTAATCTTCGGACGAAAAGTCCGGGCAGCATATTCTCTTTTCGGAGAGGCAATACGACAAGGCACAATATTGTGCGCGTCAACTTCATAAAAAGGAACTTCGAGTTTTTTCGCGACTTTCTGCTGCCAGTCAATCTTGATGCGTAAAGGGTCAAAATCCGTAACCACTGCGCCGGCCTTGATTTCACGAGCGAAACGCGGAATCTCTGTGGCAGGGTCGCCGCGAAGCAAAGCAAACCCGATATTCTTCTTTTCCAGCTCATTCGAAGTTTCGCGCAGCCCCCTGAGCATAAAACCGTACTGTCGCAAAGCTGCCCCAAGGAATTGAGGCACAAGACAGAAGGCCACAATCAGGGCCGAATCACTTTCGGAGGCAAGGTCCTGCGCATAAGTCAACGCCCAGTTATTGTGCGCACGCTGGTCTCGACTCATCCAATAGATAACCGGTCCGGCATGTGGTTCGCCGCCGGTGATTCTGCAAACTCTGTTGCCGTCAACCCTCATATAATTCAGTTGCTGCCGGGAACAATAAGAGTTCTCAGCCTGTTCAAAGCAGCCGCCAGCTCGTAAGGCCTGAATTCGACATAATCACCGGTTCGCCGGTCATCAAGCACATCAAGACCGTTTTCTCTCACCTCCGCGCAAATGCTTTCTATTGCTTCAAAGAAAGATGCTCCGCCGGCAAGTTTGCGCCTGATCATGTCCATTGCCCGCCCGATAGCCCGGAGCTGGCCCTCGTCCACAATCTGGGAAACCTGGCTCATGTCTATTTCGTGGGCCCCGAAGATAACCGCCCGTGTTGACCTGGTCTTTATGCTTACACTCTTCTTGCCTTTGCGCGGATCTATTGACCGCGGGTCTGGCTCACGCCTTACGCCGAGGTCCGGCCAGTGTTCAAGAGTCTCCTCCTTTCGCAGACTGGGGAACCGGGAAGCAATCTCTTTGGCTTTGCCTGTAACGTCAAATGGCCTGAAATTGTCCATTCGAATCACCTGGTCGGCAACCTCAAAATAATCCCCGCTGCCGCCAAGCACAATGATCGTGCTTATGCCCGCATCGTTGTAGAGGCTCCCTACCCGATCAAGAAAAGGAGTAATGGGTTCGCCGGACTTCTCCACCAGGTTCTGCATCCTGGCATCGCGGATCATCAAGTTGGTCGCGCACGTGTCCTCGTCAAGGAACAGCGCATCCGCTTTCACCTCTACTGCCTCCATAATATTTGCCGCCTGGCTTGTGCTTCCGCTTGCGTTCTGCGTATGGAAACAACCCGGACGTCGTTCGCCCGGGAGGTTGTTTATGAAAGGGGTGATATTTACGCCCTGGACCGACCTGCCATCCTCGGCCCGGATCTTAACAGAGGTTCGCGTCGAAACGGCCTTCTCTCGGCCGTCACCCGGCACATGATTATACACGCCTTTTTCGAGAGCGTTGAGCAACGTGCTCTTGCCGTGATATCCTCCGCCCACAACAAGGGTAACACCTTTTCTGATTCCCATCCCGGATATCTCGCCGGCATGAGGAGTCGGTATAGTTACCCGCATGGAATCCGGGCTCTGAAATTCCACCGCCCCTGTATCCAGCGGACGGTCGTCAATGCCCGAACACCTGGGCAGCACGGAACCGTCAGCAATAAAAGCTATGAGCCCCTTAGCGTCAAGCGCCTCCCTCAACGCCGCGGCGTCCTCGCACACATCCAGATGTTTTTTAAGTTCAGCATCATTAATGCTGTCGAAGAACATAGTCCTGCGGGCAAGCCCGGGAATTTTTTCGCACAGCATGACTTCAGCCTGCCGTCCGCGAATGCGCCTCCCGTTGGCGGGCAGTCCCGCCACAAACCGCGCCTCGATGAAGGAGTCTTCAATAACAACCGAAGACCGTTCCATGATTTCCTGGCCGGGGACATCCATGCTGAGCAGTCCGCTTTTCCCTGAGCCCTGTCTTTCCCTGAGGTCACAGCATAAAGCCGCAAATTGCCTTGCGATAAAATCGCGAAAAGCAATCCGCCTGATCCTGCTGCTAAAACAGTGTTCAGGAAACCCGGCCATGTCAACAGGAACCCGGACTCTTAACCTGCTGGGCGAAGCAAATGGATCTCCCTGCACATAGTCAATAGAAAGCTCAAACTCTTCGAACCTGTAACGGCCCTTGATTCTCTTGTAAGAAGGATAACCCTTTCCGTCAATGCTCAGCAGCCCGGTCCTCAGTCTGTCGCGATCCATTTCCATATTGCCGCCTGCCTCACTGCCCGGAACAATTCCCTGCGCAATCTGTTGGCCAATCACCATCATTTCTCACAGCATTCCTTCTGCCAGGGATGCAGGATAAGTTTCTATTTGACCTCAAAAACGTTGCTGTGCTCGCTTCGATTATGACTGTCGTCAAATGAACACAAAGCAAAATACTTTGTATTTTCAGGAACATTCGAAATGGTGAATATTTCCTTGCTGCCGGGTTTGCCGGGCCTGGGTTCTCCATCCGCGTTTACGGCCATCCACCAGTTGCAAGTCGACTTTTCTTCATCCCTGCCATTGTTGTACAGCTTGAGGTATTTTTCGTATGAAACGATCGGCCTTTCGGAACACTTAAGCTGATACCGCACCACCCGGCCCCCGCCCTGGTCAGAGGGAGTTGTGAAACTTACCGTGGCCTTGTTGCCATTTAGCGTGACATTCAGGTCTTTCACATGAACCGGAGCTTTCGTATCTTTTCTCGGATGGGCATGGATCCAGAAAGTGTGCGCTGTAAAGCAAACTGTTTCGCTATGAGGCCCGACGATATTTACCCATCGCCCGACACGCTCGCCAAGACCCTTGGTTCTTTTTGCCCAATACCCGCGATGGCTGCCATGGTTCCAGTATTCGTACGCAGCCTCCTTCAAAACCGGATCGCCGCAAAGCTCATAGGCGCGAGCGGGAACGTCCGGATAAAAACGGGCGAGGTAACCTGAAATCTTCACACCCTCGCCGTTGACACTGTCCGGCGGCAGATCCCAGCTTGCGCGGTCTTTGACAATGCCTTTTTTTGGAAAATCAACAAGCAGGCTGCCGTGCAGCTGACCATGATCCTGCTGGAGCACGTGTTTCAATGCCTTCCCGAATGCGATCACCCAGTCCTGCGCATCCTCATCACCGGTAATCCGATAATACGCATGAATACCGCCGGCAACCGGAGGCAGCATAAAGGAATTCGCTCCGGGAATCGGAAACCACTTTACGCCCGTTTCAGGATCGTGAAGTTCCCCGTTTTCCTTGCTGAAGGTTATGCCCAGCTTCTCCATTTCAGCCAGGCCCTTTTCTCCGACATACTTCTTCAACCCGGCAAACTTGCCCCATCCCTTCATTTTCAGGGGCCTTGCGCCGTTAACCAGTCCCCTGGGTTCTTTTCGGCCACGGCCAAGAAACACCCCGGTCAGGTAATCACTGGCTTCACACACAAATGCGTCTGTCGGAGCAGCCAGCCGGGTCGCATTAACCAGGTAGACTGAACGTGTAAAGTCGCGGCTGAAATCCTTTTCCTTCCCCGGAGCAAGTTTCTTTACGCGTTTCTGATAATCCACCATCTGTTCCACCGAATCAATGGCGGCTTCCAGAGCATCTCTATCGCCTGTAATGCAATACCATACAGCAAGTCCGGCGGCATAGTTGTGGCACCGGCACTGGCTGCCGATTGACATTTTATACATATCGTCCGACGCGCCGGGTTCAAGAACGGAGCATTTCTTGCCGGGGCAATAGTTGCGCTTGCCTGTTACCGGATCCTTGCCGCGCTGAGGGCGGTTCCCAAGAGGGCCGGATCTTTTCCATACTCCCCCATCCTTCCACCGCCAACCGTCAGTGCGCCATTTCTGTCGGTCCATTTCATAATTCGCCCAGCCCTGTCCGCCCTGCAAGTAGCTCCGGCTGCCTGTGCGCAGGTACATCAGCAAATAAGCTTCAACTGAATCCTGTTCGGTCTCGAAGTGGTTGTCCTCGTAAAGAACAAACCGGCGGGTTCCTATTTTGCCGGGACTTTTCGGGGCTTTATTCTCGTTATAAGACCATCCCCAGAGTTCGTAGCATTTCAACTCGTCATCCCGAACACCAAACCTGCCGACCCCAAGACTGTCAACGCTCGAATACCAGGACGGTTCTGCCGTAAGATGGAGCCAGCCGCGGGCGCCACCTGCCATATCTTCAAGCCTTACCTCCTCTTTCGGGGCGTCAAAATCAATCAGATATTCCGAGCGAAGATGCGAGCAGTCAAACAATACGCGATGTTCCGCCTTGAAAGGTCTCGCGCCGCGTTTGTCGCTGTCAAAACGCCGGGTTGTTCCGGTCAGCACAAGGGCGCCGTTTTTGACTTCCAGCTTCCGGGGCGGATCGTCAGTAAAGTAGGTATCGCAAGCATAAATCGAAGCATTTCCCAACCGGGCCGCAATCCAGCCCTCCGCTTTATCGCCTTTGCCGTTTGAAGACCACACTTCCCTGGCGGCATCCGTTGCCCTTGCCGCGCCTTCGGCTTTCGCCCGCAACCCGGCGGTAAGCGATGCCTCAGGCCCCGCGGTAAGAGGCGTGCTCGCCCCCAGAACAGTGCCCGCCGGTTTTTCCGCAAGGGCAAGTGAAATTGAAGAGTCTTTGACCTGCCGGTAGCAGTAATGATCCGGATTTGAATTGGCAAGCTTGTACTTTATCCCAACACGGCTTTTCCCGGCCCAGGCAGTAATCCGGGCAATATACTGGAACTTGTTTTCATCATCCCCCTGGAACCGTCCTTTTACACAGATCGTGGTCCGCATGGGGCCTGCATATTCAACTTCAACGCTTGCAGGCTTATCCGCTGTATAAGTGTTCTTATCGCCCCAGGGATCCGTGTAGGTTACTTCACCGCCGCGAACAACGGACTTGCCATCCACGCGCACTTCGGAAAACAGCGAAAACGGTCTTGTTTTTAAAATGCTGAACTGGATTTTACCGGTGTCAACCATTACACCTTTGCCGCTTTCACGAATCCTGAGCTCATTGCCTGGTTTGGCGGAAGATTTGACCGCCTTTAGAACAAACTTGGAGGCCCCTTTTGCAGGAACATCAGCCTGAAGATCAACCAGCGCCCAGCTCACAAAGCCATCTTCATCCACAACCATGGGCAAAACCTGGGACGGGACCTCCCTGTCGCCTGAAAATACTGCGAATGGCTGGTCGGCTTTGTATGTGCGCCGGGGCAGAGGAATGCCGCCGCATACAGGCTCTGCAACCCGCGTAACACCCGCAGGTTCACGAACCGTCATATTAACGGAGAGATCTGCGTAAACAGATGCGACTAATGCAAAAAAACTTGTACAGATGATGAGACAATTCTTCATTGATGTAATTCCTTCATGTTTATCTGAAAAATACTGGGCAGATAAAACCCATAAAAAAAAGAGGCCCCCGGCCGCCTGGAAATCCGATGGCCTCAGTCAAGGATTCGCTGCAGCCTGTTTGCGACTGCGGATCCGGACAATTTATCGAAAGATAAAGATAAGGGTATTCTATTTACCCACCCGCAAAAATGTCAAGATCAATAGCCCGGGTTATTCGTGCAAGAACGGTTGGGTGCCTGGTAATGTTGATGTTTATCACTCTTCAAGGATGTAATAATACCGGTCATCGGCAATTTTCCGGAAGGAACCCGTGTTCAGGTTTCCATCGTCCAACTCTTCGTCAATGTCCCTCATGTAGCTGTCTCCAGGATGTTTCCCATCATTGAAATGCACCCCGAAACAGGATTTGAAACCGCCGATACCGTTTTCATCCTCGGCATCCCAGACTCCACCTATCGGTGTGCCTCCCACCCAATCACCCCGGCGGAGATAATCCTTGAAACCTGAAGGTATCTGGCCGGAACCGCTGTCCTCAAGGTAATTGCCCGTTTCTATCATGTACATTTCCGCCGCTCCGGAATATGTACGTATATCGCTGATAAAAGCAGTCTTCCTTGATTCATTACGGGCCTTGCTGAAAGACGGAACAGCTATAGACGCAAGAAGCCCTATGATCGCCACAACGATCATTATTTCAACCAGTGTGAAACCTGCCGGTTGACGTAATCTGTTATTCTTGATGTTCATATCATATTATCTCGCATTTATAAAAAGCATATACCGTGCCAATCTTTTAACCGATGGTCTCCTCATGGAACCCCCTTTTTTTTCAGGCGCCTTTATATGTTTTCATCCGTTGTCAGCGATGTTTTTTCGCAACAACGACAGATTTCACAACAAGATATTCTTATACCAGTGATCTTCCTTTCGTTTTCCTTGTATTGGTCATCTCAAGGAAACGAGCGGTAATCCTGTCCTGCAAGCGGCTAACTTCGGCCTGCGAATGGCTGCCTATTGTTATCTGGCCTCCTGCCAGAGCGCTGTGCCCACCGCCTGTGCCGATGTCCTCTACAATGCCGTTCATCACCTCGCCTGCGCCTACTCCCCGCTCTGAAGTGCGTGCGGACAGCAACAGCCGTTTCTTATATACACCAAAACACAAGGCCCAGGAACTTTTCTCATTGCGGAGAAGAAGATCGGCCACTTCTGAAACCATGTCCGGATTATTTATATTGCCAAGTGAACAAACCACGCATCTGCCGTAGGTCCGCGCATTTCCCAGGGCTTTGGAAAGAACCCTGAAATAACCCTGCGGCAGACGCTCGCGCTCAATCCTGGCCAGCGCTTTCCTGTTCGCTAGGGGATAAAGCGCAAGAAAAGCATCCTCGTCGCTTCTTGTTGCGTTTCTTGCCAGATCGCTGGTATCAGAGCGAATACCGTATAAAAGCGCTGTGGCAAGAGGCACATTCGGCTTTACATTCATCTCTTTGAGATATTCGTAGAGTATCGTTGAAGTAGCGCCGTAACGGCTCCTGATATCATGGAAAGAAGCTTTTCGCGTCTCATTCCTGACAGGATGATGATCAATAACAACGTCAGGAATTCTTTTTCTGTCCAGTGAGTTGTTGCCTGTGCCCGGTTGAGTGTCAACCATGGCTATGGTCTGGAATTGCCCCGCGTCTATTTTCCGCATGGGTTGCAGGCTCAAGTCCAGGTATCGAACCATCGCCTTGTTTTCCGCGCGGCCGACAATACCGCCATGAGCAAGCGTACATACAATATCGTACCTGGAATTAGCGATAAGCTTAAGCGCCGCTGCCGACCCGATTGCGTCCGGATCGGGATAATCCTGCATAACAATAAGCATGGTCTTTCCACGCTGAAGGACTTTGAGCATCTGCTCGAGTTTCGTTTTTCTGCCATTTTTCATAATAGTATGCTAACGTCATGTGGGTTGTGCGTAAAGAAAAGAAGAGTTGACGAGCTTCACGGCCAATGCTAGATTTTCCCCATGAAAACAAATCACTTCATATCTACGTCGGCTATAGCTCTTTTACTGGCTCTCAACCTTCTTACCTCCGGGTGCGGAAAGAAAGCGGAATCAGAAACAACAGCCCGGGCGGCAATACAGCCCGGTGCGGACATGGTTGCAATTTTTGACGCGGAAGCAGCACGCAAGGCGCCTATCCAGAAGCAGCTTGAGAAGCAACAGAATGCGGCTTCATCACTGAATCCTTTAGGCTCAAGGTCAGAAGAGCTTGAGAAGAAAATCAAGGAAGCCACAGGTCTGGGCGACGAGGAATTCAAATCCATGGTCGTGTCAATGAATATGTCAAACATTGACTTCCAACAGACTGATCCGGAAAAAATAATCGGCAACATGGCCATGTCCACCGCATTCGAGTTCACAAAATCCATCACCGGCAAACAGCTCAAAGAAGCAGCAGACCTGCTGCTGGCTGAAGCCGTGAAACAGGCACAGTCAATAAAAACCACGATCACCGAAGATGAAGTTGCCGGACGCTACATGCTCAGGCTCGATAACGTTCCGATGAACAGGCAACCAGGCGCATCCGGCGCTCCCGGTTCCGAAATCAGCATGTTTTTCGGACTGTCCAAAAACGGCAAGGTTGTGTTTATTACTTTAAACAAAGAACATTTGTCCGCAATTTTCGACAGGGTTGAAAAAGGGCAAATAGAAAACATCCCCCAATCGCTGGCGGCGATAGCAGGCAATCTTCCGGAAGAAACCCAGTTTCAACTGCTGTTTGCCGCGCCAGAAAAACTCAAGCAGCAAATCAGGGATCATATACAGGAAACAGAAAAGAAGGCGGCAGAACAACCTGGCATGGGTATGCAGCTTGGTTTTATCAAACCCTTTGAAAAACTTCAAAACATTGCTTTCGGGACAAAATTTTCCGACAAACTGGAAATGGTACTGCTGACCGACCTGGGCACCAGCCAAAACGCGCAACAGGTTTCAGGAATGCTCAACGGAATGGTTGTGCCAATGATCTCCAGTCAGTTTAAACAGAATGCTGCCGGGCAGAACAAAATTGATTTCAGCGAGATGATCAATGTGACCGCGCCAGGCACTTCGGTAAAACTGGAAATTACAATGACCGAGGAGATGCTCGAGTCAGCCCAGGCACTTACTTCGCCCGAAGCAGCGCCCACCGGCATGCAGAAACCGTTGAAGAGAAACAACAGGTAAACTGGCTTTGCGCAGCAACGGCCTGCCGTCAAAAGGACCGACAAAGACTCTTCCCCGGAATCAATCAGAAACCTGATCGGCAAGCCGCTAAGCCAGGCAAAGGGGAGTCTGGCTTTACGATGATTACGAAGTCCACTCCAGCGACGGAAAAACAGTCTCTTCAATAAAAGATATCTCCGGGAACGCAGTGGTTCCAATCCCTGACTGATTCCAGGATAAGGCGGTTTTCGTATACCCTGCAGGCGCTCCACTACACAAACACCCTGCTTCGGCTCGAAACATCTTCGCAGGTGCCAGGACTGACTTTCGAAAAACCCGGATCAAGTTGCGTTCATTTCGCGGGCTGAGCAGGAGAGCCGTTGTATTCATTAGCCCTTGCCAGCCGGTCAACTTTCCATGTCATTGCGACTCTTTTAAGCCAGACCCTGTACGCCCCGGATCTAACCCGTCCGCCGATGTCCACCTCATAGGGGACAACAACACAGGCGGCATTCTTGCCCCTGTAAATATCAGCTCCACCAATTGGCTCCACTTCGGCCTGACCGGGAAAATCGCCGGACTTTTCAACGGCATTGCGCGCCTTGATGTAGAGGTCACGGTCAGACGGCATTGTACAGCCACAGACAAAGGCGGCAATTGCCGCAACACAAATAATCCTGAATCCGCTGAATTTCATAGGTGACATAATACTATTAAGGGCTCGTATGTCCAGACGTCATTTAACCGTTTATGCATGCGGACAGGCTAAACCGACTTCAACGTCTCGATAAGCTTTTTCAACTTGCCCGCCCTGCCTTGCATTTCCTGCTTCATCTCCCGCTGCCGGTTAACAACGTGTTCTGGGGCCTTGGTCACAAAGTTGCGATTGGCCAGCTTGTTTTCAACCCTTTGCAGATCTTTTTCAATCTTGGTCAGTTCCTTGTTCTGCCGTTCAATCTCGGACTCCACATCAACGACCCCTTCCAGCGGCATATAAACAGTGCCCAGCGCGCTTACACCGCTTGGCATCGGCTTTTCCGGGGCCAGGTTTCGATCCACCTTGATGGCATTCGCGCGCAACAGTGTCTGAAGCGAATCTATGTCCGAGTTAATGAGTCCCTCTTCATCCTCATTGTGCGGTTTGATCTTAAACTCAACCTCGGTCACGGGCAGCACTCCGTAATCCGATCTCAGCGTTCTTGCAACCCTTACAAGATCCCGCTTGTTCTCGACATACTCGACCAGTTCAGGGTCAATGCCGCGGGCGGAGAGTTCTTCAGCATTCAAATGACGAGGCCATGTGTCGTGCGAAACAAAATCGGCTTCTGAACAATAACCCATAACATGACCCAGCTCCTCGGTTAAAAACGGCATCATCGGATGCAGAAGCCTCAGTATGCGGTCCAGGACATAACTCATAACTTTTATTGTATGCTTCTTGCTCTCATTGTCAGCGCCATAAAGAACGCTCTTTGAATGCTCAACATACCAGTCACAGAAATGGTGCCAGATGTACTCGTAAAGAACTTTGGCTGCATCATTGAAACGATAGCTCTCAAGATTCTGGCTGCACTCGCGCACCGCTCTGTTAAAGCCGGCAATGATATACATGTCATCGGCAGTAAAATCGTCCGGATTGAAGTCTTCCAGGGCTACCCGCCCCGCACATGCATCCACCCCGGCATTCTCTTTTGAAAGTGACTCTGCCTGCATCTGTAGAAAACGAGCGGCATTCCAGATTTTGGTGCCGAAATTCCGCCCGATTTCAAATTTTTCATCCGATATATAAACGTCCTGGCCGGTGGCCGTAAGCATCATCAAACTGAACCTCAGTGCATCTGCGCTGAATTTGTCGATCATCTCAACAGGATCCAGCGCATTTCCAAGGCTCTTGCTCATCTTTACACCCTCGTCGTCGCGGACAGTGCCGTGTATGTAAACAGTGTCAAAGGGAATCTCGCCCATAAACTCCATCCCGGCCATAACCATCCTCGCCACCCAGAAAAATATTATCTCCGAAGCTGTAACAAGATCATTAGTGGGGTAATAGAAGGCAAGATCCTCTGTCTTTTCGGGCCAGCCGAAAGCGCTGAACGGCCACAGCCAGGATGAAAACCAGGTATCCAGCACATCCTCGTCCTGCCTGATATCCGAGGCGCCGCATTCAGGACATTCCCTTGGCTCTTCAACCGAAGCCCATTCATGCCCGCAAGGCCGGCAATAGAAGACCGGGATCCTGTGTCCCCACCAGATCTGCCGCGAAATACACCAGTCACGAATGTTTTCCATCCAATCCAGATAAACCTTGGTCCAACGTTCAGGAACAAACTTGACCCTGCCGTCGTTCACGGCCTCTATTGCAGGTTGGGCAAGAGGCTTCATACTGACAAACCATTGCCGCGACAAGCGCGGTTCCACAACTGTATTGCACCGGTAACAATGGCCTACAGAATGGGCGTGAGACTCGACCTTAACTATCAGCCCCATTTCTTCCAGATCGCTTACAAGCCGCTGCCGGCATTCAAAACGGTCAAGGCCGTGGTAAGGTCCGGCATTTTCGTTCATCACGCCGTTTTCATCCATTATGTTGATCTGCGGCAGATCATGCCGCAAGCCCATCTCAAAATCATTCGGATCGTGGGCCGGCGTGACCTTGACGATCCCCGTGCCAAACTCCGGATCTACAAAATCGTCCTTTATCACCTCCAGCTCGCGGTCAAGTATCGGGAGAATAACTTTCTTATCTTCAAGCTTTTCGTGCCTTTTATCCAAAGGATTGACCGCTACGGCTGTGTCTCCCAGCATTGTTTCAGGACGGGTAGTGGCAACAACTATGTACTCGCCTGAATCCTGTTTGCCAAGCGGGTACCTGATATGCCAAAGCTTGCCTTCCACATCGGCATGCTCGCTCTCTTCGTCGGCCAAAGCAGTCATGCAGCGGGGGCACCAGTTGATTATGTAATTGGCCCTGTAAACCAGTTTCTTCTCATACAATTCAACAAAAACCCTGGCAACAGCCTTGCTCAGGCCATCGTCCATGGTAAATCTCTCTCTCTGCCAGTCACAGGAGGCGCCCAACCGTTTAAGCTGAGAAATAATCGTATTCCCATATTTTTCGCGCCATTTCCACACGCGCTCCACAAAAGCTTCCCTACCCAGATCCTCCCTGGACTTGCCCTCGGCCTTCAAGGCTCTTTCCACCACGTTCTGGGTAGCAATTCCGGCATGGTCCGTGCCCGGCAGCCACACAACATTTCTGCCCTGCATGCGACGCCATCTTGCCAGCACATCCTGGATGGTATTGTTCAGAGCGTGCCCCATATGGAGCACACCGGTAACATTCGGCGGCGGAATTACTATGCAGTAAGAGTCGCCTTCCTCATTCGGAGTCGAATGGAAAGTGTCGTTATCCAGCCATCTCTCAAGCCACTTCTTCTCAATTTTACTGGGATTGTATATCTTTTCCATAATAACCAACTATTGCAGTCTGACTTTTTTATCTCCATGCACCCGTAATCGCCACGTCCATTGTCTGTTTTGAATAACCGGCAGTTTCCCGGCAAAACCGGATTGAACTTTCCCGTTCTATTTCTTGCGTCTGCCTCTCTTCCCGGCCTTCTCTTCCTCGCGAAAGAGCTTATACTCGACACTGTCTACCAGTGCTTCCCAGGAAGCTTCAATTACATTCTCAGAAACGCCTACCGTCCCCCATGTCTCCATGCCGTCGCCGGACTCGATGAGCACCCGGGTTGTTGCCGCAGTGGCCTCTTCGGGATCAAGTATGCGAACGCGGAAATCGGTAAGAAAAACATCGCTGACCTCCGGATAAAAGCGCAAGAGGGCTTTTCTAAGAGCCCCGTCCAATGCGTTCACCGGCCCGTCGCCCTCCGCCACGGTCTGTTCTATCTCCCCGCCAACCTTGACCTTTACCGTAGCCTCCGAAAGACATGGGTCGTCTTTACCCCTCTTCTCTATGATTACCCTGAATCCCTCCAGTTCGAAAAACGAGATGTGTTCTTTAAGTACCTTCTGGATCAGCATTCTGAAAGAGGCATCGGCAGCTTCAAACGCATAACCCTTGCTTTCCAGTTCCTTTAAAGATTTTAGAATCTCCCGCATATCTTCCCTGGAGGTGCGTTTTCCAAGTCCCATTTCGACGGCCTTCAGCAATACGCTGCTGGAGCCTGAATGTTCAGAAAGAAGAACTCTTCTCTCGTTGCCCACTTTCCCGGGCTCAATGTGCTCGAAACTCTTTGGATTCTTCTCGACAGCATTGACGTGTGCGCCGGCCTTGTGTGTAAAGGCGCTTGCCCCTACAAACGGCGCCCGGGAGTCGGGGCGCAAATTCACAAGATCGTCTACAAAAAGTGAGACTTCCCTCAATTTATCAAGCTTGTTCGCCGCATGACATTTCCGGTCCATTTTCAACGCCAGGATAGGCAGAAGGGTGCAGAGGTTGGCGTTGCCGCAACGCTCGCCGTAACCGTTCATTGTTCCCTGGACCTGAACCGCGCCTGCCCGCACCGCTTCCAGGCTGTTTGCCACCGCTAGCCCGCTGTCGTCATGGGTATGAATCCCCACGGGAGCGCCAATCTCTTCAACAACCTTCCGGGTTATCTCAAATACCTCATGCGGCATGCTGCCGCCGTTGGTGTCGCAAAGCACAACCATGTCTGCTCCCGCGGAAACAGCCGCTCCAAGAGTCTTCATGGCATATTCAGGATCGCTCTTGAAGCCGTCAAAGAAATGTTCAGCGTCAAAAAACATCTCTTTGCCCTGATCCTTCAGAAACGCGCATGTGTCTGAAATCATTGCAAGATTTTCGGTCAGGCTGGTCCTGAGCACGTCGGTAACATGAAGCCGCCACGATTTGCCGAATATTGTCGCCACAGGCGTACCTGCCTCCAGAATGCTCTTTATAAAGGGATCATCCTGCACCCTGGTTCTGGCGCGGCGTGTGCTCCCGAATGCCACCACCTTTGCATGCCGGAATTCATGACGCCTGACTTCCCTGAAAAAAGAAATATCCTTCTGATTCGCGCCCGCGAATCCGCCTTCGATATAATCAATCCCGAATTCATCAAGGCGCACGGCCAGCTTCAGCTTGCCGGTAACAGAAAACGACACCGATTCAGCCTGAGCGCCATCGCGTAGAGTCGTGTCGTAAAGTTGTGTGTTTTTCATTTTTAACCCTCTTTCTCCGGGCTGAGTCAAATGCCTGCCTCCGGTTCATTCCGCTCAAAGAAGGTCTTGTAAAGATGCAACAGGACCTTGTCTTTGTCTTGCGACTTGACGCCAAACATTATACTGATTTCCGATGAGCCCTGGTTGATCATCTCTATGCTCACACCTGCCTGCGCTATTGCCGCGGTGGCCCGTGAGGCCAGACCGATGGAGTAACGCATACCCTCCCCGACCATCATTATAAGAGCGAGATTGCGCTCTACGGAAATGCCTTTTACGCCGGTAGCTTCCGATAAACGCCTGAGTACTCGCTCTTCTTTACCGGCCTCAAAATCTGCTTCTTTAACAATTATTGAAAGACTGTCAATACCTGAAGGCATGTGCTCGTAAGAAAGATTCTCCTCTTCAAGCACCTGGCAGACTTTTCTGCCGATGCCCAGCTCACGGTTCATCAGGTACTTTTCAAGAAAGATAGTACAAAAACCTTTGCTGCCCGCAATCCCTATAACATGGCCCGGCACATGGTCCCGGGCAGGCCTGACAAATGTGCCCGGCGCAGCCGGATTATCAACTCCCTTGATGCAGATATCAATGCCCGCTTCCACCACCGGAACAATGGCTTCATCGTGCAGCACTCCGAACCCCGCATAGGAAAGCTCCCGCATTTCCCTGTATGTCAGCTCCGGGATAGGTTCGGTGCCGGATACAACCGAAGGATCGACCGGAAAAACACTGTCGACATCTGTAAAATTCTCGTACAGTTCCGCCCGCAACGTTGCGGCAAGTATGGCGCCGGTGATATCAGAACCGCCGCGGGGAAATGTGGCTACCTGCCCCTCGCGCGTGTATCCGAAAAAACCGGGAAAGACAACAACATCTTCCATATGCCCCAGTTTCTTCAGATTGCTGAACGACTCAGGCAATACCTGGGCATTGCCATACTCACTGGTCAACAGAAGCCCGGCATCACCGGGGTTTACGTAAGAGGCCTTGATGCCCTTTTCCCGTAAAGCTGCCGCAACAAGCCTGGCATTGTTATCCTCGCCGGCGGCTTTCATCATATCGATAAACCTGCCGGAACTTCCCGTCTCGCGATTAAGACGTTGATGGAGATCCGAGGCAATCTGTCCGGCGATGCTTTCATCAATTCCAAGTCCTGTTTCTATCTCGGCATATCGCCGTACAATGGCATCAACCTGCTCAGAAGCATCCTCGCCTGCCAGCCGCCTTTCAGCGCAGTCTATGAGCAGGTCAGTAACCTTGATATCGTCTTTGAATCTCTTGCCCGGTGCGGAAACAACAACAACCCTGCGCCCGGCGTCATTGGCGATGATATCGCATACCCTGCCTACCCGCTCGGCGCTTGACAGAGAACTGCCACCGAATTTGCATACCTTTAATGAATCTCTTGAGTCCATAAAAATACAACCCGTATTATTCCTCGATAATTAGCTTTACAGTTCCGGCTCCAACAACCTCATCGTCGTCAATCTCTTTAATTGCCGAACTTATCTCCTGTTCAGTAGCTTCATGAGTAACCAGCACCACCGGCACAAATTTGCCGGTGCCGACTTCCTTCTGCAGAACAGAAGCAATACTTACATTATTCCGGCCCAGGCGATCGGCTATTCTCGCAAAGGCTCCGGGTTTGTCCAGAACCGACATTCTCAGGTAATACCTGGTTCTTATCTCGCTCATACACTTGATTTGCGCATTGCCAAAGCGCGGCACCGGGGGAACATGCCGCACAGCGCCGCCCGCGATATTCCGGCAGATATCGGCTATGTCTCCGATAACTGTGCTGGCCGTGGGATCGTTTCCCGCACCTTTGCCGTAATAAAGGGTATCCCCCAGAAGATCGCTCCTTATCATCACCGCGTTAAACACGCCGCTTACCGAAGCAAGCATGTGGTCAAGCGGAACAAGCGCAGGCTGTACCCGAACCTCGACCATATCACCATCCTGCTTGATTACCGCAAGCATCTTTATCCTGTACCCTAGATCAAGCGCATACCTGATATCCGCCTGTTCAAGACCCCTGATCCCCTCAACATACACCGAATCCATTGAAACGATTCTGCCGCAGGCCAGCGAAGCAAGTATCACCGCTTTGTGGGCCGTATCAAGCCCATCTATATCAAGCGAAGGATCAGCCTCGGCGTATCCCTGTTCCTGTGCCGCCGCCAGAACCTCGCCAAACGGAAGCCTCTCACGCTCCATCCGGGTAAGAATATAATTGCAGGTCCCGTTCAATATGCCGTAGATGCTATGAACCCGGTTCCCAATCAGGCCTTCTCGCAAAACCCGGATTATCGGGATGCCGCCGCCCACGCTTGCCCCGAAATAAAGGTCGGCGCCGCATCCGCCTGCAAGCTCGAAAATGTCAGCGCCCTTTTCAGCCAGCAGCGCCTTGTTGGCCGTTACCACCGGTTTTCCGTTTTCAAGCGCCTTTCTTACCATCCGGTCAGCGGCGGTGGTTCCGCCTACCAGTTCGACAATGATCTGGCATTCCGGGTCATTAATTACCGAATCCGCATCGTTACACAATACACCGTCGGGCACATCCACGCCGCGGTCAGATTCCAGGTCAAGATCGGCAATACGCCGCACCACAGGCCTGAGCCCCAGCCGCATGGCCAGAAGATCTCCATTTCTCTGCAAGTCTTTTACAACACCTGCTCCCACGGTGCCAAATCCCAGCAGGCCTATGCCAATTTCTTTCATGCCTCAACTCCAATCGCTTCCAATTGCCGGACGGCCGCTCACTTTCTCTCAGCCGAGTACTTCGTCAACTGCTTCCTCAAACACCTCTATGGACTCGCGCAATGCTTCCTCGCTGATAGTAAGCGGAGGCGCGATCTTTATGCATTCCCCGCCGATGCCGACTGGAGCAAACATCAACAGACCTTTCTGGTAACAGGCGACATTGATATTCGTCGCAGTTTCAGAATCAGGCTGCTTCGTCCCCGTCTTGACAACCTGTATGCCTGCAACAAGTCCCTTGCCATGCAGACAGCCAAGAACTTCGGGATACTTCGCTCTTATACGCTCGAGTTCAGGGATAAGAATCTGGCCCATCCTGTCAGCGTTTTCCGCCAGGTTCTCTTCCTGGATCAGCTTAAGATTCGCAATAGCCGCGGCAACTGGCAAAGGCGATCCGGAATGAGTGGAAGTCATCGAACCAGGCGCAAAAAGTCCCATTATATCTTTTCTGCCTATCACGGCGGAAATCGGCAGCGACGAAGATATGCCTTTGCCGCAGGCAATAAGATCGGGTTTAACACCATAATGCTCAAAACCGAACATCCTGCCGGTTCTGCCGAAACCGGCCTGAACCTCATCAAATGTCAGAGTTATATAGTGCTTGCGGCAGAATTCCTCAAGCTTGCGGGCATATTCCACCGGCATGAAATCGGGCCCGACACCCTGGTAGGTTTCGGTTATAACCCCGGCAATCTGAGCGGGTTCAATCCCTTTCTGCTTCAACGTCTCCAGAAACAGGTCAAAAGAAGTGTTTTCGTTCTTGTACCCGTCAGGGAACGGAACCTGCACAAAGGAATCGTCCGATTCACCAAGCCAGACCTTCTGCTTCGGATTGCCCCCGGCAAGCTGCGAGCCCATGGTCCGCCCGTGAAAAGCATTGTCAAAACTGACGATATAACGCTTCTCCGGACCGTGCTTTTCCATGGCATATGTTTTGGAAAGTTTTATGCAGTTTTCAGTAGCTTCGCTGCCGGTGCTCAGCACAAAGACACTGTATTTTTCCGGTTCAGGAGCAAGAGCCTGAAGCAGGCTGGTCAATTCAGCCCTTTTTTCATGCACAAAGACATATGAACTCAACAGGCCCTGATCCACAATTTCACGAATTGCTTTCTTTATTTCTTCGCGACCGTGGCCGGCATTCGTGATCAGTACGCCGGAAGACCAGTCAATCCATTTGTTGCCCCATTTATCCCAGATATTGAAATTCTCCGCCTTGTGCCAGACAATCGGCGGCATGCCCATCATGGAACGCGGTTCCGACTTTGCCAGATCTTCAAAAATGGGCAGCGACTCTGGAACCGGCAGTCTGGTCTTTATGGTCCTGTGCCTGGTGCTGACCCGTGGCACATCTACAGGTGTTAAATCATACTCAGCCATTTATGCGCTCCTTCTTTCAACATGGGGTTTGTCCCCGTACTTTATCTCTACAATATCGCCATCATTCTCAATAGACATCCTGGCGGCTTCGATTACAAGCTCATTAATGTAACTGTTGCCTGGAGTCGCGATTATCCCTTTCTCGTCCACTTCCCGCATAATCTCCCGGCGCCGCCGCATGGCGGCGGGCGGGTCCATGGCGCTTACCTCGTTTTCCATCCGGTGAATTGTATTGATCGTTGCGGCAATAGAATCGTAACCGTAGCCTACCGGCTTGTATCCCGCGCCTTCCCATGAAACCAGCCGGTAGAAATCAGGGTTAACATAATTGTAGTGTGTGCCGCCCGCGCCGGTCTCCTCGGGATAGCAGTGTGCCACCCCGCGGAATTGATCGTCATGCTCAATCAGCCCGGACTTTCCGTCGGCCTCGCAGTACATTACCAGGCACTGGTCATTGCTGCCGCCTCCGTCGTCCGGATAGCCCAGTCCGTCAATGACCGAAAGAATTGCGCCGTTTTCAAAACGAACCCTCCCGTTGGCCCACATGTAGCCCTCGTTTCCATTGGGAAACCTGCCTTTAACCCCGGAAACACTGACTTCCACCGGCTTGAGACCGGTAATAAAATAAACCAGATCCACGTAGTGGCACCCCACATAGACAAATGGATCTGTCTTGTCCGCTGTAAACCAGTTCTGGAAATTAGAGAACCGGTAAAAATACGGTTCAATCATCTTGGCTTCACCCATGACAAAACTGCCGAAATGACCCTGCCTGTACTGGCGTCTGGCCAGAAGGGAACGGCGGTCAAAGCGCTTGTGATATTCCACCCCTATAAATAAACCCTTCTCACGGGCGATCTCCTCTATCTCTACATCCTGCTCGTAGCTTAAAACAAGCGGCTTGACGCACAATATGTTCTGATCGCAGGCCAGCGCTTCCTTCAGAACCATGTAGTGAAGGTTATCGGGCATGGCAACAACCACCACCTGCCTTGGCCGCATCGCGGCAAGAGTTTCCTTGAATAACTCGGGATAGTTATTGTCTTCAGGCTCCGATATGGCCGGATGGGCCGTGAAATCCTGACCTGGAAAAGCTTCCTTTATTTCCTCATTGCCTTTGAGCGCTTTCAATGGCGGAGAATTCAACGCGCACACATGAACATCACCTGCAACACCAAGCCTCTGCAAATGGTAAACGGACGGCAGAATAAGATCGTTCGTGATCATCCCGCCCCCGATAATGGTTACATCAACAGTTTTCATCTCTTCCCTCTTCTATCAGGTTTTTCGTCAAACAACTGAGCAAAATAGACAAACATGCCGCCCGGGTCAATGTGGTAATCAATCCAATATTCGGCAGCGCCATCCACCATCCCTTCCCGAGCCCGGCATGTTCTATGCTTTGCTTGACCCGGACAATATGTTGTGCTTCTATACCATTTTACGGCTTAAACAACAAAACAGAAAAGGAAATGACCATGAGCGAAATAAGCGTTGCTTCAATACGTGAAGGCCTCGATAAACTGAATATCTCCAAAGGCGACAGAATTGTGATGCACTCAAGTCTACAGCGGCTGGCAAAAGCAAAGGAACTGATCAAACTGCCTAACTGCGGCGGAGATATCGTCATCGACGCTTTCCTGGAACAGGTAGGGCCCGAAGGACTGGTTTGCTTCCCGGTGTTCTCAAAAACTTTCCTGAGCCCTTCATCCGGACCGGTCGGAGATGCTTTCGATCCTGACACAACACCAAGCAGGGTCGGCAGTATTACTAACCTGGCGCTGCAACGGGATAACTCGTTCCGCTCACTGCACCCTACGCATTCATGGTCAGCCATCGGAAAAGACGCCGGCGAGTTTGTTAAAGGCCATGATAAAACCTCAACTTTCGGGCGCGATTCAATATGCGGACGGATGTATGATTCGGATTGTAAAATAGTCTGGTTCGGCACAACCGGGACAACAAACACCAGCACTCATTTTGCGGAAGACTGGCTGGATCTTCCCAACATGACCAGCGAAGACGCAGTGGTTAAAGATGGAGATGGATTCCGCAAAGTGACAGTGTACAAATCACCCAGCGGTCCCAGGAATTTCTACAAGGACGGCTGCCCCCTGGATTCACTGCTTGAAAAATGGGACATACAGCAGGTAGAACAGATTCACAGCGCAACAGTGAAGGTTATGCGCCACAAAGTCTTCATGCTCCACCTTCTCAAAGCAATGATCGATAATCCGTGCCTGCTGCTTAAAGAAGGCAGGGACGATGCCTATCATAACCAGTTCTACAAATTAAACCGGCAGCACATGGACCAGCTCAAGGCGAAAGAAGGCGGAGAAGAGGGAATCCTTGCATCGCTGAATATCGATCCCAATGCATGAACATTAACAAAGAAGCTGCATCGGCGGCCCGGAAATTCAGCTCGCGAAGGGCGCGCGATAATGCTGCGGCCATCCGGCAACAGGCGCGGCAGGCTAACACCGGCACAATCCAGGCAGCAGTCAACGCAGGAGCCGGATGCCTCGAAAAGGCCGGTATCAGGGACGCGCGTATCGAAGAAATTCCGTCCTGCGCGAAACAATCCGCCGCCGGCATCCCGATGCTGACCGGTTGCGCGGGATCAGGCTCGCCCGCTGTCTATATTTTTGCGCATATTGATGAAACCGCATCAGGAATTAATGCTTCAAGTTGCGGCGTCGCCATCGAGGCGCTGAGGATACTAACCCGGCTCAACCACCAGCGAAAACACCCCCAGAAGCGGGCAATATATTTCTTTTTATCCGCGAAATTCCGGAAAATGCAGATGTGGCTGAATCTACAGGAAAAACCGCCTCAGTTTATTGGCGGACTTAATCTCGATATAGCCGGAGCCGGCGCGGCCAAAGATCAGCCCGCAATGATTCTCCGCACGGAATTAATGCACCGGCCACACTTCGCGTCCCTGCTTATGGCCGAGGCCGCAAAAACAGCATGCGCAATCTGCGGGAAAATAGTCTTAGCCGAAGATAACAACTCCATAGGCATGGCGGCGCCTTGGCTAAATTATCCCGGCGGACATTGTTCCCTTGAACAGAAAACAGACATCATCCCCCCCACCCCGCCACGGGGCGGCAAAGGGCCGCGCACAAACAGCATCAAATGGGCGGGCACGGCGACAACCGCCTTCCTCTATATGATGTCCCGCGCCCATAATGACGACCTGCTGGAACTGGCAAACTCGATCAGGCGCAGCGACGGGGCGGCAAAAAGACGCAAAGCCGTTTCGGCAAACAGGAGCCTGGAACAACTCAAAACAATAGAGACAGCTTTCCTGAAACCAGCGCGCATCCTGGAAGGCAATACGCCGGAACATTACTACCGGGCCGGAGTGAATAAGAACACCGGGCTCTGGCCGGAAACTGTCCAGATTGACAAGCTTCACAAAAAAATCCGCGCACAGGAACAGAAGGTCTGCCGGTTCCCCAGACCGGTCCGAAGGGCAGATGCCAGGCAATGGCGAAATGCCGCCGATAGACTCGTTCCCCTGGCAAAGTTTTACGGCTTTCCCTGCTTTGAAGACTGCATGGACGAACAAGGCATAAAAAGGCTGAAATCCAATACAAGCCTGGCCGGCACATCAAGCTCTTGTGAACATGCATGGATTCCGGTTGCTTACTTTCGCGGCAAACAGACTTTGCTGGAAATTATCGATTACATGCGCAGCATAGGCCTGGAAGCGGACATCCCTGCTGCCGTAAAACTCACCAGGCGCCTTGCCAAGAGCAACAAGGTTTCGCTCAGGCCCATAATTACCGGCCGGGAGATAAAAGAAGCGCTTGTCGCTGCGGGTGTAAGGAAAGGCGCTGCCGTGATGCTTCACGCTTCGCTCAGCCGTTTCGGCTATATCCGCGGAGGCGCTGAAACTATTATCAAGTCAGTAAGAAAACAGATCGGAAAGGAAGGAACCTTGATTATGCCCGCTCATTCCCTGAGCGTACTCGGCAGGAAGCCCTTCCAGCCTGACTCTAAATCTAAGGTGGGGGCGGTGAGCGAATATTTCAGGAAACTGAAAGGAATAAAACGCAGCGCGCACCCGACCCACTCTGTGGCCGCCATCGGCCCGAAAGCAGAGCAACTGACCGAAGCTAACGATCCCAACGCAGCTCCTTTTGACCGCAACGGCTTCTGGGGCAGGTTCTACGAGGAAGACGGGCAGGTGCTGCTGATGTGCCCGGTCAAGAGCGCAACAGTGTTCCACGTCGGAGAGACATGGACAAGCCTGCCTCAGCGCTCATGCGTTGCCCACTCCGTGGCGCCCAACGGCAGGCGTAAAATTCATATAATTCCAAATGCTCCCTTCCATGTCGGCCACTTCGAAAAAACAATGGCCGCGCCCCTGCGCCGGACCGGCGCCCTTAAAACCGCTCCGCTGGGGGAAGACGAAATTCACTGCGGACCGGCAAAAGATATGATTGACCTGAGCGTCGAAATGAACCGGAAAAATCCCCTGGTCAGCATAGGGAAAGAAGGACGCTGCAACTGCATTTACTGCCGAATACTCAAGAAAAACGTCCGCAGGAGCTCCCCGCAAAAACCGGTTGACCCGAAAGCGCGGCGCGGCGGGTCGGCTTCCGGAAAAAAAGGAATCGTGGAAAACATAATAATTAATGGAGCCACATGAAAACCCTTTTCAGACCCCGAAAAGGTGTTCCCGTCCCGGGACACAAGCAGCGGACCAGGGGAAAAGCAATAGTCAAAGGCCCTGACCCGAAGGAGCTGATTTTCCCCGTAATGATGCACTCCGGCGCTCCGGCAGGCGTCCTTGTAAAAAAGGGCGATTCTGTCAAGAAGGGGACATTGATCGCCGGGGCTATGGAACATGTATCGGCCAATATCCACAGTTCGGTTTCCGGCTCAGTCAAAGCCATAGAAACAAGAGACAGCTTCAGGGGTCCTTCCCGGTCAATTATTATCGAAAACAATGGCCTTGACGAAGAAGAAAACCTGGAACCCCTGGATAAAAACAGCTCCCTTGATCAGTTCCTTGACAGACTGGAGGAGAGCGGAATAACCGGCAAAGGCGGCGCCGGTTTTCCAGCGCATGTTAAATTCGCCACAATCGACGGCCACAGATATATGCTGATAAACGGCGCCGAATGCGAACCTTACTCCACAACAGACCATCGCGTAATGCTGGAATTTCCTGAAGAAATTCTCCGCACCGTGGAACTCATGCGTCAGCTTTTCGACACCGAATACAACGTCATTGCCGTGGAAGAAGATAAGCCCGATGCCATAGATGTTCTGAAAAACAAGATCCGCGAATCTGACTATCGAAACATCAGTGTTGAGAAAGTGACCGGGCTATATCCGCAGGGAGATCAAGGAATGCTTCTCCGCAATGTATTCGGCGTGGAAATTCCTTCCGGCATGTTTCCAAATCAGCTTGGCGTGCTCACCTCCAACGTAAGCACAGTAAAAGCCATACACGACGCTGTTTTTAAAGGAGAGCCATTGGTCGAGCGCGTCATTACCGTTACCGGGGCGCCGATTGCTGATCCACAGAATGTTTTAACACGCATAGGAACTCCAGTCCGTGATTTGATCGATTTTTGCGGGGGTTTCAAGACCAAAGCAGGAAAGATTATAAACGGCGGGGCAATGATGGGAACGCCATTCACCGATCTGGACATTCCGGCAGTTAAAGATACAACTACCATACTATGTCTTGGTGATAAGCCGGCGATAAGGACACTGGAAAGGGCCTGTATTCGCTGCGGCCGATGTATCGACGTGTGCCCGGTAAACCTCCAGCCCATAATGATCAGTAACGCCTATCGGAAAGGACGCCTTGACCTGTGCAATGCTTTGAAGGCCGGGGCCTGTATTCGCTGCGGCTGCTGCACCTATATCTGCCCGTCGCGTATTCCGCTTCTGGAAGATATCAAATCAGGAATTAACCCGCATTGATCACACTTTTTCGAGCAGAAACGGTTCAGAGTATTGGCA
>CAYYVQ010000021.1:0-38443 GCA_964475205.1 uncultured Victivallales bacterium | reverse complement strand
CGGCAACGGTGCTCCAATACGCCTCGAACTCGACCTTCATGAATAGATCAGGTTAACCTGATCTATTCATCAACATTTCTCGCCGAAAACCTGATGCCGACTATATGCCCCCTCCGAAATCGTTCCATTCACCTTCTGCGGTTTTCCATTTTCCGTTGGACTGCCTGATAAGAGGAGTCGGCTGGCGGTTGTAAACCTTCGAATCAGGCGGAACCGAATGTGTGAGCCATACATTTCCGCCAATAACCGTACCTTTTCCTATCGTCACATCGCCCAGGATGGTCGCCCCGCTGTATATGGTCACATCATCTTCTACATTCGGATGACGCTTGATCCCTTTGATCAATTTCCCGTTTTCATCAGTGGGAAAGCTCAGCGCGCCAAGCGTAACGCCCTGGTAAATCTTGACATTCCTGCCTATCACACATGTCTCGCCTATAACAACCCCTGTGCCATGGTCAATGAAAAAACCAGGGCCTATCTTTGCGCCCGGGTGTATATCAATCCCCGTTCTGGAATGAGCGTATTCCGACATCATCCTGGGCAGCAAAGGAACATCGTGGTCATGCAAAACATGGGCCAGCCGGTGAATCGCAATGGCTTTAAAGCAGGGATAACTCAGCACGACTTCAGTGCTTGACCTTGCTGCAGGGTCTCCGCGATATGCGGCTGTAATGTCCTGGTTCAGGACTTTCTGTATCTGACTGAGTGATGAAATCATCCCCTCTACCGCTTCTTTTGCCCTGTCCTCGGCTCCATCGCCGCCGGCTCCATTATGCGCGGCGGCATACCTGAAGGCATGATCCGCTTCCTCCCTCAAAACACATGCGGCCTGCTGCAGCCTGGCCGACAATTTTTTTTCAAGCTTTTCTCCTTCCATCTCGTCATAACCATGACATCCCGGAAATAAAACCGCCATCAGATCGTCAACTACCTCGGAAACAGCCCGTTGTCCAGATATTCTCAAGCCCTTTTCCACATGTATACCTACCGGACAATCAAGACATTGAGCCACACCTCTCATAATCTGCGGCATATGCTTTCCAACTATATTCTGGGCCCACATAATGTTCCTTCCCTTTATTCAATAATAACCTGCAGCCAGGTAGAATGCAATGCTGCTTAAGATTATTGCCTTACTAA
Organism: uncultured Victivallales bacterium; assembly: GCA_964475205.1. GTDB lineage: Bacteria > Verrucomicrobiota > Kiritimatiellia > UBA8416 > CAYSRM01 > CAYSRM01. Next base: position 37,300 of record CAYYVQ010000021.1, on the reverse strand, counting down.
GCACAACTGAACCAAGCTCGCCTTACCTTTATTTTCCCACATATTCACAACCATTGATTTTCAATGCCAACCCGCATTTCTAACAGAATTCCTGCTGTGAGAAATGCGGGCTAAAGGCCACTCCGGACCGCCCGAATGACGCTTCCAGCTTGACTATAATCACGGTATGGTGTATTGTTCAAGAATGGCTAAGATATTGCTGATAGATGATGAAGAGCAGGTTCTGAAATCCGTGGGTATGCTTCTCGAGACCCAGGGACATGAAGTTATTCCAATAAGGGACTCGGAAAAGGCTGAAGAAGCAATACGTAATCTGGACTGCGATCTGATCGTGACGGATATTCGCATGTCGCCCGTGGATGGAATGCAGCTGCTTATGTTGGCTGAAAAAGTGAAACCAGACGTGCCTGCAATTGTAATTTCAGCATACACATCGGAGCATACAGTCAAACATTGTATGGATATCGGGTGTAAGGCTTATATCAAGAAGCCATTTCAAGTTCAGGAAGTGTTGGATGCAGTAAATTCATGCCTGGTAAGATGAGATGAAGTGATATGCCCGCTCGTAATAGATTTTTATGAATAGATCAGGTTAGCGCTCCAATATCTCTACAGTAATCTGCAAGCGTTATTATTGTCGGGCCCGAACCCTTTGAACGCATCTCCCTTTCAAGGGCATCGCCGAGCTCACCCGCAGACCGATATCGTGATTCAGGATCTTTTTCAAGGCAACGCATAAGAATAGTAACTATGCTTTGCGGCAAATCAGGCGTATATCTTTCTGGATCGGGTATTTTCCCCTCTTTTGCCCTTTCGACGGCCTCGTCAATATCGTCGTTGCGGACTTTGAAAACCCGCCTTCCTGTCAGCAGTTCATAGTAAACAAGGCCAAGAGAATATATATCGCTCCTGGCATCCACTTCCCGGCACGATGCCTGTTCCGGTGACATGTATTCCACGTTCCCGACCAGGGATCCATGGTCTTCTTCCATGAACTCCGCCGCTTTTGCCACTCCGAAATCCGTTATCTTAACTTCACCCTCGCGGGTAACCATAATGTTGTTTGGCGACACATCCCTGTGAACCAGTCCAAGGGGCTCACCGTTTTCGCCGGTCTTCGCGTGGGCATACTCCAGCCCCCTGCAGATACGGCTGGCAACAAACGTTGCCAGGATTCTGTTCATCGGCATCTCAAGGCATCTGTGCCGCCTGATCAAGGCTGAAAGGTTGATTCCATTAATATATTCCATGGCTATATAGTAGCCGTGGTCATGGCGGCCAAGCTGATATATCTGCACTATATTCTGATGTACCAGGTTGGCCACCAGCTTGGCTTCTGCTATGAAAGATGTTACAAAACTTCTTTTCTTAACATATTCGGGCAGGATTGTTTTTATGGCCACATTCTTGATGAACCCCTCTGCGCCGAACTGCTCGGCCTCGTAAACAGAGCCCATGCCTCCATCGGCAATTTTGCGTTTGAGATAATAGGTGACCTTTCCAAAGATATCGCGGGAAAGCTCACGGACAGCGTCCGGGATCTTGTCGGCGGAATCATATCCCTCCGCAGGCTTGAGAATTCCCTCTGTTTTCTCTTTTCCAGGCAAAGCGGCCCCATACTCCGGCTGTTCAATACGGATCTTGCTGTTGCCTATTACCAACCCGTCGCCGTCACACAATTCCGCCCTGATAATACGTTCCCCGTTTATTGTAATTCCGTTGGTGGAACCCAGATCTTTTATGAACCAGCTATTGTTCTCGGGGGAAAACCTGCAATGCACCAGGGAAACAGCCTGATCCGGAATCATGATATCGTTTGACACGTCTCTGCCCATTGATGCGGTGTCATGTATTTTGTAGCGTTCTCCAGCCAACGGGCCGGACAGAAAGATCAGTCTCACAGTTTAAAAGCTCCGGTTAAGCAAGTATGAACATAGATTTACATTTCCCCCTGGGTATAGCAATAGTATCCTGCCTGTATGCCTTTTGGCAATGCCTGCTGGTTTATTCGTGCATCGCCTGGGTTATCGGGTTATTTTACTTAACGAAATGATCTTCCGCGTAAAAATTTTAATCACATGTTTGCTGCTGCTTCCGTGCGCATGCACTTCGGTTAAGCTGCTTGACAAGCAGTACTACGCAACAGACTTCATAATTCACAAAGACGGCTCCTTCATGATTGAAGACGATAAAGTAGACATGGACGAACTGGAACGGCAGTTAATTCTCAGAATGATAAACAATAACGCCCACATCTACATCCATGTCCATGAGAAGGCTCCGCCATCTGCGCTGGAAGAACTCTATGCAAGGCTGAGGCGGAGGGGATACAAAAATCTGACGTTTAAAACCTTTAACAGAATCCCCTAATCTGATCTATTCATAAAAATCTATTACGAAGTTGATGAATAGATCAGGCTAACCCGCCGCAAGCTTCGCAAGCAGACGGACAGGCCAATGACTAATGACCAATGACCAAATCCGCTTCCGCAGACAGCCGATTTTACCGTATCTGTTATTCAAAATCTATTTCTACTGTGTATTCCGCAGCGTTTATTGTCGTCCAGATCCTCAGTATAGTAAGCCTGCCTTCAAGAATATCTATATCATCCCTGAAAGTTGTATCTCCGTCTTCCTCGTCAAGCACGATCCTGCCGACCCCCGGAGAAAGATCGAGAATTCTTACCCTGTAATCTCCAATTTCAGAAATACGTTCGCCGTCAAGGTACAAGTTAATATCATCCGCGCTGTTGTTATCGATGATCAAACTGCCCTTGCCCGGCGGGGGGACATGATCGTAATAATCGTCCTCATATTCGCAGCCGGACGCAATAACAAACAGAAATGCAAACGCGATAACGGCCTTGGCATATATTCTCATTTTATCTCTTACCTCCTGAAAAATACCAGTGTTCCGTCGGGAATCCCGCTTTCGTCGATCTCGTCTCCGGGCACAAGTGTTCCTCCTGGAATTCTATACAAGGTCTCTGGAAAATTCCAGCGTTCTCCGCAGACGTCAAAAGCGCTCCTGCTTCCGGTTATATATCCTCCATAAACGTATCCAAGCAGGATAATGGTCTCGGGAGGCAGATTGGACACAATTCCGGGGCCGATCTGATCGCCGGTCCTTACCATACCGGTTGGGAAAAGGTAGATAGTGCTTGCATCCCCGTATTCTTCGCCGGCAAATTCCCTTGCGTGTCCCCCCGATTCTGTGACCATTTTACGGGCTTCAGGTTTTTCTTCATTTTCATCGCCGGATACTATAACCCTTGTGCCTGGCGGGATCTTTTTCCAATCCTTAATCATGTTGCCGTTGTATTTGCTTCCGTCAGGAAAGACATAGACTGTTTCTGAACTTTCGTACTGATCCCTGGCAATATCCCATGCTGATCTTCCTGCGGAGATGATGTTGACGTCATTAGCCGAAAATCTCGCCGCAGCAGCTTCCTGGTCAAAAAAGCTGCCATAGAGAACCTTTTCCAGGTAAGGATCTGCAACAACCAAACGCCGGGCTTTAACGTCCGGATCATAACCGGGAGCGCTGTGCAACCCAAGTTTTCTGCGCACCTTGCGCCTGGCAAACAACATTCCGCATCTTTTCCTGCCCCTGTGATTGCTTCGATGCCACCGATTGGGTGCGCCGTATGCAACCATGGAATGTGTCAGAACTTTATGATCCGGTATCTTGTAAATGCGTTGAAGCTGATTCAACAGCTCTTTCAATGCCCGGTACTGTGCAGTGGTAATATCCTTGTTGTGGTAGCCTGACACTTCGATTCCCACTGCATGATTGTCCAGGTTGGTTTGGCCGCCCCACATGCTCCTGCCTGCATGAAAAGCAATCTTGTTGCGATCAATTATCCTGTATACATGGCCGTTGCGGCAGAGAAAATAGTGCGCCTCGCCTCTCTTGTACACTTTATTCAGCGAGCCTTTCTCTGCGCCTTCTGTTGTGTGGAGAATAATGTAATCGGTGGACTTTCTAGCAGGGCGTTCACTGTTTCTGGGGCTGATTTTATCGGAAACATCAAGGGGTTCGGCCGCGAAACAAACGCAGCCGGCAACCAGAACAACGGCGCATACCACCGCGCCCGGCCGACAGACCGGGTTCAGGAATTTTTGTGTTCTAACTCCCATAAACCTCATTCTTTTACCTGAGCCGGCTTTTGGTTGCAGCCAGCGGGTAATTTTTATCCCGCTACAGAACATCGCGACAGCTCAACCTTGATTGATAACTATATTATACAATCGCAGCCGGACTGCGGCAAATGTTTATCCAGAAGTGATCTTGCCAGGGCTTTGCCTGATAGAAAATTCGCAGCCGCAGTAATGCTGCCGATACAGGTTGTATCTGCGGCTGATTTCAATGCTATGCTTGAAACCGTCTTTTTTCCTGAAATCGACAGGCAGAAACTTCTCGAAACTGTTTCCCGCCAGGAACACCATTTCAACGCTCTTGTGTGGACTGATTGTCAGCGTGGTTGTTATGCGATCGAAGCGGTGATTTTCGGCATAAATGGCCGTCCGGCCGATATTAAACCGGAAACACAGCTCGCACCGCCGTCCGCCTTCGGGATCCTTTTCCCTGCCTTTTATCCATTTCAACCATCTGGTATGGTCGTATACATCCTCTACCAGCGGAAGCTTGAGCTCCACGGCAAGCATGCGGGCTGATTCCAGGCGAATGTAGTACTCTGCCTCAGGCCAGATATTGGAATTAGAATAAAAAAGGGTCACATCGTAGTCTTCGGCAACACGCCTGACGGCCCCGCCTGCGCAGGGGCCGCAACATACGTGCATAAGAAGTGTGTCTCTCTTTTTCACAGGCATTCCTATTTCTGCAGAAAACGGGCAAACAGATTGAGTAGCAATGTAAGTATAATGCTCAGAAGAATACATGTAGTTACCGGAAACCAGACGGACCATTTCCTCCCGCGTATATGAATGTCGCCGGGCAGATTGCCGAGAAATGGAATTTTGTCAGCCACCAGGAAAAGAGCGCCGAAAATCATCAGCGCAATACCTGCAATCATGATTATAATCCCAATCGGTTTCATCGGTTGCATTGTCGCATTTCAGTCAGCGCTTTTCGTTAGATCCCGGCAATACACCGCCGGGCTCCGTGTTTCCGTTTGTCACGTTAAACCCGAGATTATTCAACCTTTTTCGTATCTCCGGCTGGACGCCTGAGGCATCGACTTCGGTCCACCTAAACTCCCGCCGTGTCCTGTAGTTTTTCCGGAGCGCGCGGAAGTGATCGGCCCTTCGTTGGTCTGCCGGCCCATTTCTAAGCGCATGATCGTCAACGGTTATATCGTAAACAGTCTTGACCGCCTTCCACAGCATTTCCCAGTCTGAATCGGCGGCCCCGCCAGGAATTAACCGGCTGGTTTCAGGCGGAGGCAAAAGAGAATTTGTATCGTATTGCGGTTCAACACCGAGAAAGCGGCATGCTTCCCGGTACACCATCACTGTGCCCTCCACCTTGCCTTCCAGCGAATGCCCCGCTATGTGCGGAGTTCCTATATCGACCATGTCAAGAAGACTGGTGTCGTAGAACGGTTCGTTTTCCCATGTGTCGATGATGCTATGGCTGATCCTGCCGGAATCCATGGCGCCGATAAGATCTGCGCTATTCACGATGCCGCCCCTGGCGGCATTTGCAAATATTGCGCCCTGCTTCATTTTTGAAAAAAAAGCTTTATCCGCCATCTGGATGGTCGGGTAGCTGCCTGACCTGGTGAAGGGCACGTGCATGGTCACTATATCTGATTTTGACAACAGGACATCAAGCGATACGAATTCGGGGCCAAGGCCGTGTTCCTTTTCAGCCCTGGGTGGATCATTGCATAGAATGTTCAGTCCAAGCGCTCGAGCCTTATTGCAGACCCTGCTGCCGACATTGCCCACCCCGATTATCCCGATGGTTTTGCCTGACGGTTCAAAGACCTTTTTTGCCGCAAGAAAAAGAAGGGCGGAAACAAGATATTCTGATACACTGTTTGCGTTGCATCCCGGGGAATAACACCATCTTATTCCAGATTTTTCCAGGTAACCGGTATCCATGTGGTCGGTTCCGATTGTTGCCGTTCCCACAAATTTTACGCGGCTGCCTTGCAGAAGGTTCCGATCTATGCGTGTGGTTGACCTCACCGCAAGAATGTCAGTGTTCCTTATGTCATCGGGGGTTATTGCCGGACCGTCTATGAGCCGGACGTTTCCAAGAGAACTGAATACTTCCTTTGCAAACGGCATTGCCGCCGCGCAAGTGATGTTAAGGTCTCTGTTTCCTGTATGTTTCATGACTCAGATTCGCTCAGGCGTTTTTTCGCGTCTTCATCAAACCACTCATGTGCTTCCTGAAGGATGCCCGGGACACGGTCGGCAAAAGCATAGCTCGTAATCGATTTCTGCAACATGTCCCAGTCAATGCTGCTGACTTTACAGCCGGGAACCCAGTGGCCGCTGTTACCCAGAAGATTGTAGCGCGACCTGGCGTAATCAACCATGTCGAAGGTTTTTGCCAGGTTGTAAAGGCGAAGGACCATGTAAAGCGGGAACGGCTCCGGCACATTGACGGTATGCGGCAGACCCTTTTGCCATTCCCCCGCCCAGGCCTCGCCCATAACAGAGGCAAATTCAGAGCGCAGCCTCTGATCAACAATATTAACCGCATTACGGCCTTGTTCCAAAAGGGAAACTGCATTCAAGTGTTCCTGGAAATCACCGGGCCGCTTTGCTCCTATGCTTATGGTATGCACTCCTTGCTCCGTAAGGCAGAACAGGTCATTGAATTGCATTGGAGAATAAGGTTTGCACATCTCTAAAAGCTTTGCCGAAGGTTCGTAGAGGCGGCCGCCCTTGTCCGAAGGGCTGATGATAAAAACGCCCATGTCGTGCTCTTCGGCTTTCCGGATAGCCGGAGCATTCCACTGGTCGAAGTAGTACCAGTGCAAATTCACAAAACTGAACTCGCCGGTTTCGACCGCAGGTATAATTATATCAGAGGCAGCGTGCGTGGAAAAGCCCACATGTCCGATCTTCCCCTGTTCCTGAAGTTTTCTGCAGGCGCTTAAAGATCCTGCATTAATTGTCTTGTCCAGCAATTCAGGGGTATTGATGCCGTGAATTGCCAGCAGGTCTATATGCTCAAGTTTCAGATTGGAATAGGATCTATTGAAAGCTTCAAGAAATTCCTTTTCAGAATTTTTAGGACCTACCTTGGTCTGGACAATAAATCTGTCGCGCGGAAGCCCGGGGAGAATACGGCCAAGCTGGTATTCACTGGAACCATAACCCCGCGCGGTTTCAATATGGTTGACCTCTGAATCAAGCGCCTGGCTTACAATGGCCTCGAGATTCTTCTGATTTTCCCGGTCCAGGTCGGACGGCTTTATGTCTTTCCAGGACTGCTGGAAGCGCATGCATCCGAAACTGATAACAGGCATCTGTATTTCTGTTCTGCCGAATCTGCGATATATCACTGTTTCCCCCTGATTTATTCATCTTATTTCTGCAAAGACTGCCAGGCACAAAGAATTCAACCACGAATTACACTGATTACACCCATGGCGCCGGTTTTGCCGGCTAATATCAGCGGCGCCCGTCCCCGCTTGCATTCAATGCTATACATAATGTTATCATATAAACATGGACAAGGAATTCATTCACGAAAAAACTTTTGAAGAAATCACGGAATTGTGCGTCGAGTCCGGCCAACCCGGATACAGAGCCGGGCAGATATGGCAGCGTCTTTATTTGAAAAACGCGTCAAGCTGGGATCAGTTTACTACCCTCCCACAGGCTTTTCGCGAAAAACTGGCTCATCGTTTTGCCCTGAAGCCCGTTTGGATAGAAAAGGCGCAGGGAAAGCCTGGCAACACCCGGAAAATGCTGGTTGGTCTGCGTGACGGCAATAAGGTGGAGACGGTTCTTATCCCCGGGAAAAATACCGGCGACACAGCAAAAGGCAAAGTTTCCCGCAGAACGGTATGTGTATCCACCCAGGTAGGCTGCCGTTTTAATTGCGCTTTTTGTGCAAGCGGAAAAAGTGGCTTCGTGCGCGATCTCAACAGCGCGGAAATATTGGGCCAGGCTCTTGCAGCGAAAGACGACTGCGGCCACAGGCCTACTAACGTGGTGTTTATGGGAATGGGCGAACCGCTTGACAATTATGAGAATACCCTTCGCGCAATTCGTATTATGAATGATCATCGCGGCTTGAACATCGGCGCAAGAAAAATCACTGTAAGCACCTGCGGACTGGCGCCCGGTATTGAGCAGCTTTCGAATGAAGGTCTCCAGGTAGAACTTTCAGTCTCGCTTCATGCGGCTTCAAACGGGAAGAGAGACGAGATCATGCCTGTTAATCGGCGTTATCCTATTGACAAACTTGTCGGTGCATGCCGGTGTTATACCGAAAAGACCGGCAGAATAGTTACTTTTGAATATACCCTTATTCGCGGATTCAACGCATCCGCTGCCGATGTCCGGCAGCTTGGAGACATGCTTTCTTCGTTTCCCTGCAGAGTCAACCTGATACCGCTCAGTCCCGTGGAAGAATACAGCGGCGAAGCTCCGAACCGTAAAACGGCCGATGAGTTTGCTGCCGCCTTGAATCGCAGAGGGATAAACTGCACTCTAAGAAAGTCGATGGGCAAAGATATTGAAGCTGCTTGCGGACAGCTCAGAGCGCGCAACATGTAAAGCATCCCCGGAACACTCGGGAATATCTGGAACAGAGGCGGATTCTAGCCTGATCTATTCATCAATTTCGTGATGAGAGTAATAGATTTTTATGAATAGATCAGGTTAGGGGCTACCTTGCGGCGGACTGAAGCCCTGCAGCAGGCGAAGGCCAAACAGACGGATATGCGCTGTAGTAAGACATTTCCGAAACCTGTACAAAGATCAACACCATGAAAGCAAGCAATGCCAGCATTGCTAATGTCACATCAATTCCGTAGTTGTGTCCTTTAATCTCAGGCTGAACTGCCGCCGCGGGCTCGGCCTGTGTTTGCGGCGGCTGTTCTGCGGCCGGCTTCCCGGCCGGCGAAGATGAGGATCTTACGGTTTTTACGGTTCCAGCAGGTCGCTTGGTGCGTATAGTCTTTACGCCCGTTTTTTTCTTTTTAATTGTTACCGGCATACCTTTCCTCCACAGTCACAGTATGTAAATATAGCCTGGTCTATTCCACAAGGCAAGCAAAGAATTCCGTTTTTTTATGAGCCAAAAATCGCCAAAAATCCCCCATTCATCCAGAACCCAGCCCCCAGAACCCAGAATCAGCGGCAATTCTCATTATGGCCATTTTGCCACGTCTGGCGTGGCCAGAGTTCCGGCACGATATTGCAGCCACGCGCGAGTAGGCCCGGCTTCACCGAAGCCGAGGCCCCAAGAGCGCTGGGCTTCGGTGAAGCCCGCGCTACTACGCACATCGTTATACAAATAGGTTTTGGCGGAAAGAGGCCATAAGAATTGCTGCAGAATCAGGAACAATGGTTGACTTGTAAAAATGTAAGGGTTAGTATTCTGCTTCGTTTGTCACATGATGCACCCGTGGTGAAATAGGCAGACACGCAAGGTTCAGGACCTTGTGGCCGATGAGGCCGTGTGGGTTCGAGTCCCTCCGGGTGCATTCAAAGCCCGCATCAGCAGACTTCGCAATCTCCCGATAGTTTCTTCTGTGGTTGCCCGACTAGGATTCGAACCTAGACAAACAGTTCCAGAGACTGTTGTGCTACCATTACACCATCGGGCAATTTCAAGAGCTGGAAAGACTATCAGATAAAAAAGAAACTTGCAAGAGAGTGTTTTGGAAATTGCAGGCCAAACCCGGTTTGCCCGATCTTGATCCTCTTTATCCTTATCACGATCATTTTCCCGATCTTTGTCGATAATGATCGAGACAAGGATCGGGACGAGGATGGGAACGACAAGGATCGGGACGAGGATGGCAGCGACGATGATCGGGACGAAGATGGGATAAGGGGACGGAAACAATCAGTCCAACGGTTTCGACCCACACTGTAAATACTCTGAACCGTTTCTGCTCGAAAAAGTGTGAGATCTGCGGGTTAAACAAAAAATAGCCTGTTTGGGTTCTTGACGATAAACCGAACAGTGTGTAGATTAATAAGGTCCGATTAAATGTTAGTTTGGTTTTTGACATCGGAGTGGGTTTTACCCACTCTTTTGCGTCTTCTAAGGGATGAAAAGAAACTCGGAACGGTGTATTCGCGGATAACCGCGAATGCCTCCGGACTTTTTTGCCCGGGCGCTATTGAAGGGATGCTTGCTATGAATGACGAATTAGCAGCTATTCTCAATTACATGGAAAGAGAAAGATCGATAGAGAGGGAGACTCTTATAGAGGCGGTGGAATATGCTCTCCAGGCTGCAGCTACTAAAGGCGAAGAAAATCCCAATTTACGTATTCATGTTGACAGAGAAACTTACGATATAAAGGCTTATGCAAATAAAACTGTTGTTGACAAGGCCAAGGCCGGAGACGATGAAATTACCGTAGACGAAGCCCGAAAAGTCAAACAGGACGCTGAACCAGGCGAAGAGGTGGAAGTCGAGGTACAGACAAAAAAGCTGGGGCGAATTGCTGCCCAGACGGCAAAGCAGGCTATATTCCAGAAGATCAAGCAAGCTGAAAAAGAACGGGTTTATAACGAATACAAGGATCAGGTTGGAACCATTGTCAGCGGCGCAGTGCGGCAGTTCAGCCGAAACGATATAATCGTTGACCTCGGGCGGGCAGAAGCCGTGATTCCTGAGCACGAAAGGGTGCCCACAGAAGAGTACCAGGTTGGAGACAGGATACGCGGATATATTTTGAAAGTTCAGAAAAGTCCTGGCGGCCCTAATATTATTCTTTCACGAAGTCATCCCAATTTTGTGCGCAAGTTGTTTGAACTTGAGGTGGCGGAAATCGCCGACGGCATCGTGGAGGTTAAAGGTATTGCCAGGGAACCGGGGTATCGAACCAAGATCTCTGTTGTGTCTAATGATGAGAAAGTCGATCCGGTGGGCGCGTGTGTCGGAATGCGCGGCATAAGGGTAAAAAACATTGTGCGCGAACTGTCCGGCGAGAAAATTGATATTATCCGGTGGCATCCCGACTTGAAAACCTATGTTGCAAACGCTTTATCGCCGGCCAAGCTCACCAGGATTACTGTTGACCCCGAAATTGAACGGCTGGTACATGTTATTGCTGATGCTGAACAGCTTTCTCTTGCTATAGGAAAAAAGGGGCAGAATGTGCGCCTTACCTCCAGGCTTATTGACTGTAAGATAAACGTAGAGAAGAATGAAAGCGATGTTAGCTTTGAAGAAAAGGTCGGCAAGGCTGTGGAACAACTTGCTGCTGTAGAGGGCATTTCCAGGGAAAACGCGGAGAAGCTTGTGAAGTCCGGTTTTCTTACTGTGGACGGCATCCTCGCGGCTGAGGTTTCAGATATCGAAGAAACCGCCGGACTGACTACAGAAGAGGCAAATGCTGTATACCAGGCTGCTTCAAAAACCCAGCCTGGGGGCGGAGATGTTACCCGGAGGGAGTAGAAAAGCATGAGAGTTTATGAACTGGCATCCGAGCTCGATTTGTCGAGCAAAGAACTGCTGAAAAAGCTGCGGGAGCTGGGCGTTGAAGTTAAAAGCCACATGAGTTCGGTTGATGAAGATTCCATAGAGCTTATGCGCGAGGAACGCACAGGCCAGGGCGCCCAGGCCTCGACCTCGCAACCGGCGGAAGAAGCGGCCGACAGGATAGACGCGGCCGAGCAGGAAACCGTTGAGGAAGAGGAAAGCGCAGGCGAAGATGTCGAAGAGGAAACCGAGACGCCCGTACAGCCCGCGCCGGAGGAATCAGAAGAAAAAATTCTTCATATCAAGGGTTCTATTGTAGTAAAAGAACTTGCCGAGAAACTCAATGTCAAGCCGAATACCCTTATCGCCCAGTTAATGCAGATGAACATCCTGGCTTCCATTAATCAGAAACTGGATATTCATGTCGCCCGCACCATAGCCGGGAAGTATGGTTACACCGTCGAGCAGGAAAAACGCGGCGCCGATAAAAAGGCAGCGCCTCAGAAGACGGAAGAAAAAGAAGAAGACAGACCCGAAGATCTCAGCATCCGCCCGCCGATTGTGACAATGATCGGGCACGTCGATCACGGAAAGACATCTCTGCTTGACAAGATACGCAACACCGCTGTTACCGCCACCGAAGACGGGGGCATAACCCAGCATATCGGCGCTTATACAATTGAAGTGAACGGACGCTGGATTTCTTTCCTGGATACCCCGGGACATGCGGCATTTACAGCCATGCGCGCCAGGGGCGCGAACCTGACCGATATAGCAGTGATTGTCATCGCTGCCGATGACGGGGTTATGCCGCAGACAAAAGAAGCCATCAAACATGCCCAGGCAGCAGGTGTTTCAATTATGGTTGCCATCAACAAGGTAGATTTGCCGGGAGCCAATCCGGACAAAGTCAAACAACAGCTTCAGGGAGCGGGCCTGGCCCCTGAAGAATGGGGCGGGGAGGTTATATGCTGCCCGGTAAGCGCCATCACAGGCGATGGGATTGACCACCTTCTTGAAATGATACTTCTGCAGTCTGAAGTGCTTGAACTCAAGGCAAACTTCAAAAAACGCGCCAGGGGTTACGTGGTCGAAGCCCAGATGGAGCCGGGCATGGGACCAACCGCGAATCTGCTTGTAAAAGAAGGCACCTTGAAAGTCGGCGACCCTGTCCTTTGCGGACGGTATTGGGGAAGAGTAAGAGCGCTGATCAACGACCGGGGGGTGAAAGTTAAATCAGCTACGCCCTCTGTGCCCGTGAAATGTCTGGGACTGTCGGGCATACCCGAGGCTGGCGCAGAATTCCGGGTATGCGCAACGGACAAGACAGCCAAAACCGAAGCTGAAGAATACGCTGTAAAAGTGCGGGTTGAGCAGAAATCAAGGCCAAAGAGGGCATCACTTGACGATCTTTACGATCACCTTCACGAAGAATCCAAAGAAGAGCTCAGGGTTATAGTCAAGGCCGACACACAAGGTTCTGTCGAAGCGGTTACCGGATCCCTCGAATCTATTGAGAGCGAGAAAGTGAACCTTAATATTCTTCTGTCTGGCACTGGAAACGTAAACGCCAATGACGTAAGTCTTGCCAGCGCTTCTGATGCAATAATTATCGGCTTTCACGTCGGCAAAGAATCCGGCGTCAGCGCCACGGCGAGGCATGAAGGCGTGGAGATTCGTCTGCACAGTGTTATATACGAGTTGATTGACGAAGTAAGAAACGCTATGACCGGCCTTCTTGCGCCTCGCGTAAATGAAAAAGTGCTCGGGCACGCCCGCGTGAAGCAGGTTTTCTCAGTAGGAAAGAGAGGCAGGGCCGCAGGCAGCATCGTGGAAGACGGGGTTGCCGTGGCGAACGCCAGAGTCAGAATCAAACGCGATCAGGAGACCATTTATGAAGGCAAGGTTCTGTCTTTAAAACGGTATCAGGATGATGTCAGCCGGGTTCGGGCGGGACAGGAATGCGGAATTATGCTTGAAAGTTACATGAACTTTCGGGAGGGCGACATTCTTGAACTGTACGAGCTGGAGGAAGTCGAAGAGACTCTTTGATCTCTGTTCAGCCTATGGATCGTCCGTTTCACCTGCTCATTTATGACAGCGCGCCTTTTTCTTGAACATCACAATGCGGGTGGCAAATATGAAACCTGATCGAATAACCCGAGTTAACGAGCTTCTGCGCCGTGAAATAGGGAGTTCTCTTTTTGAGCTTATCAACAGGACCGAGATCGATCTTGCTGCAGTCACAATAACCCGGGTGGAAACCAGCCCGAGCCTTCGAAGCGCAAAAGTGTTTGTCTCTGTGCGGGATGGCAAAGAAAAGAAAGAATCCGTAATGAAAGTTTTATATAACCACCGCGCACAGATCCAGGACCGGATCAATAAGAACGTAGTTCTCAAGTACACCCCGAAGCTCCGGTTTATTCAAGACGTATCACTTGAAAAAGGCGACGGAATTTTGCGGATACTGGAAGATATGGAAACAGAGGAATAGGCCGGCGTACAAAGCAGACTCCCGGCGCTCTGTGTGCCGGCAGCCTGAAAACGGGAAAAGATATGGCATCCAGGTTTCAACATGGAAAACAGCGGTTTCAGCCGGCCCCGCCCGGAGAGACGGACCTATTTGACGGGTTGCTGCTCGTGGACAAGCCCGCCGGCCCCACATCGCACGACATAGTCGATGAAATCCGAAGAAGATTTTCCATCAGAAAGGTAGGGCACGGAGGAACACTTGATCCCCAGGCGACAGGTCTTCTGATTCTTCTTCTCGGACGCGGGACAAAGCAATCGAGATATTTCATTTCCTGCGACAAAACCTATGAAGGCGTGATGCGCCTGGGTATTTCAACGGACACACAGGACAAGGAAGGCAGGATTCTGCGGGAAAGCGCTGTAGACGGTATCCTCGAGGACAGGGTAAAAGAAGAGATGAGAAAAAGAACGGGAGACCAGATGCAGATTCCGCCAATGGTTTCGGCCGTAAAGGTAGATGGAACAGCGCTTTACAAGAAGGCAAGGAAGGGAGAAGAAGTAGAGCGAAAATCCCGTTTAATTCATGTTTATGAATTCAAAATGCGGAGTTTCGAGCTGCCACGCGTGGAATTTACGCTTAAATGTTCAAAAGGCACATACGCGCGCACACTTTGTTCAGATGTCGGCGATGCGTTAGATTGCGGAGCTCATCTTGAGGAACTGCGCAGGACCGAATGCGGCGAGTTCTCCGTTTCGGAATCAATCGCATTTGAAGATCTTATAGGCATGACCAGAGACGAACTGGCTGAAAAAGTTGTGACTTTAGGCCGCATATCAACAATCCAAGGCCCCGCCAGACAACCAGGGCTGTAAAATCGAATTTATCCGGGTAGATGAAGATTGTAGAAAATTTTGATTCGCTTAAATATACTCGAAAACCAGTTGTCCTGGCTGCTGGTTTTTTTGACGGATTGCACCGCGGACATTTAAAAATTATATCGGAAACGTTGCGCAGGGCCCGGCAACTGAACGGACATGCATGGGTATTTACATTCAGGGAGCATCCACGGCTCCTGGTTGATTCCGCCGCGCCGGAGCTGCTGACCTCTACAAACCATAAAATGAAACTACTGGCAACGCTCGGGGTTGATGTTTGCATGTTAATCGATTTTACCCCCGGCATTGCAGCCACTTCTCCTGTGGATTTTGTTGATCATTTATGCAGCAGGTCGGAATTGCTGGCCGAAATTGTAGTGGGGGAAAACTGGAGATATGGCTCAAGAGGAAAGGGCGATGTCCGCCTTCTTAAGAAGCTGGCTGGTAACTGGAACGTTGAAGTGAATGTTACACGAGGGGTAAAACGCCATGGCCGGATGATATCAAGCACACGTATCCGATCGTCAGTGCGCAACGGAGATCTCGAAGAGGCTGAAGTGATGCTCGGCAGACCTTTCAGCGTTCTAGGCAAAGTTGCAAGAGGGCGCGGACAAGGCAGAGAAATGGGCTTTCCAACTGCAAACCTGAAGCTGGAAGACGAGATTCTGCCCCCGGCGGGAGTTTACGCGGGATTTGCCAGGCACAGAAACAGATTCTCCATGGCAGCCTTGAGTCTTGGCTGCCGGCCGACATTTGACATGCCAGATGAAAGCGGCCCTGCACAATTGGAGGCCCACCTCCTTGACATGGATGAAGATATCTATGGAGAGGATATGGAGATATTCTTTGTTCGTAAAATAAGGCAACAACGCAAATACAACAGTGTTGAAGCGCTTTCTAAAAGAGTAAAAGAAGATGTTCAGGCTACTCACAGAATCCTGGACCGAAAAAAGGTTGGAAGAATCGCTTTACATATATAGCAGATGCGGTATATAGTTCGGTTCCAAGTTAAAGATGAAGGTAAAAGGAAATATGAGTCAGATAGATAAGAAGGCAATAGAGCAAGAGTTTCAGATTCACGAAGGAGACACCGGTTCATCTGATGTCCAGGTGGCTCTTCTTACAAAGCGCATCGAGAAGCTGACGGATCACCTGAAGGAACATCACAAAGACCACAGCTCCCGCTACGGCCTGATAAAGATGGTGTCAGCTCGAAGGCGCCTGTTAGACTATCTCAAAAGAAAAGATGAGGACCGGTACAGGGATCTCATCAAGAGACTGAAAATACGCAGATAGCTTCAGGCGCATTCACGAATCTTCTTTCACCAGGCATGAAAAAGACGGTTGAATTGCGTTTGTATGCGGCAAGCACGCAGGAAAGCGGACAAGCAGAAAAGGCAGATAAAAAATGAAAGATACAACAGCGGTAGAAGTAGAAATAGGAAAAAAAACGATTACAATCGAAACAGGCGTTCTTGCCAGGCAGGCTGCGGGTTCCGTAACGGTCAGACTGGGAGACACAATTCTTTTTTCAGCGGTGACCAGGTCCGACGAGCCGCGGGAAGGTATAGATTTTCTTCCTCTCCAAGTTGAATACAGGGAAAAATTTTATGCAGCAGGCAAATTCCCCGGCGGTTTTTTCAAGCGGGAAGCCAGGCCTGCAGAAAAAGAAGTGTTGACGGCCCGGTTGACGGACAGGCCTATTCGACCTCTCTTTCCAGAAAGTTACCGGAACGAGGTCCAGATCAACAACATGCTCCTGTCGGCGGACAACGAAAATGATTCCGACGTGCTCAGCATTACTGCTGCCAGCGCAGCGCTGATGATATCTGATCTTCCTTTCCAGGGCCCTATAGCAGGTGTGCGTGTCGGCCGGATCAACGGCGAATTTGTCATCAATCCTACTCACTCCGAGCGGGAAGAGAGTGATCTTGACATGATCTATTGTTCAAGTCGCGATCTGCCTATGATGATAGAGGGTTCCGCATCCGAGATACCGGAAGATGATATGGTTGCAGCCATGAAATGCGGGCAGGAGGCATGTGATAAGCTTATTGATGCGCAGCTTGAGTTGGCAAAAAAACTCGGAGTTCCGGAACCTCCGCCCGTTGAAGAGCCTGACAACACTATACTGGACGCGCTTCGCGAGCAGGCAGGCGGGGAACTGGCTGAAGCTCTCATGATTGCAGGCAAACTCGAACGCCAGGACAGGATCGCGGAGATAAAGACGCAGGCGAAGGAAGCTCTGCTCGAAAAGTTCGAGGAAATGACCGACGAACAGTTCAGATCCGCTTATGATCGTTTTGAAACTGAACTGGTACGCAAAAACGTTCTTGAGAATGACAGGCGTATTGACGGCAGAGGACTGGACGAGCTCAGGGAACTAAGCGCGCAGGTAGGATTTCTGCCGCGTACACACGGGTCCGCATTGTTCAACAGGGGCGAGACACAGGCTTTGGGCACCTTGACCATGGGCACCAAATCGGACATGCAGTCACTTGACGCGGTTACCGGAGGAGTCGAGGAAAAGAAGTTTATGCTGCATTACAACTTCCCTCCTTACAGTGTCGGAGAAGTTGGACGGCTTGGATTTACCAACAGAAGAGAAATTGGACACGGGGCGCTTGCCGAAAAGAGTCTGGAGGCGATTCTTCCCGATGATTACCCTTATACGATGCGGTTGGTCTCGGATGTGATGGGCTCAAATGGCTCTTCCTCCATGGCCAGTGTATGCGTAGGAACTCTTGCTTTGATGGATGCCGGCGTGCCGATAAAGAGGCCTGCAGCAGGCATATCTATCGGGCTTTTTTCAGGCAGTAAAGGAGAAGCGAAACTGGTGACCGATATACTTGGCAAAGAAGACCATTGCGGAGACATGGACTTCAAGGTTGCAGGCACACGCGACGGGATCACCGGCTTTCAGGTGGACTTGAAAATTGCCGGCTTGAGATGGGATATAGTAGAAAGCGCATTTCAGATGGCCCGGAAGGCTCGCGGGGAAATCCTGGACTTTATGGAATCGATTCTGAGCACGCCAAGAGAAGAACTGTCAGAGCATGCGCCCAGGATTCACGAAATCCAGATTGACCCTGAGAAGATCGGGGCGCTGATAGGTCCGGGAGGCAAAAATATCCGCCGGATAACAGAGACGTCGGGCGCTCAAATTGATGTGGAGCCGGACGGCAAGGTCAGTATCTTCGCGGTAGACAAGGAGTCTATGGACATGGCGGTTCGGGAAGTGCAACTCACAACCGCGGAACCGGAAGAGGGCGTTACATACAACGGTATAGTAAAAGGCGTTAAGGACTTTGGCGCATTTGTCGAGATTCTCCCCGGCACTGAAGGACTGGTGCACATCAGTGAATTGGCTGATTTCCGGGTAAACAAGGTTGAAGATATCTGCCAGGTCGGCGATCAGATGTGGGTTAAATGCATCGGAATCGATGAACGCGGACGGGTAAGGCTGAGCAGAAAAGCCGCGATGGCCGAAAAAGACAACGAAGGCGAATAAACGGAACCATCCGGTTGCTGGTTACCATAAGAGGTTATCCACTCCCATGATCCGGTCAAGACAGTTTCTGTCGTTGAGCTCCATGAGCGCCGCAGCAACTGTGCGTCAGCCGGTTCTGCTGCTGTTGACCAGCGTGTGTGTGGTGATCTCCGGCATGGTTCCTCTAATACGGCTTTTTCAATTCGGCGAAGAGGGAAAACTTGCCAGGGACAGCGCGCTTTCACTTCATTTTTTTCTGGGGCTTTTTGTTGTCGGTTTTGCCGCATGCACCGCCCTTGCGAAGGAACTCAACGACGATACGGCCAACGCTGTGCTGAGCAAACCAGTAAGCCGCGAACTTTTCTTTGCGGCAAAATACGCCGGAATACTTTTGATCGTGTTGCTGTTTTCCGCTTCCGCATGTCTTGCTACACTGCTCAGCGAAAGGGCCGCGGAAAAATTTTCCTGGAACGAAGGCATCCAGGGGTACATTCTGGACGCCAGGTCTGCGATGGTTACGTTTGGAGCAGTTATAGCGGCATACTGCATAAGCGCGGCAATAAACTACAGAACAAATCGTTCTTTCACCGCATCTGTCATGTTCCTGCTTCCGGCAGCGCTCCTGGCTGGATCAGTGTTGATCGCATTTTTTGATCGAACCGGACAATTCAGCCCGTTCTCCTTCCGGTTCGACTGGCGGCTGGTTAACGCCTCGGCGCTTGTGACAATGGCTCTGGCGGTAATAGGCGCTGTAACACTTGCCCTTTCCTCACGTTTAAACACTGCATCGACGTTGTTTGTTCTGGTAGGATTGTTTTTCCTGGGGCTTGCAAGCGACTGGCTGTTCGGCAGGTTTGCGGACCGCAGTATTGTTGCGGGTCTGCTCTATAGACTGTTTCCGAACTGGCAACACTTCTGGCGCGCGGATGATTTGACAGGAGGCGGGAGGATCAGCGCCGGCTACATGTGCAACGCGGCGTTATATGCAGTCTTATATATTGCAGGAGCGCTCTCGGCGGGAATACTTTTGTTTCGAAACAGAGAGTTGAAATGAGATATTGACCAAGCGCGCAAATATGTAGACGCGTGCGGTGAAATGGCGGTGACTGGATGAATAACAGTGTGTCCTCGGCAATCGAAATGCGAAAGGCCACTAAGGTTTTTTGCGACTTCTGGAGAAGACCGAAGGTAAAAGCGGTTGATGGCCTGAGCTTTACGGTAAAGAAAGGAGAAATTTTCGGCCTTCTTGGTCCCAACGGATCAGGAAAAAGCACAACAATCAAGCTGCTGCTGGGCCTCCTTTTTCCGGATGATGGTGATATTTCCATTTTGGGCGCGCCTCCTCGCGATGTGGGTGTTAAAGAGAAGATCGGCTATCTTCCGGAAGAGTCTTATTTGCATAAATACCTGACGGCAAGGGAAGCGCTCCAGTTTTACGGACGGCTTTACGGCATAAATAAAACCGAACTTGAACGGAGAGTAGAGGAGCTTCTGGTAATGACCGGTCTGATTCGCCATGCGGACCGGGCAATAAGCGAGTTTTCCAAGGGTATGACCCGGCGAGTGGGTCTGGCCCAGGCTTTGATAAATAATCCTGAGTTGATTATTCTTGATGAACCCACCGCCGGCCTGGATCCGATTGCGTGCAGGCGTGTTAAAAGTCTGCTCTGCAATCTGCGGCTCCACGGCAAAACGATACTTCTGTCTTCCCATTTGCTGGCGGACGTTGAAGATGTTTGTGACAGGATCTCCATCATGTATTCAGGCCGAACCAGGGCGGAGGGCGGAGTAAAGGAGTTGCTTGAGCAAACCGGACGCATCAGGTTTAATGTTCCGGCCTTGTCCGAAAAGAATTTCAGAACTCTTGTCAAAGTTGCCGCTAAAAAAGCCGGAGAGGAACCTATAATCGACCACCCTTCAATAAGGCTCGAGGATTTCTTTGTCAGGGTGTTCGAGGATGTTTCAGCAAATACAAATGGAGAGCCTGTTGCCATGCAGGAAAGCCTTCCCTCATTTCTGCGTGAATCCGACTAACCGGGATACAGTCTGTAAACGGCTGCCGAGTATTAGGTACAGTCATGCTACGAAAAATATCTGCAATAGCAAAGGACACTGTTAGAAAGCTGGCAAGATCGGGAACAGCAGCCTGTGCCGGCATGTTTTTTATCTTGTCGGTCCTTGCTGTTTCTCTTTCAACCCGGGGGGACGGGGTTCTTGCGAGTGAGCTGTCGGTTACGATCAGGTATTCTCTGGCAGTTGCGGTTCTTATACTCTCAGTGATTACGCTGTGGGTTTCGTGCGGCGAAGTTTCCAGGGAAGCGGCCGACAGAAGGATACATGTTGTTGTCACAAAACCCTTGCAGAAGATTGAAATCTGGCTCGGTAAATGGCTTGGCATCATGGCGCTGAATTTTGTGGCCCTTGCTGCAGCGTTCCTGCTGGTTTACGCAATCGTATCTGTGAGGATGGCGTCTGCGGCAGACGCCGGCGAGGTGCGCAATGCCAGGACAAGGGTGGTAACCGCGCGCCGGTCATTCCCCCCGATCAACAGGGATTTCACACGCGAGGCGAGAAAACGGCTGGCTGAATTAAAGCGACAGAAAGCCATTCCTTCGGGCGCTACGGACCAGGAGATTGTTGAGAAAATTAGACGCCGGATGATTTTCCGTCATTACACCGTATCGCCGGGAGAATCCGGAAAGTGGATTTTCAGGGTTCCTGTAGACCTGATACTCAGGAATTCGAAGTATTGTTCCCTGGATTTCAAATTCATGACGCCTGGACTGGAGCGGTTAACGGCTTCCGGAACCTGGAAGGTAAGCTGCGTTGGTCATACAAACAGTTTTACACACGGGATCGTGGACTACCCGGCCGGGAGATACTCGCTTGATATTCCCATGGCCGTCTTCAGCCCTGCCGCTGACAGTAGCCCGAAGCGTTATGTGGAGATTGAAGCAATGTATTCAAACACCGGGGGTAACGACGAAGCCACGATCATGCTGGATCCGCACGGCGGGCTTGCAGTTATGATAGAGGCCGGAACATTTGAGTTTAACCTTTTTCGCAGTTTTATTGTCGGAATCTCCCAACTTGGCATGATAGCAGCGGCCGGGCTCGCCGCTGGCGCGTGTTTCAGTTTCCCCGTTGCGGCTTTCGTCAGCTCCTGCATTGCGGCAGTCGCGTTACTCGCAGATTATTTCCGATCTGCCCCGGAGCCTCACGCACATCACCACGGGGCTTATGTCGAGCCGGGAGCTGTTGAAAAAGTCATGGAAAGCTTTGCTGAAAGACTTTCCTTGATATTTGAGCCTCTTTCCAGATTCAATGCGCTTGACAGTTTGTCTGACGGACAAATTATCCCATGGTCGCTCACTTTAGAGGCGTTGGTTGCAATGGGAATTGCCGCGCCTTTGCTCCTGGGGTGTGTGGCCTGGGTTGTGTTGTCGGGAAAGGAATTTAAGTAGAATAATGAAACAGGAAGACAGAAAACGACTGCCGGCATCTGTAATTGCTGCGATTTGTATTTGCTGTTTTGCGGCCGCGGCGGTACAGCATAACATTGTCCTTGGCATGCGCCGCAGCAATTATGCCGGTGAAATTCGGCATCATACGGAAATGCCGCCCATGGTGGCGTTCAGCATGGTTGCGCTGGGAGGATTCAGGGGCCTTTTTGCAGATATGCTCTGGGTTAGAATGGTTGACCTCCAAAATACAGGCAGAATATTCGAACTTGTCCAGCTTTCCGATTGGATTACCAAACTTGAACCCCGCCATGCGGAAATCTGGTGGTTCCACGCGTGGAATCTCGCTTACAACGTGAGCGCGCTTATGCCCCGCGAAGAAGACAAGTGGCGTTGGGTTCAAAACGGCATACAACTCCTCAGGGATAATGGGATTCCGTACAACAGGCATGATCCCGAATTGTATCTCAACCTGGGCTGGATATTTCAGCACAAGATCGGCGGCAGATCTGATCCTGCCCATCTGTTCTTCAAGAAAGCCTGGGCGGAAAAGATGTCTGAATTTTTCGGGGACGGCTTTCCTGATTACGTAGATCTCGCCAGGGATGCTGACAAGACCAAAGAACTGAAAAAGCGATACAAGTTGTTGCCCGGCATAATGAAGGAAGCAGACCATTTATACGGACCGCTTGACTGGCGCACTCCACAGGCTCACGCGCTTTACTGGGCGCATCTCGGAAAGAAAGAGGCAGCCGAGAGCAAAGATGTCTTTGCCAACAACCGCATGCTGTTGCAGGTCTTGAAAGATATGATTCTACGGGGACGCCTGGTTTACAAGCCACGAGAAGAGATATACCGTCTTGAGCCTGAACCCGCAAATTTTCCCAAGGTCCGCGCCTTTTACAGGGAAATGCTGGATACTTATGATACTCCCTACCTTCAGCGGGTGTACTCCAATTTTCTTTCTGAAACTGCTGAAGTGTTTGAGAAGCTTGGCGATACGGAGAAGGCGGCGGAATTGCGCAGAGAAGCGGAAATGTTATGACCGCCTGGCGCAGCATTATTACCTGTTCAATCGTTGTCATGGCGCTTGCTCTTTCAAGTTGCTCAAAGCCTGTTGTCTCTTCAAACGTTTTGAGAAGCTGGCAGTGTATGGGGACGATTGCGGAACTGACAATGCCTGGCACAGCCGGGACTCAAGTCAACGATTACCTTGATATTTGCGAAAAAATTACGGAAGAGTTGGAAGGCAGACTCAGCAAATACCGGCCTGGAAGTAAACTCTCAGCCATTTCCCGCCGCGCAGGTGAAAAGGGTGTCAGGCTTTCGGGTGAAACGCTCAAAGTCCTCCAGATGGGCGTTCAATACGCTGAAATCTCAAGGGGCGTTTTCGATCCAACTGTCGGTCCGCTCACGAAAACATGGGGCTTTGGAGGCAGCAATGAGCCTGAGGGCATTCCTGTTGCAGAAGAAATTAAGACGGCAAAAAACCTCGTGGACTACCGGAAAATAACAATTCGCTGGTTAGAAAACAACCGAAACCACACAAACCGTGCCGCGGTTGTGTCCCTTGACCAGAAAGGAATGGAACTGGATCTGGGAGGTATAGCTAAAGGCTATGCAGTGGACCGCTGCTATGAAGAGTTGCAGGCCCGGGACGCCGGAAATTTCATTGTGGGCATCGGGGGCAACCTGCGTTGCGCCGGGAAAAGGCAGGAAAATGAACCATGGCGCATAGGTGTGCGAAATCCTTTCGTTCCGGAAGCAATTCTTGGCAGGATCCGGCTTTCCAACGGCGCAGCAGTCGCTACCTCTGGCAACTATGAGAGGTTTGTAGAGATAGCCGGCAGGAAATATGCCCATATCCTTGATCCGAGAACCGGCGCCCCGGTGCAAGGCATGGCCCAGGTCACGGTTATATCAGACTCCGCTGCCGATGCCGACGCGCTCTCCACAATTCTTTTTATCATGGGAGTGAAGTCAGGAACCGGAATACTGGAGCGGACAGGAGGCGAGGCATTGTTTGTTACAGACTCAAAACCCGCTCAATTTTTTGCTACCAGGGGTTTCCTGAAACTATTTGAACCCGACCCTCAGATTGCAGGCAGAATAAGAGTTGTCAACGAGACGCCCCTGAAGTGACACGAGGTCTTACGCCGGGTATTACTCCATTATAAGCTGTCCGAAACATTGAGGAACATGGTAGGTGAAACTCTCCGTTATTAAAGGCGACCAGCATAGCCAGTGAGGATGCGATGATTGGTCTGCGCACTTGTACAGGTTTGCCCGCCATATTTGACCTGTCAGCGGCTTTGAGATTTTGAAATACGGCTCAAGCGCTGAACAGGAAATCCTGTGCTGGAGGGTCCAGGTAACGGCGCCGGTCATCTCTTCTTTCACCGGCCCGGAAATGGAAGCTGAAGTTTTGATCAGCTTCAAATGTTCAGGAGCAAGGAGAATTTTGTCTTTTTCTGGAGCAGTCTGGAACCTTGCAAGCTTTGTTCCGGCACAATTTGCTTCGATATTGAAGTACCCCATTGAAGGATCCGGACCCGGTGTAAAAAAAAGCTCAACACAACTGTCCTGGCAGACAGCTTCCTGGTCGACTGTCTTGGTTGCCAGAACATAACTGTCCTTGACCCGGAAGATTACATGCAGCGAACTGTTGTCGTGCGCGATTTTAGCTTCCGTTTCGGGAAAATGAACCGGAGCCGCGCCCAGGGTGTTTTCAAGCTTTAAGGATTTGATCCTGGTCCATGGCCCCTTGTCCCAGTCAGGATTATCGACCGGCGGCTTTTGGATTCTTGTGACCTTGTATTCCATAAGAAATCAAAGTGAGACAAGAAGATCCTGCCTGTACAGTTCTTTGATCATATTGACATCCAGCGTGTGGCCCGCCTTGTAGGATATAACCGTGCCCGCCAGCCTTCCCTTGTCAATAAGGGCTATTGCCGCAAGCAGATCGAGAACCGCTCTGTGCCAGGCTGCCTCTAGAGATTTGTTCCCGTGGTAAAGGCGCGGAGTATTCAGGTAACGGTTTGGCCCGGCAATCAGTATGTTTTTTGTTGTATACCCCAGATTGCGTATATCAGCAAAAATTTTGCCTATTGTTTTGCAGTACAACATAGTAAGAAGGGGTGCATTGGTTCGGGCAAAAGAACCGTATTTGAAATGTTTCGGACAGACCGGAAACCTGATCCGCTGTTTCCCGATGGCAGATCTGAAATCTATTGCGCAATCAATATACAGAACTGAAGACCCCTTTTCCGCGGGCAGGAAGGAAAGGAAACTCCCCCTCGGCCCCACAACCGAAACCGGTTGCCTTACGGTTACATAATGGGAATCCATGTCTGTTTCCTGTATGCCCGCCGCCTGCGCTGTTTCAACAAGGTCCAGGCTGCTCCTGTCAAACAGGGGCGGGTCGCCGGAATCCATTCGCACCACCGCATTGTCAATCCGAAGCCCTACTTTAAGCGCAACAATATGTTCAACCATTCGCATATAATTGTGCGGCGAACCGCTGGATAGAACTATATTCCTCGCAGTAGTCCATATATTGTTTATCGAAACAGGGATCGGCATTGACTCGGGAAGGTCAGACCTGTCAAAGCGCCAGCCCGGCTTGGTTGCAGGAAGAAAAGTAAGCGTGCGCCTGGCTTTTCCAAAGAAGGTACCGGGACCCGCTATGCTTTTCGCGGCGGCAATTGACGTCTGTTTTGCAGGTTCAGGCTCTGATGAATGGCTGAATTCCTGGTCCACGGGCTGGGCGGACCATTTCTGATAAGATCTGGCCATAACCTGTTCGCTTCCAAACAAGACCTTTCCCCATGGATTGACGTTCATGTTTTCCTCTTTTGAAATTATACTGATATCCACACATCTGCTGACCGGCAGATAGAATTTCCTGCAATAGATTTTTAAAATTTACCCCGGATTACCCCGGCATTGCACGAATAATCACGGCTAATGATAATAATCCATCCCTGCGCGGCCAAACGGAATGATGCCGCGTTCGCGAGGTGCAAAGGCAGCTCGCGCCACGTCTGAAACAAATGAATCTACTTGCCCAAACCGCCGGCGGCATTCATCCCCAGACCGGCTCAGCCGGTTGAACCGAAGCCGCCGTCTCCTCTGCTTGTTTCCGAAAGGCTGGCGACTTCACTAAGATTAACGGTTTCAACATTCTTAATAAGCATCTGGGCGATTTTCATCCCCCTTGATACAACAAAATCCTCTTTCCCGTGATTAATAAGTATAACAGCCACTTCACCACGATATCCTTCATCCACGGTGCCGGGACTGTTAAGAACCGTCACCCCGTGTTTTAAAGCCAGGCCGCTTCTCGGCCTGACCTGGCCTTCTGTTCCTTCGGGCAATTCGATGCGCACTCCCGTGCCAACGCGTCTATATTCGCCCGATGGGATAAAAGCGTCTTCAAATGCGAACAAATCCAAGCCGGCATCTCCGGGATGCGCATAATGCGGCGTCACGGCTTCCTGGTGAATTTTCTGTATTTTAAGCGTCTTCTTCAACGGGCTGATCCTCCCCGGTTGGCGTCCATCAGGATTTAAATATAGGTCAGCCAGCCATGCCGATCTGGGATGCTGCCTTCGACGATATTGTAAAACTCTGACTGGATCTTTTCGGTGATTGGCCCTCGTTTGCCGTTTCCTATTTCAATATTGTCTATTTTTGTAACCGGCGCAACTTCGGCGGCTGTTCCCGTAAAGAAGACTTCGTCGGCTATGTACAGTGACTCCCGGGGCAGCACATGCTCTTCCACCCGGCATCCCAGGTCTTCTGCAATTGTGAAGATGCAGTCCCTCGTAATTCCAGGCAGGATTGCGCAACTTGACGGAGGAGTGTGAATTGTTCCGTTTCGTACCAGGAAGATGTTCTCGCCTGCGCCTTCCGAGATGAATCCGAAACTGTCAAGCGCTATGCCTTCGGCATAACCGTCAAGAACGGCTTCCAGCTTTATGAGCTGGGAATTAAGATAGTTTCCCCCCGCCTTTGCCATTGCCGGAAACGTGTTTGGGGCGGCCCGGTTCCATGAAGCCACCCTGACCGACACGCCTTTTTCCATAGCATCTTCCCCGAGATATTTGCCCCATGTCCAGGCAGCTACCGCACAATGCGTGGCACAATCCATCGGATTAAGCCCGATGCTTCCTACCCCGCGAAACACGACTGGTCGTATATAACAGGATTTAAGGTTGTTGATCTTTACTGTTTCGATAACAGCTTTTTCGAATTCCTCCTGCGAATAAGGAATTGGTATACGGTAAATTTTTGACGAATCGTAAAGACGCGACATATGTTCACCTAACCGGAAAATTCCAGCCCCTTTGTCGGTTTCGTAGCACCGCATGCCTTCGAACACTGAAGAACCGTAGTGCACAACGTGGCTCATTATGTGGCAAGTTGCGTCCTTCCAGTCGACTGTCTTTCCGTCATACCATATTTTACCTTCTCCGAAAGCCATAACAAAAATCCTTTCAGTAAAATCCCGGCTGCACATCTCGTTGTGCAGCAAGCGGACAGATTGCGTTACACAGTCGGAAATTAGAATGGAGGGCATTGATTGTCAAGCACATGTGGGCTCCGCCCGCGGCAAGCGCATGGATGTTGCCCGAATTCAAGGTGAAAAAATGCCCTCTGAATTGTTTGCAAAACAAAATAATGTTGGACATATAAAACATTTCTATGCGAAAATTAAAAATATGAATCAGTCATTATCAGAAAAACTGGAAGATTACCTGGAGGTCATACTGGAATTCGAGAGGGAAAAAAGGCCTGCAAGAGTGAGAGATATAGCTGAAAACCTCTCGGTTCACAAGTCGACTGTAACCGCTGCGTTACACAACCTGGCGGACAAGGGGCTGGTGAAGTATTCGCCCTATGAGATAGCAAAACTGACTCCGAGCGGCCGAAGAATAGCAAAAGAAGTTACCCGGCATCATAATGTTATACGCAACTTCCTCACGGAAGTCCTTCTGATTGACAATAAGCTTGCAGAAGAAAATGCCTGCAGGATGGAACACGTGATGGATCGACAGGTGCTCGACAGGCTGACTTATTTTGCCCGTTTTATTGAAGAGTGCCCGAGAGCCGGCAGGGACTGGCTGACTCGCTTTGCCGAATTCGTCAGGAACGGCGGAAACATTGTAAGCAAGAGGAAGCAACTGGACAAATTTCTGGTCGATTTTGAGAAAAAGTTGGAACGGACACAGGAACAGGGGGCTGAGCAGTGAGCAGGATTGTCAAGCTTACAGAGATGAAAAGCAGAGATACCGGTCAAGTAAAGGAAATTGACGGCGGGTTCGGACTTCTGGGCAGGTTGGAAGCAATAGGAATCCGTCCGGGGGTCGAATTGAGGATCGTCAACAGCTCTTTTTTCAGGGGACCTGTGACCGTTCGAATCGGGAACTCCCAGGTGGCTCTGGGCCATGGAATGGCACGCAGGATTATGGTTGAGAGCGGAGGAAACAACGAGAGATGAAAGTTCTTCTAATGGGCAATCCCAATGTCGGGAAGAGCGTGGTGTTTAACCGCCTCACCGGCGCTAACGTGTTATCTTCCAACTACCCGGGAACAACTGTGGAATTTACCCGTGGACGCATGCCTATAGGCAAAGAAAAAGCCGAAGTAATAGATGTTCCCGGCACTTATTCCCTGGAAGCCACTTCACCTGCCGAAGATGTGGCTGTCAAAATGCTGAATGAGCTTTCTGAAGAAGACATAGTTGTAGTGGTTATGGATGCAACCAACCTTGAGCGCAGCCTTAACCTGACCTTGCAGATCTTGAAAAGAAAAAAAAGAACCATCGTGGCCCTGAACTTCTGGGACGAGACTGAGCACACCGGGGTTCATATAGACGCCGAAGGCCTGGAATCAATACTTGGAGTTCCTTGCGTTCCCACTGTGGCGATAACCGGGATGGGCGCCAAGACGCTGGTTGATAGAATGCCTGAGGCAAGCCCTGCAAAATATGATTATGACGAAGAACAGCGATGGCAGAGGATTGGCGAAATTATAAAGAAGGTTCAGAAGCTGACCCACAGACATCATACGTTTCTTGACAGGCTCGGCGAGGCGTCAGTAAAGCCGATCAGCGGAATATTGATTGCACTGCTTGTGCTTGCCGCGGTCTTCGAGGTAATCCGCTTCATAGGGGAAGGTCTGATATCGTTCGTATTCGATCCGATCTTCGAAAATGCCTGGAAGCCTGCGCTGATGCAGTTATCCGGGCTGCTTGGCGGCTCCGGTTTTGCGCATGACATACTTATAGGCAAACTCCAGGAAGGCGAACTGCATTTCACCGAATCCATGGGATTGCTGTCAACAGGCCTTTATGTTCCGTTTGCAGCCGTGTTGCCTTATGTCTTTTCTTTCTATCTGGTTCTTTCCTTTCTCGAAGATTCCGGCTACCTGCCTAGGCTTGCGGTGCTTACCGACACTATAATGCACCGTGTAGGCTTGCACGGCATGGGAATCATCCCCATGCTTCTGGGGCTTGGCTGCAACGTCCCGGGAGTATTGTCCAGCCGGATAATGGAGAACAAGAGAGAAAGATTTATTTCAGCTACCCTCATGGCTATAAGCGTTCCATGCATGGCTCAGATTGCCATGATTGCCGGGCTTGCCGGAGAATTTGGGGCAAAGGCCTTTTTGCCCATCTTCCTGACCCTGCTCTTTGTGTGGGTGGTTCTGGGGTTGTTGATGAACCGCTTGATCGGCGGAGAAAGCCCGGAAATTCTTATGGATGTGCCTCCCTATCGCATCCCTTACTGGAAGGGTATTGGGAAAAAAGTCATGATGCGGGTGATCTGGTTCATACGCGAAGCGGTTCCGTGGGTTTTGTTCGGGGTTCTGATCGTTAATATCATGTATGCTACAGGAATTATTGCCTTTGTGGCCAGGTTCTGCCGGCCGTTTGTTTCCGGGCTTTTCGGACTTCCCGGTGAGGCGGTAGGAGGATTGGTTATAGGATTCTTGAGAAAAGACGTTGCCGTTGGCATGCTTGCTCCACTGGGACTGAACGCGAGACAGGTTGTTGTAGCCAGCGTGGTTCTGGCAATGTATTTCCCCTGTGTAGCTACTTTTGCTGTGATGGTTAAAGAGCTGGGAATTACAGGCATGATGAAATCCGCCCTTGTTATGATCAGCGTTACACTGATAGTAGGAACAGGGCTGAACTTCCTATTGCAACTGCTGCCCGGGTGGGGCTAGAAAATCGGACTTGTTAAAAATTATGAATTGTTACCGGAAAATCAGCTTGTTGGCCGGAATTATGCTCCTTGGTGTGGCCACGTTTTCTTTGCCCTGTGTCGTGTACGGAAAAGAAGGAAAAGCTTCTGTCGAAGCAGACCAAACTAATATTCGCGCCGCACGCTTTGCAGGTTCCTTCTATCCCGGAAACAAAGAAAAGCTGCGCGATAAAATCCAGAAAATGGCAGCCGGTGTGTCTCATGAATCCGCGGGAAAAATATGCGGGGCCGTGGCTCCTCACGCAGGTTATGTGTATTCAGGCAGCGTTGCAGCCCACACGCATAAAATGCTGGCGAAAGCCGATTTTGATACTGTAATAATCATAGGACATGACACCTTTCAAAACGTCGTAGCGCTGATAGCTCCACACGATTATTTTGAGACGCCGCTTGGAAAAACGCCTGTAGACACCAAATTGGCGCAAAGGTTGGTCAATGCCGATAAAGATATTGTCTTCAGCGCTTCCGCCTACGCCAGGGATCACACAATCGAAGTTCAGCTTCCCTTTCTCCAGGCGCTGAAGAAGGATTTCAAAATTGTGCCGGTGCTTTTCGGAACTCCTTCACAGGAAAACATCGAAATACTGGCGGATGCAATCGTGGAAGCTTCCGGCAACAAAAAAACGCTGACGCTTGCAAGCACGGACCTTTCCCATTACCCGTCGCATAAAACGGCTTCAGTTGTTGATAAATCCACAATCAAGGCAATGCAGTCGTTGAATGTTGAAAAGCTTCTATTGCACCTGCGTAAACAGGAAAGAAAACCATACCCCGGGTTGCAAACTGCCATGTGCGCGCGGGGAGGGGTTTGCGCCGCAATGAATGTGGCCCGTAAAAAGGGCGCAAACCGAATACAGTTTCTGCAATATGCCAACTCGGGCGACAGCCCGAAACGCGGCAGTAAATCGGTAGTGGGCTATTGCTCGGTTCTTTTTGTAAGCGCCAGGCAGGATCCTGAGACAGAGAAAGGAGATTAGAAAGAAGTGGAAGTAGAACTGGTCGCGATAACCCCGAATCCCGAGGAGGTAATTGAAGCGGCTGCGCGCACGTGTTACCAAAGCTCGGGAACAGGGAACAAGAACAATAAACTGCTCTTGAGGCTCATCCAGATGGGTCACGAATCGCCCCTGGAGCATGCGTATGCCACCTTCCGCATTTGCGGATGCTCCCGGGCCATGACGCATCAACTTGTGCGGCACAGGCTCATGTCGGTTTCCCAGAAGAGCCAGCGATATGTTGCAGAGGGGGACTTTGAATATGTAATGCCGCCCGCGGTTAAGAAAGAAGACGCAGCGGACTTTAAAAAAGACATGGAACAAATCGGCGCTATGTACATGAAGTGGAAGGATCGCGGACTGAAAAACGAGGATGCAAGGTTCGTGTTGCCCAATGCCTGCGCCACGGAGATTGTTGTTTCAGCAAACTTCCGCGAATTCAGGCATATATTCAAGCTGCGTTGCAGTCCTCATGCACAATGGGAAATCCGTACGGCTGCGACCATGATGCTTCAGGCGCTTCATAAAAAAGCGCCCGCAGTCTTCGACGATATAATGCAAATGGCAGGGAAAACCGAACAGGTTAAGGACTAAGGAGTATAGTATGAGCATTGCTGAACGAGCGCGCAAACAGGTTCTTCTTTCCGACGGGGCATGGGGGACGTCTTTGCAAAGCCGGGGTCTTAAAATAGGAGAGTGTCCCGAATTATGGTGCCTGAACCGCAGGGAAGAAACGCTTGAGGTCGCCCGTTCCTATATTAACGCCGGATCGGATATGATCCAGACCAACAGTTTCGGCGCGACCCGTTTCAAGCTGGAGCATTTCGATGCGGCTGACCGTGTTGCTGAAATCAATGAAGAAGCCGCTTCAATATCGAGGAAAGCAGCGGGCCCCGATCACTTAGTAATAGCTTCGGTAGGGCCTACCGGAAAAATTGTGATGATGGGCGAGGTTACTAACGAAGAGGTTTACGACGCTTTCAAGGATCAGGTTATTGCTCTTGAAAAAGGCGGCTCTGACGCGTGTTGTATTGAAACCATGGCCGATCTTGAAGAAGCCCGCCTCGCCGTCCGGGCGGCAAAGGAAAATACAAAACTGGAAATAATCGTCACTTTCACTTTTGAACAGACCGTGCGAGGGGATTACAGAACCATGATGGGCGTCTCGCCCCGGCAAATGGCTGAGGAGATGCTGCGTTCCGGCGCCGATATAGTGGGAACAAACTGCGGAAACGGTATGGAACGAATGGCTCACATTGTAGACACTATGTCGCCTGTAGCCGGTCAAACGCCTATATTGGTTCATGCAAATGCCGGAATGCCCGTAAATAAAGGCGGTGTAGATGTCTTCCCCGAAACACCTGAACAAATGGCGGAAAACGCTGTGCCGGTTCTGGAAGCAGGAGCAAGGATCATCGGAGGATGCTGCGGTACCACGCCTGATCACATACGCGCTCTACGCGCAATGCTGGACAAGAGGTGATTGCCTCATCTGCATATAGCCCAACGGCATATCATTCTGTACTACACGGTCGTTCTGGAATTATTCCCCGCGGATAAGCGCTTCCTGGACCTGTCCGGCGATTGTCCCGGCAAGTTTTTGCATATAATCGGGCGAGGTGCGCTGCAGCGTTTCCATTGATGGGTCGGGCAGACCCGGCTGTGGGACGAATGGTTGCAGCACATAACGCCGAGCTCCTTTTATCAGGGATACAGCCTCCTTGATTGTTTCAACCGGATGGATAGATTCAATCACGGTTGTCCGGAACTCGTAGTCTACAGGGGCGTTCATAATCAGATCGATAGATTCTGATATGCGGAGAGTGTCGGAGCAACCCGTAACTTCAGGATAGCGCTCAAGGCTCGTCTTAATATCCATAGCCACGTAGTCAATTTCGCCGATGATCTTCTTGAGCATATCCGGCCTTGAGCCGTTTGTATCAAGCTTGACGCGCCAGCCGTGATTACGGAAAAAGGTGATAAGCTCGGGGAGTTCTTTGCACAGCGTAGGTTCTCCGCCGCTGATCACGGCAGCATCAACCCAGTTTTCGCTGAATGATAAACAGGCCCGGTCAAGCCCGGCCCAACTCAGCCGGCTGTCCTGAAATTCCATAAGTTGAAGGTTATGACAGAAACCACAGCGGAAATTGCAGCCGCTGAGAAAAAAAACAGCGGCAAGTCGGCCGGAATAATCTACCATTGAAGGTCCGGTAAGGTGGCCATAAACCGGACTCTTGCCCGAACGAATCATGACATTGCTTCGGTCATTACGTGCGTTATCATTTTGGGAGATATCACGCCTGTTCCTTCAGCGCTGTAGTCTGTCTGCAGCCCGACATATTGATACAGGCGCGAGTTTCCGCAAATTTCATCGGGTTCTCCGGGGTTCTTTCGATGAACCGGCTCGTAGCAACCGGATTCAGGATCTATTTCCGTGACCATCATCGCGGGTATCTGCTGAGGATTGATACACTCTGCGTTGCAAAGACCTACAAGGCCTTCTTCAGTCTCAAGATCCATGTATTCTTTTTCAAAATCCTGCCATTGCTCCCGGCTAAGAACCTTGTCTAGTCGAGAATTGAGCACCGCGCATTTCTCGCAGCCACTCTTGCCAAATACCCTGACTTTGTATTTTTTCTCCATTTCTAATCTCCTGAACAGGCAGATACCTTCCGTTTGACCTGTTTGCCTCTGGCGGTTGCCAGGGTGTAGCGGCCCTTGTGCCGGTCTTTGAGTTCTCCATATCTTTTTGATTTGTTCCAGTTTTCTATCTTGCTGAAATATCCTACCACCCTGGTTTCGCCGAATACGTCCTGCGACCCGCAACGCGCGCATTTTTCAAGCAGGCCCCGCATCTGGTGATAGCAGTTGTTGCAGTATGTAAATTCGGGAGAAATTGTGAGCTGCGCCGATTGCGTGCGGAAAAACACTTCCTTGATGACTTTTGCAATGGACTGCGCCGAAGGTTTCTCTTCTCCCACAAAAGCGTGGGTAATTGCGCCGGATTCTATCAGGCTGTGGTATTTTGCCTGTTCCCGAATTCGTCCGACCAGCGGCGTGTCGGCATCAGGCGCAAGGTGTATTGAGTTGGTATAGTAAGCAATATCTTCGTTCTCGCCCTTCACTATGTCGCCGGCTTCTTTCTTGTAGTAGACCAGGTCGGTTTTCGCCAGTCGCCGGGCAGCGCTTTCTGCGGGAGACTCTTCGAGCGTGAATTTCATGCCGTATTTTCTTGTGAGCTGTTTGGTCTTCATGTACATGTGCGCCACGATTCTCAGTCCAAGCTGCGCAGCTTCTTTGCTTTCATGGAGCTGCCGGCCTATAAGAAAATTAACTGCGTCGTTCAGACCGATCAAACCTATGATATATGTGCAGGTATCAAGGTCGACATAAGGCTTCCCATCGCAGGAAGTGCGGCCTATCTGCCAAAGCGGTTTGCCCGGTTCGGAAATCATTTCGCCTATTCTATTTTTCTTTTCAATGTGAGCAGTGGCCACCAGTTCCATGGTGTTGTCTAATTCATCCAGGAAAGAATCCAGGATATCCCGGCTGCCGTTTCGAGCTGCACGGTATGCCGCCTGCGGAACGTTGACGGTAACGTTCTGGAATCCACAAAACCTCATGCATTCGGGGTGTTTCAACATCCTGTCGCTTTCGACCGTGGTTCTCAGCCTGCAACATGCCGAAAGGGTAACCTCGTCACGGTCGAAAACGAAGTAGGTCGAACCGTTTGTGCCCGCCAGTTTGCAGGCCTGCATGAAAAGCTTGTGCTGTTCGGGATCCTCAAAGGTCTCGCGGCTCAGGTGAAAATCACATTTGGGAAACTCGAAAACCCGTCCGTGACAGTCCCCCTCTTCCCATACCTCAAGAAGAGCCTTGCAGAAAAGCTGCGTCTCACAAGCATACTCGCCGTAAGTTACTATCGACTCGCCGAATTGCTTCAGCTCGTCTTCGATCTCAGCGTCTCGCATGATTTCCCCGTCTTTCGAGACTGTTTCCCGCATAACCAGCCTTCTTACGCTTCCTTCGTTGAGATACAGATCCATGAGCTGATAACCCGAGGGATCAACTTCAATCCGCTTGACTTCCTCCAGGGGAACCTTTGTTCCGTCCTGCTTACGAAGCATGTATTTTCCGCCCGGGCCGATGGCCGGCACATTTTTGAGATACCCGGGAACACCGGCATGAATGTTAAAGTCAAGGAACAGGGTCTGACCGCCTCGTGAGAAGGCGTTCTGCGCCCCGTTGTATACAAGTTCCTGGGCAATCTGCTTGTATTCCTTCCATTCCTTGTTTTCAAGCAGCGGGGCATACATAATATTAATATGCGCAAGCCCGAGCGCACCGGCGTAGTTGGCCTGCATTGACGCCAGAAAGGTGTTCAGGTGCCCGGTAAGGACCGACGCCGAACGCGCAGGCCTGGATTCGGTATTCAAATTAATCAGACCCTGAAGACCGTATTTCTTGATGTATTCAACAGAGTGGGACGAACAGTATACCCTGTGCGGATAGCCAAGGTCATGCAGATGTATTGCGCCTGTATGATGCGCTCTCTTAACATCTGCGGAAAATATCGTATCCAAAGCCCACTGCTTCAGGATCAATTCAGCCACACCAAGATTAACCGCTTCAGGATTGTTGTTGACGATATTGCTGTTTTCCGTTGATTTGCTGAACATCAGCCTGTCCACAAAATCCTTTGGCGCTCCGTATAATGACAGATCGCGAAGCTGCCGTTGATAACCCCTTTCGGCAAGCTCGTTGTTCACCAGCTCACGCACCAGAGTGGTATTGATTGTCTTCATGTTGTTGGTGATGACCCAGTTCTCAACGGATTTGGCCACGCTTGTAGCTATTTCAGGGGAAAGCTCCGTGCGTTCCATTATCTGCTTGATAATCCGCCTGCGATCCCAGGGCAGCGTCATGTTTTCCGACGGCGATTCAACAAGAAGAAGCGTTGCATCGGTCACATCCACTCCGGAACGTTCGGCTTGTCCCCTTACGCGAATACGTTTCCTGGCCAGCTCTCGTTTCTTGCGGTAACGCTTATAAGTTGCCACAACCATTGTCTCTCCGCTTTCCGCAAGGAGAATTTCAACCAGATCCTGGACGTCTTCAATTCGCGGAACTCTTCTGCCTTCAGAATCAGGATACACGTAGTATTCGCTTCCGGGCCGATTGAGCTGATCTACCACCCGGTTTGCCGTGCGCCTGGCAATATCCTCGCTGAGCGGAGCTTCAAGTGTTTTTGAAACAGTGTCGACCGCTCGTTGAACTGCCTTCTCTATTTTTTCTTTACGGAAAGGAACAATGAGCCCGGACCTTTTCTGAAAACCATCAAGTCCATAGTTCAAAGTGCGGTCGGAATTAGGGTTGGTTGCCTTGGACATGGTAATGCTCCTAGCTAAAATTGATTCTTCAAAAAGAAATTCAGCCCTTCAGGCTATATCAGACCGCATACATCAAACGACATGATCAGGACTCGACAATGATGTTGTTTCAGGCAGGTCTTTTAATCCTGAAACAAAAAAACATTGTATCCTGCATCCTAACCTGACTTATTCATGAACAATCTACTGCGAGCACACATGTCACAACATCTCAATAACTTGTCTTGAAAGCCGACCTCGGAGTGTTCTAACACGCCTTCCCCCGGCTTCCTGCTACAATCCCTTGATCTGCCGCAACCTGTGCACTCTCCCAACGAAGGTTTATGAATAAGTCAGGTTAAACCTTCAGCGTTGAATTCCTTGTTCCAAGTTGAATTTCTAATACTCTTTACACAGGTTGTCAAGCCTTTAAGCACAATATATTGTGGTTCTTCTTTAAATTCTTCAACATGCGGGGGTTAGACCAAAAAGACAGGTTAACCCGCATTGCTCACACTCCTCCGGCAGAAACGTTCCATAGCACAGCCATTGCAGGCCAAACCGGGTTTGCCCGATCTTAATCCTCTTTATCCTTATCACGATCATTTTCCCGATCTTTGTCGATAATGATCGAGACAAGGATCGGGACAAGGATGGGAACGACAAGGATCGGGACGAGGATGGGATAAGGGGACGGAAACAATCAGTCGAACGGGTTCGACCCACACTGCCAATACTCTGAACCGTTTCTGCTCGAAAAAGTGTGATCAA
>CAYYVQ010000020.1:0-38538 GCA_964475205.1 uncultured Victivallales bacterium | reverse complement strand
TCATTGTCCCGATCTTTGTCTACGATGATCGAGACAAGGATCGGGACGAGGATGGGAACGACGATGATCGTGATGATGATCGGGACGAAGATGGGATAAGGGGACGGAAACAATCAGTCGAACGGTTTCGACCCACACTGCCAATACTCTGAACCGTTTCTGCTCGAAAAGTGTGATCAATGCGGGCTAAGTTCACTGGAAGCTCCATTATACAACTTGTCTTTGAGCCTGTCTCTCGTTGTCCCGGGCACATCATGGAGGGAAAAAACAAGTTTCCTGATCTCCTCGGTTGCGTGTTCTCCTGTCAGGGGAATCGGGTTTCCCTTTTCCATGCGCGCTGGATTGCGAGGTGGAGCCCCTTATCCGGTACGAGGGCTTATGGAATGGTAGTGAAATAAAGATTTTTATTCCGGCTTAAAATCCCTTGACAGCAGGGAGTCCACTGCAGTTCGAGGATCTTTATTTTTGTAGATTATATTGTAGACTTCCTCGGTAACAGGCGCTTCTATTCCGGCTTCCCGGGCTATCTTCCGGGCGACTTTGCAGTTTGTAACACCCTCGGCCACCTGCTTCATCCCGCCGAGTATTTCGTCGATTGTTTCGCCTTTGCCGAGTCTTTCGCCGACTGAGCGGTTTCTGCTGTGGCTGCTGGTGCATGTTACCACAAGGTCGCCCATACCGCTCAAACCCGCGAAAGTTTCGGCCCGTGCGCCCAGCGCGACGCCGAGACGAGTAATTTCAGCAAGGCCGCGGGTAATTAGCGCCGCCCGGGTATTGTCCCCGAAACCCATACCGTCGCTGATTCCTACTGCCACTGCTATCACGTTTTTCAAAGCTCCTCCCAATTCAACTCCGGCCACGTCGGTTGAAGTGTAAACCCGAAAACGTTTATTGCCGAATGCCTCTTGCAGAGCTCCTGCCTGCCGAGCGTCATCGCTCGCTACGACCACAGCTGTCGGGATGCCTCTTGCAACTTCTTCGGCGTGGCTTGGGCCTGATAACACGGCAATTGAAGATCGGGGAAAAAGCCTGGATGCAAGCTCCGACATCCTTTGAAGCGTGGCGGGATCAAATCCTTTTGAAACGCTTACTACCTGGGCCGCCTTAGGGATATGAGGACCGAATGACGAAGCGACCCCGGCATAGAACTTTGTCGGTACAGCCATAACCACCATTTCAGCGCCCGTTACTGCCTCAGCGGCTTCTGCGGTCCAGTCTATATCATGCGGGATCTCAATGCCGGGCAGGAAAGCCTTGTTTTCATGGAATTCGATTGTCGCATCTATATTCTCCCGGAAAGGTCCCCAGACCTTAATTCTGTGGCCGTTTTCATGCAGAAGCAAAGCCAGCGCGGTTCCCCATCCGCCATCGCCGATTACACATGTTCTCATATGGCACAGCTCCTTTTCTTCTTTCTGCCGACACGGGGCTCCGTCCCTTGGAGAAGCCTCTCTATATTGGATTTATGCCGCCATATTGCTACACCGCACAGGCACGTCAGGGCAACAGGTCTTACAAGGCCTTCATGGGCGTAGAGCAGCCATGTGCTTAGCGCTGCAGCCACCGCTGAGGCCATGGATGCAACGGAAACATAACGGAATAACAACAGGGACAGTATCCAGACCAGCACACCGATTGCCAGCGCCAGAGGAACAATGCCGAGAACGGCACCCGCGCTTGTTGCAACGCCCTTGCCGCCTTTAAAACGTAAATATACCGGCCAGTTATGTCCGGCAACAACAGAAGCAGCGCACCCCAAAGCAAGAAGTTCGATCCAGATTCCGGGCGCAACTCGTCCGGCAACCAGGGGGATTGCAAATGTACTGCAGAAACCTTTTGAAGCATCAAGTATAAACGTGACCAGGCCGGCTGGCTTGCCAACAGAGCGAAAGACATTTGTTGCGCCAATATTGCCGCTGCCCACTTCCCGAATATTCACTCCGCGGGTTTTCGAAACTATATAACCGAATGGCATAGCCCCAAGTAAATATGAAACAACCAGGGACAGCGCATAGA
This sequence comes from uncultured Victivallales bacterium, assembly GCA_964475205.1. GTDB lineage: Bacteria > Verrucomicrobiota > Kiritimatiellia > UBA8416 > CAYSRM01 > CAYSRM01. Next base: position 36,522 of record CAYYVQ010000020.1, on the reverse strand, counting down.
CCAGTGGCTGTGTCATCGTGTTTCCGCCCTCTTGCGCACCAGTTCCGCCAGTTGTTGCAGGGGCTCTGTTTTCTCGCTTTGAACCTGCGCGAGGGAGGCAACGGCTTTGTCAATCAGTTCCTTTGCCTTCTCTTGCGCTTCATCAGCTGACGCCACCTGAAGATAGTTTACTCCGTCGGCTGTGGAGTTATCAATATCCTTGTCCAGAAGGTCGTCGGCTATCTGAAATGCCAGACCCAGGTGCAACCCGTACTCTGTCAGCGCTGTCAACTGGTCAAAACCGCATTCTCCGGCTATCGCGCCTATTCTTGCCGCCGCCCTGAAAAGGGCGGCAGTTTTGGTAGCGTGCACATATTGCACATCAGCGAGGGTTGGTTCTTCATGCAAAAGCAAATCCGCCATTTGTCCGCCTATCAGTCCGCGGCTGCTTACTGCCTGCGCCAGTTCGCGAACAAGCTGGTTTGGAGGGTAGGGCGGCGGCGCTTCACATGCTCCAAGAAGCTCGAATGCAAGAGCATGCAGCCCGTCACCGGCCAGGACGGCCGTGGTTTCGTCGTACTTTATGTGGCATGAAGGCTGCCCGCGTCGCATATCGTCGTTGTCCATGCACGGAAGATCGTCATGAACCAACGTGTAGGCATGTAGAATTTCCAGTGCAGCAGCAGGCGTCATTGCAAGGTCAATATCGCCGCCTACAGCTTCGCAGCAGGCAATACACAGTATCGGGCGCAGTCGCTTTCCGCCTGAGAAAACGCTGTAACGCATGGCCTCGTGCAGAACGGGAGGACGCGCCGAAATCCTTGGCAGCGCCTGCTCCAGCCTGGAGTCAACAAGCTTCTTCATGTCATCCATATATGTGTCGAAATCATACATATTCTGCTATCCGTTTAATGCTATATATTCCGCTTACCGGTCAAGTTGATAAACTCATGGCTCTGAAACTAAAATAGATAATGTACCTTCCGCCGGGAGATAATGCAACCACTGGAATCCACAGCGATTCTTATTGCAGCATCCCCCCTGGCGCTCTGCGCGCTGGCAGCCAAAAATTCCGACAAACGGGCATTCCTGAAATCTATTCATCAACTTCGTAATAGATTTTTATGAATAGGTCAGGTTAATACAATCATCCGTACAATTCACGCAGAGTCCCGGCAATTATATCTATTCCGCGATAAACATCATCGTCCGGCTGTGAGTAGGTGAGCCTGATACATTCATCCTGGTGGCGTTGGTAGTCCGGCAGACCAAAGAAAAAGAAATTGCCGGGTATAACCAGGACATTTTTCTGCTTGAGTTTTTCGTAAAGTTCGCGCGCGGTAACCGGCAGGTCTTTCATCATGATCCACAGGAATAATGCCCCCTCGCTCAGATGTACAGCGTAAGGCCATTTATCGTCGAATTCCTGATGGATGTATGAAACAGCCTGGCGCGATTTTTTCAAGTAGAAGGGTCTTATTATCTCTCTGCTGATCCGCAGTATTTCATTGTTTTCAACCAGGGGCTGGGTAATCACCTGTCCGATGCTGCCGCTGGCAAGGCTGACGATCGCATTGACGGCTGACAATGCGTCGATAATGTCTTTGTTAGCTACTATAATGCCTGTTCGGACGGAGGGAAGCCCCAGCTTGGACAGGCTCATGCCCATGATGATATTATTGTTCCAGAAAGGTGTAACTTTGCGGAAAATAATTTCAGGGAACGGCGTTCCGTAGGCGTTGTCTATCAGAAAAGGAACACCGTGTTCAGCGGCAAGTCCCGACAACCGCTTAATTTCTTCATCAGTGAGCACGTTGCCCGTAGGATTGGTAGGCCGTGAAACGCACATGGCAGCAATGCTCGAATCAACGCGCAGGTTATCGAAATCAACACAGTACTTGAAAGTATGATCGTCTATCATCTCGATGGCGGAGCGGCACGAGATAAAAGCGTCCGGATCTATGGCCTGGTCGGCGTAGCCGATATATTCGGGACTTTGAGGAAAGAGAATTCTGTTTTTTCCGGCGGAGCCGGTCTCTCCTGAAAAAAGATTGAAGAGATAGAAGAAGGCGCTTTGGCTGCTGTTTGTGATGGCAATGTTTTCCGGCCCCACCGGCCATCCGAATTCGCGGTTAAGAAGCTGCGCCAATGCTTCAATGAAGCTCCATTTTCCCTGGGGAGTATCGTAGTTGGCGAGCATTTTTTCGAATTCTGTTCCACTGGCGAGGATTTCCTCCATCCGCTTGCGCCAGATGGCATTCACTTCCGGGATATGAGCAGGGTTGCCCCCGCCAAGCATACAGATGTCTTCATTGCCGTTCATTGCGCGGCCAAGGTCTTCCATGAGATCCATGATACCGGTTTTAGCCGTAAATCGTTTGCCGAATTGCGATAGTTTCATATTCTCAAACCCTGAATTTGTTTATTCCCTGAAAATGCTGGCACTTGTATCATTTACTGCGCCACAAGTAAAGAACAAGGGGAACAAGTTCCGAGAAAAAACCGGATGGCCGGAAATGGTGCTCAGACTGGATTATTCACAAGAAGGAAAGTTAACCACGGATAACACCGATTACACGGATAAAGTATAAGAATGATGGATATAAAGCAGAAATCCATGTTATCAGTGCAGTTAGTGGTAAAAAATATCACCGAATGCCATGTTATTTCTGGGACAGGACATTAGCCTGATCTATTCATCAACTTTGTAATGAGAGTGAGCAGGTTGCTTTACCTGAAAAAATGAGGAAAGTCCAGTTATTCAGTGTATTGACTTTTTTTACTCATAGGCGTAAAGTAATGCGATTTTAGTGAAGGGAGACATGGAAGAATATGCCAACTTACGAATATGAATGTTCAAAGTGCGGGCACACTTTTGAACGATTCCAGAATATGAGCGATGAACCTCTAAAGAGGTGCCCGAAGTGCCGATGCAAAGTGCGAAGGTTGCTGGGTGTTGGAGCCGGCATTATTTTCAAAGGCAGCGGTTTCTATGAGACTGATTACAAGAGAAAGGAACGTCCCGGAAAGGCTGCAGGCAATTCCGCCGCACAGAAGAGCGAGACAGCCCCGGGTTCCGAAAAGAAATCCACCGCAAATGATAAAGCAACCACCGCGGACAAATAAATGACCGGGTCCACCGCGCATACACGGCCTGCTTCGAGACAGAACCCAGGTGGGATTATATAAGACCGGGAGTCTTAGAAGAGAAGTTTTTATAACAGGATAAAACGGGCTTCGCCCGCTTTGGCTTGCTGCTTTGCTCGAAATGATTCGCAATGCAACGATAACAAGACAACTGTGATGGAGTAGGTTATGCCTCTGTGTCCTAAATGTGGATCAGATAATGCCCTTGGACGTATTTTCTGTGCGTCCTGCGGTGAAAAACTTGATTTGTCCAGGATGAGCAGCGAGGAAGTTGCCGCAAGTTTCAAGCAAAACTGGTTCAAACGCAACAAATGGATTTTTTATGTTGTCCCGGCGGTGCTGGTTGTATTTATGATCCTGCTGGCTCTCTGGCCCAGGACCTCGGAGATAGGACAAAGAGGCACTCTTCACGGCGGAGACCGGGTAAGGAAGAAGGTCAGAGCCTTATCGATGATGAAACGCGGCGAGACCATAGAGTTCGAGATAAGCGAAAAAGATCTGAACGGATACATAGAGTACATGAGAGGGCGCAGCCTGGGCGCAAAGCGTTTCTGGGTCGATATCGGCTCCGGCTACATGAGAGTGCGTCTTGTTAAGCCGCTTTTACAATTTAAAATGTTCGGACGCTTATTTGAACCTAGAATATCATATGATGTTCTCTATGTCCCTGCCGGCGATAGACTTGTGCCAAAGAAAGCTTCTATGGGACGTCTTTCTCTCGGTCTGGTAAAAGGCATTGCCGCAAAGAAAGTTCAGGGTCTTGTAAAACGTCAGAATCAGTGGTCGCTGGTAAACAATCCGGAAAGTATAGAGATCACAGACGAAAAACTGGCGCTTTCTTACGCGCCGTGAAAAATTGCGCTGTATGCGTTTCCGTGTGGCTCCGGCAAACTTTTTTCCTATGAATGCAATTCGCTTAAATTATTTTTTTATGGCAGTCATGCTTTCCGGTGCAATTAACGCCTCGGCATTGGATGGCCCGCCGCGTTTCAGGCAATCTGCCGTTGATAAAATCCTTGCGCGCAGGAAATCAGCCTCACTATCAGGGCGGTTTTCGATAGTAAGCGACAATACCTTGATCAACATGGATTTGTCACGGTGGGCAGAGATCGTTGCATCTAAGATCGAGGAGTCCACCGGGTTGGATTTGTCGACCGGAATAGACAGAAAATTCCGCATTGTTGTTCGCAGCTCAGAAACCAACGTTACACCGGCCGTCGATTTTTCATCTGGCATTATAGAGGGAAAACTTGTTTTTACTATGGATATTGATGACTATGCTTCCGTCAGCATCAGCCGGTGCAGGCTGATTTTCTGCAGGATGGCGCTGGCTAACTGGATTGCAGAACGAAAAACGGATGTTTCAGCGCGGGAAATTTCCGCCTTTTTCAATAAACATGAACCACTGCAATGGTTTTCGACAGGGCTTTGGCTTGACGTTGAAGATTCAGCGCATGGCAGAATTCATGATTCGGCAATGGCAAAGTGGGAGAGCGGAAAAGTTCCCACCGTTGCAAGCTTCCTGAAACATTACGTCCGGGGAAAAAACAGTGTAAAAGGCGATCTTGCCTGGGCTTTTTTTTCCTGGCTAAAGACTCTGGACCGGAAAGGAGCTGTTTTCGACCGGATGCTTGACCGGGTTGCTTCGGACAGGGAAATAACATCAGAATGGCTTGCAGACATCGCTGGAAAAAGTTCGACGCATGATCTTGAAATGGACTGGGACAGCTTTTTCCTCCAAAGCCGGCGCATGGTGGTTACGCCCGGAAACCCTTCTCTTGGCGCGATTCGTCAACTGGAAGGTGAGCTATTGCTTTATCGCGGAAATTCTGGTATCCCTCTGGATTGTGAGATTAATGAAAAGCACGGGTTTGGCGCGCTGATAGAAAAGAAAAACGCCCCATGGATGGACGAATTTGTGAAAAGCAAAACCATGAGACTGATGCTTCTTACAGCAGGCAGGGGCGAAGATTTCCGTGAAGTTGCAGAGAGTTATTGCAGGTTTCTGGATAAACTCAAAAAAGGCGAAGATAACAGCAAATTGAAATCGCTGCTGCAGAAGTCGAACAGAAAGCTTGGAAAAATGCGCGGAAGGCTGGTGGATAAGAAACCGCCTCGCTTGTAATCACACGGCGACGGCGCAGAGAAGAAATAGAACTGTGGACACTTTTTACGCGAACTTTGCAATGGCGGATGAGATTGCAGGATCGTATCGCCGGAAATGAACTGGATATGAACAAAAGAAAGCAGAGTAAAACCATTGTTGGAAACGTGGAAAAGGATGTGCTGAAGTTTACTTCCGGCGCTGACCTTGCAACTGATATTGCTCTGGCGGAAGTAGACTGCATTGGCACTGCCGCTCACGTTGGCGCGTTGTTGCGTCTGCCCTCGAAATTCATGGCGCTTTCAGAAGCAGAAACCAGGAAGGTGATCGGGGAACTTGCAGGCATTATAGCCCTGGCCCGTAAAAACAAGTTGAAGATCAAGGAAAGTGACCAGGATATTCATCTGCTGGTGGAAAGGCTTCTAACAGCTAAACTCGGTGATACGGGCCGGAGGGTGCATACCGGCAGGAGCCGCAATGATCAGGCTGCCGTAGATATACGGCTTCTTGCAAAACGGGATCTGCCCGAACTGATGCTTGAGGTCTGTAACCTAGTCGGAATCATGCTTGATCTGGCAAAAAAGAACAGGACAACGCCTATGATGGGCCGGACCCACAGCCAGCCGGCCATGCTCAGTTCTGTCGGGTTATGGGCTTCGTGTCATGCTGAATCTATGATTGATGATCTTGGCCTGATAAGAAACGCGCTTGAAACCAGCGACAAATGCCCTCTGGGATCGGCCGCAGGTTACGGTGTTCCGTTGCCGCTGGACAGGAAATGGACTGCTTCTGCTCTTGGTTTCAGCGCCCCGAACACAAACGTGCTGTATGCGGGCAATTCGAGAGGCAAATACGAACTTGTCGTACTTTCCGCCCTGCATCAACTGATGCTGACTTTCTCACGGCTTTCGGAGGATCTGATCCTTTTCTCAATGCCTGAGTTTGGATATTTCGAACTTCCGGACGGATGGTGCACCGGCAGCAGTATAATGCCCCAGAAGAAGAACCCTGATGTGCTTGAACTTGTCAGGGCCAGAACTGCCGTTATATCAGGTTATGTGCAATCGCTCGCAGGCATTCTTTCCGGTCTTCAAAGCGGTTACAGCCGGGACCTGCAGGAAACGAAAAGACCCTTCGTAGAGGGCATGGAGACGGTAAACGACTGCGCAGAAATTCTCGGCGGACTGATGAAAGAGGTAAGGATCAACAAAGAAACGCTGCGCAACTCAGTCGCAAGCGAAGTTTTTGCAACCGATAAAGCCCTTGAACTTGTATGGGACGGAGTTCCCTTCAGAGAGGCATACAGACAGGTTCGCGAAAACATCGGCGACCTTGCCGAGATCGACCCGGTTGCCGCTCTTGAGAAACGCGAGGATATGGGGTGGTCGGGCACAATCGATTTTGACGCGCTCAAGGCGCAACTGGATAAGCAAAGGACATTTTCCAGAAAGAAACGCAATGAATTCAGAAAAATGGTAACAAGACTTTTCGGGATAGAATATCCCGATGGTTTTGACCGGGAGGCATGACATATGTTCAGAGGAAAGAAGCTCATCGCTTATATTATTATTGCTGGAGCAGTATTGTCGGTTCTTCCAGACGCCGGAACCGTAGCGGCGCAGGAAGAAGCGAGCGGAAGCGGCGCCGTTCCGGAAGTTTACCAAGAGAGGACCGATGACATCGGCGGCCAGCAGAAACTTATGCCCTGGCGGCAGGCATGGAAAACAGGCGGATTACCGGTGCAGATATTAATGTATGTGCTCACGGCAATGTCGTTTCTGGCAGTGACTCTTATTGTCTATTTCTTTGCCGTTTTGCGTGATTCGGAGATTGTTCCGCGCAAAACGCTCCGTGATGTCCTTGCCCGGCTCAAAAAAGGGCAGATCGAAGAAGCCAGAATAACCTGTGAGGCAAGGCCTTCTCCGATTTCATCGGTGGCCCTGGTTGCGATTGACTATGTAAAAAGCATGGGCGCCTCGAATCAGTCTCTGATAAAAGATGTGATCCAGGGCGAGGGTACGCGCCAGGCCGAGTCGATACAGGGCCAGACCCAATATCTGCTCGATATAGGGGTTATCGCGCCCATGATCGGCCTGCTTGGGACCGTTTTTGGAATGTTACAGGCTTTCAGCGCGGTAGCTCTTGATATTGCTCAGGCTAAACCCGTTGTCTTAGCCAACGGTGTTGCCCAGGCTCTGATTACAACCGCTTCGGGCCTGATTGTCGGCATTCCAGCAATGATGTTTTATTCCTATTTCCGCCGCAAGTCATCAAAGCTTGTTTCCAGACTGGAGACCGCTTCGGCAGAAATAATGGTTGCGCTTGCAGAAACGGAGTCTCGTAAAGATGAACTTCAGGGGTAAAGCAGATTCACGGGAGCCTGGCTTCCAGATAACGCCGATGATCGACATTGTGTTCCTCCTGCTCTGTTTTTTTATCACCAGTCAGATATTTGCTCAGTGGGAAGCTGAAATCAACATCCAACTCCCTACGGCAACTGAAAGCGGATTGCCCGGAAGGCTGCCGGGCGAAGTTATCATAAATATTTTTGAAGATGGTTCTATAGCTGTTAATAGGCAGGAACTCGGACATGAAGAGCTGGAAGGAGTTCTTCGCAAACTTGTAGAGCATTTCCCGGGTCAGTCGGTTTTAATACGAGCCGATATGGAAACAAGGTATAACGACATTATCAAGGTTCTCGATCTTTGCCGGCAGGTAGACATTTGGAGCATATCATTTGCTACGCGTGTGCCTGAGGAAAAGCGTGGCAAATGACCTGCTTTTTTAACCTGACTAAAAGAAATTACTATGCGGCTTCAAACTTATAGAGATACTTTTCTTTTTGTTCTAGCTTTTTTCTGCGTTTGCGCAGCAAGCGGCTTTGCCGCGGACCTTTCTGCAAACGAAAAGCTGCAGTTTGCCAACGGCCTTTACGCAAGGGGTATCTATGACCTCGCCTCTGAGGAATACAGCACATTTGCAGCAAAACATCCGGGGCACAAGTCTATAGACATCGCCAGGTTCCGCCTTGGAGAGTGCTATCGCCGCACAGCGCAGGCGGACAAGGCGATCGAACAGTTTTTGCAGGTTTTTGAGGATTTCCCGAAAAGCGGTTTTCGATTAAGAGCAGGACTCCTCGCCGGCGATCTTGCATTGCAGGAAGGAAAGACAAAGACGGCCATCAGCATTCTTGAAAATGTTATCAAATCTGACCCCCCCCGGCATATTGCTGCAAGCGCTCTTTATTCGCTGGGAGAGGCGTTGAGGTCAACAGAACGCCTGGAAAAAGCGGAAAAACGGTTTGAAGATCTTATCAACAAGCATAAAGACTCTGATTTATATCCATACGGGCTGCTGGCGCTGGGCCGTGTGTACTCCGAACTGGGTAAAGACAAAAAAGCCGTGGGAATGTTTACGCGGGCGGAAAAGAGTTCAGATAACGATGACATGAAGGCGGAATCAATCTTTCGCATCGCTGAGCACCACTTCCGGCATAACAGATTTAAGCAGAGTTCAGAGGCTTATCAGGAACTGCTCGAGGCTTATCCGGAACATTCCCGGTCCGATGAAGCGGGCCTGCGCGCCGCGTGGGCCATGCACAACGCCGGTGATTACAAGCGCTCCCTTAAATACGCCGATAAGAATATCAATCGCCTGTCCAAATCCGGCCGCACCCCATCCGGACCCCTTGCGGAATGGATATATATCCGGGCAAACTGCCTTCGCCAACTCAATGAGCATGAAAAATCACTCAGGGAATACGAGACATTGCTTGAACGTTTTCCCGGCAGCAGGTTTACAAACGCCGCATCCTACGAAGCTGCGCTGGTCAGTTACCGCAGCGAAAACTACAAAAGAGCGCTGGAACTTGCCGGCAGAGTAGACGTGGATCAGCTTCCAGGCCTGGCGCCAAATGTCTATTGGCTGATGGCCGAGACATATTCCGGCAGTGGGCGCGAAGATGAAGCCGAAAGATACTACAAACTTGTGGTATCCCGGTACCCCGGCAGCAATTTGGCATGTGAGGCGGCTTACCGTCTTGGACACAGGCTGCATCGGAACGGAGAGTGCGGCAAGGCTGCCGAGTATTACCGGGTGATAGTAAATGATTTCCCGTCACACGAACTGGCGCCGAAATCGATGTTCTCACTCGGTGTTTGCTTCGCCAAAATGGGCAGGTTGGAAGACGCTGTAAAAAAATGGAGCGAATTTGGAGAGAAACATGCAGGACATCCGCTTCTTGAAGAAGCCATGTACAGGCAGGCCGTTGCTCTGGTTAAGCTCGACCGGAATGACAAAGCGCTTGTTGCCCTGACCGGCTTGCTTGAAAAGTTTCCAGGCGGCGAACGCAGCGGTGTTGCGCGTTACTGGCGGGGGATTATTCATCAACAGGAGGGACAGGAAAAAGAAGCGGAGCAGGATCTGAAGTTTGCGCTTAAACACGGGCTCCACGGATCTAGAAAGCTTGAGGCCCGGTTCCGGCTGGCTGCTCTACTGAAGAACAAGCAGGAGTTTGAGGAAGCGGCGGATATATTTCAGTCGCTTCTTGCAACTGAAATGCGCAGAGAGTTTGCCCCCGGTATGCTACAGTGGCTTGCGGAGTACAGGTACAACCGTCAAAACTACGCAGAATCAGTGGAGGCGGCCCGGGCGCTGGTTGCGTCAAGCCAGGACGCCGGCTGGGAACAGACAGGGTGGACTCTGATCGGAAGGTGCATGCTAAAGCAGGGCAGCAGGCAGGCCGCCGCATCGGCATTCAAACGAGCTCTGGCTAAAAAAGCCGGCACAAGATTCAAGGCTGAAGCCGCACTGCGGCTAGGGGACATTGAGCTTGATGCCGAAAATTACAAACAAGCCAGAGAGTTCTACGAACAGGCCGCTACCCTGGCTTCCAGCGATGAAATGCTCGGAATAAGAGCCAACGCTTACGCCGGTATTGCCGGAGCATGGGAAGGCCAGGGCAGGCTTGAAAACTCTGCCCGCTATTTTATGAGCGTGGCCATACTGTACGACGATCCCGAACTGGCGCCCAGGTGCCTCTACCGGGCTTACAGGAACTTCATGGCGATGCAGAAGCTCGATTCGGCGGGGAAAGCAGCGGAAGATCTCAGAGCAAGATATCCGAATAGCGAATATGCCGGTAAGTTGCCGGAGCCTGGCGAGTAGTATAATGACCGATATGCCGCAGAAACACGAGAGAGATTACAGCGATTTTGAAGAGATTCATGTTGCTTTCGAAAAGCAAGGAACTGCAAAACATCCGTTGGCGGCATTCGCGGCCTGTTTTGTTTCGGTTGTTTTGCACGGCGCGCTGGTTTACCTGCTTCTGACTTTGCCGTTGGGGTCGCTCCAGGATGGGGTTGAACTGTTGAATCAGAAAATTTTTCGTGATGTCGAGATCAAAGCGGATAAATCAGTTCAAGAAGATAGACTGGAAACTGCATCGGATGGCGAGGTTACAGGCAGTATTGAAGCCGAGGTTGATGCTGAAGAATTAACGGGATCCGACGAAAAGCTCGATCCAAAGAAAGCCGATTCCGCATTTGACACCGAAGATTCTCTTGCCGGTCCTGATGAACTTCCCGAACCATCGGAGTGGAAGCCCCCCCGGGAGATACTTGCCATAGAGGAAAAAATTGTCGACGACGAAGTCAGCGCCCTGCCAAGACGGCTGATCCCTGCAATTGAAAGGATTCATCAGAGCGATGTCAGCTTAAGGCCTGTCGGCCGCAGCGACACCGTTTCCGAAGCAACAGATGAGGCAAAGCTGAAACCCGGAAAAAACTTGGTTCCGGATACCGGCCCTGCTGCCGGCCCATCGAAGAGGAATGCAACAGGAACCAGCCGCCGCACTGGAACCGAAATTGCGGGCGATCAATTCAGCGAGAAGCCCGAAAACGTGTCCGAGTTTAAAGCTGTTGAAGATGTACTCACTGCGGAAGCAACTGTTTTCGAAAGCGATCGGGAATCCAAATACCGCTATTTCAAAATTGATATCCAGCGTGCGGGCAAAGAGGCCCTGCCTCTAATACCAAAAGACGTTGTCCTTGTTCAGGATTCTTCCGCCAGTCTTACCGAAAGGCGCCTCCAGTTCTGCAAGGAGGGATTGAAACGTTCGTTGCCGTTGATAAGGCAAAACGACAGGTTTAACGTGGTTTCCTTCAGCAGGAAAGCCGAGCAATGCTTCACTCAATGGGCGCAGAATACACCTGAGAATCTCCGCAGGGCCACGCGTTTCATTGAATCGTTGCATTCCGGCGGCAATACCGATCTGTATTCATCGCTGAAAGCTCTGGCTGAGCTGGAGAGAAAACCGGGCCGACCCGCGATTGCTATTGTAGTAACGGACGGCTTGCCGACTTCAGGAATCACGGACAGCACCGAAATCATCGGCAAATTCAGCAAGTTCAACGACGGAACGATGTCCGTATTTACCCTGGGAGCTGTCAGCAGGGCGAATACCTACCTGTTGGATATACTCAGCTATAGCAATAAGGGGGACGTTTACGTTATAAACAGGGGCAGGTGGGAAATACCCGATGCTGTTAAAGGTCTGGTGCGGCAGGTCAGCCGCCCGGTAATGGCAGACTTATCGTTCCGGTTTGCTGAAGGGATCAGGGCAGAAATATACCCTGTGCTGTCCAGCGACTTGTATCTTGACAGGCCTCTGACGCTTTACGGAAGGTGTCCGAAAAACAACAGCAGGATAGTGTTTCAAGCCGTTGGACAGGGCGGCGATGTCAAATGCGATATGATTTTTGACATTGATCTTTCGGCAGCAAGGCGGACTTCGGAGGGAAACATCCGGGAAACCTGGGCGGATCAGAAAATTTATCATCTGCTCGGGCGATATGCCCGTAGGCGCAGTTCCGCTGCATTGCGCGAGCTTCGCGAGACAGCAGAAAGCTACAACCGCCGGATTCCTTATGGCAAGAGGTTGCATTAACCCGGATTTCTCACAGGATTCCGTTTTAAGACACCTTGGATATAAACATGTCTTGCCGCGCATAAAAAATTCAGAATTGAGCTGATATATACGCAGGTTGCGCGGAAAATAGAAGTTTCCTCATTTTTTTCTGGTGTTTTGGGATGAATAGTTGTTTCCTTCAACTTCGAAAAGTTGTTTTATGCAAAAAGGCTTGATGAAGGGAGATGGACAATTGGACATGGAGCTTATGCGCCACAGTGCGGCGCATGTGATGGCGGCAGCGGTCAAAAGACTGTTCGAAAACGTCAAACTGGATATCGGCCCCGCCACAGAAGATGGCTTTTACTATGATTTTGACCTGCCTCACAGGCTGTCTCCCGAAGACTTTCCCCGCATCGAAGAAGAGATGCAACGGATTATCGACGAGGACCATTCATTCGAAAGAGTGGAAATGAGCAGGGAAGAGGCTGAGTCTTTTCTCAAGAAGCATGACCAGGAGTACAAGGTCCGGAGGCTCGCCGATATTTCCGGAGACCAGGAAATAACTTTTTACAAAAGCGGCGACTTCATGGACCTTTGCGCCGGACCGCATCTTGAGTCAACAGGCCAGATCAAGGCATTTAAGATAACTTCTGTTGCCGGTTCGTACTTCAAAGGGATCGAAACAAATCCAATGCTGCAGAGGCTGTACGGGATAGTTGCAGCTTCCTCCAGGGAACTCCGCCAGAAGCTCCAGCAGATGGAGGAAGCCGAGAAAAGGGACCACCGCAAGCTGGGCCGACAGCTGGATCTTTTCAGTATCCAGGATGAAATAGGTCCAGGGCTTGTTTTGTGGCATCCTCGCGGAGCCAGAATACGCTCAATCATAGAAGATTTCTGGAGACAACAGCATTTTCGGGCCGGTTACGAAATTCTTTATACTCCGCATATAGGACGGGCCGCGTTGTGGGAGAAATCCGGTCATCTTGAATTCTACCGTGAAAACATGTATTCGCCCATGATTATTGACGAAGAAGAATATTTCGCTAAACCGATGAACTGCCCTTTCCATATCGCAGTATATAAAAACAGCAAGCGTTCCTACCGGGATCTACCTCTGCGCTGGGCTGAGCTTGGAACTGTGTATCGCTTTGAGAAAAGCGGCGTTTTGCACGGTCTTTTGAGAGTGCGCGGTTTCACACAGGATGATGCGCATATTTTCTGTTCGCCGGAAAACATTGAAGAGGAAGTGCGGTATACACTTCAGTTTGCATTGAAAATGTTGCGCTCTTTTGGAATGAGCGATTTCAAGGCTTTTCTTTCGACCCGGCCCGGAAAAGCCGTGGGCGAACAGGACAGGTGGGATCAGGCAACGTCTTCTCTTGAATGCGCCCTGAAATCTGAAGGTGTGCCTTTTGAAATAGACGAGGGCGGCGGCGCTTTCTACGGGCCGAAAATAGACGTGAAGATCAAGGACGCCCTTGGCCGGGAATGGCAGATGAGCACTATTCAGTTTGATTTCAATATTCCTGAACGTTTCGATCTTACTTACGTGGGTTCAGACGGCAAGGAGCACAGACCGTACATGGTTCATCGTGCTTTGCTTGGCGCTCTGGAGAGATTTTTCGGAATCCTCATCGAGCATTACGGAGGAGCTTTTCCTTTCTGGCTGGCCCCTGAACAGGTAAGGGTGTTGCCGCTTACCGAAAAACAGTTGAAATATACGCAACAAATTAATGACCGGCTTGCGGAAAATGGATTTAGAACCAGGATGGATGAGAAATCCGACAAGATAGGGGCAAAAATACGGAATGCCAGGCTTGACAAAACTCCATACATGGTGATTCTTGGTCCGCGAGAAGAAGAAAAAAATGAAGTCTCTCTGCGGGGCAGGGAAAGCGGGGATGAAGGAGCTTTAAAAATAGAAGAATTGCTGGAGCGGTTTAAAGTTGAAAACAGACCGCAGGAGTGACGGCGAACTTAAAAATCAACAACGCCCGGAAAGTTCGCTGCAGCTAAAGATGACCGGGTAAAAAACAAGGAGGCACGTTATTCGTTCATTTGTACGAACCAATGAAAGGATAAGGGTTTCAGAAGTACGTTGTGTTGACAAGGCCGGCAATATGCTCGGTGTAATGCCGACCAGGGAAGCGCTTGAAAAGGCCAAGGCAGAGGGTCTGGATCTCGTGGAGATTTCTCCCAAGGCCAAACCGCCGGTGTGCCGCATTATGGACTTCGGTAAATTCAGGTACGAAGAAAGCCGCAAAAAACGCCAGGCAAGGCAGCAGAAGCGCGGGAACCAGGTAAAGGAAATAAAATTCCACAGCAACGTAGGCGAACACGACTACGAAACAAAGATCAACCATGTTAAAGAATTTTTACAGAAAGGGCATAAGGTTAAAATTACATTGACCTTCAGGGGGCGTGAGAACGCTCACAAGGATCTCGGATTCGAGCTTGTTAACCGGGTTCTCAAGGATTGTGAAGACCTCTGTGTTGTTGATTCGCCTCCTAAACTTATGGGACGGGCTATAATAGCCATGCTCGGCGCTAAATCAGCGAAATCAGGAAAATAGGCTTATAACGTTACACTAACCTGATCTATTCATAAAAATCTATTACGAGTGTGCATGTCACTTCATTTCAACGACTTTGCTGGCCAGCCGATCTTGACGTATGTTCATACGCCTTCACCCGGCTATCTTCGCAAAGCCATTGATCTAAAGCAACCTGCGCACTCTCATTACGAAGTTGATGAATAGATCAGGCTAAGATATTTCCATATTTGGGCGCAATGAGATTTGGCTGCGCGTCGCAGAGTAAATGAATAACAAGCGCTGAATCCGCGCAATTCCGGATTAATAATTCATTTTTATGAAAAAAGCTCTGGACGGCAGGCCTAATGTTATGTAAGGTCTCGCCCGAATTAAATGCGGATAATGTTTCAAACGGATCGAAAGTTGAAATTATGCCTAAAGGAAAGACCAAAAAAGCAGTTGGAAAGCGGTTTAAAAAGACTGGCAGCGGAAATTTTGTATACACCAAGGCTGGAGCGAGCCATCTTATGTCTTCAAAGAACCGCAAAAGAAAGCGGAATCTTCGCAAGAAAGGCGTACTAAGCGATACCGAGGCCAGACGGATTAGGCATATGATTGCCGGCTGAAGAGGATGCAGGTTTCGGATCGGTTAAACGGAGGTAAAAATGCCCAGAGTTACTAACGCACCAGCTTCTAAAAAAAGGAAGAAGCGTGTTCTTTCGCGAGCGAAAGGATTTAGCGGCGCTCGCAGTAAACGGTATAGGCAGGCTACAGAGGCGGTTGACCGCGCCATGTGGCTGTCAACAGAGCACAGAAAACAGAAGAAGCAGGATTTCAGGTCACTATGGATTGCCAGGGTGTCCGCTGCAGCTAAAGCGAATGATATTTCTTACAGCCGTCTGATTGAGGGGTTGAAAAAGGCTGAAGTTAGGTTGAACAGAAAAATGCTTTCCGAGATTGCGATTCATGATCCGGAAGGTTTTTCTGCGATAGTTGATGTCGCCAGAGGAAATCTTGCCTGAGCAACTACGCTGGAATTAGACCGCATATTTCACGCTTTTTCGAGCAGAAACGGCGCATAGCGCTTTAGTGCAGGGCAAAATCGGTTTGACCAGATGACGCTGTTTCGGCTGGCAAGAGCGCCATTTAAATTGTTTCTACCGGAAGAGTGAGATGTGCGGGTTAAGCGGGCCATCCTTTGGGTGGCCTTTTCAGTTACGGAGAGAATTGGAGACGATGAAGCCCGCGGAAATAGCCGAACTGAAGCAGAAGGCGATTGCCGAAGCGCAGTCTGCCGGGACTGCGAATGAGGTTGAGGCCGTAAGGATAAAGTACCTCGGGCGTAAGGGCCTGTTGCCGGGTATAATGCGCGGTCTCAAAGATATTGATCCGTCTAAACGCGCGGAAGCGGGCCGGCTGGCAAATGAACTTAAAAAAGAACTGACCGCCGTAATTGAAACAAAAAAAGCCGCCGGCACACCGGACCAGGGAACAATCGTTTCCCAGATTGACTACAGCCTTCCCGGCAGGTGGCGGAAGGCCGGGGCCAGGCATCCCCTTTCATATATTGTAGAGGAAACTTGCGGGATATTCAGGTCCATGGGCTTCACCGTTGCAGAAGGGCCCGACATTGAGACAGCCTACAATAATTTTGAGGCGCTGAACACGCCTGCCCACCATCCATCCCTCGACCAACAGGATACTTTCTGGCTTGATTCCGGGGAACTGCTCCGGACCCAGACCTCGCCTGTTCAGATACGCGTTATGAAGAACCAGCGGCCGCCGGTGAGGATAATCACACCCGGCAGATGCTACCGGCGCGATACAACAGACGCAACTCACAGCGCTAATTTCCACCAGATTGAAGGTCTTTATGTTGATGATGACGTGTCCCTGGCCGACCTGAAGGGCGACCTTGCCTACTTTGCGCGCAAGCTCATGGGAAGCAATGTAAAAATAAGATTCCGGCCCCACTTTTTCCCATTTACCGAGCCCAGCGTCGAGTGCGATTTCTCGTGCCATGTCTGCGGGGGCAGGGGATGCGCAGTGTGCAAACATAGCGGCTGGATCGAGATAGCCGGCGCCGGCATAGTCGATACAAGGGTTTTCGATATGGCGGGATACGATTCGGAAGCCGTAACAGGCTACGCTTTTGGGATGGGGGTAGAACGAATCGCCATGGTTAAATATGGCATACAGGATATACGCCATCTTTATGATAATGACCTGAGGTTTCTGGAGCAGTTTAAATGAAGATTTCACTACAGTGGCTTAAGGAAATTGTGCCCGTAGAAGCTTCCGCCGAAGAGATTGCGGAACGTCTGACGTTTTCAGGAACCGAGGTCGAGTCTATTGCTGTGCCGCAGGGCAGTTATGACAGGGTGGTTATTGGACGGGTTCAGGAGGTCCGGCCGCATCCCGACGCCGACAAGCTTGTTCTTTGCGTTGTTGACGCAGGGGATGCGTCCGTAGATGTCGTATGCGGAGCAACCAATTTTAAAGAGGGTGATAATGTTGTGCTCGCAATGTCCGGCGCCACACTTCCGTCTGGGTTTGCCATAAAAAGCCGCAAAGTGCGGGGAATCAAATCCGAAGGCATGCTTTGCGCAGAAGATGAACTGGGAATTTCCGACGACCATAGCGGCATAATGATTATGCCTCCGGGCATATCCCCTGGCTCTCCGTTCTCGGAGATTGCAGGAGAACCGGACACGGTGTTGACGCTGGAAGTTACGTGGAACAGGCCGGACTGTCTCAGCATCATCGGAATTGCCCGTGAAGTGTCCGCTCTGTTCGACACGCCGCTTCGGATGCCAGGGGTAGATTTTAATGAGCTTCCGGATAAAATTACAGATTCCGTCTCTGTTCAGATCCTGGAGCCGGAGAAATGCCCGCGATATACCGCTCGGATTGTGAAGGACGTGGATATCGGTCCATCGCCCGTCTGGATGCGCAAGCGGCTACACTGCTGCGGCATAAGACCCATAAATAATGTTGTGGATATAACCAACTATGTCCTCCTGGAATGGGGACAGCCACTTCATGCTTTCGACTATGACTGCCTCAAAGATAAAACGATCATAGTGCGAAACGCTGAGAATGAATGTATAAGAACACTTGACGGCAGCGACAGGAAGCTTGGCAATGATATGCTTGTTATTGCCGACTCTGCCAGGCCTGTGGCCCTGGCTGGAGTGATGGGAGGCGAAAATACGGAGATAAATCAGAACACTTCCACCATCCTCCTGGAAAGCGCATGTTTTAATCCCGCAGACATCCGAAATGCTGCTGTTGAAGCCAGACTGAGTTCAGAATCTTCCTATCGTTTTGAGCGGGGGGTGGATATAGGCAATGTTGATACTTCGGCCCGCAGGGCAGTTAATCTTCTGGTCCGGTATGCAGGCGCGCAGCCTCTGGCGGGATGTGTTGACGAATATCCGGGCAAAAAAGCCCCTGAAAGAGTTGAATGCAGACTTGACCGTTTGAGAAAGATACTCGGCTTCGAGATTTCAGAAGATTCCGTTGCTGCAATTTTTGAATCTCTGGGTCTTTCTGTTGAAAAGCGGGATGCCGGCATTTTTACCGTACAAGTCCCTTCATACAGACGTGATATTAAAATTGAAGCAGATCTGATCGAGGAAATTGCCCGCATCCACGGTGTGGATAATATACCAGTTGGCGACCCGCGGTCCCGAATAGTGCCCGGCGCGGATGATTCAGGCTGGCAGGCTGCCCAAAAGTGCGGATCAGCGCTGGCGGGTCTGGGCTTTTATGAGATAGTAAACTACAGCACCACATCCTGCCGGTTGCTTGATATAGCATCAGCAACAGATGGCAGTCGCAGGCTTGTGCTTCCCAATCCGGTCAGTTCAGATCACGCCGTTTTGCGTGACTGTTTGTCGGCGCAGATGATCGAAACCCTCGGGAAAAATCATTCCCGGCAGGTCGAAGATGCAGCATTTTACGAGATCGGAGTTGTGTTCGAACATGGCGCAAACGGCAATAGTGAAGAACAACACGTATGCCTCGGGCTGATGGGCCGTCCTGAAACAAGCGGGCTTGAGAAATGTTCCGACGGAGAAAACGAAGACACATTTCTGCGCCTTAAGGGCGCTGTAGAAGAACTGTGCCGATTACTTCATGTCAAAGATCTGGATTTCCGGCAGGAAAACATCCGATGCATGGATAAGGCGGCATCAGTTAGCGTTCTTATTAACGGTGAGAAGGCAGGGTGCATGGGGCTTGTTAAAGAGCAAATCCGTTCACAGTGGCGTATAGCAACACCGGTTGGTCTTGCTGAACTTAAACTGAAGCCTTTGCTGTGCAATGTCTTCCGGATTGCCAGGATAAAAGCGGCGCCGCAATATCCCGCTATTAAAAGAGATATGGCGCTTGTTGTAGATAAGTCGGTTCTTAACGGAACTATAGAAAAAATAATATGGGAAAACGCTCCCGGCGAGTTGACAGGTGTGCACCTATTTGATATCTTTACTGACACAAGTAGGATAGGGGGCAACAGGAAAAGTCTTGCCTATAACCTGTCTTACCGTTCGAATGAAAAAACCTTGACCGATGAAGAAGCCAACAGGCTGCATGAGGCGATCAAGGATGTTTTGAAACAGAAACTTAACGCTGATATAAGAGAAGGATAGGCTTTTACGAGTTTATTTTTATTGCGATGGGATGAGGCGGGGCTAAACCCATGTTAGATTTAGTAAAAAAACTGTTTCCGCCGGTTACGTGTGATATGTGTGCGGCCGGCTGTACGGATTATGAAGTCAAAACAGGAACGGATATGTCACGCGGTGGAAAAGCCGACCTTGATTTTTTCTGTTTTTCAGGGTCTTTGTGCAGATTGTTCTATGGAAAACAGGTTTATGCTTTAGCGCGGGTAAAAATACCCTGCCTTGCTCGTTTGCAGGCAAGTATCTCTAACCCATTAATGTAAGTAAAGGGAGCTGGAAAGCTCTGTTGACAGGATGCCTGCAAGGGAACCTGGATGCAGGGACTACAGCACCCACCTCGACATCGAGGTAAAGAGATTCATGCCAAAGCGACTTACGGCGGGGTATTTTTTGCCCGGGTTAAATCATGGATTTGTTCAAAAATGAACACACCGAAAATGACGGTTCAAAGCTGCCGCTTGCAGCCAGAATGCGCCCCAGAGCTATCGAAGAAATAGTTGGACAGGAACACATTCTGGGGCAGGGCAGGCTCCTCAGTCGCGCCATATCTGCCGACAGATTGAACAGCATCATTCTTTACGGCCCTCCTGGTTGCGGAAAAACATCAATAGCCGAAGTCATTGCCAACGCCACCAGTCGCCGCTTTCTGAGAACAAGCGGCGCAACAGCTAATGTATCCGAACTTAGAAAATTGCTGAATGCTTCCAGCGAATTCAAGAAGCAAGAGGGCCAGGCTGGAATTCTGTTTATAGACGAGATCCATCGTTTTAACAAGGGACAGCAAGACATCCTTCTACCTTATGTTGAAGATGGTTCTGCAATTCTTGTCGGGGCAACAACCCACAATCCCATGTTTTTTATCAACAGTCCGCTCACCTCCCGGTCGCTCATATTTGAGTTGAAATCTCTAGGCGAAGAAGCTGTTTTACAATTGCTTGAACGAACATTCTCCGAAAAACGGGGACTTGGGGAATTTCGAGTTCGCGCAGACAGTGACGCGCTTGCACATCTGGCGAGAGTCTGTGAAGGCGATGCCCGGCGGGCGTTAAATGCGCTGGAGATAGCGGTATTGACAACGCCGCCGCTCCGTGACGGCACGGTTCATGTGACACTTGAAATCGCCGAATCGTCAATCCAGAAAAAGGCGGTAGTCTACGATCATGACGAAGACGGCCACTATGACACAATCTCCGGCTTTATAAAGAGTATGCGCGGATCGGATCCTGATGCAGCAGTCTACTGGCTCGCAAAAATGCTTTACGCGGGTGAAGATCCCCGTTTTGTTGCCAGGCGAATGGTGATTTTTGCCTCCGAGGATATCGGCAACGCAGATCCGCGTGCGCTTGGCATAGCGGTTTCAGCATTTACAGGCGCAGACTATGTTGGGATGCCTGAAGCCAGGATAATTCTTTCCCAGGCTGCGACATACCTCGCCACGGCGCCGAAGAGTAACGCATCCTATATGGCTATTAAGAAAGCATGGCAGGATGTTGAAGCGGGAAGAACATTCGAGGTTCCGGAACATCTGAGAAATATTCATGTTAAAAGCGTGGACGAAGACAACAGCAGCCGATCAACATACAAGTATCCCCACGATTATAAGGGGCACATAACAGGTCAGGTCTATGTGCCTTCAAACGCGAAATATTACATCCCGGGAACGCAGGGATACGAATCGAACATAAGAAAGAGACTCGAGCGATGGGCTGAAACAATTCGGCAAGAAGGTTCACAATAATGGTCAAAACAAAAGAGGAAATACGGACCGCAATTAACGCCTGCAGAAAAAAAATAGATCCTCGAAAGAGGGCGACTGCAAGCATTATGGCGGCGCGGCAGCTCGAAGAGGTTGAAGATTTTAAAACCGCACGAATTGTCAGCGTTTACCTGAGTCTTCCCTGGGAGATTGATACAGATAACATTGTTTTGTTCTGCCGGAATGAAGGAAAAATATTGTGTGTCCCGGCTTTTGATGATGAGCGAGGCGAATACCGGATGGCAGAATACCGGGACGGTATGGAGATGCGCGAAGGCAATTGCGGAACAAGGGAACCGCGCTTTCCTGAATGGGTCAAGTCTTTGAAGGTGGATATTTTTGTAATTCCAGGCCTGGCTTTCGGACGCCGGGGAGAGAGGATCGGGCATGGCGGAGGACATTATGACCGCATTCTCAGCCGCGAACACAAGAATGACGCGCTCAAGCTTGGGTTGGCTTATGATTTTCAGGTTTTCGACATCCTGCCTCAGGAACCATACGACATGCGCGTTGACATGGTGGTTACAGAGTCGCGGGTTATTCATTGCAGGTAATGCATAGCGTAAAGAAAAATAACAAATACGGGCGTTTGTCCGATCAGGAGAAAGGAACAGCGGAATGGGTATTATAGTACTGACAGGAATTCTGGGGGTTATGCTTGGGGCTGGAGCCGGGTACCTTGTCCGATATTTAATCGGCTCATCACGGTCTGAAAGCAGGGAACAGCAGGCCAGGCTTGTGCTGGAGAAAGCAAAAGTCGATGCCGATTCGATTAGAAGAGAGGCCGAAATCAAGGCAAAGGCCGAGGTTCTGAAAGCAAGGGAGGATTTTGAAAGCACAACTGAGTCGAAACTTAAAAAACTGGTGGACCAGGAGGAAAGAATAACGGAAAGAGAGACGAATCTTGACCGCAAGGTTTCCATGATAGAGAAAAAGGAATTCAACCTTGAAACCAAACTTGCCGAGATCGAAAAAACAAAATCCATGCTTGAACAGGAGCGGGTTGAGGTTGCCGATCTGTCCCGGCAGGAAAAAGCAAAACTCCAGAAAGTGGCGGCAATGACCAGAGAAGATGCCAGAAAGGCATTGCTTGATAGGGTTCAAGCTGAAGTTCAAGGCGATATCAGCAACCTGATCAGAAAAATGCAGGAGCGGGCACGAGAAACTGCCAACAAAGAGGCCAGAAAGATAGTCGCTCTTTCCATCCAGAAGTATGCGGCTTCTCACGCAAGCGAAATGACCACCAGCACGGTTCTTTTGCCGAACGACGGTATGAAGGGTCGGATTATCGGCAGGGATGGAAGAAATATCAAGGCCCTGGAATCGGCGACAGGAATAAATATTCTTATCGACGATACACCTGAAGCGGTAGTTCTTTCCGGTTTTGATCCGATCCGGCGCGAGGTGGCAAGACAGGCTCTTGAAGCTTTGATTTCTGACGGACGCATTCACCCTGCCCGCATTGAAGAGATAGTCCAGAGCACAAGAGAACACATGGACGAAACCATACGCACTGCCGGTGAGGAAGCAGCTTATTCCGTCGGGGCTCAGGAGATAAGTCCTTCCCTTCTGCGAATGCTGGGACGTCTCAAATTCAGAACCAGTTACACGCAGAATGTCCTTCAGCATTCGGTGGAGGTAGCTCAGCTTATGGGGGTGATGGCCGGGGAACTGGGGCTTGATGCTTCGCTTGCAAAGAGGGTCGGGCTGTTTCACGATATTGGCAAGGCTCTTGACCACGAAATCGAGGGAGGGCACGCTATAATCGGCGCGGATTTCCTGAAAAAAGAAGGCGAATCCTCAGTTGTTATTAATGCCGTGGCGGCTCACCATGAGGAAGTGGAACGCGAGAGTCTGTACGCGGTGCTGGCCTCCGCAGCAGACGCAATCTCCAGTTCAAGGGTCGGGGCCAGGTCTGAGACTACCGAGCTTTATGTCAAGCGTCTCGAAAAACTCGAATCAGCAGCAACAGAATTTGAAGGGGTTGCCAAAAGTTATGCCATGCAGGCGGGCCGGGAAGTACGTGTTATAGTAATACCCGAAAAAGTCGATGACAACGGCGCATTGTCGCTGGCCAGGGATATAAGCAGGAAAATTGAAAGCGAACTTCAGTATCCAGGCCAGATCAAAGTGGTTGTAGTAAGGGAAACACGATGCGTTGAATACGCACACTAGTTAAAGGAAGTCCGTGCAGAAAGAAACCAAAAAGATATACAAGGTCGTGGAACTGACACGGCTTATAAAGTCAACCTTGGCATCATGCGTCGGCTCTGTGTGGCTGGAGGGCGAGATTTCCAACGTCAGGCGGCCCCAGTCAGGGCATTATTACCTGACCATAAAGGACGAGAACGCCCAGATATCAGGCGTATTGTTCAGGAGAAATCAACGCGGACTCACGTTCCAGCCTGTTGACGGTTTGCTGGTGAGAGTCTACGGTGACATCAGCGTCTATGAAAGAAGCGGGAATTACCAGATTATCATCCGACGGATGGAAAAAAGCGGAAAAGGGGAGCTCCAGGAACAGTTTGAAAAGCTCAAGCAGAAACTGCTTAAAGAAGGGCTTTTCGACAAGTCTTTAAAGAAGCCTGTTCCCGCGCTGCCCCAGCATATCGGCGTTGTAACTTCCGGAACAGGAGCGGCAATCAGGGATATTCTCAACGTCATATTCCGGCGGTTTCCAAATCTGCACCTTCAACTTTACCCGGTAAAGGTACAGGGAGCAGAGGCCGCGAAAGAGATAGCTGGAGCTATAGCATATTTCGATAAAAAGAAGGATATGGATGTAATCATTGCGGGGCGGGGCGGCGGCAGCATGGAGGATCTCTGGGCGTTCAATGAAGAGGTTGTTGCAAGAGCGATTGCGGCTTGCCGTATTCCGGTCATTTCCGCGGTGGGGCACGAGATAGATTTTACTATAAGCGATTTTGTCGCCGATTTGAGAGCGCCGACCCCTTCGGCTGCGGCCGAACTGGTGGTTGGACGCAAAAAGGAATATGAGAAAAATATAAGCGAGCTGGAACGCAGGCTTTTAATGACGCTTCGGGAGAAGATCACTTTTTTGCGCAACAGGCTTGCTGCCGCAGAGGGCAGTTATGTGTTCAAGGAACCGGGAAATGTTGTTGCACGGTATTCCCAGAGACTCGAATCCCTCCAGATGATGATGCGTCACCAGCTTATGGAATCTGCGCGTCAATCACGGCAGCGTGTTGATGATCTGTCCATAAGGATGCTCCATCAAGCACGAATGTGGAGCCAGAGATGCCGCCATAACCTTGAGAAGCTGGAGAGCGAGATTAACGCTTACAATCCTAGAGCAGTGCTTGGGAGAGGCTACAGCTTGACAAAGAATCGCAACGGGGAGATTGTAAGGTCTGCAGCCGATGTGAGGGAAAACGAGATTATTGCCACGGAAGTGGCGGAAGGAAGCATAGAATCGCGAGTCATCGGCTCTTCGGCCGGATGATTCGGAGATTTTTCCCGATTGGAATACAAAAGCGCGAAAAAAGGCAAAGAACAGACATCACCACAGGAGAGTTGAATCATGAAAGAGAAAACTGGAACGGACGAAAAAAACGGAAAGAAGAAAATGAGCTTTGAACAGTCTCTCGAAAGACTTGAACAGATAGTCAAGGAAATGGAAAGCGGTTCTTTGAGTCTTGAAAAAATGATTACTCGTTTTGAGGAAGGGCAGAAGCTCCTAAAGCAATGTTCCGGGAAACTAGAGGAGGTAGAGCGTAAAATAGAAGTGCTTGTAAAAAAAGGGGATCAGATGGTTCCCGAACAAATGGACGACAGTCAGGATGAACAAGGGGGTTCATTCGAAAATGACAATGCCGGGGGAGAGCTTTTTGCATGACCGGAGCCGATGATTTATTTGTCAGAATTTCAGGGTTGAAGACATGGTTTGGCTCCCGTGCAAAACCGGTCAAGGCAGTGGACGGAATTTGTCTCAGCATCCGCAAAGGTGAAACCGTGGCGCTTGTGGGCGAAAGCGGGTGCGGGAAGAGTGTTACAGCCCTTTCCATGGCTAAACTGGTGCCCGAGCCTCCAGGCTTCTATGAAGACGGCTCTATAGTGATAGACGGTAGCGATGTCCTCGGGATGACGGATCGGGAACTCAGACGTGTGCGCGGAAGCAAGATAGGCTACATTTTTCAGGAACCGGGCAGTTCGCTGAACCCGGTGGTAAATGTCGGGTCTCAGATTGCAGAAGCCCTGCGGCTGCACGGGAAAGGGACAGGGTCGAGAGAAGAAATTATGCAACTTATGCACACCGTCGGCCTGCCTGATCCGGCGCGCCGAATCAAGGCCTATCCACACGAATTAAGCGGCGGCATGCAGCAGAGGACAATGATTGCAATGGCGCTGGCGGCCAGGCCGGGTTTGCTTGTTGCCGACGAACCGACGACAGCTCTGGATGTTACAATTCAGGCGCAGATTCTTGAACTTATGAAGCGGCTGCAGTTAGAGATGAAGATGGCGATCTTATTGATTACCCATAACCTGGGACTTGTTGCTGAGATGGCCCATTATATCTATGTAATGTACGCGGGCAGGGTGGTCGAATCAGGTCCGGCGGAAGAGACATTGAGACAGCCGGCTCATCCTTATACACGAGGATTGATTAATGCTGTGCCGGATCTTGAAAGCTGGCCAGGCAAAGGCAAAAGAATAAAGGGAATACCAGGCTCAGTGCCCGATCCGTCCATGCTTCCTCATGCCTGTCGGTTTGCGCCGCGGTGCCCAAGAGCTCAAGAGCCGTGCCACGCCGTTGAACCTGCCCTTGAACTGAAGGGCGAAGGAAAGAGAGAGGTGCGGTGCAATTATCCGTACATTTAGCCTGATCTATTCATCAACTTTTCGGAATAATAATGTACAAGTCGTTTGCTGATATTTTTTAACCACTGATTGCACTGATAACACGGATTTTTGTTTTATATCCATCATTCTTATACTTTATCCGTGTAATCAGTGTTATCCGTGGTTAAATTTCCTTGCTGGGAATAATCCAGGCTGGGAAACGAGAAAAATAGATCGGAATAGGTTAATTTATGGGAATGCTTTCAATAGAAAGAGCTGAAGCCGGTTTCGCTGTGCGGGACCGCAGGGGAAGAAAAAACCGGCTTATAGCTGTAAACGATGTCAGCCTGTCTGTCTCTCGAGGAGAGACAGTAGGCCTGGTAGGGGAAAGCGGTTGCGGGAAAACAACACTCGGAAGCGCAATAATAGGTCTGACGGAATTAACTTCCGGCAGGATAATGTATAATGGTCGAGATGTCCGCGATCTTCTGAAAAACAACCCGAAATTCCTCAGGAGAGAAATTCAGATGATCTTCCAGGATCCTTTCGGATCATTGAACCCCCGGCTGACAATCGGATCTGCAATTTCGGAAGTTCTCAAGATCCACGGAATATGCAGAAACAAACTTGAACGGCGGCGGAAGGTTGCATCTGCTCTCGAGTCTGTCGGTCTGGAAAGCAGCTATGCGTCCCGTTACCCGCACGAGTTCAGCGGCGGCCAAAGGCAACGGCTGGGTATAGCAAGAGCCCTGGCGCTTAATCCTTCGCTTGTGATTGCAGATGAACCGGTGTCGGCGCTTGACGTATCTGTCCAGGTGCAGATACTGAATTTGATGCTGGATTTACAGAACCAGCGGAAGCTTTCCTACATTTTTATCGCTCATGATCTGGCAGTGGTTAAATACATGTGCGACCGCATTTTCGTGATGTATCTCGGCGGGATTGTTGAACATGCCGCGGCTTTGGAAATTTTCGAGCATCCTGCGCATCCCTATACGGAGGCGCTTCTTTCGGCCGTTCCGGATGTGGAAAAGGGTTTAACGGCAAGAACCGAAGGATCAAAAAGGATTGTTCTTCAAGGCGATGTTCCCTCTGGAACCGACAGAATTCCCGGTTGCCCTTTTCATCCGAGGTGTCATCGCGCCAGGGATATCTGCCGGGAACTCATACCTCCACGTAAAAGAGTTTCAGAAAACCACACCTCCGTATGCCACTTCGCAGAAGAAATATTTGCTCTGAGCAAGCCTGAGACAATGAAAATTCGCGAAAATATTCAGAGACAACAATAAGCGGCAAAGGAATCCGGGATGAACGGGAGCACAGTTACACCAAAACGGAAGGTTGCAGTGACGGGCATAGGCGCCGTAACGCCATGCGGCATCGGGGAAGACGAAATCTGGCAACACCTGGTCAGCAGCAAGACCGGTATCAGAAGGATTCACTCTCTTGATGTCAGTGATTACAAGTCAAAGAACGGAGCCGAAATAGAAAAAGGAAAGCTTGAAACGGCTCTAAAAGAAGCCGGACTGGCGTCAAGAAAAGACCGAACAATAGATCTTGCCATGCTGGCCGCCGGAACAGCCTTGAAACAAAGCGGCCTTGTTCCGGATGCGGGAGAAGCCGAGCCCTGGAACGTAGCTGTCATTGCGGGTACGGGAACCGGTGTATCACATACTCTCTATGAAACATTTACAGGCTATTTCGAAAAAGGACTTCGAGGTGTGCGTCCCACTTCCGTGCCCCGGGGGATGGCGAATGCAATTTCGTCTCAGCTTTCAATGCAATTCAAGTTAACCGGACCCAATTACGTTACGGTTTCAGCATGTTCTTCTTCGACCAATGCAATAGGAATAGGCTTCCGTATGATCAGAGATGGATATTCGGACGCTGTTCTGTGCGTGGGGACTGACGCCCCGTTCGACCCTTTCCTTTACGGCGCATGGAACAATCTGGGTGTTCTTTCAAAGAAGGAAGCGCCGGAACTTGCCTGCCGCCCTTTTGACAAAGACCGGGATGGCTGCGTTCTGGGAGAAGGCGCCGGCGCGCTGGTGCTTGAGAACGAAGAAACCGCCCTGGCACGTGGCGCCGGCATCAGGGCGGAAATAGCCGGATACGGGGAGTCTTCGGATGCCGAACACATAACCCGCCCGAGTCCGGAGGGACAGGAAAAAGCAATTCGTATGGCGCTTGATTCCGCGGGCATATCGCCTGAGCATGTAGGTTACATTAACGCGCATGGAACAGCTACAAAAGCAAACGATCCTGCGGAAAGCCAGTCCATACGCGTGGCTCTTGGCTCAGAAACAGACCGGATTCCTGTGGCATCAAATAAATCTTTCTTTGGTCATCTGCTCGGAGCCTGTGGGGCTGTAGAAAGCATCATGACTATCCTCAGCCTTGAGAATGAACTTTCTCCAGCGAACCTGAATCTGGATGAACGCGATCCGGAATGCAACCTGAACCTTGTACCGACGAGTTCAGCACAGATCGACGCCGAATTCGCGCTTAAGAACAGTTTCGGTTTTGGCGGTAACAACGCGGTGCTGGTGATAAAGAAAAGATAGCGGATGTGCGCGGACTATGTACTATGGTCTGGAATTTCGTTTTACGAAATGGCGCGCCGGGTTCCTGGTCGCCAGCCTTTCTGATTATCTCCATCTTCTGTGCGCCCACAGGTATTGGTCGGGGTATTTTCTTATAGAATCTTCCATGCGGGCTGTCAGGTGTGTGAGAATATTATTTACATCATCTTTTTTATTGCCCGAAGGTTTTACTTTCAGCGGTTTGTCAGCCTTGAGTAGATAGCTTAGCGGGCCGGTGCGCACACAGTACCCGAAACACAGTGGCGCATGGGTTACAAGGTGCAGCATTGCCGGTGAAGTATGCGTGGACGCGGGCTTTCCGAAGAAAGGTATCATTGCTCCGCGTTCCCTTGCATGTTGATCCATGAGCAGGGCCAGAATCTGTCCGTTTTTCAGAACCTGGAGAAAGCGACCGGAGTTCGCGTCTCTTTTTGGAATAAGCGAGAAATTTTTTCCCGGCTTGCGTTGCTTTACAAGCTCTTCGACCAGCGGATTTTTCATAACCCGCGTGATGCCTGCAACCGGCTTGATGCAGGAAAGCAGGTGTGCTGCAATCTCCCAGTTTCCAAGGTGGCCGGAAATAAGAATTACGCCGCGTCCCGGCTCGCTGAACAGGTTCATGGTTTCGTCCGGTATCTCAACAGAAGCGAAATCATGCCAGTTTTCCGGAGTTATCTGCTCCCGGGCCTTGAGGCTTTCGATCAGCATGACCCCGAAATGGCGGAAGGAATTACGGGCTATCCGGGCTGCTGATGACCTTTCTTCAGTAATTCCGGATGTCATAATGTTTCTGATCGCCAGCTTACGTCGTCTGATGTCAGCAACATACCATAAATCCGCTATTTTCCCAGCTGCTTTTGTAGAACGGTTGACCGATGTGCGATCTATCCATGAGAGCGTTTTTTCAGCCAGAAAATATTCAATCCGGAAGCGGAGGGGCAGGGGAGTGCCTTGTAAAGACGAACCGGAACTCATGCTGCCTCCCGTTTTATGCGCCTTTCGCCCGGAGAAAATCAGCCAGTTTGCCCACGGTATTGATATCAACCAGTTCTTCTGCATCAAATTCCAGGTTAAATTCCTGCTGAATATCATAGACCAGGTCAAGGATTGCAAGAGAGTCGAAACCGAGAGGTTCAATTTCTGAGTTTTCATCTACCTGATCCCAGTCGACATCTTCCTGCGAACTTTGCTTCATCATATCCCGAAGTTTTACGATTATTTCATCCTTTGTCATGCCTTATCCTTTTCTCCTCTCTTTTCTTTTCTTTTCTCCGCTCCCTTTCATCATTGAACATTCCGTTTTGGATATTGGATATTCTCTCTTCACCCCTCCGCCACGTCTACGGTCTTCCCTCTCTCCCTGCTCCTTTCCCCTTGCTCCTTGTACCTTTCCCCGTGTGCCCTCCCACATCTCTTTCGCGCTATTTCGAGCCTTTCGTAGTTCAAGTCTTCTTCTTACTCTGTGCTCTCTGTGGTTACAATCTTCACCGCCCATTTACCCTCCTGCTCCATGTACCTTGCTCCCTCCCCACAGCCAACGGCCAAACTACCACAAACCTCCGTCCACATGAAGCGTCTGCCCGGTAATATACCCTGCATCTTGGGACATCAGGAATACTACAACTGAGGCAATTTCTTCAGGGCTGCCAAACCGTTCCATGGGTATTCCTATCGCCCGTCTGTTTTTGTCGGGGATATTCTTTGTCATATCTGTTTCAACAAACCCGGGAGACACTGCGTTAACCCGGATATTGAACCGGCCGGCTTCATATGCGAGGCTTCTGGTCATGCTTACCAGGCCCGCCTTTGCCGCGGCGTAGTCCGGCCCCATCCATTTGCCGGGACCATGAGCGGCAAGTGACGCAATATTCACTATGCTTCCCTGCGAATTACGGCGCATTATACTGTATGCCTGTCTCGAGGCCAGCATTGCGGCTTCAAGATTTACTCTGAATGTCTTGCGCCATTTTTCGAGTGTAATGCTGCGGAAAGCGCTGGCCTTGCCCATGCCTGCATTATTAACCAGCCCGTCGATGTTGCCGGCCTTTTCAACAAATTCATCAACAAGCCCAGGCGCATTTTCGGGCTTGTCAAGATCGCAGCATAAAGGAACAGCAGATCGGATCTCTGCGCAGACTTCCCTGGCACGGGCCATGTTTCTCCCGTGTACTCCTATTGTGGCTCCAGTGCGAGCCATTCGAAGCGCGATTGCCTTGCCTATCCCTCGCGTGGCTCCTGTGACAAGTATGCATTGAGAACTGTTAACTGGCATCTTTTTCTATTCCCGTATTCTCTCAGGATCCGAGGATCCGTCTGTCTTCATCAAGGAATATCCCCTGAAGATTCATCCGCAATGCCTGCGGGTTGCTCGAAAAACGCATCCCTTCCTCTTCGGAGATTAAACCGCTCTTTATGAGGTCGTAGATTGATTGGTTGAATGTCTGCATGCCGTCGTCGCGCCCGGTTTCTATAGCTGCAGCAAGGTTATCCAGTTGATTCTTCTCAACCAGTTTTTTAACAGTTGAATTGTTTACGAGTATCTCTACGGCCGGCACTGCCGTACCCTGCGTGTCGGGAATCAATCTCTGGCAGACCACTGAACGAAGATTTGCGGCCAGAGCCAGTCGAATCTGGTTCTGTTCATCGGCTGGAAAGACGTCAAGTATTCTTGGAATTGCCAGATCAGCTGATGATGCGTGAAGGGTCGACATAACCAGGTGCCCTGTTTCTGCGGCAAGCAAAGCTGTCCGAATGCTGAGCCTGTCGCGCATTTCACCGATCAGGATCACATCAGGATCCTGTCGCATGAGATGCTTAAGCGCGTTCTGAAAATTCACCGTGTCAAGACCGACTTCCCGCTGGGTTATGACTGATTTGTCATCGATAAACAGGTATTCAACCGGGTCTTCGACTGTAATAATTCGCCTTTTCAGTGTCTGGTTGATTTCAGATATAATTGCAGCAAGAGTTGTTGATTTTCCGCTTCCTGTCGTTCCCGAAAGAAGAATGATGCCTCTTGATACATGGGCGAGATCGGCAAGTTGTGAAGGAAGTCTGAGCTGCTCGAAATTCGGTATTTCGGTGTTTACTTTTCTCATTGCTATGGTTGGCGCTCCCTGGGCAAGAAAAATGTTCACCCTGAAACGTCCTACACCGTCTTCGCTATATGAAAAGTCGGCTTCGTGTTCCGATTTGAACTGCTTCATCAGATATGGAGGCATGATATCTTCCACTATCTGATAAAGGTAATCGGCAGACACATCTTCAAAACCGCTTTTTACCAGGTCGCCGTGAATCCGGAAATACGGCTCGCAATCAGCTTTTATATGGACATCCGAAGCGTCCAATTCCACCGCTTTCTTGAGAAGTTCATTTGTTACAGACATATCCAGCTTCCTCCATTTTTCAAAAGACAACAATCAGTTCGAATCAAAATGATTCTATGCGCAGCACGGTGTATATTGACGCCTATCTCATTTTTAACATCATAACCACTCCAGCCCCCAGGAACACAATATTCGATGCCCATGCGGCAAGCCATGGAGGAATCAACCCGCTCATTCCCATCAGGCCCCCTGCCTGCATAAAGCCCCAAAATGCCAGAAAAAGACATACTGCGATCATAATTCCGGTCAAGGCATTCTGTCGGGAATTCCGCATCCCTGCTGGAATCCCGAACAATATTACAATAAAACAGGCCCAGGGCAATGCAAGCCGAGTATGCAGACTGGTTTTTCGCCTCGCTTTTTCCTTTTCGGAAAGATAGGGATGTCGTTCAAGGTGTTTGATGAGCTGAAGAGAAGACATGTACTCCGGAGATTTTCTATCGTTAACGAACGCATCCGGTTGCTCGGTCAACTCCACCATTTCAAGCCCGAAAGGGTAGGGCGGTATGCGCGTCATCTCGCGAAGCCCCCCGGCTGTGGTGTATTGTTCGATTTTTCCGTCAAAAAACCACCATGCCCCGTCCATGTATTCGGCCTTTTCTGCAGTTATCCTTTGCTCAACATTCAACGTCTTGGGACTTTCCTTTACCAATTCTACGTTGTGAAGGGATGAAGGATCTTTCAAATCCATTTTCTGAATCCACCACCGGCGATTCTCACGGGCGTTGTAAAACGGTTGATCGTGAACAATCTTCTGTTCTACCGGCTTCATGTTGTTATATCTTAAATCATGCTCCCATTGCATCGCTGCCGGAACCACGGCTTCCTTGATAACAACAGAGAAAAGGCTCATGACCAGGCCGATAATCAGAAAAGGCATAGCTATAAGATAAACGCTTACCCCGCCGGCGCGCATGGCTGTTACTTCATTATTTCGTCCAAGTTGCCATAGTGTGTACAATGTTGAAAAAAGCAAAGCCGCCGGAAGCAAATACTCCAGAGACGGCAACATTCTTGCGGTAAAGAAAAGCACAAAAACATGCGGAGAGAGCCCCGCCTTAAGCGTTCTTGCAAACCGTCCGAACAGATCGCATAGCAGGAATATCAGAGAGAACCCCAGAACACAATAGAACAAGGGCGGAATATATTCCTTTAGAAGGTGTCGGTAGATAATTTTCATACAGCCTTTAAGTCTACATTTCCCTCCTTGGCTCCGACAACCGAAAACCGATGGCATGCAGTAATTCTCTTGCAGCATACCAGTGGAGGTAATGAGCTTTTACCTTCTTGAAATCACTGAGCCAGAGGTGTTATAAGTTGCTGTAACTTACAGACCGGGGAAGGGGCTCGTCACTCGAGGGCAATTAGACGGACCGGACCCGGAGGCAAAGGGCAAACATCAAGCGCTATGTTAGAGTCTGAACCGGTAAGTTCTATGGCAGCATGTGCGTGAGTGTGCGGGTATGCGGCCGAAGGACGCCTTTGGCTTTAGTGAAAATAGACCGCAGCAGGGCTTGCGCTTAGCTGCTGCAAGAAAGAGTACAGCAGGTTGTGTCAACCTGCTGCTTGGGCCTGCGTCAATGCGGCTGCGTGAGGCCGAATATTGGCCAAAGCTCCAGGCATGTCTGGGGATGAAGAGCAGCGGGTTACGGGATAACCCGCTGTACTTGTGGTGAGTACAGCAGGTTGTGTCAACCTGCTGCTTGGGGATGAAGAGCAGCGGGTTACGGGATCCGCCTCCGCCGCCGGGGCGGATACGGCGAGGCAGGTAACCTGCTGTACTTACTCTCGAGTAGCTACGGCGGACCGAGAAAATGACTAACACCAATAAAAAGCAACCGTACATCAAACCAGTGACGCTTCTGTCCTCCGGAAGGCCTTACACGTGGACTGTTGCGCGAACCAGGCCGCGATGGGAAAAGAAATTCGCAAAGTGGCTGCATGGAATGAATATCTCCTACTTTCTGCCGGTTTTGCATAAGACCACCGTCTCGCATCGAAAGAAAACGATAAGCGAGCAGCCTCTTTTCCCCGGTTACGTTTTCGTAGAGGGCTGGCACGAAAAGCAGGCTTTTGTGAATTCTCACAGTGTCGTCTATGTTCTTCATCCTCAATCCGAGGAAGAGAACGCCGAGCTTGATGCCGAACTGAAAAGCGTCTGGATCCTGCTAAACAGTGATGAGCCGCTTGTGCGTGAAACTGAATTTGAACCGGGCCAGCTCGTGGAGGTTACCGAAGGGCCTTTCCGTGGAGCAATAGGCAGATATGTTGAGCGTCAGAGTTCAAACAGGCTTTTGATCTGGCTAGATATCCTCGGAAGCGGGGTCTCAATGGAAATCGAAGATCCATGGATGCTGAAAGTCGTTGACTGACCTCCAAAAGTACCGACGGGGCTATGAACCGTCGCTCTGAAAGCGCGGTCTTCAATCCTGCGTACACCTCAGTCAGACTGCGGTACTGGCAAACACTTCGTGTGCAGGCAGGCTCACAGTCCCGCAGGTACTGGGGCGTAGCGACGGGATTGCAGACCGTCGCAAATGAAAAGTACCATCAATTTGAAACCTTGAAACTCTCTGCCTTTTAAAGTAACTTGTGCATCGTTTAACTCGGGTTGCTCAACGGCCTGCGTTGTGGATCGAGCAGATTTGCGGTGCGAGCTGTGCGTTAATGGATGTGTTTTCAATAGATTACAGAAAGGATAAGCATACCTTATGAATTTCGCCCTGACAGGCGCTGCCGGGTACGTTGCTACCAGGCATATGCGAGCGATCAGGGAAACTGGCAATGAGCTTGTAGTGGCGCTGGACCCTAATGACAGCGTTGGCATTATTGACAGCTATTTTCCGGACGCTGCCTTCTTTACCGAATTTGAGCGCTTTGATCGCCATGTTGAGAGATTGCGTCGCGGTCCCGTAGAAAAGCGCGTGGACTATGTCAGTATATGCTCCCCGAATTACCTGCACGACGCACATGTTCGGTTTGCTCTCAGGGTTAATGCCAATGCAATCTGTGAAAAACCGCTCGTTCTGGAACCATGGAATGTTGACGCGCTTGCGGAAATCGAAGAGGAGGCCTCAAAAAGGCTCAATGCGATACTGCAGCTCAGGCTGCATCCTTCTGTACGCGAACTTCGCCGACAGATGCTTGAGGACCCCGATCGGATTCATGACATCGAGCTCACCTACATAACCGCTCGCGGCCGATGGTATCTTGTTTCATGGAAGGGTGACGAACACAAGTCTGGCGGTGTGGCAATGAATATCGGGGTTCATTTCTTTGACATGCTCCTCTGGATATTTGGAAAAGTTCAGCGAAACACCGTTCACATCTACGAACCGACCCGCGCTGCAGGATACCTCGAGCTTGAGCGGGCCCGTGTGCGGTGGTTTCTTTCCGTAGACGGAAGGGATCTGCCACCAGCTGCAGTAGACGAAGGTTTGCGCACTTACAGGGCGTTGAAAACTGATGAATATGAATTTGAGTTTTCAAAAGGCTTTACGGACCTTCACACCAGAAGCTACGAGGAAATCCTGGCGGGCAGGGGATTCGGGTCCGCTGATGTACGTCCGTCCATAGAGCTTGTTCACGGAATAAGAAATGCCCCGATTGCGGCGCCGAAAGAAGACTATCACCCTATGGTGATCGGGCAGGTCCCGCAGAATGCTGACTGCCGCTGATAGGTAATATCAGGAAACTCAAAAAGGGATTAATGTGAATAACTACTTTAAACATGAATCGGCTTATGTAGACGAGGGTGCCGTTATCGGGGAAGGGACCAAAATATGGCATTTTGCGCATATAATGCCGGGAACGCAGATAGGGTCGAATTGTATATTCGGCCAGAATACCATGGTAGCTTCCGGGGTTAGCGTCGGGTCGAACGTCAAAGTTCAGAACAATGTCGCGATCTATACCGGAACGGTCATCGAGGATTTTGTCTTTCTCGGCCCGTCCTGTGTTTTAACTAACGTCAGTAACCCCCGCTCCGAAATCAACAGGCATAGTCTTTATGAAAGAACGTTGGTAAAGAGGGGAGCCACTATCGGCGCCAATGCAACGATAGTATGCGGAAAAACCATTGGCCGATATGCGTTTGTCGCTGCCGGCGCGACAGTTACCCGCGATGTGCCGGATTACGGTTTTGTTGCCGGTGTGCCGGGAAGGCGCACAGGATGGATGAGCCGGCATGGACACAGATTGCAAGCCCCGGATAAGGAAGGCGTTATGACCTGTCCTGAAAGCGGCCTGAGGTACAGAGAGGTAGAACAGGGTGTTCTCAGATGCATTGATCTTGATGAGGAAGCGGAAATGCCGGGGGCTTTGAAACAAGCCAAGAAGAGCTATCACGAGTGGGAAGCGGAAAAAAAAGAGCAGGGTTAAAGGAGCAAGGTACAAGGGGGCAGAGGAAACTTCGTTCGAATCTAGCCTGATCTATTCATCAACTTCGTGATGAGAGTGGGCATGTTGCTTTAGATCAATGGCTTTGCGCAGATAGCCGGGTGAAGGCGCATAGACATGCGTCAAGATCGGCTGGCCAGCAAAGTCGTTGAGATGAAGTGACATGCACACTCGTAATAGATTTTCATGAATAGATCAGGCTAGGTTAAATGATCCGTAATTAATGAAAGAAATATGTGAA
>CAYYVQ010000019.1:0-40223 GCA_964475205.1 uncultured Victivallales bacterium | reverse complement strand
TTGATCTTTGTAAAAAAAAGACGTAGGCTTATCTAGTCAAAGGCCAAACTCCAGCTGCTGGATGTAGCCATCCAGCATAAAGAAGAGATTGAGAGGTACTGGAATGAATACTTTGGTAGCTGAAGCGAAAGCAACAAATGTTCATTTTGATGAGGACGCCATGTGGGTTGATTTAACCGACGGAAGACAGCTTGGTATTCCCCTTGCATATTTCCCACGCCTTAACCAAGCCACATCAGATCAGCGGCAAAACTTTATTATCAGCGGTGGCGGCGTTGGTATCCATTGGGATGATCTTGATGAAGACATCCTTGTCGAATCCCTTCTTATAGGCATTGGCGATCGCCATCGCCAAGTAGCATAAAGAAGATCTGGACTAACAAAAGCATCGACAACTATTTTTCAAACCGCACGCGGTTTGAAAAGAACATCGCGGCTAAGCCGGCGCAAGGGGATATATCTGAACTGATTGCGCAGAAATGTGGGGTTGTTTTTGCTATTGCCGCAAAATCCGGTTGGCCATTCTGCAACCATCTTCCGGTAAGTCACTTACAAATAGACTCTTAGCGAATGGCGGAGTATAGTCTCTGCCGCCAAGCTTGGTCAAGGTGGCTCTGAGCATCTTTTTCATTGTAAATCCGCTATATTTCGGCAATTCTCATTATGGCCATTTTGCCACGTTTGGCGTGGCCAGAGTTCCGGCACGATATTGCAGCCACGCGCGAGTAGGCCCGGCTTCACCGAAGCCGAGGCCCCAAGAGCGCTGGGCTTCGGTGAAGCCCGCGCTACTACGCACATCGTTATACAAATAGGTTTTGGCGGAAAGAGGCAATAATGAGAATTGCTGGCTATATTTCTGTTGTCAATCGTCCGCAAGTGGCGCAGTATAGTGTTACGTTTACTGATAGATACTATACTGCGGCAGAAGAAAAACGAGGACGTGATGGCACGGAATGTATCGAAGCCGCACGACGAGGCGAAGTTTGTGCGGATCAAGAAGGTCGTGACACTGGCTGAGTTGATGTTGAACCTGAACTGCTCGCGGCGAACCGCGCAGAGACGGCTTGCGCAGTGGGAGGCGATGAGCAGCTACAACCAAAACGGCAGGTACTATACGCTGCCGGATATCCCTAAGTTCGATGCGAATGGACTGTGGCGCTATCGGGGCGTTTTCTTTTCCAGGTTCGGCAGCCTGCCCGAGACGTTCGTTGAACTGGTGGCCCGCTCACCCGCCGGGCTCGCCGCTTCCGAAGCCGGCGAACTGCTGGGGCTCAGGCCCAGTTCTTTTCTGTGGTCCCTGCGCGACCACCCGGCGCTGAGGCGGGAGAAGCATAGGGGGCGTTACCTGTATCTGTCTTCGGACGCGGAGCGTTCTCAGGCGCAGAGACAACAACGAGATCTGATGCGCGGGGACCGCCAGGCGGCCTACCGATTCCGAAGCGGTGGCCATCCTCATCGAGAAGATTAAGCCACCACGTCTCAGCGATGAGGAACTGAGTCGGCGGCTTGAGCGGCGGCTATATCTGTCATCTGGACGCCACCTGCGAGGGGCGCGATCCGTTTCTGATGAGCTCCATCGATTCGCTCTCGGACATTGTCCTTGGCAACATCAAGCTGCCTTCCGAGGATCAGACGCACATCGTGCCGTTCCTCAAACGCATCAAGAAAGCCTTCGGCGTTCCCCTGGCGTTGGTCCACGACATGGGCAAGGGCATTCTGGCCGCAGTGGCCAGGGTGTTCCCCGATGTGCCCGACTTCATCTGTCACTTCCACTTTCTGCGCGATATCGGGAAAGATTTCCTCGGCGCCGAATACGATACGATCCGCAAACGGCTCGCCAGGCACGGCATCAGCGCTGCGCTACGTTGCCGGGCTAAACAGTTCAAAGCCGAAATGGACACCAACCCCGCAATGATCAAAGCCCTTCAGGAGGCCATGGCCAATGGCGCCCTTGCCCCGCAGACCTTCGAGTTCGCTCCTGTTGTCGGCGCCTACACATTGATCCAATGGGCGTTGAAAGGCAAAACCGACGGCGACGGGTACGGTTTCCCTTTTGACCGTCCGCATCTGAGCTTTGCCCAACGACTGCGGCATCTGAACGTCCAGATCGAGCGCATCAAAGATATCCACCTGCGGGGGCAATGGCGGGACAATGACCCGTACTTCAAAATCCACATCGCCTTGAAGCCGGTCATCAAGGACAGAACGCTCTGGAAAGGTATCGACGCCATCGAAGCGAAAATCGCCGTCTTCGAGAAGCTGCGCAAGGCCATGCGCATCGCCCTGCCGGCCGGCTCGCACGGGCTCAACGACGAGGGCCGTAAAGGCAACATCCGCACCATCGAAACGCGTGTGGGAAAGTTCCGCAACGCAGTGGTCCAACGCAAAAGCTATGCACACGACCCCGATGCGCAGAAAATGATCAAGCAAATCGACAAGTATTGGGACAAGCTCTTTGCCGATCCCATTACCGTTCAGACACCCTCCGGCCCGCTGCTGATCCAACCTCAGCGCACCAACAATATCCTCGAACAGTTTTTCCGCAGCCTCAAACGCGCCAACCGACGCCGCACCGGCAACGCATCCTCAAGCCGTGTGCTTCGCACCATGCTCGCCGACACCCCGCTGGTTAGAAACCTGGACAATCCCTCCTACATGAAGATCCTGCTCAATGGAAAGGCCTCTCTGGAAGCCGTCTTCGCCAACATCGAAATCAATGCGCTGCGCGAAGAGCTCCGCAAAGCTCAGGACGCACCCGAGAGAATTCCCGCTGAACTCAAGCCGATCATCGCCATACTCGACTTCCCGGAAAAACTTGTCAAGATGTCCGAAAATGCGGTAGCTTGACTGCAAATCCAACCGGATTTTGCGGCAATAGAGAGTTACTTATGGCGGCTTAGCCGGAAGATTTTCTTAGCCGGAAGATTTTAGTCTTCCCGGACTGATTCTGCTGGCTGGCGCGATGTTATTTTCAGGCGATAGCCAGCGCATTAATTTCCGTATCGAGTCGATCTCCGATCCGGTCCATCTGCATCTCAAGATCAAAATGATCCTGAAGATTCATCCAAAACTGCGCGGATGTACCGAAGTACCGGCCCAAGCGCAGTGCCGTGTCCGCAGTGATGGAGCGCTTTCCGTGGACTATCTCATTGATTCGCCTCGCCGGAACGCTGATGTCCTTCGCCAGTCGGTACTGCGAGATCCCCATGGGACCAATAAACTCCTCACTAAGCACCTCGCCAGGGTGGATGGGACTTGTCTTCTTCATATCTATTCTCCTAGTGATAATCTACAATTTCAACGTCGTAAGCATCACCCGACCGCCATCGGAAACAAATCCGCCACTGCCGGTTAATGCGCAGACTATGCTGTCCTTTCCGCTGGCCTCGCAGCACCTCGAGATGGTTGCTGGGCGGCACACGCAACTCGTTCAGATGTGTTGCCGCATCCAGCACCCACAGTTTCCGCATGGCTATCCTCTGGATCGCATGCGGCAGACTCTTTGAAAGCTCACGCCGGTAGATCTTTTCTGTTTC
The DNA here is from genome assembly GCA_964475205.1 of uncultured Victivallales bacterium. Classification (GTDB taxonomy): domain Bacteria; phylum Verrucomicrobiota; class Kiritimatiellia; order UBA8416; family CAYSRM01; genus CAYSRM01. The sequence goes on along the minus strand of CAYYVQ010000019.1, from coordinate 36,687 downwards.
AGAACACCTGAACGACCTAATCATGACCCTATATTAACGTACCGCGATAATACCGTCAAACGTTATTATAATGAGGGTATTATCCACAATGCAACTGCCGGGTCCCGATCCTGTAGTTTGCAGGTTTCTACGATGCTGTTGATGATGCAGTGCCTCAACGCGCCGCGGTGGGTATTGCTTCCGAAGGAGACCTTGCGGCCGATAACCATGGGACGCAGTTGCCGTTCGGCCCGGTTATTGTGGAACTCGACGTCAGGATGGTTGACGAAGCGGATCAGGTCGTCACGGTACTTCTCGATGCGCTTCTGCAAGGTGGCGCCCTTGCCTTTGGTCACGGGCATGGTAGTCAGGCGATCAAGCTGCTTCTCCAGCTTGCCGATGGCCTTGTCCTTCTCAGCCCCGTCGTCCATGGCCTGAGCATCAAGCCCGGCTTCGATGAAGTCCTTTACCCCGGTCTCGAAGCGTTCGAGCAGTTTGCTGCCGCGCAGGACCTCGCGTTCCTTCTTGATGTCGCGCAGCAGGTGCACCAGGCACCGTTGGGTTTTGTTCACGCAGTTGTATGCGGCATAGAAGTCGCAGATCACTGTGCCGGCAAAGTCCTTGCCCAGGATCTTCTCGATCACGGCAGCGGCGCGACTCTGGTCAGGATGAAAGAAGGCAATATGCCTGTTGCAGAAGCACCAGATGTACCCGGCCACTCCCATGACCTTCCAGCCAGTCTCGTCGCCATTGAGTACGGACTGCTCTCGCAACGCCTCGCCCAGGTTGTGGTAACTGCCCACCAGTGTTTGCCCTACGCGACGAACCAATCCCATGGCACCGGACGGCGAGAGTGCAATGCCCATGACATTAGTGCTGAAAGCACTGAGCTTGCGGAAGGTCGTACCCATCTGATTCATCAGCGTCAGGTGCACCGCCAGGTTTGGGCCGATGACCACCGGCGGTCCACGCAGTGCCTCATCGTGACGTAGTTGCTTGCCGCAACGACGGCATCGGCCACGCTGATACTTGTGCTGGGTGACGATCCGGCTGACTGGAGGAATGTCTTCGGTATAGCGCGAGTCATAGACATTGACAGGCTCGATGTCTTCGCACCCGCAGTCGCAGTGTTCAGGTGGTGGAATGATGTCGGTGAAGTCGACCTTCTCGGGGATGGGACGGGTACAGCCGCGGTGGCCCTTTGGGGCACCGCGCTTGCGCGCCCCGGTGGACTCGCGCTGGGATGGTTCGTCAGTGGCCGAAGGTTCGTCGCCCTCTTCGGAGGGTGCCTCCTGCTCGCCGCTGCCGAGCCCGCGGCACTTTCTGAGCCGATCTCTTTCCTTAACGGCACTACCGCTCAGGAGTATGCCAGACGAAAGGGCTGGGAGGGAGCGGTGTGGAAGCACTCAGGGCACATGGAACTCAGCGGGGTGCGCAAGCGCTACCGAGCATCTTGCCCTCCGGGGCTGACAGAAGTCAGCCATTCCGCTCGCCTACCCTCGGCGAGCGTAAACAAACCACGCGGTTCCCGCGGGTTCTCATCCCGCCCCGTCGCCATAAAAAAAACCCGGCTTATCCGGGTTATTTTATGGCGGAGAGGGCGGGATTCGAACCCGCGGTACGCTTGTGGCGTACACGGCATTTCCAGTGCCGCACCTTCGGCCACTCGGTCACCTCTCCTGTTTTGCTGCAAGTTAAGGTCATATATGTGCCATAGTCCTGCTGATTTTGCAAGACTCTCTGCAAGGTGAGGCAAAAAAAAGGAAATAATGCATGAGGACATTGACAAAAAGCATGAATTTAAGTTAAACACTTACCGGGGTCTATTGATCAACTCAAGATATTTATGAATATGTCACTCTGCCGCAATCTGTTTCGGCAAAAACGTGATCAAAACAAGCTAATGCGGAGGTTGAATGCATTCACTGATTAACCATGTTGTACAACTTCAGGAACTCACACTCGTAAGAGCGGAACAGAAAGTTCACGGCAACGACCAACACCTGGAGAGACTCGACAATTCTATCAAGGAAATGACAAAAGAGCTGCCTAAAGAGACTCGCAGTCTATTTGAAAAACTAAGCAAAAAAGACAGCATAGTAATAGCTCCTGTGTCCACCAATATTTGCGCAGCATGCGGAATGACCCTTCCCACCAGTCTCATCCAGGCAGTGAGGCAGGAACATCAGATAGAAAGCTGCCCAAATTGTGCGCGAATGCTTTACTACCCGGAATCAATTCCAAGAAGAGTGGACAAAATGCCGAAACGCTGGGAACCCCGCAAAACAGGGATTTCAAGATTTTCCTCGCACGATCTTATGCTACCGAGCCTGGAAGCAACAGACAAGGAAGGGGTAATCCAGGAGATTGCATCCAAGATGGAATCCGAAAAATTTGTGGACAAGGGAGACGAACTGGCAGAACACGCGCTCCAGAGAGAATCCATCCTCAGCACTGCAGTCGACCATGGACTCGCCTTTCCACATGTGCGGGGAATAGAAGGAGGAATAACCCTGGCTCTTGCCCTCAGCAAGAAGGGAGTCAAGTTCGGAGCTCCTTCTAACCGTCTTACCAGGATATTCTTCTTTATCGCAATTCCAATGGCGGCCAACGCGTTTTATCTAAAATTGCTCTCGGGTCTAACAGAGACCTTCAGGAAGGCTGAGGCCAGAAAAACACTGCTAGCTCAAGATGACCCTGAAAAGCTATGGAAAACCCTGGTGAAACAGACGAGGACTACCATTAAATAAGCGTATATCTTCGCTACACTATACACGGCTGCCAGGCCTTCTGCGGTTTCAGGTGAAAGATGCCAGGTTTCAGGCCGGTTCCTTGATAACGAGTTCCGGCGATTGTAACAAACCGCAGGGAACAAGATTATAGCTGTCAGTCCACCTGTCACCTCTTGAAACGAACTGAACGGGACCTGTCCACTCTGGATATTTCACGAAATAGTGCAACGGACCATGAGAATTGCGGCGGTGTCCAAGAACTTCTATACACAGGTCAAACTTTTCGGCGTCGACATGATCTGAAATATCAACTTCATAAGGCGGCCAACCTCGCGTACCCGCAATTCTGCCGTTGACAAGAACTCTAATTCCAACCCCTTCGTATTTGCCAACACGGACAAACAGCCTCTGACCTTTCTCAAAACTGAATCGGACTTTTTTCATATAACCGACAGATCCAGAGTAAAAAGGCAGACCCTGTTTGCACCAGTCTCCAATTTCAAGGGCATCGCTAATGGCTATTATCACCGTCTTTTCCCGGTTTACTCTTACACCGAAATCACCAACAAGATAGACCGGCTCCAGGCCAGGATGCCTTCGATCATACTCGCATTCCAGGCATAATTCATTTTTGCCTTTTCTGACATAAGATGGATCAATCTTAAGCAGACGCAGGGACTGATCAACCCACCAACCCGAATCCATATCCGGTGTCAATTCATGGCCATTGAATAATATGTTGTAGCAATCAGGCTGTTCAACAGCCAGGGACATCACGGACCTGGGAACATTACGGACATCGATAGAATATCTCAGATGTACAACCTCGGATTTCAAGGAGCCTGATTTATCCTCTATCCATGGCTGCACCATGCGGCCACTCCTCAAAGGCTCGCCAATTTTCTTCCGAAGTGAATGGTCAATTTTCAATATGTCTGCGGCGGCGCGCCACCCGCCGCTGCCGATCCTGTGCTCAGGTTTGTCCATAACCAGGCAATTCGGGTCAGAAAGCGCATACGCCCACTTACCGCTGAGTTTTCTTGTTCTCCTGGTCTGGAAAGACAGCCTTTTCTTATGTTTCACATCTTTTTGCTTTGGAAAAACAAAAAGCCTGCTGCCAAGCCGCGGCAGGGAAGTCTCAACACAGGGGGTCTTGTTCTTATTAATTTGACGGGAAGCTTCCGTAATGCCCGTATCAAGATTTACTTCCAGCGGCGCTCCCTTGTACTCCTTCATAAGTTTTACATAAACTTGATCAAATCCGGCGACTCGTTGCCTGGCTCTTGGCGAGCGCTTATCCTTCTGCAGCGATTCCGCAGGGCCGTCAAGTCCCGTATTAGAGATGAAGAGATAATAACTGTCAGTATCTTCCCGAAGACAGTACAGCGCCTGCGGAATTTCCTCACCATTGCCGTCTGTTATGCTCACGGTCCTGCAGGTCTTTTCCAGCTCAGAAGTCATTGTATCGTCTGCCTTCTGAGTCATGACGCAGCTTCGCAGAACCTTTTCGGCCTTGTCGGAACGAGATGCATCGACATATTGCGGCGGGGATTCAACACACACAACTTTTCCTCCCGCCTTTTTGAACCGCTCAAGCAGCTTAAGCACGCTTGATCGTATCGTAGACAGAGGAGGAACAAGTACAGTTGAATACCTGGCATTCTTGACTACCAGCTCAGGCCTTCCCAGTTTCGAACTGATCTTACCGTAGCGCTCAAGCAGGCTTTCGCTGCCGTAGTCAAAATCAAGATGCGCCTCCAGAAGCTTGTCTCGAACCTTACGGAGCATACTGTTGACAGCCTGGACTTCGGGCATCAGTTCCCAGTCATCCGGCCCCGCATAAGGCCAGACGCTTTCGACAGGGTGTATTACAAGTAAATCACGAACCTCTCGACCGCGGGACATGAAAACGTTCAAACGCGCAAAGTAATCTTCAACAATATTGTAGGAATTCCACCATGGTGATTGATAGCTTATGCTCGCAGGATAGTCGCGCTTGGCCTGTCCTTCCATTGTATAATACGAAAGATGCTGGCATCGGAAATTAATTCCCAACGCAGTCTGCCAATCGCCGTGAACCTTATGCCCTTCGAACGGGAAATCCCATCCTGTACACCCGTATGTCTCGGTCAGTCGCCATCTTCTGTTGAACTGGTTAGCAACCGAGCTGACCTGTTTTGCCGTATCATAGTTGCGCCGCCTTTCAGTCAGCAGATCCATACCTGGGGCCTGCATGTGTTCATAAAAAGGCATGCAATCACCGACAGCAGAGACCTGCGAGGCAGGAGTGTCCTCTGCCATCACGTGGCCAGTAAAAAGGATGCCTTCCTTTTGACACCATTCACCTATCTGCTTTGCAAACGCTTCAACAAATAGACTGGTGATACAGTCAACATAATTATATCTGGCAGTTGAGAAACGCCGGCCTTCCACGTGAAAAAACAGTTCTGGAAGATAATGTGTCAGGTCATAGCCATACTTTTGTCTGAACGCCCCCGGGATAGCCTCGGTCCATGGAACCGACTCACCGTTAAGCCTTAGCCATCCATACATGGGCTCATCAGTAAAAATGCCTGGAACCGTCTTGCCGAAATCCTCGCCAATCTTTTCCTTGTACGCATCGTGAGTAACTCGTATAAACTCCCTGACTGCTTCAGGGTTGAGCGTGTCAAGATATGTGAAACCATTGAAGCGCTCGCTGCATTCGTTGAATTTTACCTTGAAAATCAAGTACTGCTCGTCTTTTTTCAGTGTGGTTTTTTTCGGATTTCGCCCCAGGCGCTTGAGATTATTGACACTGTTGCCGTCAACCTGACCGGACCAGACTCCAATTACAGAAGAATCTATATTCTTTTTCGATAATGTCCGGCTGATTTCGAACACCAGTCTACGTCCGCGATATGCGGGGTTACGCGTCACAATGCCGCCTGCAAATCCCGAAGGCCATCTATCCTCGTCGTACAGCCAGGCTTTCATCCCAAGCTTCTTTGCTTCGTCAATGCAGGCGCGCACACAGTCGAACCACTCTTCGGAAAGATAGGGCGTAGCAAGGCCCACTCTCGAATGCATAAAAAAACCGCCAAGTCCCATCTTGTGCATTATTCGAATCTGCCGCCTCAACTCTTCAGGTTCCAGTTTTCCATTCCAGGACCAGAAAGGGGCGCCACGGTATTCACTGCCCGGGTTCTTGATCTCTCTCAATATATCACGCTTCATTATGTCTCCCGTTAATTTTTCTGTAACGGTAGCCTACTCCGTGTACGGTTTCAATACAGGAATGCTTTTTACTTTGCCCGGTCAGTTTTTTTCTAAGCTTGGCAATATGCTGATCCAGTGTGCGGGTTGTCCCGTAATACTCCAGGCCCCAAACCCTGTCCAGAAGTTCATCCCTGCTTACAACTTCATTAGGCCGATCATTAAAGAAAAGAAGCAGGTTTAATTCCCTCTCTGTGACCGGATTTTTTTTCTTTCCGCTGTTTATGCAATACTCTCTGGTATCGACCTCTACCGGCCCGAAAGAAAAACGATGCGGTCTTTTTGATCCCTGTTTGCGCTTAACTTTTTCTTTTCCCGCCATGCACCTTCTGAGCACAGCCTCAATTCGCGCCAGTAATTCTTTCAATCCAAAAGGTTTTGTAACATAGTCATCGGCCCCGAGTTTCAGGCCCACAACTTTGTCAATCTCTTCAGTTTTTGCTGTAAGCATGATTATCGGAATTGACTGGTTCCGTGTTCTGACTTCCCTGCACACATCATATCCACTCTTGCCCGGCATCATTATATCCAGAATCAACAGGTCAAAGTTTTTTTTCCGAATCAGGGACAAAGCTGCCTTGCCGTTATTGGCGGTTTCAACTCGATAGCCTTCACCTTCAAGCATGTCAGCCAGACCTATGCGAATGTTTTTGTCATCTTCTGCAACAAGGATATGAGATCTGTTCATCCTAAGCCTCTTCCTGTTCTGCCGGCCTTTCAGAAGGGAATATCATAATAAACCGGGCGCCTCCGCTTTTTCTTACCGCATATAAAATATCTCCGCCCATTCCTCTCAGCAGGCCGCGAGCAATGCTTAACCCCAGTCCCGAGCCGCTTTTCTCAGCAGTCAGTTCCTGGTCGACTCTGTAGAATTTTTCAAAAATCCGTTCGGCATGGTCCGCTGGAACCCCGGGCCCGCGATCCATGAACTCGACAAAGCATCTGTCGTCCACTTGCTCCACTCTTATGATCAACTCACCCCCTTCAGCCGCATACTTGAGGGCATTATCCGCCAGATTCAGCATGACCTGATTCAGAGCATCCCGGTCTGCTTTAATAAGCATGGGTTGTTCCGGGACTTCTATTTTCAGAACAAGTCCTCCGTTGCTGATTCTTTCACTATGATTCCGTTCAAAATTCTTAACGAAATCGCTCACATTAATCCGTTCGAGATTGTACTTCCTGCGATTCTGCTCCAGGCGCCCGAAATCCAGGATATTATTGACAAGCCTGGTCAGTCTCTCTGATTCCTCGACTATGACACCAAGGTACTCCCTGCATTTAGCATCGCCTGATACACGGTTTTCCCTGAGAAGCTCCGCAAACATCCGGAGGCTCGTCAACGGAGTTTTGAGTTCATGAGAAACATTTGAAACAAAACTGGTCTTGCGTCTTGCATCCAGCATATTGCGGTTCGCCTGCCAAACCAACAACCCGCCGCCCGCAAGGATGGCGGCAAGAAAGACGCCTCCAATAAGTGCGAACAGCAATATTATGGTTTCGTGCGCTTTTTCCACAAGGCCGGTCGGGTAATATGCCGCCACTGTCCAATGCGGCAGCAATGGAGCCAGTGAAACTGAGAAGCGGGGTTTTGCCCCCGGCTGAATCTCGTCGCCGCCCCCCTGGTGCACTATTCTGCCGGCTCCATCCACCAGAGCAATGGCAACACTGTCACCATTCTCCGGAAACAGGCGCACCAGTCTCGACAAAAGAACCATAAACTCCATCTCCATGCCGTAGACACGTGCGGCGTCATTCTTTCTGATCCAGCCAAGCAAGTGTATCCTGCTTCCGGAAAACCACGGTTTCCATCCACTGACAAAATGAGTTGATCGCAAAGCTTCAGCCAGTTTCCTTCTGCTTGAGGGATGAGATATTATCCTGCCGGAGCGCGGCGCTGCCTCATCATCCATGACCGGGGCATCCCAGGGCTTCTGGCTCGAAAAAAGTTCGGCGTATCTTTCAAGAAACCTGCGTTCCTCCGAAGTGGCGCCCCGGCCCGGATCAGGGTAGATAAACCCTGCACTTTCGCTCCACACAAAGACATTTCTTACAAGCGGATTATTCAGTTCGAGTTTTCGGAGTTCTTCGACTAATCCTTCCTGCGGGATAACCCCAAGGGCGCCCGTAAGTTGATCTTCAACATCGGCAACAATGGTCTCAATACGTTCGGCCACCAGTTCCAGCCGTCGCTCCACTGTTCTACCGGCTCTGGACTCAAGCCGCTGGTGTTCCTGCTTAAGCAGCACAAAAGCCGCCGCGCCAATCACAAGGGTCGGCGCGCATACCAGCGCGAGATATAAAAACACAATGCGTTTTATCACAAACACCTTCCCGTGGCAGGCCTATTGCCTGAAATTTATACGCATCAACGACCACAAAAACCGGCGTCCGCGGTTCAATAACCGCGGACGCCTTACTGGCGTTCACCGAGCTCTTTGCTGTCTTATGGTCTGATAGGACTCGCTCCTGAGAGCCTTTCTGCCTCCCTTCGAGAGTCCTTCCTGTTCAATGCTTTCCGCCTGCACTTCTATCTGTCTGGCGCGTTTCACCAGTGCGCTGTCCCCGTACTTTTTGCCGACTTTGTCAAGCTTTTGCGCAGATTCCTTCAATACTTTTGCAGCTTCCTTTGCTTTGCCTTCATCGGCAAGTTTAATGGCTTTTTCCTGCGCCATCGCATTAAGGTTCACTTCATAAGAAGCCCTTACCTTCACGTTTTCGGATTCCTCAACCGTTTTTCTGTTTTCACTGAAGGCGCCGTCAACTCTTCCGGTTGCTGATTCAGTGTCTTCGGTAAAAACGTTCTCATACCTGACCCTGGCTACCGCGATCTCACGCTTTTCACCCGCCTTGACCGCAGGCAGTTTAACTTCCACCAGCGCGAACTTCTCCTGGCCGCCGTAAAGCTGGTTCAGATAAAGTTCAACGTTTCCGCTATGGATACGGCCCTCGCGACCGATTATGCGCAAGGGACGAACTCCGTCCGGGCATTCAATAATCAGTTTTACTTTTCTGGCTACCACGCTCAACAGATCCCCTAATTCCTCTTTGAAGATTCTCGCCAGGCCGCGGCTGTTTTCAACAAAATAGGTATTTCCGTCGCTTTTCCGCGACAGTCTTGCCATCAAATCCTCATTGTAATCGTTGCCAACACCTACCGTTGTCACCGAGATGCCTTCCTTAAGCAATCCTGCACCAAGGCGTCCGAGATCAGAGGCAGAACTCGGCCCCACATTGGCCAGTCCGTCTGAAAGAAGAATAATCCTGTGAACAAAGTTTTCTTCGATATTCTTCCGGACCTCTGCAGCTCCCTGGCTGACACCCGCGAACAAGGCAGTATTACCGTTGGAGCCTATCGACCGGATTCGCTTTTCAATCCACTCTGTATTTGAGGCGCTTTGCGCCTCCACTACGGTCTTGACTTTGTGGTTGTAGACAACAAGAGAGAATATGTCCCGGCCGTCAAGCCGGTGCAATGCCTCGATTGCTGCTTCCTTTGCGCGTTCAAGTTTTTTTCCCGACATTGAGCCGGACCGATCCAAGACTATGGAAAGGTTCACAGGCGGGCGTTCCTTTACGTTCAAAGGCCTGTCAGCATCCAGGGTGATCTTGACAACAGCAGTCTGTTCCCTTTCCGCGTAAAGCACATCACGGTCCAGTTCAACCCTGCACCGTACAGGCCCCGCGGTCTTGGCACTGCAAAGACCCGCGGAAAGCGCGAATACACAAACTATTCCCGTAATTAGCGGACGTTTTCTGTTATTCATCATTCTCCTCCTATACTTAGCCCGTCCGGCCGGCAAATTTCAACATTTTTATTAAACGCGGGCCCGCATTCGCCGGACAAACGAGCCTGTTTTTTTGCCATGGCCCGCGCTTCCCCTTGAATCGCCCCCATGTAAACATTCAGCCGCCGCAAGCTTGTCACCGGCTCGTAAAACATCTGTAAAAAAAATGTAAACGCATTTTCTTATTTCTTGACACGCTATGCATCGTTCTGCTACGTTGCTATTGGTTTATAACACTTACTTTGCTCTGTTACTGTTTATGACAAAACCGATCACTATCCATGTTAAAGACGACGACCAGGACGTGCGCGACTGGCTCGAAAAACGTCGAACCCAACTACTCAAGGATTTTGGAATAAGGACCAGCCTTTCAATGGTTGCAATGGGTGAACTGCGGAAAGCAATGGAGGGTGAACATGCAAAAAGCAGGAAAACCGGAAAACGATAGTCTATTCAATTCAAGAACCTTCACGATAAGAAAGAACGCCGGAAGCCCCTGGCGGTTCGGACAGGGAAGAGGCAAACGATGGAATCTGCTGCGGGACCTGAAGCGTTCTTCCGTTCTTGCGGGCTGCTCGAGATTCAGACCTGGCGGCGGAAACTCAAGAACCTATTTTTTTGACCGATACAGGGGAGAAATCCATGTAACAGACGTGACAAACTGGACGGTCTGAGTATCTGTCAGGACAAGAGTCCCTGTATGATAAGGTCCGAAGCTTCTTCTTCATTCAGTCCGCGGCTCATAAGAGTCTGAAGCTGTTTCGAATCCACGCTGCCTATAGCGGCCTCGTGCGTCACATGCGCCTGTGGATTCATAACATCTACAACAGGAACCGCCCGGGCACGGGCATTGCCGCGAATTATCTCTTTGCAGTCCACATGCCCGCGAGCATGGGCGCCTGTAGCAGAAAGGGTATTATACACTTCCGCATAGGCGTCGTCGCTCAAGGCAATGTGGGAGGTCAGCACACCACGCGAAGACTCGCCCTTAAGAATGCCGCCCTCTCTTATAACAATCCTGTCATCGCCCGAACCCATGATTCTCGCCTTCACTTCCATCACCGCGTAGTCATCGCACTCGCCTTCAAGATCAATCTCCATATTCCCGACCCGGCCCTTTATAAGCTCGAACTCCGTATTGAATCTTCCGCCTTTTGCAACCCGGACTTTCGTGCGGGGAATGAGCTTTACCCCGCCTTCCCCGCCATGCACGTGCCGCTCGAAATAGGAATATTCCCCGCCTTCATCAACGGTGATTTCCGCCTCCATCTCGTGGCGAATTTCCCGGGCGTTTGGAAAAGTGCAATGCGCCACTATGCCCGCAGCCGCGGAATTCCCGATATTCATTTTAAGATTAATACGTTGCAACCCGCTTTCCGGCAACATTCCAAAACAGATTCTTATCGGATGTTCCAGACGCACACCATCGGCCACCCTGATATCGGCATGAATGCCGTCGTCTGTCTCATCAGCATCAACTTTCAGTCCGGGCACAAGGTGGCGTCCCAGTATCCTGTTATGGTGAACTTCAATGTGCGCGATCTGTGGATTAGAACACACATGCCGGAAATCCTCGCCAAAAGAGGAATAAAGTGACTCAACAACGCCGTTTTGAGCCATCACGCGTTTACTCCGTCCAGAACAGGTTGATTGATATGCTCGCAGGGAACACATTTGTTTTTGAAATAAGGGCGTATACTGCCGACAGTTCCCTTATCAAGCAGTTTCCCGCAACACATCAGAAAAGCATGTTCGGCATGGTCGAGAACCGCAAGACTGTGCGTTATCAGAACTATTGTAGTTCCCCGTTCCTTAAGCGAAATCAACGATTGAAATATTCTTTCCAGTGCTTCCACGTCTATTCCGCTGTCAGGCTCATCCATCATGACCAGCCTCGGCTCCATGGCAAGTATCCCCGCAAGCTCCAGGCGTTTTCTTTCGCCACCGGACAAAGTATCGTCAAGAGCCCGGTCAATGTAGCGGTCAGCTTTGAGGCCAACCTGCTCTATCACTTCCCTGATCCTCGACTCACTGCGTATTTTTGCCCCAGCCCGGATAAAGTCTTTTATTTTCAAGCCTTCGAACCTTGCCGGCTCCTGCCAGGCAAGCGTAATGCCAAGCCTCGCTCTTTCGTCTACGGTCATTCCGTCTATATTGCGATCCCCGAACGTAACCGTTCCATTATAGTCACGATAACCTTCCAACCCCATAATAAGACTAGCCGTTGTTGACTTTCCGGCTCCATTCGGACCTACTATAGCGTGTATATGTCCTTCCCAGATGTCCAGGGACAGATCATCTATAATTCGACGGCCGCCGACCACAAGCGAAATATTTTTCAAACTTAGAAGGCTCAACACACGACTCCGTCTAATACGGCCTGAGGCCTAGCATGAACTATTCACCCCGCCGCTCTGTTTTTGCCGCAGCCTTGGAAGAAGCGGGTCATTAGCCTTGACAACCACAACTATTTCTTGCGGCTACCCTGTGGTTTTAACGCAACAGCTGCGCGCTCATCAAGAACTCTGAACGTGAAAGATTCTGTCATGAAAAGCTTGATAGTATTACCTGACACGCCTTCGTAACCTACGGCTATGTCCTGTCCCACGGTCATCTCATAATCACCCCCGCGAAGACTTACAAGTGCGCCGCCATTGATTGCGGGGCTCCATTTAACTCCACCGCGAACCATCTCTTCGATCCGTTTCTTCAACGGATACCCCCTGTTGTCGCCCGCAGCCAGTTTCTGGTATGCCGAAGTGCCGAGCACAAGGGCATAAGGCCCGGCTATTCCGTTTTTCTCTATGGCGACTATCGCAGACTCAACAGCGCCGGTAAAGCTGTCTGCTGATCCTGGAAGCTTTTCCGGATTGTTCTGGCTCGAAGAGACAATTCCACGAATACATCCTTCGTCAAAACCGAAATACAAGGCGGATTCTTCGAACATGGCAAGTTTCCGGGCAGCTTCACAGACCGGATCAAGATCTGCATCGCTCGCCCCCTTGGAGATGTTGTCCAATTCCGCCATATCCAGGCTGAAAGGCACTTTAACTTCCGTAAGAGGCAAAACTGCGCGAACATTCCATTCTACTCCCTTTACCAATGCATTTTTCCCTTCGCTTCCAACCCGCCCAAGATTCACCGAAGCGCATTCCAGCCCCTTTGGGCCTTCAAAATCCACCAATCCTCTGGCGGAGAGGTTGCCCTTCAATATACGAACGGCCTCTTCGTCAATTTCCGCCCATGCTTCCTCTGTAATTGGAGCCTGTTCTCTTTTAAGTAGATTTCTCATTTTTTCTCCTTTCGCTGAAAACTGCTGTCTTCCATTAGCGTATTGCGTCTATTTCAAGTCTCCAAGACCCAGGTCTGAGTTTCCGGAAGAAGCATCGTCTTCACCTTCCTCAGATTCCTCTTCAACCTGCAATATCGGTTTTTTTGTATTGATATAAGTATTGAGCTGCTCGTCAAAAGCCGGTATTCTACGGCGCAACCATTCCAGCAGCATGCTGGCATGCTCTATTTCTTCATTCCTGTTATGCTCGAGAATGTCTTTCAATTCCTGGTCGGACGCAACATCCATGCGCTGGTTGTACCAATCGGTAGCCTCCAACTCCTCCTGAAGACTTGCAAGAGCCCTGTGGACATCCTGTGTGCCTTCAGACAGGTTTGATTCATGGTAGACGGTAGCCATATTTTCCCTCCTTGATTTTCACAGACATACATTTTCTCATACGAGTGTAGTTAACCACTAACGGCCAGAAAATCAACACTTCTTTCCATCTTGAAAGAGAAGCTGAAGATCTAAACAATCACAGAATAATCCACCAGCCATAAATAATGCTACGGCAGCTTTTGCACAAATCAGGTCTCGCCGCCGCCTTGAACCGGCGAATGGAATATCGTCTGAGTCGGATAGGCAAATTCAATGCCCTCCTTCTCGAACTCCTCGTGAAGGCCAAAGTTAATAGCCTGCTGTATGTCCATATATACATTGTAATCCGGACTTAAAACATAGTACACAAACTCGAAGTTTAACGAATAAGGCCCGTATTCCTTGAAATGGGCGCGATCAAATCGCACATTTTCCTGCCGTTTCAGAACATCCTCAAAAATGCCTGGGATCTCCTCCAGTTTTTCCCGGGGAGTCTGGTATGTCACCCCCACCGTAAAAGGCACACGCCGCTCCTGCATTCTCTTGTAATTTCTTATTCGGCTCTTAAGAAGGTCGTTATTCGAAAAGATCAGTTGTTCGCCTGAAAGACTCTTTATCCGCGTGGTCTTCAACCCGATCTTCTCGACAACCCCGAGATAGTTGTCGACAATAACAAAATCTCCAAGCGCAAACGGCTTGTCCAGAGATATGCTTAGAGAAGCAAACAGATCCGCCAGAATATTCTGCAACGCAAGAGCCACCGCAATGCCGCCAATACCCAGACTGGCCACAAGGGCGCTGACTTCCACTCCCGGCACCTGGTCTAAGGCAAGGATGGCAACAATGGCTATTACCAGAATTCTGGCAACAGTGCCCATTGCCTTCAAAGTGGTCAGCTTCCCGGCGTCCTCCACTTCATACTTGCGTTCGGTCCGCCTTATCCAGAATCCTATACATGCGTTAACCCACAACCCGCCCTGTACTATAATAACTATTATAAGCAGAGAGTAGTTCCACCTTGACACCCGGTTCGCAACTTCCACCCACTGAAGCCCGGCCAGCAATGACAAAGCTATTATGAAAAACATGTTGGTCTTACCCACGACAGCCCTAAGAAGGGCTTGAGCATAACTGCGATAACCTTCCTTGCCTATGTCCTTCAACAGTCCCGTAAGGGCCTTTCTCACCAACCAGAGGACAAACGCCACCGCAACAGCGGTGACCCCGGAATATACCCACGACTGAACGGGATTACCCCAAAAAACAAATTCCGTCATTGTCAACGATCCTTCCTGTCAATATATCAGCCATTTGAAGCAATAATGTAACGTTTATATAATGATGGCAAGTGTAAACAATGATTGCGTCCGGCCGGAATTCACGCCGTCAGTGTTATCCCAGCGCCTGTTCAAAATCAGCCTTGATATCCTCTATATTCTCAAGTCCGACGGCAACTCGTATAAACTCCGGGGTTACACCCGCCGCGCGCCGGGCCGCCTCGGACATCTGCTGATGACTGGTGGAGGCAGGATGCAGAACCAGCGTCTTTGCGTCTCCCACATTGGCCAGATGACTGGCCAGTTTCACCGAGTTGATGAATTTTTCTCCCGCAGATTTTCCGCCTTTAACACCAAATCCAAGCACGGCGCCGAACCCTTCTGAAAGATACTTTTTTGCCACTTCATGGTCCGGATGTTCAGGCAATCCGGTGTATGTAACCCAGTCAACATTGTCATGTTTCTCAAGCCATTGCGCCAGCTCCAGAGCATTCCGGCTCTGCTGCCTGATCCGCAACGGGAGCGTTTCCAGACCCTGAAGGAAAAGGAAGGCATTGAATGGACTCGGACACATACCGATATTTCTCATTCCCTGCGTTCTGGCTTTTACAGCAAAAGCAACATTTCCCATTCCCGGCACATCGCCAAACGCGTCCCAGTACACCACACCATGATAGCTTGCGTCCGGCTCAGTGAAATCAGGGAATCGGCCGGAAGACCAGTCAAAATTCCCGCTGTCAACGATCACTCCGCCAATTGATGTGCCGTGCCCTCCTATCCATTTGGTGCACGAATGAACCACAATGTCAGCCCCGTGATCAATCGGTCTGCATAAAACAGGCGCAAATGTGTTGTCTATAACCAGCGGCAGTCCCGCTTCGTGAGCCACTTCTGCAATTGCCGCAATATCGTAAATGTCACCCTTCGGATTCCCGATCGTTTCCAGGTACACTGCCTTCGAATTGGGACGTATTGCCTGGCGGATCTTCTCCGGAGCCGGTGCGCCGACAAAACTCACATCTATACCTATTCTCGGCATGGTGTGCCTGAAACAGGTCTCCGTGCCGCCATAAAGCGAAGCGGATGAAACAATATGATCTCCGGCCCCGGCAAGAGTATGCACCGTCAGGAATATGGCAGACATCCCGCTGGCAGTTAGCAACGCCGCGGAGCCTCCCTCCAAAGCGGCAATTCTTTTTTCCACCACATCGGAAGTGGGATTCATTAACCTGGTATATATGTTCCCGAATTCGTTAAGCGCAAAAAGCTTTGCGGCATGTTCCGCGCTGTCAAAAACATAACTGGTCGTCTGATATATCGGCACCGCCCTGGCCCCCGTGGCCGGATCCGGAACCTGACCGGCATGCAAAGCCAGCGTTTCAAGATTCATGTTCTTTCCTTTCATCGTTTCACTCCCTGCCTGAGACTGGTCATCAGTCATTTTCTCGCTTCTTTTTCCACTAACCTGATCTATTCACGCGCCGAGTTTGCCGCAGCCATTTCGGCAATGCTTGTCTTCCGCAAAACATCGCGCATTGCCGATCCGGCTTCTTCCCACAACGGCCTCGTTTTACACTGCTCCTGCCTGCTGCAGCCTGCGCTCAGACAAGGCGACAACTCCAACCTGCCCTCCATCGCCTCCACAACCTGGGCAACATCTATATCAGCGCTGTCTCTCGCCAGCGAAAAGCCTCCAGCCTTGCCCCGGTGGCTTCTTACAAGGCCCGCGGCTTTTAAAGCCACAAGAATCTGTTCCACATATCCTTCTGATAAACATTCGGCTTCAGCTATCTCCCGCTTTCTCGCGAGAGACCCGCCTTCCCTGCCGGCAAGATAAGCCAATATCCTCGTGGCATACCTGCTCTTTGTAGACAATGCTATCACATTACACCTTCCATGTTTAGTTTTGCAATCAACATTAGAAACTATACAAAAACAAACGCGCTTGCAAGCATTTCCCGACCCCGCCTTCATGGGCGCCCTTCTTCATTCCCCCGGTACAGCGGGTTATCACGTAACCCGCGGCCTCTGAGTCTCGCGCCGCGCTCATATCTCCCGCAGCAGCAGGTTGGAGCACAACCTGCTGTACTCTCCCAGGCACAGCAGGCCAGTCCTTCTTCATTCCCCCGGTACAGCGGGTTATCCCGTAACCCGCGGCCTCTGAATCTCGTGGCGCACGCAGACAGGAGGTTTGAGTCGTTGTATCGGCAGTGTGGGGCAGAACCGGTCTGTCCGGGCTCTCACTGTATAGACACACCGCGAGATCGGGCAAACCGGTTTTGACCTGCAATGGCGGCGCTCTTGAAATCCGGGAAGCTCGCTCCAACCCAAAGGGTGCGGGCTCAACAAACAGAATGCGAAACTACAGGTTTTCCTGTTGACACTAAATTGATTTTATAGTTTAGTAATATAGTAATCATTAGAAACAGGAAAGATGCGAGGGGAAAATGTGGAGTTACACAGAAAAAGTGCTGGATCACTTCCGCAACCCGAGAAATGTCGGGGAGGTGGAAAACCCGGACGGAGTGGGAGAGGTCGGATCAATGGCATGCGGAGATGCGTTGAAGCTGACCTTCAAACTGGATCCCCGGGGGAAAATTGAGGACGTAAAATTCAAGACTTTCGGTTGCGCAAGCGCCATAGCTTCATCATCGGCGCTGACCGAAATCATCAAGGGAATGACTCTGGATGAGGCCTCAGCAGTAACCAATCGCGACATAGCCGCGTTTCTTGGCGGCCTCCCGGAACAGAAAATGCACTGTTCGGTAATGGGAAAAGAAGCGCTGGAAACAGCAATCGAAAATTACCGCACCGGCAAATCAAGCAAGGAACTGCTCGAAGGAAAAGTGATTTGCCAGTGCTTCGGAGTCACAGAAACCGAAATCAGGAGAGTTGTCGAAGAAAATCAACTCTCGACCATTGAGCAGGTCACTGACTACTGCAAAGCGGGCGGTGGTTGCGGAAGATGTCACCCTGAAATAGAGGAAATCATAAAGAAAGCTCAAACAAGAACCGGCCCGGAATCCACGCCCTCCCCGGGCTTCGAGCGGATGACAACAGTCCAGAAAATCCACCGCATTGAGGATGTAATAGACCGTGAAGTCCGGCCGCAACTCAAAAAGGACGGAGGAGATATTGAAATGGTCGACCTGGCGGGAAACCGTGTGATTATAGCCTTTCGCGGACGCTGCTCCGGATGCAGCGTGGCGGGATTCACCATGAAAGAAGTAGTTGAAGCTAAACTGCGCGAATTTATTTCTCCCGAACTGACAGTGGAGGAGCAGCAATGAATACGGTCTACCTCGACAACAATGCGACAACCAGGGTGGCCCCGGAAGTCATTGACACTATGGAACCTTTCTTCGGGGAACTGTGGGGCAACCCGTCAAGCATGCACGAGTTCGGAGGGCAAGTTGCAAAGCATGTTGAAACCGCGCGGGAAAAAGTGGCAGCTCTCATAAATGCCGATCCTTCAGAAATCATTTTTACCAGCTGCGGAACGGAAAGCGATAATATGGCTATCCGTGGCTGCGTTGAGGAGATGCCTGCGGACACCCAGGTCATCACAAGCCGCGTGGAACACCTGGCCGTGCTGGGCCCGGAGCGGCGTCTCAAGGAAACCGGACACGCGACAATAGAAATTGGCGTAGACAACATGGGACAGCTGGATCTTACGGAGCTGGAAGAAACTCTTAACAAAGCTCCATCCGTTGTCAGTATAATGTGGGCCAATAACGAAACCGGCGTAGTGTTCCCCATGCAGCAGATTGCTGAATTGGTTAAAGACAAAGGCGGGATAATCCATACTGACGCAGTGCAGGCTGTTGGCAAACTGCCCGTCAATGTAAAACAAACACCCGTGGACATGCTTTCACTTTCAGGCCATAAACTTCATGCGCCCAAGGGCATCGGAGCTCTTTACATCCGAAAAGGAGTCCGTATCCGACCCTTCCTGATCGGGGGACACCAGGAATCGGGCAAAAGGGGCGGAACAGAAAATGTGCCGTACATAGCCGGCCTGGGCAAAGCCTGCGAACTTGCCGCCGCGGAAATGGAGAAGGAAGAAAACCATGTTCGAAAGCTGCGCGATAAGCTGGAAGCGGGAATACTGGAAACGTGCAGCAATGTTACTGTTAACGGCGACCGCGAAATGCGGCTCCCCAATACCACAAACCTGAGCTTCGAATTCATAGAAGGAGAGGCGATCCTCTACTCGCTCAGCGATGAAGGTATCGCTGCTTCTTCAGGTTCGGCATGCACATCCGGCTCCCTGGAGCCGTCGCATGTTATCAGGGCCATGGGGATCCCCTTCACCCTGGCCCACGGTTCAATAAGGTTCAGCCTCAGCAGGTATAATACGGAAGACGAAATTAACTACGCACTGGAAAAAATCCCACCCGTAATCAGCCATCTTCGGGAAATGTCGCCTTTTACATAAATTGACAAATAGATGGAGACAAAAGCTATGAAGTACTATCAGGATAACTCGCTGTCTATCGGAAGAACACCGCTGGTAAAACTCAACAAGGTCACAGGCAACAAGGCAACAGTACTGGGCAAAGTGGAAGGCAGAAACCCGGCATATTCTGTAAAATGCAGGATAGGAGCTTCGATGATATGGGATGCGGAAAAAAGCGGCAGGCTCAAACCAGGAATGACAATCATTGAGCCAACCAGTGGAAACACGGGAATAGCCCTCTCATATGTGGCCGCCGCGCGCGGATATAAAGTCAAGCTGACCATGCCGGAAACCATGAGCATGGAAAGACGGAAGATTCTGAAGGCTTTCGGAGCAAGCCTTGAATTGACCGCAGGCGACAAGGGAATGTCGGGAGCCATAGACAGGGCCGGTGAAATCGCGGCATCAGATCCCGGCCGCTTCTTCATGCCTCAGCAGTTTAAAAATCCAGCCAACCCTGCGATTCACGAAAAAACCACCGGCCCCGAAGTCTGGAATGACACAGAAGGACAAATAGATGTTCTTGTTGCAGGAGTAGGCACGGGAGGAACCATCAGCGGCATTTCACGATACATAAAAAAAACTGAAAACAAACCCATTGTGTCAATTGCAGTTGAACCGGAAAACAGCCCGGTAATCACGCAGAAACTGGCAGAAACCGAACTCGCCCCCGGACCGCACAAAATACAGGGAATCGGCGCAGGCTTCATCCCCGAAACACTGGATCTTTCGCTTATTGACCGGGTGGAAAAGGTCAGCGACGACGAAGCAATGGAGTTCGCGCGAAGACTTGCGGCAGAGGAAGGGATTCTTTCAGGCATTTCCTGCGGGGCGGCAACTGCGGCTGCCGCAAGAATAGCAGCCGACCCGGAATTTGAAACTAAAACAATCGTGGTGATTCTTCCAGATTCAGGAGAGCGCTACCTTTCGACAACATTGTTTGAAGCATAACCCGGAGCAAATATGAAAGATAATAAAGACATAAAAGGACGGCCAGTCAACCTGGCAGAACATGTAGATTATTCAGAGGACGCTGTTGTAAGCAAGACTCTTTTCAGCAAAGCAACAGGTTCGCTCACGCTGTTCGCTTTCGATGCCGGACAGAACCTGAGCGAACATACCTCGCCCTACGACGCCACAGTGTACATCCTCGACGGCGAAGCTACATTGAGCATCGGCGGCGATAAGGTGAAGGCAAAGAAAGGAGAAATGGTCATAATGCCGGCCAACGTCCCCCATGACGTACAGGCGGAAACACGCTTTAAAATGCTGCTGGTAATGATCAAGTGAGCCCTCCCATGGAGGCGGAATCTGTAGCCTCAACCCGCGATTTGGCGCAAACTCCAAAACCAATTGTCCGCGGTTATGTGTCATCAAAGTTGACAATGTCTAAGCTTTGAAGCAACATGTTTTAATTACTATTTTATAGAGCTTCAAGTAGAGCAAGAGAACGACAATGAATCTTCATAATTTTCCAAACTACTGGGAAACCCCGGAATTAACAGGTATCAACCGGCTCCCAATGCATGCGACATTGGCCCCATACCGAACCATGGCACAGGCCAGAACCTGCAAGCCCCAGCGTTCACCATGGGTCAAATCCCTGGACGGCAACTGGGAATTCCGCTATTTCAAACGACCTGATTCGGTCAGGAAATCGGACCTTGACCCGCAGGCAACGGGAAAGTGGACACCTATCCGTGTGCCTGGCAATTGGACTATGCAGGGTTGGGATAAACCTCACTATACAAATGTACAAATGCCTTTTTCGAATAACCCGCCATGCGTTCCTGAAAAACACAACCCCACAGGTCTTTACCGCAGAAGCTTCACCATTCCGGAAAGCTGGAAGAACCGTCGCACTATTATTGAATTCGGTGGTGTTGAAAGCTGCTTTAGCGTAATGCTCAACGGCACATTCGTAGGAATGGGAAAAGACAGCAGATTGCCGACGGAATTTGATATCAGCGCATACTTGCATGCAGGTGAAAATATTTTGACTGTGCTGTGCATACGCTATAGCGATGGTTCCTATATCGAGGATCAGGATCACTGGTGGATGGCTGGAATCCACCGGTCGGTAACGCTTAAAAGCATTGATACTGTCAGCATTGCAGATGTGTTTGCCAGGGGCCGACTGGACAACAACTACAAGGACGGTGTTCTTTCGGTAAAAGTATCGCTCCATTTTACCTGCGAACCCAGGATCTTTGATAATGAATGCGCCAACGCGGGCCATGAGCTATCGCATACTGTCGAAGCCCATTTATTCGACCCTGACGGAAAACCGGCGCTGGCATCGCCTGCGGGCATAAAAATAAGCAACTCCTACAGGCGGCAGTATTATGAAGGAACGCTTGCTGTGAAAATAAAGCGTCCGTCGCTCTGGTCCGATGAATGCCCCGATCTTTACACCCTTGTGCTGGCCCTTAAAGATGAGAAAGACGCCCTTATTGAACATACCTCATGCAGGGTGGGCTTTCGCAGTGTAGAGGTAAAGGACCGTTCTCTTCTGCTTAACGGGCAACCGGTCTATATTCGGGGCGTAAACAGGCATGATCATGATCCGGACACAGGAAAAACTGTTTCCCGCGAAGCAATGATCAAGGAAATTCGCCTGCTCAAGCAATACAATTTCAATGCCGTCAGGACCGCGCACTACCCGAATGATCCGCAATGGCTTGATCTATGCGATGAGTACGGAATACTGGTTGTGGACGAGGCCAATATCGAGTCACACGCAAACTACAAGACATTGTGTCGAGATCCCCGCTGGCAAAAGCCTTTTCTGGAGCGGATCCAGCGCATGGTTCAAAGGGACAAGAACCATCCGTGTGTTATCGCATGGAGCCTGGGCAACGAGTCGGGATATGGCCAAAATCATGATATCGCCGCCGATTGGGTAAGGGGGTACGACACAAGTCGCATTCTTCATAACGAAAATGCCCTTAAGCAAAAATGGACACAGAGCAGAAGCATCTATGATCAAGGCGGCGCGCGTTCCAACGATCTCCAGAACCCGATGTATCCGAAGATACAATCCTTACTTGATTTCGCCACTGCCGAAAACAAGGACAAAGATGCGCGGCGGCCGTTTATTATGAGCGAATATGCGCATGCAATGGGAAACTCATGCGGTTGTCTGAAGGACTACTGGGACACTATCTATGCCTATCATGGATTACAGGGAGGTTTTATCTGGGATTGGATCGAGCAGGGCATCAGGAAAACAGATTCAGGTACCGGCCTGGAATATTGGGCCTATGGCGGCGATTTCGGGGACGAACCAAATGATGTCAACTTCTGCTGCAACGGCATGATCATGCCTGACCGCTCCATCAAGCCACAGATGAATGAATTCAAACGGATCGCACAGCCGGTATGGATATCAGCCGGCAAAATATCAAACGGCGAGATTCATGTTTTCAATGCGCAATTCTTTAAATCCCTTGATTGGCTTGAAGGCGCATGGATTATCGAAGTTGACGGAAAACCCGCGCAAAAGGGAAACATTCCGGCGTTGCAACTTGCCCCTCAAAGCGGAACCGCTATAAAGCTCCCCCTAAAAAAACCGGCCATGCTCAAAGGCCAGGAAGCATGGCTGAAAATAATTTTTAGAACAAAGGAAAAGCAGCCTTGGTGTAAACGCGGACACGAGGTTGCGCGAGAGCAGATCCGACTGCCGTTCAAAGGCGGCAGACAATTGCCTCCGGCAAATCCTGAAAGACGTGGAACCGGCGCAACAGTCCAGTTAAAAGGCAACCGGCTAAGCATGGGCGAGAGCGGCATAGATGTTGTGATTGACCAAAAACTCGGCTCGATCCGTTCAGTAAGCCAAAAAGGCAACATGCTGATTATGAACGGACCCTCATTCAATATCTGGCGGGGACCGCTGGATAATGATGGGGTCAAAGGCAAAGAGGAGCAGTGGCGCGCAGACTGGAAACCCCTGGGCCGCTGGTGCAAGGCGGGCTATGACAAATTGAAGATGAGCGTGGATAAGGTATCAGCCAGAAAATCAGGCAACGACTTCCTCCTCACAAGCAAGGCAACCTATAGCTGCGCAAAACGAACAGGTTCATTTAACGTCCATAATGCATACAAGTTCACCCCACAGGGGTTGATTTACTGCGAGCATACATTCGGCTTCGTTGAGGGAATGCCGGATGTGCCAAGGCTTGGAGTGCAGATGACACTTCCCGGCGGGTTTGAACGGCTCGACTGGTTTGGGCGAGGTCCATTCGAAAGCTACAGCGATCGCAAGACAGCGGCTGATATCGGACACTATAGAGGCACTGTGGATGAGCAGTACTTCCCTTATATCGTTCCACAGGAAAACGGAAACAAGGAAGATGTCTCTTGGTTCAGCCTTCGCGGCGCAGACAAAACGGGCATTCAATTCCAAAAATGCGGCGATAGTTTCGGATTCAGCGCCCACCATTTTACGCCGCAGGATTTAACCGGCGCATATCACACTTTTGAATTGAAGCGACGTGATGAAATTACAGTATTGATCGATGCCCGCCAGCGCGGACTGGGCACTGCAAGTTGCGGGCCTGACACTCTTGAGAAATACAAAATTCATCCGGGCGGCTATCGCTTACGCTATACAATCATTCCGCTCGCCGGTCGCCCGCCCAGGCGCTTCGCGATATGATCAAACTTAACTAAAGAATCATAACATGGCAAAACCGAATATAATCATAATGTACGCAGACGACCTGGGATTCGGCGATGTCGCTTGCTACGGCGGAACTGCCATTCCAACCCCGAACATAGACCGGCTGGCTGCGGAAGGAATGCAATTCGACCGAGGTTACGCAACAGCGGCGACATGTACGCCTTCCCGGTACAGCTTGCTGACCGGCGCCTATCCATGGCGCAAACCCGAAGCCAGCATCCTCCCGGGTAATGCGCCTTCTCTCATCTCTCCGGATATGACAACATTGCCGTCAATGCTCAAGTCCTCAGGATACACTACAGGCGTTGTGGGCAAATGGCACCTCGGCATCGGTGACGGAAATGTAGACTGGAACCGCCGGATAAAGGGCGCCCCCCTGGACATCGGTTTCGACTACTCCTTCATATTCCCTGCCACCAACGACCGGGTTCCGTGCGTGTACATCGACCAGGACAAAGTGGCCGGACTGGATCCCGACGATCCAATCGCCATTTCGTACGGCAAAGAAAATCCTTTCCCCTCAACCCCGTCCGGCCGTGAAAATCCGGACATGCTCAACATGCATTACAGCCATGGACACGACGGCACAATTGTCAATGGAATCAGCCGGATAGGTTATATGCGCGGAGGCAATTCGGCCTTGTGGAAAGATGATGAAATGGCCGAAAGGTTTCTCGATAAAGCGGTTTCATTCGTGTCCGACAACAAGGATAAGCCTTTCTTCCTGTATTACGCCTTCCACCAACCCCATGTGCCGAGGGTTCCATCAAAACGTTTTCGCGGCTCAACAGGCCTGGGCCCGCGCGGAGATGTTATAGCGGAAATGGACTGGTGCGTCGGACGCATGCTCGAGGCGCTGGATAAACAGGGCCTCAGAGAAAATACGATAGTGATCTTCTCAAGCGACAATGGCCCCGTGCTGGACGATGGATACAAAGACAAAGCCGTAGAACTCTGCGGAGACCACAAGCCCGCAGGCCCGCTGCGCGGCGGCAAATACAGCAAATTCGACGGCGGCACAAGAGTGCCCTTCATCATGCGCTGGCCGGAAAGGATCAAGCCGGGCCGCTCATCAAATATGGTCTGCCATGTGGATTTTCTTGCCTCGTTCGCTTCGCTCACGAATGTTGACCTGCCAGAAGACGCCGCGCCGGACAGCCTTGACCTGATGGACGCAATGATTGATCCTGGAACGCCGGGAAGACACGAACTGATCGCCGAAGGAATGAACCATCAGACTATACTTCACCGGGACACACTCGCGTTCATCCCGCCCCACAATGGACCGGCAATCAATAAAAACACAAATATAGAACTGGGAAATTCCGGTAAACCTCAGCTTTACGATCTTTCCGAAGATATCGGTCAGCAATCAAATATAGCCGCAGAGAATCAAGAAACCGTAAAGGAGATGGGCGCCAGACTCCAAGAGCTGCTCAGTACCCGGCGCACAAGATAGACCTCAATTCGGCAGCCCTGGAATTGCCGGATATTCAGGATATCTCTTTGAGGTTGGTTGTAATTTTCCGAAGACGGATACTCTCGGGTGTAACCTCAACCAGCTCATCCTCATTGATGTAAGAAATGCAGTCCTCAAGACTCATGACCGCGGGAGGGGTAAGCAACACGTTTTCGTCTGAACCCGCCGCGCGCATATTTGTAAGCTGTTTCCCCTTCGCAGGATTAACAACCAGGTCATTACCCCGGGCATGCTCGCCGATTATCTGGCCCCTGTATACAGGAACACCTGGGGACAGAAACATTTTACCGCGCCGTTGGAGATTGAAAAGCGCATATGCAATGGTGGTGCAGTTCTGCATTGAAACAAGAACACCGTTCTTCCGGTTGCGCATATCACCTGCATAAGGCCCGTACTCCAGGAAAACATACGATATCAATCCCAACCCCTTGGTGTCGCTCATAAACTCCGGACGGAATCCAAGCAAACCTCGAGACGGAATCCTGTATTGAAGACGCGTTACGCCCTTGTGACCCGACATTTCAATCAGCTGCCCCCGCCGAGAATTGAGCTTTTGAATTACAACACCCGAATATTCCTCCGGAACATCTACGGCAGCGAGTTCGTACGGTTCAAGAGTCGAACCGTTTTCCTCGCGAAATATGACCCTCGGACACGAAACCTGGAACTCATAGCCTTCCCTCCTCATTTTTTCTATGAGAACTGAAAGATGAAGTTCACCTCTTCCGGAAACCTTGAACCCCCGCCCGTCAGGATTCTCTTCCACCCGTAACGCCACGTCGCTGAGAATCTCCCGCTTCAAACGAGTCTCAAGGTTGGAAGCTGTAACGAATTTACCCTCCCTGCCTGCGAACGGAGAATCATTATGCATAAAAATCATACTCAAACTGGGCGGATCCACTTCAAATGTCTTGAGCGGCCTTGGCCGCTCGGGACAGGTGTATGTATTGCCGACAGTAACATCGTCGACTCCGGCTACGGCGACTATATCGCCCACGGACGCACTATCGGTCTCAATTTTTGCGCTGCCTTCAAACCTGTATAGTTTTGTAATCTGGGAAGCAACCAGTTCCCCATCACGCGTAGAAACTACGACCGGCATGTTAATACGGGCTTCGCCTCCTGTAATCTTGCCTATACCCAGCCGGCCCAGAAAAGTGCTGTAGTCTATGGAACTGACCTGGAGCTGAAACGCATCACCTCTTTGCCCTGAAGGGTGCGGTATATGTTCAATAATTGCGTCAAACAGAAGTTTCATATCTTTGCCCCGCCTGTGGGGCTCATCAGACGCAAAACCCTCCTTTGAAGACGCATAAAGGACAGGAAAATCAAGTATGTCGTGAGGCGCTTCAAGCCTGACAAAAAGATCAAAGACCTGGTCAACCACCCAATCGGGTCTTGCGTCCGGCTTATCTATCTTGTTGATAACAACCACAATCGGAAGGTGCAACGCAAGGGCCTTCTTCAGCACAAAATAAGTTTGAGGCATAGGCCCCTCCTGCGCATCAACCAGGAGCAGGGCGCCGTCCGCCATCCTTAATACGCGCTCAACCTGACCGCCGAAATCCGCATGGCCGGGCGTGTCAATAATGTTGACCCGGTGGCCATTATAAAGGAAAGAGCCGTTTTTAGAGGTAATCGTAATGCCCCGCTCGCGCTCCAGGTCCATTGAATCCATAAGTCGCTCGGCCACCTGCTGATTTTCACGGAACAAACCGCTCTGCCTGAAGAGCTGATCTACAAGCGTTGTCTTCCCGTGGTCAACATGGGCAACAATGGCAACGTTTCTTATTTTAGCGGTTTCATTCATACTGATGTTTCTCATACACTTTCTTCTTTAAGAGCTGTTCATATCTTTTTCTAGGGAGAACACAACACCCAGTGAATTATACCACGGACTACACTGATTTCACGAATATCGCCGGCCCTGCCGGCGAATATCAGTGTCATCGGTGGTTTCCCCTACGCGGCCTTCATCCGCAACCCAAATGGTGGGTATGCAGGTGTGTAAGAGCTTGCCCACTAACACATCTGCACGCGTCCTGCCGGAAATCAAGAACTGGCAGTCTTCGGGGGATATTGGACTCAAGCAGTAAGGTACGCTTAATAGAGCTGGGATCAAGAAAAAAACCGGAACACTTTTACTGCGAAAATAATGGGATAGAGGGATTCGGCATACCAGAGGCTTGCAAAGTACAACCCTATTGGCGCTGGTTCGGGCACGCCTCGAGATCCAAGTATTTTTTCTGAAAGCCAGTCAAGACCGCGGCTAACGGCTTCATGGTTATCCGACCCTGCAAGCGCAGTGAGGGCTGTCGATGTTTCTTCGACCGTGGAAGCAACGCCGGCTCGCCCGCCCCAGCCTCCGTCTTGATTCTGCATCCGGACAAGAAAATCGCGCCCCAGAGCAATCGATGCGCCCAGTTCCGGGAAACGGCCTGTCATGGTTGACAACTCGCTGACAACACGGCCTGTCCCGAAAACAGGATTGCCCATACCCGGCACAGATTCGTTGCCAAACCACAATGGCTCCCATGACCCGTCCCGCTTTTGAGTCTGGCGCAGATACCTTACAGCCCGGCCAAAAAAACGTCTGCCTGCCGCGGCTGAACACTGGGGCCACAGGGACAGTGAGTGCACGGCGTGTGCAGTTATATCCGGGCAACTCCTGTCAAAATGCAATCCGGTCCATCCCTTGCAGAAAGTTGGAATGCCTCCGTCCCTGTTCTGCAGGCCCATCAGCCAGGCCGAGGCTGATTTAACAGCATGTTCAACTTCCGGGCCTCCGGCGTCAAGATGCCTCAAGGCAATCATCGCGGCGCTGGTATCGTCTGCATCCGGAGTTCCTCCGGGAAGGTCTGTCCATGACCAACCATCTCTGGCCCCGGTCATCGGGTCGGGGGCAGTGACACGCGCATTTAGTAGCCAGCGCACGACCTGATCTTTTTGTTCTGTTGACAACAAATACTTTTGTTTCTCCCCGGCTGTCAAAGCGATTGAAGACAGGGATGTAAGCCATGTTCTCAGGTTGACGTCTACAGGCCAACTCCCGTCAGGCCGCTGGGTATCCAGAAGGAACCTGCACCCCCTGTTTACAACCTCCAACGAGGAATAGCCCGCCGCGCAAAGCGAGCCGACAACAAATCCGGTGAGCGGCTGCGCTTCAAGAAATCCGCCGCTGGCAGGCTGCATTCTGTCCAGTCTGCGAAGCGCCCGCTGGATAAGAGCGTCCCTGGCCTTTGGCCTGAACAGGCCCGGCGAACGGTGGCGGACATGTCGAAGTACGCCAAAGGCAACTAACGCAGGCAGGGCGTAACTTACAACCCTGAGCAGACCGCAGCGGCACAAGCCCGAAGGCAGGAACAGCAGGTCGAACGGGAGCTGCGGCACCAGGGGCCATGCGCGGTCTTCCTCTCCCAGGATGCCCGCAAGTGCGCACACGGAAAGAATGGGCGTGGAAAATGTCAGGTCATTCCCATACCTTTTTCTGACTGCCGAAGCTATGCTCTCCGGCTCAAATTCACCCGCCGCTCTTTTCACCCATGTCCGGGCAAGAGCCTTCTGTCGGCCAAAGCTGCCTCCATCAGAATCCTCGTATGCGGCAAGGACCAGCAACGTGGTTGAAATATTGCTTCTGCTTGCAGGTGTGTCGCCCCATCCGCCATCACGGTTCTGATTTTGTGCCAGCCATTGCAATGACCGTTGTATCTCAGGCAGATGATCTTTCCGGGAGCGGCGTGAAAGAGCAAAACATGACACTGCGGTTGCCAGCGCGCTGCTTGAAAGATGCCCCTCCCATGAACCCTCCTTGAGGGCTGCGGTAAGAGTGGACGCAGCCATAGCCCCTGCTTTTCTGATCCGGCTGTGATCAACCATTGATCAGCCGTCCCAGCGCCATCAGGGCATAGAATGTATGCTCACAGTCCGGTCTCTCGCCCGCCTGGATGCCGCAAAATCCGCCTTCGGGATGCCAGAACAACTGCACGAATTCCGCATGACGCATGTTTCGGCCCGGGCCGTCGGAAACCAGGGAAAGCGCATAAACAGAGACGGCGGTAGAAATAAGATCCGGCGTTTTCGATTTCAACGAGAAATAGAATCCGCCGTTTCTGGCTTCAAGCAACTGCAACCAGTCAGCATTAACAGCGGTTAACACGCCAAGGCGGTTCAGGATAACGATACCCGCTGCGGTAGCAGTACAGCAAGGCTCAGCCTCGGAACATCTATTAACCATTCCCCCTCCCGGAGCCTGCCTTCCGAGAACGAAATCAACCAGGCTATCGGCCCGGGGCACTTCCGCGTTTATGTCCCAATAAGCCAGCGCTGCAAGAAAAGAGGCGTAAACCGATCCGTTTCGGCAATCCCGGCTGTCGGCATAACCGCCGTCGTCTCTCCTGAATTCTTCTGCTTGGCCGGCCAGCGCGGCCGTTTCACCCTTGTCGGAATACCCGGTCCTGCACCTTAACCGGATGAGCGATGAAATATTCAGAATGCTGCCCGCCGTCGTAGTATTGTTCCCGGGCAGCAGCTTATCAATACCAGCGACGGAAATATCCATGCCGGCGGCAAGCATGCATTCAATGCCGAATACGCTATAGTAGATATCGGGACTCTCATCCATACCCTTGAATCCGCCACTGGCGTCTATACGGGAAAGAATGAAAGCGCGCAACTTTTCAGAGGCTTCAGAGGAAAGGTTTCTGTAACCTGCCCGAGCCGCATTCAACATTTCTTGTGACGGCGCAGGAATCTCCCGGTTGGCATCGCGCCCGGAGGCGCCGCTTTCAGCTTCATGGCGATTTATCTTCAACATATCATATTCTGGAACAGCCAAATCATTTAAGCTTACGCTTCACTTTACGATTCTTCTTACGAGTTTGCGGAGAAGTTCATTAAGAGGCGCATTATCTATTTCCGTAAGGCATCTCAGCGACTCCTGTCTGTAATGTTCCATCATCTGCCATGCCCGTTCCCTGACTTTCAACCGGCAAATCAAGTCGTTGAGTTCGCTACTGTTATCACCCCTTTTTCTTAGCAGCCCGACAAACCTGCTTTTTTCTTCAGGCCCGGTCATCCGCTCATAGGCAAGCGAAAGCAATAATGAGAGCCTTCCGCATACTCCGTCGCCGCGCTCGGCCTCCCCTCCGAAATCATCCAGATCGTCATGAATCTGGTAGGCAACGCCCAGCGAATTACTGAACCTGCTGACTGCCTCCAGCATATTATCGCCGCATCGCGCGCAAACGGCGCCGCAAAGGAGAGCTGCGCGAAATGATGGAGAAGTCTTCAGCCTGAATATTTCAATGGTTTCCTGCGGTGAAACAAACTCCTTTTCAACGTTTAAGGCCAACTCTTTGCCCTGCCCGATGCAAAGTTCAGAATGAGCCAGAGAGACAAAATGAACAAGAACTCCGTTACGTTCGGCGGGCAACCCGCAAGCAGCCAACAGCCTGTAACCCAGCCCGACAAGGAAATCGCCCACGTTAAGAGCAAACGGCATGCCATGCTCTTTATGTAACGTCGGCATGCCGTAACGATAATCGTCCTTATCGGCAATATCATCATGGACAAGCGAGGCCTTGTGAAAACATTCTATGGCAATACAGACTCTTCGAACCTCTTCGGGGATGTTTTTCAACGTCCCGCTCAAGGAACCGTAAACCGCAGCCGCCAGGAAAGGGCGCCATCTCTTGCCCGAACAGCTCAACCAGTCAAAAGCGACTTGCTCAGTCAGTGTCGAGGCCGGGCCGAGAATTTCACAAAGTTCATTACCTCTAAACCATTTTTGTACTTCTTCCTTAAGTTCGTCTATGTTCAGATAAGGATGAAAGAACTTTTCACTCGAAAGGTGAATTGCATCCATAATCCATGATTCGTCAACCTCGGTGTTCCGGCACCCGTTCCTCAACAATGGCAATGCAACGCCCGGTATTGCGCCGGAAACAAGGAAGGGAAAAGTTTTTTCCAGAACATCCATGCAGCTTGCACCCATCACTGCATCCACCTTGCCGCTTTCAAGAAGCTTCGTGACTACGGTAGTGCCTTCGGCTATAAGCACAATATAACCCAGCTTTTCCGCCTCCGCCTGGATTCTTCCAATACAACAGCCCCCGCATTGCATGCACAGCAGCCCAAACTCGTCTTTGTCGGCCTTGCACACATTTTCGTTCCTCAGACATTGAGGAAGAAGAAGCACCCGCCTATCGTAAGGCACCCGCGCAACCGTCTCCCGCCACAGGGCATTGTTTACAAGAAGCGCCGTGAAATCCCGAAAACACGAGTTCTCCCCGGCTCGTTCAAGAAGCTCAGCCGCATGCTCCCTAAGTTCACCCAGGGAAGCCGGCGGCACAAGGCTCTTTTCGCGAACATACCTGTCCACATGCAACCTGATGGAATTCCTGAGTTTGATATTGCCCGGTATCCCCGGTTCAGTTTTTGCTTCTGTATTCATAAAAACAGGCTAAAGGTTATGCGCCACCTGCTCCAAACCGCTGCGCGGCGCCCTCTTAAGGCTTGCATAGACTCACCCATACGCTCCAAATCCACAAAACCAGTTCTTTTTTGCCATTCGATAAAGCCAGTGCTTTTCCGGGATTCTTATTGCGCTGCTATGACTTGGCGCAGGTTCCATGGCAGCAAGCTCATCGCCAAAACCTGCCCTCCCGCTTGTATCCACAACTCCCGGCTTGTCCAGGAAACCGGCCAGTTCTCCGGGTTTTTCCATTAACACACAGGATCCATTAGAACCGCCGGCAAATTCCCTGAAAGAGTTCAGAGCCCCGGAATCAAACAAAGAGCATAATTCGTGGTTTCCTTCCTCTAACCGCATATCGGCAAACTGGATGGGAGGACAGGGCTCTATGAATCCGTCGGGATTGATATGATGGCTTATCCCGGCTGCCGCGGGACATACCGGATTGCCCTCAGCATCCCAGTATGCATCGATTATTACCATCGGTGTCTTCCTGCGTATTTCAACCAGGAACTCGCGCAGGTCGGTGATCTGTTTTGCATCCAAAGCAAGTTCGGGTTGAGGCCGCTCGCCAACGGGCCGGTAGATATAATACCACAAATGATGCACACCCATTGACTCCAGGCTGGAAATGAAGTAGCTGGACATTACGAAACTGATGTTGGACCGGCATACACTTGTTGCGACCCCGGTAAAAAGTTTATTCCTTCTACAGGCATCAAGCGCTCTTGCCGAAGCCTCATAGACCCCCTTGCCGCCCCGTCTCCTGTCGCTTGCCTGCGCGTCGCCTTCAATGCTGATAAGCGGGGTAACGTTACCCAGCTTGCGCAGCTTTGCGCAAAAAGTGTCGTCCAGCAGCAATCCGTTTGTAAACAGAATAAAGTATGCGTCACGGTGTTTCTCAAAAAAATCTATCAGCCCCTCCCAGAGCAGAGGTTCGCCGCCGAGTATTCCGAAAACCGACGCTTTCTTCTGTTTTTTTGCCTTGTTGACAATACTGTCAAGAAGCTCCGGAGCCATATAACGCGGCGGATCGGACCGCGTGACCCAGCAACCCTGGCAGGCCAGGTTGCAGTCATTGGTAATAGAGATAAAGAGAAAGGGCGGAAATATGCTTCCGGTTGTTTTAATCCGCTTCCTGAAGGCCCGAACAGAACGTCCGCCCTTGAAAGCTCCGTTCCATAACAGCGACCGAAGACAACGTCTGTCAACATCGCTGATAAGCCTTCTGGTCATGGCGAAAATCATCAAATACCTTTGCCGCCCCTGCCTCCTGAGCAAGCCTCTCTCTCTTTCAACGCCTTTGCTGCGTCAGCGGTCAGTATCGACTCCCTGTTTTTGGCCCGGCGGGCTGCCAGTTTACTGTATATGTCTCCATCAAAGAGCTTTTCCATATCAACCTTGATCTTTGACCGGGCTTCCGACAGCTCCCCTATCTGATCGCCATTCACCGACGATTCATGTAATTTGGGAAACATTATAGCCGCTTCAGGGCATATCCTGGCACAGGCGGGGCAATTTGTCTTGCAGTTGGCAGGATTGGATACTGTCACTTTGCCCCCTTTTTTTTCATAAACTCCGAACAGACAGAATTCCAGGCACAATCCACAATCCCTGCAGCGCTCTCGATCAATAACCGGATACCAGGGGATCCAGCCCCCTCGGTCTTCCGGCTCGCAGCCGCCAGCCTTCGCGTTATTGTCCGTAAAAGGCGCGTCTCGACCAAGAGACTCTTTTCTCAGATTAACAATTTCCACAGATTGCCGCGACATATTAATGCCCGCACTATTAAGCATACCCTTCAAGGCTCTTTCGTGGCAGGCGACAACTACGCATTCATGTCTCCGAATCAGGCCGGCAATTTCAACACCACGGTCT
The DNA here is from genome assembly GCA_964475205.1 of uncultured Victivallales bacterium. Lineage (GTDB taxonomy): Bacteria > Verrucomicrobiota > Kiritimatiellia > UBA8416 > CAYSRM01 > CAYSRM01. The sequence continues at coordinate 3,034 of CAYYVQ010000019.1, read as the reverse complement.
ACCAGGGCTCCGCATAGATCTGCGACTATCTCGATCCTGGCGCCTTCATCTTCTGCCTCGTCAATATAGCGGCGCTGCTCAGCACGGTCTATAAGCTCATAATTTGAACAATTGCACACAATGAACAACCGTCTTTTCTCGTCAGTCGGCATCTCTTGTGCTCCTCTTCTGTTTCGTTCGCATATCCATCAAACTCATACACCCAAACACTTATCGCCCTAAGTCAGGTACTTGCGCAGGTTATCTATGCCAAACGCGTCGAACCTGCGGGTTAAGACTCAAATATAATTATACCGTTCATTTACAGGCTCCGTCAATGATTGACAAACTCCCCTAATCCGAATGCAATTCAGCGATTCTCATGATAAGCCCGGGCGTGTTTTAAGCTCTTGAAGTCTATGAATAAATCAGGCTAATATACAGCTATGGAAAACAGGTTTAAAGTTGACACTCTGGGCGAATGCACAGTCGACACTCCTCTGGCTGCCCCGACATTCATTGAAGCTGAAGATGGCGTTCTGGTTGACCCAACCTTGCGAGGGCAATGCAGCAAAGAAGGGAAAAATCCCGACTTCCTGGAACAGGCCGGACCACGACGGAAGATATTTTTCAATCCCCAGGATACAACCGCCGCGATAGTGAGCTGCGGCGGCTTATGTCCCGGAATAAATGATACTATTCGCGGCATCACCATGATTCTCTGGCATCGCTACGGGGTCCGGAATATCCTCGGGCTCAAATATGGATACGAGGGACTTGTGCCTTCTATGCACGAACCTCTCGAACTGACTCCCGAAGTTGTCGAGGACATCCACAAAGACGGCGGCACAGTGCTTGGAACATCCCGCGGCCCGCAGGATGTCAACAAAATGGTGGATTTCCTGTGTGACAAGAAGATAGATATCCTGTTCACAATAGGAGGCGACGGAACTCAACGGGGCGCCGAGACAATAAGCGCGGAAATATCCCGGCGGGACCTCAAAATTGCTGTAGTGGGCATCCCGAAGACTATCGACAACGATATCGTTTTTACCGAACGCAGTTTCGGGTTCGAAACCGCGGTCGCCATGAGCATGGACCCAATACAGGGCGCGCACAGGGAAGCCCAGGCCGCCATGAACGGCATCGGGCTGGTCAAACTGATGGGAAGGCATTCGGGTTTTATCGCAGCTTATGCCACGCTGGCCTCCAGCGATGTTAACATGACGCTGGTTCCGGAAGTGAAATTTACCATGGAAAAAACGTTTCTTTTTCTGACACAACGGTTAAAACAAAAATCCCATGCAGTTATCGTGGTGGCGGAAGGCGCAGGACAGGACCTTGTCAGTTCTCCGGGAAAGGATGCGTCCGGCAACAGGAAGCCGGGCGATATCGGGCAGTTCCTGAAAAACCGCATCACAGACCATTTCACTTCCTCCGGGATTCCCGTTACAGTGAAGTATATTGATCCTTCCTATACAATCCGAAGCGCTCCGGCCAGCGCGGACGACTCCGCATACTGTTTCCGGCTGGCGCAGAATGCGGTCCATGCCGGCATGGCAGGACGGACTACCACGCTTATAGGACAGTGGAACTCACACTTCGTTCATGTCCCCATGAGGGTTGTTTCGAACAACCGCAAAACAATAGATCCTTCTGCCGACCTGTGGCAGAGTGTGCTGGACAATACCGGCCAGCCATGGAAGCTTGATTGAGACTCAATGTCAGACAACACAACCGGCAACTATATCAATGATTCCCTGTTCCCCGGCAAAAGCAAATCGAAGACGCAGATCAGCAACGAAGAGGACAGGATGTTCTCGGCCCGCGACCTGAAAAAACTGGCTCAGAAAATATCTTCCCAACAAAGCGAAAAAGCCGAACAGATCCGTTCAAAGAAGAAATGGAATGACCCCGGCAGACAATAATCAAAATATCCAATGATAAAAAAATCGTCGGGCCGGGTCTGTGAGTTTGTGTGTAAATTGGGGGTATGGGCCTTGAAAGGCCCATACCGCCCTCTTTGCTTTTCAGTTATTTTGTTTCAACAACAAGCTGCTGCGCTTTGCCATACTGATCCCTGCTGAAGAAATCTATCTTGGCATCGTTATCCCAGTGATACAGCACCAGTCCCTTGACATTGGGTGACGTGGCGTAATGGCGGATAAATTCTTCATCCAACTGAATCTCTACTGGACCGGAATCAGACACATTTACCCCGTGTTCGTTATCCTTGACGATAATCTCTCCGTCACGGTAAATAAGATCCTTGAATTCCTTTACTTCTTTGCCTTCAGGAGTAACCCATTTCTCCTGTCCTGTCTTTGCCTCAAGCACGGTGGCCTCTCCCGGTTTGGCCTTGTCCAGCACACCCGACCCTTCATTCCATTCGGATGCGGTTTCAAGAGCGCACACTTTAACCTCGGCTGATCCGTTTTGAACCTGGCGGACGTGAAGCTTCAACTTGCCTGAAAAGGACTGGCCCTCATATTTTTTCACGAAACCCTTCAGCTTCGCCCTGTCAAAATCCACAACAACCAGTTCCGCGGAACCCCGCTCAATGCCGCGTGTGCGCAGCCGATTCGATTTTCCGCTGTTCCGATTCACTTCGCTGGAGTGGTGCGTAAAGCGGGTATCACGGGTCGCTTCAAGGGTGATTTTATCGGCCTTGCGCACTGCAGGCGGAGCCGGTTTCTTCTTTTCAGTCTTCACCTGAACAGTCTTTTTTTCAGGAGCAGCTTTTTCCTTTGCCGGAACTTCTTTTATTTCTTTTGGAGCTTCCGCGCCTTCATATTGATGCACTACGCGAACGGTACAACCTGACATCAGGAAAGCTGCCGCCACTGCCAAACTCAAACCATACATTTCTTTGCGTCTCATATCTCGTACTCCCTCCATTTGGTTCAGATGTGAGCAATTCAAATTAACCCTAGCATTCGCTCAATAACATTGTCAACTTCTCAGGAACTTTTTTTTCAGGGCAGGGTCAGACCTTTACTTTCGATTCCGTTGAAAAACCCCTATGAAGGCGTTGCTCGTTTTTTTGTGCTTGGCT
>CAYYVQ010000018.1:0-40610 GCA_964475205.1 uncultured Victivallales bacterium | reverse complement strand
CGCATTGATCACAAGCAAAGTACAGCAGGTTGTACTTCAACCTGCTGCCGCAACAGGTATCGCAAGGGATAGCGCCGAATGCAGCCGTGCGGGACGCCCGGCTGCACTCGAAAGTTCTGTCAGCCCCTCAATGCACAACAAAGACCGTGCCGTCGGCGGGGATTTCCGATGCGGAGACCAGCAGGCCGCCGTCGGTTTCACCATCCATATCCTTGAGCTGCCAGACATGTCCGCCAAGGTCGTCGTTGAGCGAACCGGCCGAATATTCGTAATACACTACCTGCCCCTCGGGCGCGCGCAGACTGGTTTCGGCGGTCTTGTACGGATCCGACTGCGTCCCGCTGCCTGTTGCCCCGGGGGTGTCGAAATCGGCAATAGCGCCTTCAATGGTCGAGTTGCCGCTGCCGCTGTCGAGAGAGGCTCGCAGCATCTTGTCCAAATCCAGCTCGGCCAGCGTAACTGTGCCGGCGCATGTCAGGCTCAGAACACCGGAATCCGAATAACGCTCGGCCGATCGAAGATTGATGGCGCCGCCGATGGCGATGTTGTTGGCAAGAATATCCCCTCCCTATGCGGCGCACGAATCGTTCCGTATATCACCGGGCGCATCAGCGGAATCCGGCAATTCTAATTATGGCCATTTTGCCACGTTTGGCGTGGCCAGAGTTCCGGCACGATATTGCAGCCACGCGCGAGTAGGCCCGGCTTCACCGAAGCCGAGGCCCCAAGAGCGCTGGGCTTCGGTGAAGCCCGCGCTACTACGCACATCGTTATACAAATAGGTTTTGGGCAGAAGAGGCCATAATTAGAATTGCTGTGTACCCGGTTGTTAGAGTTGACAACGGATAGATGATTGCGATATATGTTAGTGTTTCAGTCAGGAGTTTGTAGCGCCCGGAGATTTGGGCTGAATTTATAAAGTCTCATCGATTGTATAAAGAAAACTTAAGGAGTATATGATGCAGTATTCCTCGCTTGATAGAATTCCAAATGTAATGTCCAGAATGCTTTCCGAAAAGGATTGCGCGGCGATCCACCATGCCGCCGAGAAGATACTGGCCAGGACAGGTGTAGTGGTGGAATCCGAGAAGGCTCGTGATCTATTAGAAGAAGCTGGCGCGCTTGTTGACGGCGATTGTGTTCGGATACCCGCCGGGCTTGTGCGCAAGGCTATCAGCACGGTTCCTGACATGATAACTTTACACGACAGGAATGGTCAGCCGGCGATGGATTTAGGTGGAGATCGTTGCCATTACGGCACAGGAAGCGATACTCCAAGCACAATGGACCCTGAGACCAGGGAGCCTGTTTCAACGACATACGAGACTGTCCGGCGTTTTACCCGTTTTACAGATGCCTTGCCTAATATTGATTTTGTTATGAGTATGGGCATTGCCAAGGATAAGGGGCAGGCATCTTTTGTTGCGCAATATGCGGCAATGGCTATGGAGACAACTAAACCTATAGTATATACCGCCCAGGGAATGGCCGACATGGAATCTATATATGATATGATGAAGGCCTTATACGGTTCTGATCAGGAGATTCGGCAGCGGCCGCGCGCAATGCTCTATACCGAGCCGGTCAGCCCATTGCGGCATACAGCCAAGGAAATCGAGATGCTGATGTTCTGCGCGGAGAAGGGCCTGCCCGTAACGGTTCCTTCAGGAATCAATGCCGGAGCCACGGCGCCGGTCACATTCGCCGGGGCGCTTGCTCTCGCAAATGCGGAAACGCTTTCGGCAATGGTGATTCACCAGCTTGTGTGCCCGGGCGCCCCGTACATGTACGGAGGCAACGTGACCATGATGGATATGCGCACGGGTAATTTCCCTTATGCGGCGCCGGAATTTCACATGGGTTTTGCGGCCTTTGCGGATATGGCGCGTTATTACAACGTGCCGGTGTGGGGGCTTGCCGGAGCCAGTGACAGCAAGGTTCTCGACGCCCAGGCTGGAGCAGAGGCTGCCTATGAGTTGCTTATGGCCGAGTTTTCAGGAAATAACTTGATTCACGATGTTGGTTATTTGAACAGCGGCCTGATAAGTTCGATGGAGATGCTTCTGCTTTGTGATGAAATAATATCTTCAGTCAAGCGCATTGCCAGGGGTATCGAAATATCAGACGAGACCCTTGCTCTTGATGTCATTGATGAAGTCGGGCCAATGGGCCAGTACCTGGATACCGAACACACGGTAAAACATTGCCGGGACAATTGGGCGCCAAGGTACTTCAACAGGGACCAGCGAGAAGTATGGAAGCTGGCTGGTGAAAAAGATATGGCCACAGATTTGAACGAACGAGTACTTTCGATTCTTGAATCTCATAAACCCGAGGCGCTGCCGGAGAATGTTGTGGCCGCGCTTGAGAAAATTATCGAGAAAAGGGGCAATAGCTGAGGCCGCGCCCGGATGCCTTTTCAACGGTGTTATGTATTTTAAGTTGTGTTAGCCTGCTTGCATTGAGGTTGCGTCAAATTTGGCGGGTCGGTTTTGTCCAATATAACTTTCCATGTCCTCGGGAATGGCATATAGTAAATGTGATGTAGAAGTTGGTTACCTTTTGCCGGAAAAGGATTGCGCGCTTTTAATCAGAGGTTTAACAAAACAAGACAAGGAAGGAAGGAATATATGAAGGGGAAAAGAGCTTACAGGATATTTGCAATGGTTGCTGTTCTTTTTGGTTTGGGTGTTTGTGCGAAAGCGCTTATTAATCCGAATTTTACACCCATACACCTTGTTAAGCAATCGGGAGTGATTGCTGAAGTGCGCTTTGATTTTCCGATCAAGGACCACAAATTGACCGGGAAATTGAATTTTCTGAAAGGAAAATCCGAGAACAAGACTTTCAAATTTGATTTCAGCACAGGCATGGAGGACCAGGTCCGATATGTTGAGAAAGAAATTGTAGAACCCGCTGGAGATACGCCGGCATTGCTTTTTATCGGCAAGGATCAGGAAGACACCGAAGAAGGCACGGAAGAAGATACATCTGATGACGCATATGCAATGGAAAATGGGCAATCCGTTGAATTTGAGACAGAGGAGTTGGGGGCTTCAAAGGCGTTGCTTCACACATCCGGGCAGTGGTTGATTTTCTATCAGAACAAAGAAGGCGTCTGGGAGTTTGATAAGTTGGATGCGTCAATGACATCGCTCCAGGCGACATGGGCCGGCGCTACCGAGATGTTGAACGAATGTGTGCGGTATATCCTGGAAGACCCATATGCTAACGTTCCTGTCAGAGCAGGGGCAGAATGGGCTCCGGCTCAACAAGTTGGCAAAGTCTCTGGAAAGGCGCATGGAGCCGGTCTTGTGGAGTTGAGTCCCGGCAAGCCATATCTTCATGTAGCCGCCGAATCCGGGGACAGACTTTATTCGGCGGATGAAGGGGATGATTACAAGGATTTAACTTCGTCGCACAAACTTGAGGCAGCTTCGTTCGTCTACGCGTGGGGTGACCTGAACGGGGACAAGCGGATTGATCTTTTGAGCTGGGACGGCAAAGCCTTGAGCATTCATGAACAGGGGTCCAAAGGTGTTTTCACAAAAAAGCCTGTTAAGGATGTAACTCTGAAAGACGGATGCATCGGGCTTACAATAATGGATATCGGTCAACCGGGCAAACCTGGTGTATTGATCAATACCGGCAATGTGCCTGAATTATGGACGCCTTCTGACGGAAAAAGACGGAAAATTTCTGATAAGGATTTCGAGGGCGGCGAAATGGGCAAGGCGGGTCGTTGCATTGTTGCAGACCTGGATAACGATACAGTACCGGATATTTTACAGATGATGGAAAACGGAAGCCTGTTTTACAAGGGGTCAAGCCCGGGAAAATTTAAAGAGCCTCGCGTTTCTAATGCAGCATTGGGCCAGGGAAAGTCATGGGCTTTTCTGGGCGACTATGATCACGATCTGCGTTTTGATGTCTTTACTGTTAACGAGACGAGCAAACAGTTATGGAACAACCAGGGCGAAGCAAAGTTTGCGGGCACAGTCGGATGGGCAGGGGAACTGGCCTATATCGGGCAGCCGGGCGGCATTGACGGTATGACCGGCGACATCAATAATGACGGCCGCCAGGATATCTTGATGGCTTATTCCCATCAGGCGCCGCATCTTTTCTTTAACCGCGGTTTTCGAAGCTTCGGACACGCCCATATGCTGGATGTTGCGGAGAATAGCCTTTTGGTTCCTTCGGAAAAGGGGCAACAGGCAGGTTGTCTTGCGGACTTGAACGGGGACGGCGGACAGGACATGGTTTTAGTGTTGAAGAACGGGGAAGTATGGGTTCTTAATCGAAATACGAGCGAATATTCCAACCTTGCCGCCGTGGCAGCTCTACCTGTGGACAGCGGTTACTTTGGCCCGGTCAAAGTGAGCGCCTGGAGCAACGACCGATGCCTGGGTTCATGGAATCTGATGGCAGGAACAAGGCGGGCTTTCTTCGGCCAGTATGACGCAGGTCCCTGCAAAATAAAGTGGACATTTGCCGACGGGACAAAGGGCGAAAAAGAGGTCATTGTAGAGGACGGTCCGGTGCGTGTTGATATAAAACCCGAATAGTGTCAGTCCATCGGGTCAGTGATCTTTGTCGAATATATACAGCATATTCGGTTCGCTGCAAATGAAAAGTCTGCCGGAAGCGTCTATGGCAACGCCTTCTGGCTGCGGAATGCCGGGGAGTTCAAGGCGTCCGATTTCCTTTCCTGATGGTGTGCATTCGACGACACATTTTGACTCATGGCTTAAAATCAGTAAATGGCCGGAGGTATCATCAAGGGCAATCCCTGACAAGTCGCTCATGCCCATTGAATGCTCTTCAATGTTCCATGGGCTCTTGACCTTAGCGATCTTCCTTTTTTCATCTGCCGCAAAACGGTAGATTTTGCGAGGGTATTTTTCTTTGACGGCATAAAAGACATTTTGCTTTTTATCGTAGCACAAGCCCTCCAGCCCGGTATTGGCAAGGTAAGCAGCTTCAATCGTGATTTGTCTGTTTTTCCCGCGGGCAATAACCCTTGTTTCCGGAAGTACCTCACAAATCGATACTATCGCTTTTCCCTCTTCGGCAATGCCAAAAGTGTCATCTTTGATCCATGCAACGCCTTCGGTGTCTCTGAAACCTTTCAACTCAATGGACCGTTTGACGCGGCCCCTTACATCGAGTTCAAGCAGACGTTCCGGATGGTTTATAACTGCGAATAATGCGCCTGTCTTTCTGTTTACTGTGAGCCCGGATGCGTTGTCCTTGACCCCTGGAATCCTGATAGGCCCGGATGAGATTCTATATTCATTTACCCCGAAGCTCTTGGTCAATGGTGGCTTTTTATGAGCAGTATTGCGCTCGGCCATTGCCATAAGCGTGGATGTTTGCGGTATTGCACAAAGCAGCGGGAGCGACAACAGCAATGTCGGCATTGTTTTTTTCATAAGCATTCCCTTTCACACAACAACTCACACACCCACACACTCACATACGCACACACAGCTTTAACACTACCTTGATCCTGGTTTGTGCTCGAAGTCCAAGCTGGTGTTAAGTTAACCACGGATTACACCGATTGCGCTGATTTTTGTCGGGAAAAACCAATCAGTAGATCTTGAATGTTTTTTTCAGAACAGGCACAAATATGCACGCAATAATCAGATATGCCACCAGCCATGGAGGGAACCAGGGACCGAAGCCGCCTATAACGCCGAATAGTTTGAATCTCTCAAGGGCCAACTCTATTGCCTGAACTGGTTCGTTCAGACCGTAAAATACCATCTGCTTGCCGTAGGTTTTCTGTCCGACCAGTAATTCTTTAGTGTATGTTTCACCACCATAAACCATATCCAATGTGTACGGAGTTCTGTTTTCAGGGGCTTTGACGTGCCAGATGATTACGCCTCCAAGCGGGGGCATCATCTGCATCTTCTCAGCGCACCAGCGTGTGCACTCCTCCCATATTCCATCGGGTTCGGGATAAGTGTCGTGCTGGGGCTTCCGGACCCATCCGCTGACGGCATCAACGTCTTCTACCGGAAGCATGTGGGCGATTTCACCCATACCGGATTTGGGAATATACATCTTCACTTTAACGGTCTCATCCGGTTCAGGGGGGTGGAAACCAAGCCTTCCGAAACCCCATGTGGCTAGAATAAGAATAGGGAGAATCGCTATTAACAAGGGCTTAAGCTCGAACTTCATGCTTCGCATCTTTATCAAGCCGATCGTCATCTTGTGACGTTTGACTGCTTCCTTGTCTTTGCGCTGCTTGGCTTCTTTGATTAATTCTTTGATCTTTTTTACATCATCGTCAGCGCGTTTCAGCCATTCCTGGTCTGTTGACCACTTTCGTGAAAAAGTGATTGCAGCGGAAGTCATAATCGCGACTATGAATATGACCGCGTCCAAAGGAAAGAGCAGCAGCCAGTTCAAAAGCGGATCGGCAAGCATGAGTATAAAGTCGTTGATAGTCTCAAGCATTGGAGCTGTCCTCGTCTAAAATAAATATTTTTCCCTGGTTTCCATCAACACGGATCATCTGGCCGTTTGCAATTCGTTTCGTAGCGCCATGGCATACAACAGCCGGAATTCCGTAATCCCTGGCTACAATGGCGCCGTGGCTGAGAATTCCGCCTTTTTCAACGATTACGCCGCGAGCGTGAACAAAAAGGGCGGTCCAACTAGGATCTGTAGAGGGGCATACAAGAATGTAGTCCCGGCAATCAGAAGCCACGTCTTCCGGGTTAAATACAATCAGTGCCATGGCTGTGGCTACTCCTGAAGCTACCGGCTCGCCCTGGAGCAGATTGCTGTGTTCATATTCTTCAGGAAGTCCTAAATTCTCAAGATTGTCGGTATCGACTACATCCGGCATATCAAGCTGTTGCAGCAGCCGCCATTGTTTCTTTCGTTCTGCTATTTTCTTTTTAAATTCTTCGGGCGCTTTTTCAAATTCGGACAGTTCGTCTTTGTGAAGAAAATAAACGTCCAATCCAAGACCCCATCGTTCTCCCAGAACATCGAGGAGCATTCGGATAGTGTCATACCCCATGATCAGATAATCTTTGCCGATTTCGCGATAAGGCAGCTTTTTCTGCGCGTTGTGCATCATTTCTGTAATTTCTTCGATAAAACTGCTGCCGCCCCATTGTTTCAGTTTTTCGGGTAGATCTGATTCTGCCTGCTGCCGCTTTTCCACGTTCTTGTTGTGGAGTTCCATGGGGGATGTGACGTTATCTCCAAGGAACGTTGACAAGACCTGCCTGAGGTAATGATCGTCAAGCCGATAGGGTCTTTTTGCCAGTTCCATCTCGCCTACACCGCGATGGCCGTATTTTTCAATATATTCAGCGCGCGTTCCATTTCCCTGGGCTAACTGAAACAAAGCCTCATTCTGCTCAATGGTTGTGTCTCCGCTCAATCCCTGGGTCAGCAAAAGGGCAAGTTGCCGGCCCTCTTCTTCACCCATAATCTGAATAAGGCGGGCTTCCATGTTTGCCTGAGCCATGCCGCCAAACAAGCCGGGCTTTAATTCTTCGCTTCCGATTTCATGAAGTCCTTTTTCAATACGTTCTTCAAGTTCTTTGAGCATCTGCTCTGTTGAGAAACCTGATAAATCCTGTTTTCTTTTTATGGAAATCCACTCTTTAAAACGCGGCGCGATTTCTGTTTCAAATTTTTCAACTGTGCGCGCGTCAGCGGCTTTCCGCTTTTTCGAGGCGCGGATAGTGTTGCGCACTATTCTCGGCAGGGCAGCCAGAAAGGCGGCGTCTGCTTTTTCGGGGGCAAACTCGGTTGGCGCTGAGTCAAGCAGTCCGGGATTCTTTGCCGCTTCTTCAACGCTATATTTGAGAGGAACCCGGTCATAGAATAAGCCCGCGGCCCTTTCAGGGTCGGCATATATTCGACCGCCTACCAGGTCAAGAAATCCTTGATTGATAACCTGGTCAGTCTGTTGGTAGCCAAGATCTCTGTACATCCTGCCGAATCCGCCTTTGCCGCTCATGAATTCATTTATCAAGTCCCAGGACAGAGGGGTGGGGGACGGCAGTATTTCATCAAGATTATGGATTACCCATACTCGCCGGCCCCCGTCTGCCAGTTTTCTGAGTCTTTCAATTTCACAGACGCGCACGCGCTCAACTTCGTCGGGGGCTTCCGGAATGGCTGTTATGGGACGAGCCTGCACGAGATAGAATCTGTCGCCTTCCATAGCCCATTCGATGTCCTGGGGGGTTCCGTAATGGTTTTCAACTCGTTTGCCGATATCAGCAAGCTCGCAAGCCAGCTTATCGCTGAGGACCTGTTCCTTCTGTTTTGCTTTCGGGACAGTCTCTTCGATTGTTCCTTCAGGTGTGCGGGATGTCATTGTGGTCTTTTCAGCCACTGTAACATCCTTGATTTCGCCTTTTTCCTTGTCGACAAGCATCGTGTCCGGGGTTACATGGCCGGCAACAACTGCTTCTCCAAGTCCCCATGCGGCGTTTATGACAATTTCTCCTCTGGAGCCTGTGACTGGATTGGCGGTAAACATGATTCCAGCGCTGTCGGCCATCGCCATCTTCTGAACCACTACAGCAAGCGCAAGGCCTTTTGCTGGAATGCGTTGCTGGCTTCTATAGACCATTGCCCTTGCTGTCCACAGGCTTGCCCAGCATTTTCTTACAGCATCCAACAGGGGCGCGGCTCCGGATATATTCAGATGCGTATCCTGCTGGCCCGCAAAACTTGCTTCAGGCAGATCTTCTGCTGTCGCCGATGAACGCACTGCTACAGCGTCGGTTCCTTCCTGCTGAAGGCGCTTGTAGGCTTTCTCAATTTCTGCGCGCAAATCTTCAGGAACCGGGCTGCCGGTAAACAGTTTGCGCAACTTAGCGGAAATCAGGTCGACTTGTTCAGTATCCCCGGGATTAACGTTCGCAGCTTCTTTCTGAATCGTTTCCGTCAGGTTGTTTGCTTCCAGGAAGCGCCTGTATGCGGAAGTACTAACGACGAAACCCGGGGGCACGTCGAACCCTGCGTTAGTCATGCTACAGAGATTAACTCCTTTGCCGCCCAGGGTGTCCAGATCTCCGAGGTTTGTTGGGACGTCTTTTATTCCGAAATAATGAATAATTTCCATTTGCGACACGTTTTCTTTATAGTTACAACATTCACTTAGTCTAGCGGGGTCTGACACATACGAGGCCCCGCTTATCGGTTGCGTAAATAATCCGTGATTTTGTCATTACAGGCGGTGTAAGAGGCTTGCCAAGCCATCCTAAGCGCCCTGCGATACGTCGTATTTCTCCGGTCGAGAAATCATAGGCTTCGACGGCATCAGCTTTGAGGTAAACAATCAGATCTCTAGCCATTATGGGGGACAGGCCAGGCAGCGCATCAGGCTCCTGCTTCAGGAGGGCGCCATCCCAGTCCAGGATGATAAGCCCCTTTGTTGTGCCGCATGCAATTCTTGCGCTGTCGGCAACCAAAGAGCTTGTTACCGTCCTGGATTCCAGTTTCCACTTCAGGGAACCGTCGATTAAAGACAGCCCGAACAGACCTTCGTCTGTTCCTATTGCCAGGCATTCATCATTTACTATTAGGCCTGTAGACGGTTTTGAAGATAATCCACTGCGCCACAATTCTTCGCCGTTGATCAGGCTCAGAGCCATTACGGAGTCATCGTTGCGCGAAGCCACGAAGACCATGTTATCTTTTATCAGCGGAACACCTTGTGCGGAATTGACTTCTGACTGCCATAGAGGTTCAGGTTCAAGACCGGCGATTCCAGTTTCATCGGTTGAAATCTTGTAACAGGAAAGCTGGTTTTCAACGTCATACACCAGCAGGAGATCTTTGGTTACAAGCAGTAGTCCGGATGCAGCCGGATCCACTGACCGCGTTTCCAGAGCTTTGCCTGCTTCAATATCCACCAGGTGCAGGAATCGGTTGGCGTCTCCCTGGCGGCCATCAACAAAAACCGCTGTCTTCCCGATCAGGGCAGGAGAGGAGGCAGGTGCGTTAGTTGTGGCATAGAACCAGGTTTGAGACGGATCTTCATTTTCGAGAGAAATTCTTTCAAGGCCTGTGCGTTTTCCTGTCCTTGCTGCAAGAAGGGAATTTTCTATAACTACAGGCGGGCCTGCAAATCCGGGCATTGAATCTTCCGCATTGCTTTCTGACTTGGGGTATCTCCAGGCGTATCGGGCTCGTTCCGGGACGGGTGAGCGATCAGTCCATCCGGATTTTCCGGGTCCTCCGAGCGCGGACTGCCAGAGTTCCATGCCCTTGTCTTCCGCGGGCTGCCCCACGCAAAGCAGGCCGTTCATGTCGGATCCAACGTATACATGGCCTCTGCCCACGGCAGGGGAACTCAGATAAGCCTGGCCGGCTCCCAGAAACATGTCCCACACGGGTTCAAGCGTAAGTCTGTCAAAGCAGTACATGTGTCCATACGCTGTAACAACATACACATGATCTTTTGCAACGGCCGGCGAAGCGATGATCGGTTCATGCACTTCTGTTGTCATTACGGATTTATTGTCGGTCTTTATGCTTGTAAGTGTACCGTCCCGGTCGCCGAAATAAAGGCGGCCGTCTGCATGAGCTACAGAACCCAGGACGGTGCGTTCCAGTTTGTGGCGCCAGATAATCTCGCCGCTGTCCTTGTCAAGGCACCATACTTCGCCGCCGGGCCCCATATCATCGACTGCTTTTTCAATTTCCTCGTCTGTTTTGCCGGCTTTCCTGAGCTTTTGTATGGTCTTGCTTTTAACCACCTCGGCAGTTTCAATGAAGTTCCCGTTACCCATCCCCATATAAATTCTGTCCTCAACGATTGCCGGGGGACCGAAAACAGGGTAGGGGGCATGGCGGCGCCACAATTCCTCGCCGGTATTGGCGTCGGCGCATATAATGGCTTTTCCGGCCATTCCTAAGCTGAAATAGACTTTCCCGTCTGCCGCCGCAGGAGATGTTTCGCAGTCAAGGTACTTTTCCCGGTCGGGTGAATCTTTGCCTCCCAGGTGCCACACAAGATCCGGCTTGTTGCCTGGCAGGGGTTCAAGGGCAAAGCAATAGAATCCGTCGTCGCCCGCCCCGATATAAACTTTGCCGTCGTATATACAGGCGGATGATTCCACATGGCTTTGTGTGCGGTATTCCCAGAGGAACTCATAGCTTTGGCTTTCGTCATGGAGCCGAAGACAGGTAATGCGCGCGTCCGTTGTTATATGCAGGCCTTCTCCGCATACGAGATAATCGCCTGAAATTGAGGGCGATGAAAAAGTTCCGCGGAAATTCCGGGGACTGTAGCGCCAGACCACAGCCTTTGTGTCAGCGTCCAGGCAGTAAATCCCGCCATTGCCTTCCTGGTTGAAAGGTCCGATGCCTTCGGTAGTCGCCACAAAGAGCAGGTTTCCCAGAAGCGCCGGAGATGCATAAAAGGTTTTGGCGACCCTGGTAAAAGACCATACATTTTCCGCCATGGTTGGATCAGGAGATTCGCCGAGCGTTGCCCCACGCCGGTGCAGTCCGCCCCGGAACATGGGCCATTCGGCGTCGCCTCTTTCGAGTTCGCCGGCTTGTGGTTGGAACTTGTCGGAAATAAAGGAGACCCCGTAACAGATACCTGTAATTCCAGCGGCTACAAGAACTGCCAGTATTTTGTTGCGCCAGAGAATCTGTAAAAATGCCTTGATGGAGGAGGGTTTGAACATGGCCACCAGCGTTGCCCCGATGGAAACAAGAATAGCAGGCAGAATAGCAAGCAGCACCTGCAACGGTCCGATAAGTATCGGAACTACCCCGACAGGCATGTTTAGAGGAATGATGAGATCAATCATGCGAGAAACATTAACTGATGTTAGATTTGGATTCAAGCTGGATTTGTGAAAAAAATGTTTTTTTTGGCAGAGAAGGTCATTATTTTGATCAATTAGCGGAAATCGACGAGGATCGTGATAAGGATGGAAGAATTGACAACGAACGGGACAATGATCGGAATAAGGATAGAAAACGGCCAGGACCGTGCGGCGAAAAACGATAAGTTACGTTTGCTTTTATGTTGTGAAGTTTGTATTCTTTAAAACCTGAGTATAGCCTGATCTATTCATCAACTTCGTGATGAGAGTGGGCATGTTGCTTTTAGATCAATGGCTTTGAGCAGATAGCCGGGTGAAGGCGTATGAACATACGTCTAGATCGGCTGGCCAGCAAAGTCGTTGAGATGAAGGGACATGCGCACTCGTAATAGATTTTTATGAATGGATCAGGCTAGGCTATCTGCCTTGCTTTTTCGTGAAACGAAATAATTGTTTGATTTGTAGGTATGGTTTAATCGGTGTATCGTAATGAGTATTTTCAAAGAGAAAGATAAGCGGTCCGATTTCATAATCAATCCTTACGTTACCAGTGATCGTTGCGTTGATACTCGTAGTGTTCAGTCGATTGCCGATTCTTTGTCAAAACCCGGAATGAATGCGAGGGATAAAGCGATTGAGGTGTATAACTACATCCGGCGGACCATGTTTCATTATCGTTTTTTAAGCAAAGAAGCAGGCGGCGGCGGGGGAGCGGCTGATCTTATAAACAGGGTGGGCTATTGTCTCTGTACGCCCACTGCGGGGGCGCAATCGCACATTCTTCAGTCAATGGGAGTGAATGCCCGCATTCTGGGGACTACCGGGCATGGAAGTTTTGTCGCCGAATGGGACAACCGGTGGCATTGGATGGATGCTTTTCTCGGGTTGGCGGCATGGAACGAGGGTTTTGATGACCTGGCAACTCCTGAACAGTTGAAAGCAGATCCGGGGCTTCTTGAGCGTGAAAACCCCTCGCCGGCGCCGCTTTTGCCGTGCGGCGATGTTTTGTATTCGGACATACTTCGGTTTGAACCCGGAAACACTGAGTATGAAGAGAAGTGCGGCAGAACCGATGTTGAATGGGTAGAACGCTGCGAACTATCCGAGCGCAGGAACTATATATGGGACAATCACTTCAAGCCGGACATTATTCTCCGTCCCGGTGAAAGCTATACGCGCAACTGGGACCATGAACCGGGCATGTATTTTCTGACAGGCGTTGATTCAAAATTTGCGCCGCCTCATCATTTCTGCGGCGAGCAGGCGGAAAGACGCGATAGCGTCAACTGGCCTTACTGGCGTCCGTACATGAAATCAATAGAAAGCTTTGATCCTAAGACAGGAGAAAAGCAGACTGTTCGCACGGGGCGATACTGGGCTAACGGCCGGCTTACCTGGAAGCCTTCGCTTTCGGTTCTTGAGCAATTTTCTGAAACTGAAAATGTTCAATTGATTGGAGACCGGCTCGTTCCTGTCGATTCGGACCTGCCAATGAAGTTGACATGGCGGACTGATCTGCCGTATTTCTGCCAGGGGGGAAGCCTTGAGGTTGCAGGCCAGGGGGAGATGTCTGTTTCAATAGACACACTTGACAGGCAGGGTAAACTATTGGCCGGCATGAGAAATGAATGCAAAACACGGTTTGATTTAAGACCCGCCTTTCTTGAAGATCTGGGAACCACCGGCTACAGATTGTGTCTTGAATTGCAGGGAGCTTGCGCCTGTATTGAAAGTCTGGAACAGACAACGGTTTTTCAGCACAACATGTATGCATTGCCGCAGTTGATGCCCGGCCGGAATGAAATCAAGGTAGATCTTACCAATCCGGAGGTTCTGAAAACAAACGGGTTTTATGTGGAGTTTGAATGGGAAGGTAAAGACGGTGGCATACGCGGAAAGCGGGAAAAAGTCGAATCCTCGCCGCAGATATTTTCAGTTGAGATAGATCGCGCAACGGAAGATCTGCCGCGTATGCGCAAATTGACGCTGGAGAATACAGAATAGAGAAAGGAAAAAGATATGCGTAGAATTATTATATCAGTATTGGCTGTAATGTGGCTTCTGCCCGGGGTTGTGAAGGCGGAGGAAAAGGAAGGCGGTAGCGGAAACATTATCTTAAACAATAAGACGTTATGGCGTTTTCGCTTGGTAAGGGAAACTGAGGAGCTGGTGAAGCCGGACGGTGAGATCGTATACGGCAGCGTGAAAAACAACTTTGAAAACTCTACCAGAATTCATAGCTGGTTCAAGGCGCACGATGGGGAGCCGACTCTTCCAACAAATCGCTGGTGGGTAAAAGTCGTGCCGGAAGACAAGGTGAACACCGTACCTTCCGACACATCTCCTGAATGGATGAAGCCCGACTTTAACGATGGCGGCTGGTGTCGAACGCGCGGGCCCATGATGGCAAACTTCTTTTCGACGGATGACGGATGGAAACTTATCCTTATGCGGGCCAGTTTTGGAGTGAAAGATCCTTCGGCGGCCGGTGATCTCAAGCTTTCGATGGATTTTCGCGGCGGGATAGTAGTTTACATGAACGGCAAAGAGGTCGCGCGCAAGTACATGCCGAAGGGTGAAGTCAACCTCTCCACGCCGGCTGTTCCATATCCGAAAGAGGCTGATTACCTGGACAGCGGTTATACACTGCCATGGTCGCGGCAGACTACCAGGAGAGAGTTGAGCCAACGTCCCCAGTTTATCAAGGATCGCGTGGCAAGCCGGACCCGCAAGATATCCGATATTAAAATTCCTGCCGGCAGCCTGAAAGAAGGCGCCAACACCTTGGCTATAGCTATTCATCGCGCCCCGACGCCGGCGACCCGGCATGTGACGCGAGCCAAGGGAGGGATGTCGGTTAACCAGGATCAATGGTGGACGCGCCTGGGATTGAAGTCTGTCGAACTGAGCGCCACGCCGGGCGCCGCGGTCGAAGGAAATATCGGCCCCGGAGAGGGGAAGGCCTTTCAGACGTGGAATCACAGCATTGTCCAGCAGGTCACGGTGCACGACTTTCCTGATCCTTTCGAGTCGAGGAATCCGATTGTGATAAATGGAGCGCGTAACGGCGCATTTTCAGGCCAGATTGTCCTGGGCAACGACAGCGCGATAAAGAACCTGAAAGTATCCGTTTCCGATCTGAAGGGGGCCGGCACGATTCCTTCTTCGGCGGTTCGCGTTCGCTACGGAAAGCCTGACGGGCACAAGGGAACATTTGATACCCTGGATGATTTTGTTCCTGATTCTGTTGCGGTTGGCGGCAGGTACGACCGGGCGGTTCTGCCTGTGTGGTTTACAGTTGATGTGCCGGCTGATGCCGCTGCCGGCGAGTACAGTGGAACCGCAACAATAGCTGCAGACGGCATAAAGCCCCGCAAAGCGGGCCTAAGGCTGATTGTCAGCGACTGGGCTCTTCCGTCAACGAAGGAATT
Source organism: uncultured Victivallales bacterium (assembly GCA_964475205.1). Taxonomy (GTDB): domain Bacteria; phylum Verrucomicrobiota; class Kiritimatiellia; order UBA8416; family CAYSRM01; genus CAYSRM01. The sequence goes on along the minus strand of CAYYVQ010000018.1, from coordinate 25,342 downwards.
CGTCTCGCATATGGATGTTGTTCAGTCGCCTGAGACCCTGGCAATGGCATACGATGTCCCGCTCTGGTCGGATGAGCATTTCGCGTTGATTGACAAAAGTTTTGAGCTGATCGGCGATATGGCAGGGAAAACGCTTTACATAACATGTATCAGGCGGACTCATTTCGGTAATGAGCACGCTATGGTCAGATGGGTTCGCGACGAGAACTTTGAGCTCAAACCTGATTTCACTATTGTTGAAAAGTACCTGGACACGGCTGTGAAGCACATGGGCAAGGTGCCTGGAGTCATTCTTTACTGTTGGGAACCGCCTTACAGCCAGGGACATGCCGGCGGGTCTGGTCAGGCCGGAAAGATTCATGACAAGCCCATTCTATATACAGTCTACGATCCGGAGACTGGTGAATATTCTGATGCCCGGGGTCCTTCGTGGGGCACGCAGGAAGCCAAAGAATTCTGGAAAAAGCTGACCGATGGAATTCAGCCTGTTCTTGAGAAGAGAGGTTTGAAAGATTCCATGTTGTTCGGCCTGGCCGGGGATCATCGCCCCACTAAACAGGCAATGGATGATATCTCAAACGGCGTTCCCGGCGCTGAATGGGCTATTCATTCGCATTACAAGTGTGAGAACTGGCAGGGCTATGATATGGGAATGTTTATCGCTCTGTGGGGCATCAAGTGCGGTCCTACGGATCCATCAAGAGGTCGCGCATTCGGATGGTCGAATCCGCAATGGATGGCTTATTATCCCCGGCAGATGGGCTCAAGGAGTACCCTTTCAGAGTACAGGTGCAAGCTGGAAACATGGATTGGCGCCTACAATGGCCGTTGGCCGAAGATAGCAACAGGCTACGGTCCCAGGGGACTGGGCCGCCTTGTGGGCGATTTCTGGAAGGTTCTGAATGGCAAGCACACTCTCGCCGGCAGGTATCCTGAATCAGCATGGGGACAGCTTAATATGAATTTCTGGGCGCCTCCTCTTATAAAGAAGGGCAAAAAATGGCCTGTTGCCAGCGCGAGGTCGGAAATGTTCCGTGAATCCGCGCAGCAGGTGGAAGCGCGGGTGTACCTGGAAAAAGCCTGGCTGGATCCGGAGGGCCCGCAGATTCTCGGCAAAGATTTGTATGATAAATGCCGCTCGCTTGTGGACGAGCGGATCCGTACGGTGAACATCTCTGCCAAGGGCGGCGACGCAAACGAAGCCTGGTTTATCAGCTCCGGCTGGCAGGATCGCGCCACAGAACTCTTCGATCTTTGCGGAGAAGTATCGAAGGCTTATGGAAACCGTCAGCCGAACCCTAATTTATCAAGGCGCGACAAGAAGAAGGGAGAATGAAAATGACGAAAAGAGTTTGTGTTGTTCTGATTGCTGTATTGTGTATGGGTGTGTCCGCCTTGGAAACTATGGCGGCAGGCTTGAGCCTGGAGGTGGTGAACCAAAGTGAAGTTGGTCTCAGGCGAGGAATTGTAACCGGAGGAGTGCCTTTCCCGAAGGGCACACTTAAAGATGTGTCCGGATTGACCGTTTCGGTGAACGGAAAGGCAATACCCGCTCAGTTTCGCAAGACCGTGCCATGGGACGACGGCTCGATTCGCTGGGCGCTGCTGGATACACAGGTTCCACTGGGCGCTGGAAAGAGTATTGAGTTGACTCTGTCTAATTCGGGCGGAAACCCTGAACCGGCTTCGCCGCTGAGCGTTAAGGAAAATGAACAGGCTATAGGCGTTTCTACAGGACCGCTTGTATGGATTTCCAACAAGAATAAGCCCGGTCTTGTGCACTCAATAAGAGTCGATGGCAAGGAGCTGGTGACCGGTGAAGGACTGGGCCCGATTCTTATTACCGCTGACGGCGAACAGGTTCAGGCTTCGGCTCCTTCAGAAGTGATTGTTGAAGAGTCAGGTCCCATGCGGGCGGTAATCTGTTTGAAAGGCGGTTTCCCGGGTGTTCACAATGATCTTCTCAAGTACACCGCGCGCATAACGTTGTTTGCGGGCAGGAAGATCGCGAAGGTACATTTCTGGCTTGAGAATCACGGCGCGGATGGACACAAAAAGGTCGAGCCGGAGTGGTTTGCTTTTGAGGCTATGGGCCTGGATTTCGGGCTTGGGCTTGGAGACGCGATATCCGCTGAATGCGAAGGAGCGAAAGGCTCCGGCGACTTCAAGATCCTGCAAGTCTGCAAAAGGGGAGAGAAAAGTCCTTATTTTACGCTGGAAGATTATGTCTACACTGTTACGCATAACGGGGAAGTTGCAAAACAGGGCAAACAGACCGACGGACTGGTGAGCCTCAGCGGCAACGACGGAAGCCTGAATGTTGCGGTGCGGCATTTCTGGCAGAATTATGAAAAGGCGATCGAAAAGAGCGGGAAGCGGTTGAAAATCTGGCTATGGCCGGAAGAAGGTGAATGGCCTCGGCCCACAAATAAGAACCGCAGATACAGGAGGTCTTTCAGGCTTCGCCGTCTCAAAGGAGTTGTGCGGGAGGGGAAATATCTGCTCCCCGGCTCAGCCCACAAAGGGCACGAGTTCATCCTGGATTTTTCAGGTGGGACGACAGCTCAGACCGCGGTTGAATTAAACGGTCCTCTGTTTCCAAGGGCCAAAGCCGATTATTACGCCGAAACCAGGGCCCTGCCGGAATTCTTTATGAGCGACAAGGTCGATACGGGCAACAAGCTTACCAATTTCAAACTGAGTAATTGCGCGAACATGAGCAAGCGCGCGGTTGACCCGGAGGACGAGGGCGGCATATACGCGGCCCGCGAGATATCCAAGAGCTTTAATATTGGTTACCATAGCGATCAGACTTACTGGTACGGATGGATGGATTTCGGCGATATCTGCGTACCGGGCAGGGGTCATGTATCGCTGAGAGGTGACTGGCCGCTGCTGGTGATGTATGAATATCTGCGCAACGGCAAACCCGCTGCGTTTGAGTTGGCCCTTCAGATGACGAGGCATCGTATTGATATTGACCAGTACTGGTCTGATCGTGATCCGCCGATTATGAACGGGGTTCAGAGCGGCACGGTCTGGCCTTCATTTCATGCGGATGGCAGGGGGGGCGGATATGCTTCGGGCGGCACTTTTATTGCCGGCCCCGCGCTCTGGTATATGTTGACCGGCGAGCAAAAAGCCAAGGAGGCCTCTCTTCGCAGCGCCGAAGGGCTTGTGCGGGCGTGGGAAATCATTCAAGAAAAAAAGGTCTATGGGGGCGGGCTCAAGGTTAACATGGAAGCCAACGCTAATACAATCAACAGTTTCTGCGCGGCATATGATCTGACTGCCGACAAGCGCTGGCTGGACGAGGCTATGAAACTTTTCAATAATAACGTTGTGCGAGAATGGAAATCTCATGGACCGCATCTGCATTCGCCTGGTCTGGGACAACTTCAGGGGCAGGGTTACGCGAAGAAAGACCAGGCTTACTGCCATGCGATCGGACCGTTGTGCAATCTGCACCGGCATACAGGAAACGCAAAAGTGCTGGAGCTTCTGACAGCGGGATGCGAAAAGGAATTGGATTCGTCAACATATTTTGACGCGCCGATCTTTCTTGCCGGGCTTTATTCCTATGTGGGGCGAGTCACGAATAATCCAGACTATATAAAGACTGCGGCCAAGAAATTCGGGATGGGCTTTTCGGAGTCAAGAAAACCTCCCGTGTTTCTGCCTGACAGCAATAGATGGTATACTCGATCCGCCGGTTACATAAGGGCAGGGGCTGTATTGGAATACGGGTTCCAGGATTGATAGCGAGGCGGATTCGGTCGGGAAGATACCACCCGTCTGGGCAGTTGCCGGAATATGGTAGCGCTGTTTTGGCGCTATGATACTTGCCGGTCGCAGGTCCCGTAATCGGAAAATGAGCTCTTCATGTGCGAGCCGGTGGTCCGCTCCGCTATTCTGTAGTAGTACACTACTGGAGCTACGGCAGGCCGTGACTCCATGCTCCGCTGGTCGGGATGCCGACTGTCCCCATGGCGTCTATACCGCTTGCGTAATACCGCCGCCGGTCGCCTCGGAGGAAAATATCGCTGTCGCGCCATGCCGGGCACAGAAGCGATCCGCTGTGTAAGCGTCTTGGGGCGCTCGATTGCCATGTGTCCATCCGCCACAGAACAGAGCCTCTGACATTGGGTTCTTCCGAGCCCGACCAGAACACCAGACGCTCGCCGTCGGCCCAGGGGACTATGCGAACCGGTCCGGGAGGCTGGGGCAGGGCGGGTGTCATTGGTGAATCGCCGCTTTCGAGTCCCCATTGGTTAACCGCGCGTACGGAATAGGCCGAGCTGTCAGGCCAGTGCAGAGCATTGATCTTACCCTCTATAGCCGCCGAGGTATCAACAAATTCGGCTTTGGTTGCCGGCTTCTCAGTCAGGCGCTGGAGGTCGCTGTCTTTCCAGCGCGGTCGCAAGCGTCGGCGCCAGGCATTGCCCGGTTTTATCCTGAGACGATAGATGTGATATCCGGTCACATCATCCTGGGCGGAAGGCGTCCAATTAAGATGCACCTTGCCGTCACTGTCAGCGACTGCCGAGATATGACTTACAATGCGCGGCACGGTGCGAGCGGGAAAGCTGGGCCGCGATAGATGCCCTTCCTTATCGAGAGCTATGACCCGATAGAAAGCAAGTCGCCTCTGTTGCGGCTTGTGGGTATATGAATCCGTTTTGCCATCTGTTGTTCCGGCAGATTTCCAGTCTACTTTCCATGGTTCTTCCGCGTAGCCCCATTCGATACGGTAACGGTCTGTCTCGCCTTCTTGAGGCGCTTTCCAACGGACCGTTACGCTGCCGTCTTGGGATGTCACACAGCGCACATCGGCGGGAACGTGCGAGCCTATTACCCGCGGCGGCGCTTCCTTGTAGCGGTAAGTCCATGTTTCGCGGCGGGCTTGCCCTCCGGTGCTTGTTCGCGACCAGGTGCCGGAAATGATTGCGACGTTATTCGCTTCGTCGTAAGTCGCATCCCATATGGTAGCGGCCAGCGGACTTGGGTTGACCGGCGGCAGAAGCTGCCAGCGGTTTTCGTCTATGTGATAGACCCACACTTCAACGTGATCGTCTCTTTCTTGAAAAGCTAGCATAACTTCGTTGGCGGAGTCATATACCATGGGGCATGCGGGCGGATGGGGGCCCTCGGGCTCGAGATCTTTCCATATTCCTTTGGAGGTGTTCAGCGCCCAAGTTGAATGTCTGCCTATAACAATAAAGCGACCGGTTCTCGGATCGAATACTGCCCCGCTGTTAGATTTATAAGACGGCCCGGGCCCGCGAGTTTCGAGTTTAACCCAGTCATTAGCGTATACATCGAAACCTATCATTCTTCCCCGCCACCACCAGGTTACTCCATGCACAGGATCATGACTTGCCGGTGTCGGGCTGAAGGTGCGGTTTACGGGCGGCCTGGCTGCATACCACTGATCAGTTTGCACATCCAGTATCCAGGGTGAAGAATATGCCAAAGCTCTTCGCAGGTCGTTGTGCCACCCGTGACTGCCGCCGCCGCCGGCATGCGGGTTAATTACGGCGCGATTGGCGGCATCGTAGGCCGTCCCTCGCACCAGGCACAGCCCGTTCGGCCAATGCCGGCTGTCGGTAAGCCTGCGCCAGGGCATAAAACTGTCGCCGCCGTCGAAGAACCATGTCTGACCGGTTTGCGGACTGTCGTAGCGGCGTCCATGAGCGCCCCACATCACGGTGCGCTTATTGTGCCGATCGTAACACAGCGATGACTCATAAGTAAGATTGGCGACCAGGTCTTCCTCAATATGTTCGGCCCATGTCCGGAGAACAAAGCTGTTGTCCTGCTGAGAGGATACAGACGGTGAATTGCCTGTTAGTCCTCCCGGATCCCGTTCTGTTCCGGCAATAGCCTGGAGAACCTTCTCCCGTCCCGGCGCCGATCTGAACTCGCGGAGGCGCAATGCGCGGGCAGCTTCGCGCGCGACACGAAGGTCCGGGTCATTTAACGCCATGTCTGCGAACAGGTCGAACGATTTTGGATCGCCAACGAGTTGCAGAGCTTCAAGAGCGCCCTGTCGTGTCCGAGCGTGTTTGTCTCGGGCGAGCAAGTGAAGCGCTTCAACAGCGTCAGCCCTCTGTCTGCCTCTTCTTCCGCCCAGCGCGCGGGCGCTTGTGCTGCGGATGCTTTGACGCGGCTGGACTGCGGCTTCGGTAAGCGCCTCGACCGCCTCGTCGCCTTTTGAACGTATGGCCGCCCATATGTGCGACATGCGGGTATGGTTATCAAAAACGCTTCCGCCTTCCAGCAGTTCCCGCACTGCAGGGCCGTATCCGGTTTCCCCGAGCCGTTCGGCCGCGGCGCAGGCGCTGGTTCGGTATGGACCCGTCAGGTGCGGCAAAAGCAAGTCCATCGTGGATGCTCCGGATTTCAGATCGAGTAGACGCGCAGCGAGCCAGTTATGGGCTTCTGAAGAGACAGGAGTTATGTCTGCTATTGTTTCCTGGCCCGCGCGGTTTGCCAGGCGCGCCAATCCTTCTATGGCATACCGGCGAACATGAGACGGCCATTCAGGATCGGTTGCCACAGCCTCCAGAGGCTTCCGGGCGTCCGGCGCCATACTTCGGCCAAGACCGATAATGGCAGCAAGGGCCAGATCCACATCTTTGTTCGGGTTTTGAAGAACGGACGCGGCAGCTCTCAGGCCTTCCCTTGTTCCCCGTTTTGCAATGGTGTCAATCGCAGCAATGAGCACAGGCTGCGGCGCACTAGATGTTAAGGTCAACAAACGTCTGTCCAGGGAATCTTCTGGCGAGTCGGCCAGCAGGCGGATTGCCGCAGCGCGTAATGACGGAGCAGTTTTATCGTCAAAGGCCTTTTTTTCAGCGAGTTTGTATCCTTCGGAATGCGTTTCGGCAACCAGCGCCTCAACCGCTGAAGCCCGATCGCTAAGAGTTGCCGTATCGTCGGTGGCCAGATCCATCAGGATAGTCAACGCAGTTTCACTGCCGAGTCGAGCGAGCGAGCGACATGCCAGATAACGGACGGCGGCGTCTTTGTCTTTCAAATAACGGCGGCAATATTCCAGGGCCTGGTCATTGTTGCGATCACAGAAGCCCAGTCCGAACGCCACTGCCCGACGGTGTTCGACAATATTGCTTTTGGCATCTTGTTTGAGGTATCCGGAGCCGTTAAGTATACCCTGGGCCATTGCCGCTAGGTATCGGTGCGAGGGATCATTGGTCCATGTGTCGCGAACACGGCTCCTCATCGACCAACGTCCTGATGGATCGCCGGAACGTGCAATAGCCCACATACCGATCTCGATTGTTCCGGGTGTTCGTTGCCAGACGGGATGCCAGAGGTGGCGCGCCATCAGGCGCTCGCGCGATCGTCCCAGGGCTGTTACCGCAAGCTTCCATGTCCGGCTTCCTTTAGGGGCCTCTTCCATGGCAAACAGCATTGCATGGCGGTCGATCTTGTCCGACAAAACCTCAAGTATTGACATGCGCCCCGGCCAGGTGGTTTTGCGGAAGCGATGCTCCAGGCGTTCCAGTTCGCCGAGCGCATAGAGACGCCTGGAAGGATCATTGTCGCCGGTCTGTGAAGTCAGATTAACAACCGTGTCCAGTGTGAAACCCTCCGGGGCGAGAATTGCGACCCCATTGTGCCACAACAGTTCCATACCTGCGGCCGCTGCGGAATCTTCGGCCAATTCCGATGCTGTCAATTCCTTTCCGGGAGAGTACGGACCTACCGCGCCTTTAAAAAGGCCTTCTCCTGTAATTACTGCATATTTCAACCCCGTTTGGCGGTGAGCCGCTGTCATGGTCTTGTGTGTCTGGGTCCATGCGCGGGACATGCGGACTTTTCCTGATTTTTCACTGTTTCGGTTTCCTGCCGAAACGGAAGCGGCCGGATCGGTGATAAAGCCTGTGATTGCAATGAAAGCAATAATTGTACGCACTAGTGTTATATTCATCCTGTCTTTTGACCTCCAGTGTTTCTGCGTTCTGTCAAACATTCTGCGCCCTGTGTCCCCAACGCCCGCTGTGGGCGATTATGTGAGTCTCAGGTTAGAAACCTTTAAGAAGAATCTGGTGAATCACCGGACCGAGAAGTATCACGAAGACAGCCGGGAAGATGAACAGCAGCAGGGGGGCGAGCATCTTTACGGGAGCTTCGTTAGCCAGTTTTTCGGCCCTGTCGAACCTGCGTTGCCTGATCTGGTCTGATTGAATCCTGAGAATGGCTCCAATGCTTACACCAAGTTCATCGGCCTGCACCAGCGCGCCAACCACTGACTTGAGGTCGTAAAGATCTACTCGGGCTGACATATCGCGCAAGGCCTGGCGCCGGGTTTTACCAACCTGGATTTCTCTTATCACTCTCAGGAGTTCTTCTCCGAAAGCGTCGACTTTTCCCCGTTCAACACTTCGTTGAAGCGCTGTCATAAAGTCCATTCCTGATTCAACTGAAAGAGTAAGAAGGTCCAGCACGAAAGGCAGCGATCTTCGTATCTGCTTCTTTCTGGATGCGACGGACTGTTTCAACCAGAGCAGAGGATACAGGAACAACCATAGAGGACCGAACACGTAGAGCGGTATTTTAAGATTCTCAAAGACGGGGTTACGCCCGCCGAGCACAAGTGCGGAGATTATGATGACCCATAACAGTCCGAGTATAAGCGGCATCAATATTTGCAGGGACATGATTTCGTCGGCGTTGATAAGGTCTTCATATCCCGCGGAGACAATTTTTTTCTGGATGTTGCTTCTGCGTTTGTTAAAGAACGGCTTTTTAAAGAGACCGTGAAGATTAGGTGCAAGCGGCATCAGGAGTCGAAAAAGGACCGGCAATTGGCGTTCCTGTCTTCTTCCGTCTGCCAGGGTAACGTATGTTATCTGCCTGCCTATAATGCCGCAATACCAGGCTATCCCTGCTGCTGCAAGGCCAGAGAGGATGCTTATCAGAAGGGGCATGTTCATTTTCAGGTTCTTTCTTTGAGAAATTTGATCATATATCTATTTTGATAATTTTACGTATTACCAAGCCTCCGGCAAGAAGCAGAAGGGCTACTATGGCCATTGAAATCATTCCCGCCGGAGACCGCAGAAAAGGCAGCATCATCTGGGGGTCGACCACTACAAGCAGTATGCCTATTATAACCGGCATTGAGCCGACAACTATTCCCTGGAGCCTGCCCTGGGCGGTGAGGGTTTTTACCCGATTTTCGATGCGCAGTCTTTCACGGATTGTAGACGATATGCTCTCCAGTATTTCGGTGAGATTTCCTCCGGTTTTTCTGGCAGTGTCAATTGACTTTACAACCAGTGAGAGATCTTCGCTGCCCACCCTTCTATCAAGATGCTCAAGCGCTTCTTCAAAACTTACACCTACCCTTGTTTGCTGGAGAAACACGTCGAATTCCTGCGCAATCGGATCGTTGCCTTCGCGGACGACCGATTCGAATGCCTGTGTTATACTGAAGCCTGCTTTCAACGCATTGCTCATGCTCATGAGAGTGTCTACAAGTTGGGCGTTAAAACGAGCAAGCCGCCTTTTCTTTAAAATGTTCAAGAGTTGCCGTGGTCCCTGCAGGGCAAGAGCCGCCGCAATCCCGCCCGCGATGAGCCCAACCAGCATGCCCTGGGCGGAAGTAATTTCGCCAAGGAAGAGAAACGCCAGTATAAATGCCGCCGCCGCGCAGGCCCATCCGGCTTCGGCAATTCTACGGGGAGGTATAAAAACGAACACATCTTCAAACTGCCTGGCTGTGGTCTCAGCGTGCTCGCCTGAATAAGTTTCCGCGCCGGAATAGATCGCTCTAAGGACAATCATGCCGAGTCCGGCAAAACTCAGGCCGAAAAGGCCTGCAATCATAATTAAGATAATATTGCCTGACATTTTTCTTACTTTTCCTCTTCAGAATGTCTTATCTGGGGACTGAATATGGTTCTGTCTATTGTCAGACCGCGGGCTTCGATTTCCTCGAGGAAAGTCGGAACTGCGCCGGTTGGTTCAAATTGTCCGAGGGCCCTGCCGTCTTCGCCTACGCCGGTCTGGCGGAAAATGAATATATCCTGCATGGTGATCTGTTCGCCTTCAAGTCCCACCACTTCGGTGACTTTTGTGACCTTTCGGCTTCCGTCGCTGAACCGTGACTCGTGGACAATCATGTCTATGGCGGCGGCAATCTGTTCCCTGATGGCCCTGACTGGAAGTTCCATGCCGGACATAAGCACCATGGTTTCAAGCCGTGAAATGACGTCGCGAGGCGAATTGGCATGAACAGTAGTCAGTGAACCGTCATGTCCTGTGTTCATTGCCTGAAGCATGTCGAGCGCCTCACCGCCGCGGCATTCTCCCACCACTATGCGGTCTGGACGCATTCGCAGGGAATTTCGCACCAGGTCGCGAATAGTCACGGATCCTTTTCCCTCAATATTAGCGGGACGCGCTTCCAGCCTGATCACGTGCGGTTGTCCCAGACGAAGTTCTGCGGCGTCTTCAACGGTAACTATCCTTTCCCACTCCGGAAGGTAGTTGCTCAGCACATTGAGCAGGGTGGTTTTACCTGAACCGGTTCCGCCTGAAACGACAATATTTTTTCTCAGCTTAATGCAGACATCTGAGAATTCAGCTATTTGAGGGTTGATTGTACCCATCCTGATAAGGTCCTGATCGGTGAATGGGATCTTGGAGAATTTTCGAATTGTGAGACAGGGGCCAACAAGGGAAAGCGGGTGAATTATTGCGTTTACGCGCGACCCGTCGGGCAATCTTGCGTCGACATAGGGTTGGCTTTCGTCTATTCGCCTGCCGATGGGAGAAACGATGCGTTCGATTATAGCCAGAACCGATGAAGAATCCATAAAGTTTCTGTCTGTTCGGACAAGCTTGCCGCCTTTTTCGACATAAATATTGTCTGGACCGTTTACCATTATCTCAGTTACTTCCGGGTCTGCCAGGAAATCTTCCAGTGGACCCAGTCTGAGGGCCTCATTATAGATTTCCTCAACAAGTTCTTCGGCTTTGAGTCCGGGCGGCAGGCGGTTACTGACTTCCTTGACTATGGACCGAATATTTGACAGCGCTTTTTCCTGCAAATCTTCCTGTTTGATTCTGCTGGCGGTAAGACGTTTTATATCCAGGCGTTCGACCAGTTCCTTGTGAATCTGTTGCTTGATGGATTTTTTGAGCTTCTTGTTTTTTTCGTCTTCATTTCCCTGACCGGCAGGCGAAGCGGAGGGCGCAGCAGCCTCTGGCTCCGGTTGGTTTCCGGTTGTCTCCGCCGCAGGCTCGTCCGGAGACTGCGATTCCGCCGCTCCCGGATGGTTCCCTGCTTCACGATCTTCGGTCCGGTGATCCATTTTAATGATAATTTCGAAAGGACCGACGCCAAGACGTTGTCCGGGGCGCATTTCACTGTGCCGGTTTATCCTTGTCCCGTCGAGGAAGGTTCCCGATTCAGAGTCGAGGTCTTCGATGCGGCATGACCCGCTCCGGATCGCAAGTATTGCATGCCTGGGCTCGACGTCTTTGTTCGCCAGCCTGATTGCACAGTCGCTTTCGCTGCCTATAGTGAATGTGCCTTCCCCTATTTCAAATGTTTCGGGGTCTTTCCCGGGCCTTCTGATCTCGAGTTCTATTTTCTGTGCCATATTGCTTCCAGTACACCGTTTTACAAGTTGGTCTTATGCCGAATGTGTTTTTGCCGGTGAAGATTGAGCTCGGGAAGTTTTTCTTCGAGGCGCTGGAAATTCACTTCCGGCAGATCCTTTTCGAAACTGACATCAGCGGGATTCCTGAGCGTGAGAGTAAGGCGCCCCCTCATTTGTTCGGCAAAGACAAGCAGTTCAGCCTCTCTTGGTGTGACCTGGACAGTAACTGTGCTGTATGAGCTGTCTCTCATCCTGTCTCTATTCAAAACAATTTCATTGGCTTTGCGCTGGCCGGTTGCCAGCACAGTTACGTCCTGAAGGATCGTCAGTGTTACTGTTTCCATTTGTTCTTCTACAGTTTTGGACGGGAAATTGAAAGTTCCAAGTATGTCAACCCTGTCTTCGGGTCTGACCATTCCGCTGACTGTTGATGCTCCCCCAATGGCAAGGGAGAGGGCCCTCATGCCGGGTTTGACCGCTTGCGCCAGGCTTGTGCGCCGCTGCCCTCCTTCTATAAAAGACCATTTCAGCACATCCCCTTTTTCCATCCTGTAGAGGGTTTTCTTGCCTATTGCCGCGAGAGCTTCCTGATGCATTACTGCTTCCGGGGGCACGGTTGCCTCGTATTTTTCAACTTTAGCTATGTCATTTTCCCCGATACGCGTCCCTTTGGGAATAGTCCGCGCCGCAATCATGACGGAAACTTTCTTTCGCGCTCTCCTGAGGCTTTCCCATTCTTTTTCGATTTTGGCCTGCTGGGCTTCCAGGTAATAATGGGTCAAAGCGAATGCGAAAACCCCGATAACTACTGACATGATCGGTATAATCTTCTCTTTCATTTTTGTGTCTCCGTTTCCAGTAAAATCAGAAAAAACCGCGGGGAAATAACGCGTTTATAGTTGTAAAGCCTCACGCTACTGTTTTTTTCTGAGAATTGCAATGCGGGCTTTTCCGGGATTGTCGCCTGCTTCGGTGGAAACGCAACATATATCAAGTCCCTTGTGCAGGACGCTAAAGTTTCCTGCCTCGTTTCCGTTTTGTTGCAACGCCTCGCTCCATCCCGAATCGCTCAATGTATTAACAACCTGACTGTGCGCCTCGGCGGCGGTGAGAGACGCTGTTGTGATGCCAAGCGCGCAATCAGTGTCGCGGTTTTCCAGAAGAACAAGCGCCCTGGCGCCGTGCAGGCGGGGGAGGCACGGAGACGAACCGGGGGGCGGCGGAGTTAAAGACTGGCGATACCGGGCGTCGTTTTGTTCAAATTGCATGACCGCCGTCCTGCGGCTCTGGGGCAGATTGAGTATTATGAGTCTTGAAACGCCGCCCTTTGTTTTTATGCGTCCTGTCTTCAGAGATTTTCCGCCCTGGAGCTTAATGTCAAGAGAGGACCGGAGTTGCGCCGCCACATCGGCAAAAATGTTGTTGATGCCGTATATCGTGATCTGCCCTCTTGAGCCGTTAAGACTGCCGGCGGCAGAATAGATTTTCTCAGAATCCATGTGTTTGAATACGGCCGCAACATCCGAAGCCTTGCCCTCGAAGAGGAACACTTTCGCCTGCGCAACGCCGCATAGAATACCCGCAGCCCCCAGCGCTGCGAAAAGGCTGCGTTTTGTTTTAAGAGGTCTTTTTCGCGGTTTATCAATCACGGCGGGAATATAATCCTTTCAGCCAGATAAGCCAGGCATTCGATTTAATTTCAATGTGATCGCCCCCATATACCAGATGTGTAAAAGCAGGCAAGTCTGACAGGTCTATTTCTTCTTGTGAGCTGCCTCTTACCAATCCGAAGAACGAAGCTGGAAAGGGGCTGCCGGCTAAGCGCGAAACATTGTTATCGGGAATGCCGTTGAGTATTTCCCATGACCGGCCATCCTCTGCCGCTGTCTGGACTATAACATTTTTGAAGCGTTGTCGATTTGCGGTTGTGAACTCGTCGTCCGGGGTGTGCCGTTTGCCGTCCGGACCCGGGCTCCAGGATTGAATTAACGACGTGTCGTGTTCAGCGGCATCATAAAACGGGTACACGGCATAGTCTGCTGCATTTTCTCTTGCGTCGACCATAGTATTTGAGTGGCGGGCGATCATACGGGCGCCGACGGTCATGGTTGCTATTATGGCAAGTACCGCCACCAGGCCAGCCAGGAATTCAACCATTGCCTGCCCGTTCTTTGCTGGAGCTGCGAAGTGTAAAGCTGTGTTGGCCGGGGATTTCTCTCTCGGTAAACAGTCATGCAGATTTTTTCTCAGATCATCCGGAATCATAGTCAGTGGCCCCTTCTTCTTCCGCCGCCCCTGCCGGATCCGTCAGGCGATATTGTGCACAGATGGCTGTTTTCCTCCAACCAATCGACGCCGTCCTGTCTGAATTGATTGTCTTCCCATATTCGAAGCTGGCGGCAATACCAGCATGAGCCGCTTGTTGCCTCCGCATTGGGGCCGCCGTCGATATATCCTCTAACCCAGCGCCCCGTTCCGGGATCCTTGTGCCCGGGCAAATGTTTTTCAATATGGTCCCGCCATGCGAGGTTATATGAACCGCCGTAAGGAGTTGAGGAAGCGTCCAGGGCTATCAGGCGCACTTCACGAAACGCCGGGAGAACAATTTCGTAGGAATCCGGGCGGAGCGTATCGGAAAGATATCCGAATGGTTTTGCGGCGGCGGTCCAGGTGATTTGATTTGTTGTTTCAGATCTTGCCGAGCCTGGAGTCAAACGTTCCGTCGCAGCCTGGATTCTTACGGCCGAATCGGCCCCGGTATAGTTGTACTGTTCCTTCACGGTGCCCACGGAAGGGAAATGATTGGGAGGGCGCGGGTTGTCGGATGTCGGCATGGAATCGCGGTCTGACCATGATGACCATTGTGCGCGATCGTAGCAGTACCACATGGCTGACTGAAAGGCATTGGAATTCACCGGATAGCCCAGGCCTCTCTGATCGGCATGTTCGAGCATGGCGTCTATAGCTGCCTGTTCGTCTTCGAAGAAGCCTGACAGCGAAGTTGAGTATCTTGAGAGGCCCAGGCCGAAGATTTCGCTGTTAACATATCTTCTGTGAGCTATAGGGGGAAGATCCTCCCACCAGCATGGAAAGAAGTTGCGATATTCTTCGAGGAGATCGGGAGCGTTGCTGTAGAACCAGCACCATGATCTGCCTGCGATCGCTTCGTAGAAGCCGACATCAAGCAAAGTATGGGAGCCTGAGTAGTCGGAATAGAAACGTGCATTGTCCGGTCCAGCCGCTACGCCTTCGTCTGCTATATACTCAAGCATTTCGGCATAATCCTCCCAGCAACCGGGATACGGTTCAGGGAAGAGCATCTGTCCGTCCGGTCCGATTTCTGTGTATTCGTGTCTTACGTCATGAGCGTGGTCTCGGAGCCTGTCGGTATAAGAGTCATTGGGATAGATGCCGTTATGTTTTGCCGCCTGCTGGGCGCCCATGAACGCGATCATGGGTCCGACATAACACAACCTGCTCTGGAGGTTGCTGATAGAGGCTACCGCTTCCATGTTGGTTTCAGAAAGCGCTATGGCTTTCATTATGTTCATATCGCCGATCAGGTTCAGAGTTGTTCCCTGCCATCTTGCGGCTGCAAGCGCAGCGGCGTCTCCGGCGTTTTGTGTCCTCGATTTTACGAACAATATCCTGTGGACATCAAATTGCCAGAGCACCGCAAGTGTAAGAATAACCAGGACCACCAGCAGAAATATGATGGTTTGGCCGGTTCTGGATTTGATTTTACCAGTTTTCATCGTTCATATACAGGGAATAATGATTTTCCAGGCTCGAAGAAGCATTCAGTCTCAGCGAGTCTGCTGCATAATATGCCCGGTGAACGGGACCCCATAGCCAGTTTGTATGGGTCTGGCTTACCGACACGTTTAAGCGCACCCCGTCCTCGTTGATTGACCGGTCAATTGTGTCCCATCCTTCGTAGTCGAGAATCTGTCTGGCTCTGAGGTGATTTTCCGCCGCAAGATATTCCGGTATGCGCGCCATTTCCGCATGGTACCTTCCGGCAGCGGGTGTTCTCCCCAGCAGCATCATAAACGCGTCGCCCGGAGAGGTTCCATCGGGGATGGTTCTGCCTCTGTCATTTTGGTCAAGCTGCGGTTGCCGCATTCGCCCTGCATTCGGGATGGATGCTATATTTACACATTTCCTGACCATCCATCTGTTGAAACCCACTGTTCTTGCGCGGGCGCCCCTGGCAGAGGCATGGTGTAAAACCTCGCGGGCTGCTATAAGCTGCGAAATCTGGAAAGCGCCCATGAAGATAAGGCATATCAGAGCCATTGTTATGGCGGACTCAACAATTGACTGACCGCTTTCCGACGCCTTCCCGCAGCGAAATGGAGAATACGGCCTTGTAGTCATGGCAGGCATATCCTACACGACTTTCTTAGTCGTTGTTTCTTCAGTCATCGGCGCCTTGCGTGTCCAGTTCCTTTATCCAGTCGGCGGAACTTTTGTCTTCAACCGCAGTGCTGACTTCCGACTCGCTTCCGCCGAGTTCAACAGTGGCGCCGCCGAAAAGCGCCCTGATACGGTCGCTGAAAACGCCGACAACGGCGATTACGGCTATGGCTACAATAACAACTATAATTATGTATTCGACCATTGTCTGGCCTTGTTTTTTACGAGATGATCTTTTCATTTATACTTCCTCCTTATATAAGTGTGTTCCCGCTTTGAATATCAGTCAATAGAAAAATCATGAGTTAATTTGCAGTATGATGGGCTGCATGTTACGGATATTCGCTGGATACCAGGTCCAGCACCCTGGCGCCATGTTCCTTGAACGCATACATAAAAAGTGCCATTATGGTGAGACTCAGAACCATTATTGCGGCGATGATAACATACTCCACCATAGTCTGCCCCGATTTAGTTCTCTTAGACGATTGATTTGCCGGGCATGATGGAAAAATGGAAAATTGTGATTCCTTTTTCATACACTGATCATACCGTCTTGACCCTGAAAAAAAAAGGTTTATAATTCAGGGCATATATTTCTGTATCAGGGGAGAGGCGGCGAAAAGCATTTTGAAAGCAGCATATAAACGTTTTTTTCTTACAATTGCCACATTTGCCTCGGTTTGTTTAACGGGTTTGGCGGGTTACGTGATCTGCCCGCAGTGCGGCTGGGAGATGCCTGACACAAAGGAGAAATGTTCACATTGTGGAGCAGAATTGCCCTCTGTAGAGTATGAAGAAAGAGCAGACCAGACCAAGAAAATGTTTGTGTCCAGTGAGCAGTCAGACGGAGCAGGATATGAGGATAAAATATATTCGGCTTTGACTGAGGATTTCAAGCTTGGCAGACGCTATTTCGAGAAGGAAAACCCTTTTCTCGCAGAGCTTTTCTGCCGGAATGCAATGGCATTGAATACTCTGAGCTCTCTGACTGGGCGTGTTGAACGCCGGAAGAAATTTGTTGCCGCCATTGAGATCTGTGAGGGCAGTATAAAGTTTACCGAGGCTTCCTGTTTCGTGTGCAACGGTTCAGGAAAGCGCGTTGTAACCGGCCTGTCCCTGTCGGGAAGTTCAATAAAGGCGTCTACCACAAAACCATGTTCATACTGTGGCGGGGATGGACAAATCAGGCTTTTCCGTTCGTCAGACGACCTCAAGTACATGAAAGGCAGGGCGCTGTCTGTCTTCGAAAGTCATCAGCAGCACAGCAGACGGGTTCATGTCGGGAAAGTCTGGGTTCCGCAAGCTGTGGGAAACTCCTTGTCTGTTGAAGAAAAAGTTAAATTGAAGCAGTTGTGGCCTGAGCCGTGCGAGGAGTGCGGGGGCGCTGGATTACTGCAATGTTCGAGTTGCAGAGGAAGAGGATATGTTCATTGCAGCAATCCGGACTGTAAAAACGGTTATGTTGAGAATAAGCGCTCCAACAAGCTGGGCTCCGGCGCCCGTACTCGGTCTCGCTGTCCGAATTGCAGAGGGTTGGGATTCGAGAAGTGCTCTGATTGCAGAGGAAAAGGGAGCGTTATTTGCGAACGCTGCCGGGGAACTGGAAAAACACCTCGCTGCAAAAGCTGCGACGGCACGGGGCTAGCCGACTGCGGCAAGTGCGATGGAACCGGGAAGTACGACGGAGAAACCTGTCCGGAGTGCGGCGGCGAAGGCAAAATCGAATGTCCCCCATGCAACGGGTACGGGAGGAAGTGAGTGTCGGAACTTAACATACCCGGGTTTGAAATAATCGAGAAACTCGGCCAGGGAGGTATGGCCACCGTTTGGAAGGCAAGGCAGATCTCGCTGGACCGTACTGTCGCTATTAAAATCCTTTCTTCGAAGTTTGCGGCTGATTCTTCGGGCATTAATCAGTTTCAGTCCGAGGCACAGGCGGCTGCAAAGCTCAAGCATCCCGGTATTGTACAGGTTTATGACGCAAGCGCGCAGGCCGGCAACTACTATTTTGTGATGGAATACATAGCCGGCTATACGGTCGGCGACTGGGTGCGAAGGAAAGGCAGGCTTCATGAGAAGGAAGTTTTGCTTGTTGCCGAGTGTGTGGCCGATGCGCTTGAGTATGCATGGGACACCGAACGTATTGTGCACTGTGATATTAAGCCTGACAACGTGATGGTTGATTCCGATGGAACGGTGAAGGTTGCGGATCTTGGTCTGGCCCGAAGCATCAGCGCGGTTAAAGCCGGGGAGGTTTCAGAAGAAATCATGGGAACACCGGCGTTCATGTCGCCGGAGCAGTGCAGAGGGGAAGCGGATATTGATTGCAGGGCGGACATGTATTCGCTGGGAGCGATGCTCTACTATCTTCTGACCGGAAAACTCCTTTTTGACGGCGAGAAAGAAGACCGGGTTATCGAACTCCAGGAAAGCGGATCTGTCAGTGATATTATTGAAGAGAATCCATCTGTGTCTCACGGGTTGTGCTGGTTCGTAGAAAAGCTTCTTGCGAAAAACCGGTCAGGACGCCATAAGGACTGGCAGGCTGTCAAAAAGGACATAGCTCGCGTCAAGCGTGGACATGGGCCTGTCGCGCCGTATCCCCCGGAAAGGCAAAGTACTCTTGAGAGAAGCCCTGCAAGGAAAAAACTCCAACAGGCAAGATCAATGTACATTGACCGGCCCGAGGCTGAACCATCGATTGTGCCCAGGATCATTATAGGGGCCGGGCTTGCGGCCATTGTTGTGCTTGGGGTAATACTGATCAGCATGCAGAACAGCGCCAAGGTCCGCCGCCGCCGCCCGCCTGTTAAGAGACAACGAATGGTTACTCCTGCAACTCTCCCGGGTGGCGCAACCGAAGATACAGAAAAGAATGAACGGGAGATTCTTGAATTTGTCGATAAATGGGCGCGAGAGCATCC
Organism: uncultured Victivallales bacterium; assembly: GCA_964475205.1. Taxonomy (GTDB): domain Bacteria; phylum Verrucomicrobiota; class Kiritimatiellia; order UBA8416; family CAYSRM01; genus CAYSRM01. The sequence goes on along the minus strand of CAYYVQ010000018.1, from coordinate 6,360 downwards.
CGGCGAGATTGACGAGGCAATCAGAAAGTACCAGAAAGTTGTGGAGCAGACCAGGGGCACAAAGTATGCCCTGATGGCCGAAGACAGAATAAGGGATCTTGCGGAGAAACAAAGCAGGAAAATCAGGGCTGTTATGGGGCGCCTTGACGAGGCGGCAGAGAAATATGTACAGAAGCGCTCTTATAATGAGGCTGCGTCGGTCTACACGCAATACAGCGGGGAGTATGCAGATGAGACAAAAAAAATGCGTCTTGCCAAAGCTCACAAACTTAAGGAAAAGGCCGGGGCTCTGCTTGAACACCAAAAGAGAATAAGAGAGAAAAAGGTTGCAATGGCGCACACTTTGCTCAAGCAGGCGGCTGCTGAAGTTGCAAATGAAGGGCTTGAAGCCGCTGCCGCAGCATTGGATGAGGGGATAGAGAAGGAGAACCTTGACCAATACGAAGAGCGGCTGACAGAAGTGCAGCGGATCTTTGATGAAGCTTTGAAAATGGACAATAGAATTCTTGATTCATTCATCAGGCAGCAAGGGAAGACCATAAGCGTAAGTCTAAAAGAAGGAAATGCCAATGTTCTGATCCTCAAGGTTGCCGATGACAAAGTTTACTGTCGTCAGCGTCTTGATGCGGGCGCAAGCAGGCGAATTTCATTCGGCATTGAGGATCTTTCTATAATGGAGAAGGTCAACAGAATGGGCCAGTCGGACGAACCTCCCGTTTGCCTTGTGAAGGGCATTATGGCTTTGAGGATGGGAAGTTTTGAGCATGCGCGGCGTTTTTTTCAACTGGTTCATCCTCTTCTATCGGAAAAACTGTTGGCCAATGTCGACCGGTTGGCCGGCGGAATAAGGGATTCGGAGGCTGAAAAGGCGCTTTTTATGCTTGTTGGATCCATCGGGTTTTTTCCGGCGGAGTTCGATTCTTCAGTCTGGACCCAGAGGATAAGTTCGGTCGATGTTGACGCCGGACAGCTTGAATCAGTCAAAAAAAAGGTTTCATCCTACAGGGAGAGATACGGAGACACTGATTTTGCTTCGGAAGCTGAAGGTGTGCTGGACGCGCTTGAGAACCTTTCGCCTCGCTCGGGCAGCGGGAATGAAGCCGGGCTCGGAGTATCTCTTCCAGACGATCTTAAACGCATCGAGAATGACCGCGACGCAGTAATTGCATTATTGCTTGAGCGGAATCGCGAGCTGGACGAGAATTCGGTAAGGATAAACGAGGGTGCGAGCGTCCGCCATGTCACCATCCGTTCCCCTGCGCTTGAGGATATCTATCCGCTGGCGGCTTTTACTGAACTTGAGAGGCTGTTCTGCGAGTCATACCACGGAAAGGGCAAGCTACGCGACATTGGGCCTGTTAAATACATGGCAAATCTTAGAGAATTGCGGGTAATAGGCTTCCCTGTAGCTGATATTACTCCTTTGGAGAATCTTCCACTCGAACGCCTGACGCTTGCTAGAACTGCTGTAAGACAGGTTTCCTCCCTTTCCGGTTTGAAATTGTCCATGCTGGATCTGAGCGCCACCCGGGTATACGATTTTTCGGCTATAGAAGATCAACCTTTACGAGATCTGAAATTGAACAACACGCAGGTCAAAGATGTATCTTTTATTGAGGGAATGCCGCTCTCTCGCCTGGAACTTAGAGGAACCCGGGTATACGACTTTTCAAACATTGGCGAGATGCCTTTGAGCTACCTGGACCTTAGCGGGACCCAGGTGCGTGACGTTGCATTCCTGTCAGGGATGCCATTAACTGAGCTTGTGCTGAATAATACCAGCGTGGTGGATCTTTCGCCGATCTCTAATCTGCGCTTGCGGAGACTTGATATATCAAAAACCCTGGTAAAGGACTTTTCGCCCCTGAAGACCATGCCGGTAAAGAATCTTGATGTAAGCGGCGGAAGGATTCGTGATCTTTCGGATCTCAAAAATGTTCCTCTGGATCGCCTGAATATCAGTGGAACGAAGGTCAGGGAGCTGGACCCCCTGGAAGGCAAAAAGATAAGCAGGCTTGATATAAGCCATACTAATGTTTCTGATTTGAATCCGTTGAAAGGCATGCCCCTTGTGGATTTCCGCTGCCGCGGGATCAGGACACGCGATTTTTCTGCTCTTAAAGGAGCGCCTATCAAGCTGATTTCTATGGATAAACCGCGTGAGGCGGTGGGTTTTCTGAGCGCTTTGCCAAATTTGAAAAGGGTCAATCAATTCCACATCGTCGAGAATATGCCAATAGCACCCCAGCTTGTGCCGCCGCAGAAGTAGTCGGTCTATGGGGTTCGGGGTATGTGCTATTTTTTTCAGGCTTCCATGAGCCGGGGCAATGAATCATTGAAGTCCGGACGGGCTGTGCCTTTTTCGGTGACAATCGCGGTTATCAGCCTGGCGGGTGTGACGTCGAAAGCAGGCGCATATGTTTTGACGCCTTCAGGCGCAAGTTGCATGCCGAAGCTGTGAGTTATTTCCTTTGAGTTCCTTTGTTCTATTGGAATGTCGCTGCCTGAAGAAGCCTTGATATCTACGGTCGATGTGGGGGCAAGGACGTAAAAAGGTATTTTGTGCGCTGCGGCTATTACTCCAAGCGAGTAAGTCCCGATTTTATTCGCGGTGTCGCCGTTTGCAGCTATTCTGTCCGCGCCGACAAGCACAGCGTCAATTCTTCCCTCTTTCATCACCTGTGCCGCTGCGCTGTCGCAGATCAGGGTAGTATCTATTCCGGCATTTACCAGTTCCCATGCTGTAAGCCTGGCGCCCTGGAGCAGGGGACGCGTCTCATCGGCAAACACGCAAACCCGTCTGCCTTGATCGGCTGCTGTATAGACCGGCGCCAGGGCGGTGCCGAATTCGGCGGTAGCCAGGCCGCCCGCATTGCAATGGGTTAAAATGCAGCATGGATCAGGGAGCAGGTCCGCCCCGTGGCGGCCGATAGCGAGGCACATGGCCGCATCTTCTTCACGGATGGCAACTGCTTCGTCCACCAGTGTTTTTTTCAGTTCCGTGGGCGGAAGGTCCTGGTTGGAAAAAGCGACATCGTTGATTCGTTCGAGCGCCCAGAAAAGGTTAACCGCAGTTGGGCGTGAAGTCGCAAGGTACCGGGCATTTTCTTCAACAGCGGCGACTATATCCGCAGATGTTCCCTCTAGATTCTGTATGCTGCATGCCACTCCCATGGCTGCGGCGATCCCGATAGCGGGGGCTCCCCTCACGCTCAGGTTCCGGATTGCAAGCCACACGGTTTCAAGATCAGTAGTTTCAATATAAACTATGGTGGATGGCAGTTTCCGCTGATCCAGGATCTTTAGGTGTCCGGGCATGGCTCCGTTTTCGGTATCCTGGACCCATACAACCGATCGTATTACTTTATTCACGTTTTACCTCCATTTGCTTCATTGGGAAAAAATCCGTTTCATAGACCAATCTCCGGAAGATCATGCCTGATCAGCACATTGAGAACTGTGACTAAGTTGAACAGTGAATGGACAATTATAGGCGTTACAAGCGACCCTGTCGCAATATATGAAAGGGCAAAGGCCATGCCCATGACAAAAAGCGGTGCAGCAAAATGAGCCTGGCCATGAATTGCGGCAAAAAGCAGGGAAACAAAGATTACGCCCAGCCAGGTTCTGCAGTGTTTCAGTACCGAAGGCAATATTATTCCGCGGAAGAGAATTTCCTCTGCCACTGGAGCCAGGATTATTGCGAGGAAGGCCATGTACATGTTAAACCACATCTGGTTGCCCGGTCTACTGAGGTACCGAACTGTCTGTTGAAGTTCGATTTCATACCCGAGCGTGTTGAGCCAGTGCAGAATGATGTATCCTGCTACCGAAGCTGGAGGTATAGCTGCCAGGTAGGCCGCAACGCTTTTTTTTAAACAGGATAAAAAACCTTGATTCCTGAAACCGAAAGATTGCTGCCACGTGACCCCTATGGATTTGATCTTCCATGCTGTCATGCCAAGCAGAACAACGGGTAGAACAAGCGTATGCAAAACGAAACTGAGACCGTCAATATTGTCTGGATCGACAGCCTGATTAGCGCTTTCCGGTGTAAGAACCCCCACGATCGACCATGCCAGAATAATCCAGAGTATGATTTCAACCGATATGCGGGGCGTCCATGGTTTTCGCCGCAGCTTTTCTCCGCCTTTTCTCATCCAGCCCCGGTTTACTGCGGCCTTGTATATCAGGGCTGCATCCGTTGCCAGGCCTGCAACAAACAGGGAAAGTCCCATGAGCGGTAGAATATTCTTGAAGATTTGGATTGCTCCATAGGTTTCAGCGTTTGCAATTAGAAACATCTTATCAAGTCCCTATCAGTTAAAGCGCAGCTTAAAGAGTTTCGCATCACAGAATCGGTCAGGAACTCTTGCGGTTTGATTTATCCAGGACTTCTTTTACAACGTATATTGGTTTGTCCTGGGATTCATGGTACGTCCGGATTTGCAGTTCAGCCAATAGTCCCATGCTGATGAATTGAATACAGAAAAGGATGAGCATAAACGAGGTTATGACCCAGAACGGTCTTTTGACCAGGGCCGAAGCAAATTCTGTTGAGAATAGCAGGTAAGATAGATGGCCTCCAAGCATGAAACCCAGAATGACAAGGCCCGCCGCTCCAAAGACCATCCCTAGTTTGCCGAAAACCTGGATCGGGTGGGAGCTGTAGCTCAGCAGGAACTTCAAGGTCATCAAGTCGAGCATTACGCGAAAGGTGCGGGAGATGCCGTATTTTGATTTTCCGAATCGGCGCGGGCTGTGTCTGACCGGTATCTCGCATATTCGGCCGCCCACCCAGCTTGCCAGAGAAGGGATAAACCGATGCATTTCCCCATACAGCGATAGGTTTTGCACGATTTCACGCCTGTAGGCCCGTAATGTGCAACCGTGGTCATGCAGTCTAAGGCCGCTGACCTTGTTGATTATGGCGCTGGCGATCATGGACGGCAGCCGGCGGCTGAGAAAAGGTTCTTTCCGGTCTTTACGCCAGCCGTTTACTACGTCATATCCTTCATCAAGCTTCTTGAGAAGGGCGGGTATGTCTTCGGGATCGTTTTGCAGGTCTCCGTCCATGGTGACAACAATACGGCCTTTTGAATGGCGAAAGCCAGCGCTCAGCGCGGCCGTCTGCCCGAAATTTCTCCGCAATCGCACGAGTATGAAATCCGGATTATCGGCCGCGACTGAAATCATCTTTTCCCAGGTGGAATCATCACTGCCATCGTCAACGAGAACTGCTTCGAAAGTCCCCGGCAGATCCTTGAAGACGCCGGTGATTTTTCCGGCGAGCATTTCAACGTTATCTTCTTCGTTGTACAGAGGCACTACCACCGATATATCAGGCATGATTACTTGCTCCAAATGTATTTTTGGTAGAAAATATAAACATCATTGTCAGTCAAAATATAGCAAGGGCAGGGCTATGACCAGCGAAATCGGAGCCTTGCGGAAACAACTGGACCGGGCGAAAAGGGAGGAGAGCAATGGAAGCAATGAAAAAAAACAGAAAAATGGAATTTTTGCGCAAGCAACTTAAACAACTTGATAGTCTTGCCGTGGCGTTTTCCGGAGGAGTCGACAGCACATTTCTTGCGGCGGTAGCGAGAGAGGTTCTTGGCGACAGGGTTCTGGGAGTGAGCGTCAAAACCCCTCTTGTCCCTGAAGAAGAAGTGAAACTGATGTCAGAGATTGCGCGCACCATAGGAATTGAGCACGAGATCCTGCATTTTAATGTGATGGAACTGCCTGCTGTTGCCGGCAATGCCTCAGATCGTTGCTATCACTGCAAGATGGCAATCCTGGAACTGGTGAAGAAAGAAGCCGGCAGGCGCAATATCAGCCATGTTGCCGACGGCACAAATGCAGATGACCTTGGCATGCACCGTCCGGGGCTGGATGCCGTGAGGGCCTTAAGGGTTATTACGCCTCTTGCGGATTGCGGGATCGGCAAAAACCAGATCCGGGATTTATCCTCGGACATGGGGCTTCCGACCGCGAATCAACCTTCACAGTCATGTGTTGCAACGCGTTTTCCAACCGGCCATCGACTTGATCACAAGTCGCTTCGGCTTGTAGCCAGAATCGAAAAAAAGCTTCATGAACTTGGCTTTAGCCAGGTCAGGGTTCGTATTCATGGTGACATTGCCCGGATAGAAACGGATCAGGATGAAATGCGGAAAATGCTCCAACCCGACATCAGGGACGCTGTAGGGAAAGCCGTAAAAGTGGATAACATAAAATACGTCAGTCTCGACCTCGAAGGCTACAGGTTCGGTAGCACGGGATAACCCGCATTTCTCACACCTCCGGCATAAACGTTCCATAGCACAGCCATTGCAGGCCAAAACCGGTTTGCCC
>CAYYVQ010000017.1:2401-42897 GCA_964475205.1 uncultured Victivallales bacterium | reverse complement strand
CTATTCTATGCTGCCGGATGAGTCCATGAGGGCCAAACTCCAGACAGCAGGTTGTATCAACCTGCTGCCCGCAACACACGCAGCAAAGGATAGCGCCGAGTGCAGCCGTGCTGGACACGCCCGGCTGTACTCGACTGTGCTGCCAGCCAATCAACGCACCATAATTATCGTGCCAGATGGCGGCTCAACCATAAGCAGTCCGCCGTCACCGCTGTCGTCGAGGTTGCGGAGCTGCCAGACATGGCCGCCAAGATCGGTGTTGAGCGTTCCGGGCGTGTAGGAGTAATAGACTACCTGTCCCTCGGGCGCGCGCAATCGCGTCTCGTTCTCCGGAATTTTTGGGTCATTCTCGGTGCCCGCTCCGCTGCTCGCGCTCTCAGTTGTATCGAAATCGCTGATCGCCCCGGTAATCTCAGATTCGCCTGTGCCGCTGCTCAGATACGCATAGCCTACTTTGTCCAGGTCAAGCTTGTGCAGCACCACTTGTTCATCGGTATCCAAGCGTAAATATCCATAGGAAACTCCATCCCCATTGCGCAGGTCGATATCACCCATAAGGGTGATAGTGCCCGTGATCCCGTCTTCCACGAAAACATCCGTCCCTCTGATGCTGTTCGATCCATAGTAGCGCCCGATAATGTCTCCCTCGATGGTCACGTCATGATAATTCATGAACTCCACAACGCACTGCAAGCCGTTGCGGTCAGCGCCGGAATGCTGCGTTTGGATAAAACCGTAAACATGGGCATCCCCCGAAGCGTCTCCTCCGTTCAGGGTGATAAGTCCCGATCGGTGCGCGGTTCCTCCTCCTCCGCCTATCCGGTGCCATGTTTCCATGTTGCGCACGCTGAAATCACCGGTGTGCTCGATGAAGATATCCCCCCCGCGATTGCCGTCGCTCGTCCAGCCATGCACGACAATGTCGCCTGCATCGCCATTGATATCTTCGAACCTCACAGCCCCTGTCCCATGGATTGTGACGTCGCCCCCCCGCGTTCGTGGCGTACCACTGACGGGATCCGCATGCGCCCAGATATAGCCGATCCGCGTCGTGCCGGCGGGATCGGTCTCGGTGCCAATCGAGACATCCCCAACCGGGAGATCTGCCGGGCCACCGACGTCGCGCGAAATACGCCCATCGATACCACCTATATCGATGTTGCCAACATTGATGATCTCGAGATCATCCGATGCATCGCCTCCGTCACCGGTAAGTCGATAGGTCTGAATCGCCATATCGTTAGTGCCCGTGAGATTGGCGTCGTTCAGATCAAGCACAATACTTCCTTGCGTTCCTCCCGATGCCCGAGTGCAATAAAGCTTGTATCCCGCCAGGTCCACCGTCGGCACGCCGCCATAATACGCAAAATTGTACAGCCAGTCCGGCGAGGCGCCGCTGGCATACAATGGGTTGTCGGGGGCTTCTGTGAATTCAATGTAGGGCGCTGAGCCATCGATCACTTGGTCCGCTTCCAGCGTAAGCTGTTCGGGCAGTTCTTCCGTGGAGAACTGGATATCGGAAGACCACGCCTCGCCTGCCTCGTTGGTCACGTAGACCCTGGCGTAATAGGTCGTATCGTCCTGCAGGCCGGTTATGGTGTTGGTGAACGCACCCGATTGCACGCCAGCCGACTCGACAATGTCCCAGTCGCTGGTGTCGTCGGTCCCGCCGTCGGCGCCTGCCTTGAGACAGAAATGCGCCGAGGGATCGGGGGTCCCGCCGTTGACCGTGCCGGAAATCACCACATGCACTAACCCGGTTTCCGATAGCGCATGGATCGTCGGGGTGCCCGGTGTTTCATAGGTCGTAAAACTCTCGGCCGCGCCCCATGCCTCGCCGGCATCATTGGTCGCGTAGTAGCGGTAGGTGTAGGTTTCGCCCGCCGCAAGACCGGTGATGTTGGTGGCATAATCGAGAGACAGGTTCCCGAGCGCCGGGGTGTAATCGCCGAATGATTCCTCGTTGGCCCAGTCTGTTGTGTTGGTGCCCTGATCCTCCGAGCCTTCCTCCCAGAAGACCGATACGGCCGTCACCGATGAACCCGTGCTGATGAGCGTTCCGTTCAGGGCAGCGCCATTCGTGGCAAGTCCGGACGCGGCGGCAGTCGCGATAAATGGAGAGTCGGCATCGAGGGGCTCTGCCGTCCCGTAAGCGGAAAACACCGTATTCGAGGCCACCGTCATGTAGTCCGCCCAGACCCAATCGGCGGAGCGGGCGACACTCGAGATGCGCACTTCATCCATATCTCCGTTGAAGTACCGATCGGTGCCTGAGCTAGGCATGCCGCCAATGGTGTTCTCTTCACTGGCGCTGTCGACACTGACACTGCCGGCATCACTGTCTTTTTGCATTCCATCCTGATACAGAACAAAACCGCTGTCGTTGTACGATACGGTTATATGGTACCAAGTGTTCTTTTGAAGCTGATCCGACTCGACAGGCGTGTCCCAACTTCCGAACTCTCCTCGAAACCCCAAGCGCTCATGATCAGTGGTGCCGTCGGCAAATGTAAACATCAGATTTCGCTCGCCGCGGAAGGAAATAGTCGTGTCGGCATATTCCCAATCGCCAGAAGTCGGCAAATCTGACGCCTTGATCCAGTGGCTGACAGAAAAAGCCTCGCTTCCGTCGAACAAACCAAAATCGGATGGAAACTCAATGTAGGAATCACCTGGATAAGTCTGTGCCCGGCCGACTCTTCCGGCGGTCTCTGTAGGATAGGGGCTGCCCTGTTTGCTTCCGTGCCTGCCCGAAACACTGGAGTCGGCAATGGCATCGTCCGGCGCATCGTCTTTGTGCCAGACGGCGGCATACCCCTCGCTCCAGGTCGCCCCGTTGGTCGTGCAGGCCTGCTGCGTATCATCCTCGCCCCAATAGGCCCAGATATAGCCAGAGCCGTCCGCGGGCAGCTCGGGAACCTGCACCCACACATACGAGGCGGCGTTCGTGTCCCAGGACTCGATTTCGTAGTTCAATTCAGTGACGTCGTCGGTGTCGCGGAACCGCAAATCCCAGCCCTCGTCCGAGAGAAACGGCGTGTCCTCGAAGCTGAACCCGCTGCCGTCGACGTTATTGCTGAGCGCCACCAGCACGGGAAAGTTGGTCAGAGTATCCGTCCGGTTCGTGTAGCCCGGAAACTCGATCTTCATCCGGTAGCCCGCGCCCGATGCGGTTGTGGCCAGCAGACATGATACAATCAAACCTTGTGCTATAAATTGCGACAATTTCTTCACATCGTCCTCCTTGGCGGGCTAAGCCCGACATTGTTCCGAAAGCAAACACATGCGCCACTCAAATTTACGAGTAACTTCGCTTTCGCTTCGCCAGGCAGCTTTCATAACTTATGCTTTCGTCTGCCACCTGAATATTTGCTTCTCAGCCCTGCCCATTGCAAGCCAAATTCTCATTTTTTGAACTGCGGTATGACTGATTCTTATAGCAGGTAGGCTTGGAATGCAGGGGAAATTAGGGACGTTAGGGACACACAATTAATAAGTTGCAATGGAATGCGCCGCGATGTACATTTTGCTGTAGATGAGGGTGTGTCCCTAATATTTCCTAAGATTCGAACTACGTAGGTTAGCCACGGTATGTGACTGCACGTCAATCGGTTAGTTTCCGAATTCTATCATTTTTGTTGCTTAAACACTGATTTTAGGGTAGCTTTCAGGCTTCAAGCATAATAAGGAAGGCAGGGATGCCAAGGGCAGGCCTATATTTACAGGCCGGATACACATATCACGTAACCCAACGCTGTCATGATAGAGGTTTCCTGCTCAAGTTCGTAAGCGACCGAGATGCATACAGGAAATGGTTTCACCAGGCCGCGAGACAATACTCGGTTCCGGTTTATGGTTTCTGTCTGACGAGTAACCAAGTCCACTTGATTGTTCATCTCAATGATACTGAGCGTGTCAGCAGAATGATCGGACTTGTGGCCGGCGCATTCGCTCAGCAATTGGACAGGAGGAAGCGGCGCGATGGCTCAGTCCGGGAGCATCCATGCCAGTGCGCTATCATCGAGGACGGGCAGCATCTTTTGAACTGTCTGAGATATGTGTCTTTGAACATGGTGAGAGCAAGGGTTGGTGAGCATTCTGCTCAATGGCGATGGTGCAGTCATGATGAACTGATGGAACAGCGCTTTCGATGAGGAGCGGCTACAATAACAAGAGTTGAATCGGGAAACACAATGGACCGAAGCGCTTCCTGTGGGCGACAGAGTATTTGTTGAAAGCGCCGCGCGGAGTTTTGGTCGCCGACACAAGTTTGAGTACGCACATATTTCTCGAGGGCATGGACAAAGGAGGAAGCAAAGAACAGTCGAACCGGCTATATGCATATTGCAATTGAGCCTATATCCGGCATTCAAAATACAGCAAGCGGCGTAAGTCCTTATGAATAAGGAGGTGGTTGATTTTATAGCTTTCACCCGTTGGGTGAAAGAAAGCTTGCTGCATTTTGAACCACAAGGGGTTGCTGATTTTGCCGCCTGCTTGCGCGCTCGCGCAGGCAAGCATCTGCTGCGTTACAAGGGCTTTGGCATAGTTATTACTATAGCCAAAGCCCTCTCAAGCCTTGCAGCTACAGCAAACTTAGCAACTGCCGAATTTAGGTTGAGCGACTGAAAAAGCTTGGCCGGGCTCCCGTTAAATAATAAGCAGATATAATCATAATCCTGAAAGGTGAAACATAGTGGATTCATATGCCATAGATTGCGACTTCCCTGGCGGCAATGTACTGGTGGAGTCAATACAGGGAAACACCGTAACATTGCGCCAGGACAGACGTGATACAGAAGGTTTCTGGTTCTATTGGTATTTCCGGGTTCGTGGCGCGGCTGGCCGAACCATAACGTTCCAGTTCACAGACGGCAAGCCTGTAGGTGTTCGCGGCGCCGCTGTATCACACGATAAAGGCGTCACATGGGCCTGGCTCGGAAGCGAAACGGCAACGGAAAATTCTTTTACCTACAGCTTTGGGAAAAATGAAGATTCTGTCCGTTTTTCATTTGCAATGCCGTATACCGAGGCAAACTGGCATCTTTTTGTTGATCGACTTGATTCAAAAAGAGCGGTAACGACAGGCGCACTTTGCACAAGCCGTAAAGGTCGAACCGTTGAAATGCTGAGAGCCGGGCGGCTTGACGGTAAAGCGCCTGTGCGCGTGTCATTAACCGCGAGGCATCATTGCTGCGAGATGATGGCCAACTATGTTATGGAGGGAATCCTGGAATCTGTGCTCAACGACGATGATCCGGCAGGATGCAATCTCAGGGAACATACTGAATTTTTTGTTGTGCCTTTTGTTGATAAGGATGGCGTTGAGGACGGCGACCAGGGAAAAAACCGCAGGCCACGGGATCACGGCAGGGATTACGGCACACAGTCAATCTACCCGGAATCGCGCGCAATCCAGGAACGTATCACCGGATGGAGCCGGGAGCCTGGCAACATTATAGTAGTTATAGATTTGCATTGCCCTGCCATACGAGGCTACTGGAACGAGCACATCTATCAGGTCGGCAAGCCGGAGCCGGAAAACTGGAAAGAACAGCAACGCCTGGCCGGATGCCTTGAGTCATCCATCACAGGTCCCCTGCCTTATAGCGCGGACGAGGATCTGCCGTTCGGCGCTGCATGGAATACAACATTAAACTACAAGGATGGAAAAGGTTTCTCGCGATGGGCCAGCGACCTGGCGGGAGTCAAACTAGCCACCAGTTTTGAAACACCCTACGCTAATGCGTCGGGCAAGGAGGTTAATGCGGATTCCTCCCGGGCATTCGGACAGGATTTAAGTGTCGCCCTTTACAAATACCTGTCTTCAGGAATCAAGACACTTCCGTAACATACTCGCATCCCTGGCAGCGTTCCTGAATAAAGTTTCAATGTTTTCATCTTCTGAGCCGACACCTTCGGTAAATTCGATTGTAAAAGATCCGCAAAATCCCAGTTCGCGCAACAAGTCAATCCGTTCGCGTATAGCAGCCTCGTCTAGTATCCCCCCGGGAGACAGGTTGGCATGTATGTGCGTAATACGGTCTCCGTAAAAACCGAAACGCTTCCGTATCCCCTCTCCATCAGCGCCGAATGCGTGAATGATGACCTCGTATTTGTCAGCGCCCAGACGCTCAAATGTTTCGACTGCCTTGCCCGGATCCTCCATGCTGGTTCCGCCATGACATTCACAAAGGAACCTGAAATCATCCGGCAGCATATCGCGCCACTCTTTTACAGTTTGGCAATACTCCTCGTGACGACTCGGATCCTTGCCGAAATTAAACTTCATCCCGTCCGCAGAAAAGAATTTGACCATCTCGGCAGCAAGCGCTCTCTCATCGCGCGTTTCTTTCCCGCACCGATTGTATGAATTAAAAATCCTGACCGGCACAGGAGAACAGAGCAGTTTCTCCTTTTCTTCATCATCCGCCAGAAAAGCATGATTCTGCCAAAGCTCAATGCCGTCAAACCCCTCATCCGCCATCCTGCCGACCCAGTCTGAAACCGCAAAACTCGGCTGGCGCACCCCGTCAAGCCAACGGTTCTTTTCCATCAGCACTGTTCCAATATAGATATCGTTCTCATATGACTTAACCATTACGCTCCCCTCTGCTTCTGGGTTTCGATTTTCTGAACATCTTCTATGTCATCCGCGAATACCGGATCTGGTCAATTTCAAACTTGAGCGGCTCCCCTTTCAGGAAAGAACGTATATTGTCCAGAAAAACCCCGAATTTTTTCTGAACATCGGGCTTTTCCCCCGGCCAGTCTCTACCGCCAAACTCATGACATGTCCATACAAGATTTTCCCATTGCCGCGCTTCATGATCAACGGGCAAATCATCAGGCCACAAGACATCCAGACCGGCTCTCAACCGGCCTGAGCGCAGTTCATCGAAAAGCGCCTCCTGGTCGATTATTGCCCCTCTGGCCGTGTTAACAACAACACCCTGATCAGGAAGCTTTGCCAACAACTCACGGCTCACTGATCCCTGAGTTTCCTCAGTCAGCCCGGCATGAATCACCACCGCCTGCGCCCCATCAAACAAATCGTCCAGTGAATCAACCCGCGTACAGGTATCGGGAACACTTTGAACATACGGGTCGTAAATACGGATTTTCGCATTAAACGGAGCAAGAAGACGAACAAATTCCTGACCGGCAAATCCGAAACCATAAACTCCGAGCCTCAGACCTCGCAACTCCCCGCCTACACTGCTAATTCCCCTGCCTTCACCTTTGCGCACAGCAAGAATACGTTTGGGCATGTCCTTGAGCATCACCATAAGAAGCGTCAAGGAATTTTCCGCCAGCCCATAGCCGCATCTGTCTCCCCAGTTTGTAACATGTATATCAGACTGAATTACAGGCAACCCAATCACCTTGCACATAGTTCCATGAAGATAGCAGATGTATTTCAACCGCCCGGGCGACCCGGCAACTTCATCGGGAATCCTGGGCGCCCGCGAGGCCAGCAGAACATCAGCGCCTCGTATATACTCCAGCAGTTCATCCTCAGACATTGATTCCCAATTCTCGACAATTTCCAGATCCAATCCCGGCATATCAGCTACTGCATCAAAAAATTCCTGAGGGAATCCACCCTGTTTTCTCTTAAAATGCAAGGCCTTCATGTTTTCAGTCATCATTTTCTCCATTCTAATGGTCGCCAGTACGGCCAATTGGCTATATTTCTTTTTTCAGCGGCTTCGCCGCAGAAGTGATTCGGCGGGGCAAATTTCTCATCAACGCCTGTAAGAAAAAACATGTCCTGCTCATGATTCCAAGCTCGCGCGCATATTTCGCCAGGGCGTAAAATTATATCCGGCGTAAAATCATTATCCCACACATAATTCTTGCGGTCTTGCGGTCGTTACACTCGCAGCGCTTTGCCCATTCAAGATCAGTCCTGCCGCATTCTGCTTCCAGTTCATTATTCCCGGGCTCAAAAACGAAGACTGTCAGCCAGAACTCAGTGATCAGGTCTAAATTCCGAAATTTTATTCGCCATTACAATTCCCTCTTTTTTCTCTGAAGAAGAGAGTAAAAGTGTAAGCTCCCCATTTCACACCTATGAAATAAAGCCAGGCAAATGGGAAACAACCTTACATGGGAAACTTACAACAAATACTCGGGACAGACAAACGAAATCCGAGTTTCACGATTTGTCGAGACAGCAAAGGCGATCACGAGCTGTTCGATAAAATCAATGCCTATGCTCTGCGCACGCCGGATGGTTCCGGTATACCGATTTCAGGGAAATTACTGAGATGTGATGATAGTCACCTGTATTGATCCGACTGAAAAGAATCGCACTGGACCCAATGATCCTGCCAGTTGTGTATCCGGATACCATCAGTAAGCGCACATGAATGCTTTTACTTGCAACTTTGTTTGTTTTATACTATATTTCATTTGTGAAAAACAAAAGGCTAAAAAGATTTGCAGCAATCTGCGGAGTAATTCTTATGGTTATAACCGTTAAGGCTGCTGATGACCTATCCTTGCCCGATCCCCTGGTTACCAGCTCGGGGAACAGGGCCACAACACCCGATCAGTGGCAAACACGGCGGCCGGAAATCCTTGAGCTCTTTCAAAGACATGTCTACGGTCGCGCCCCGGTCGGCCGGCCCGATACCCTTAGGTTCGATGTAAAAAAGACCGACAAAGAAGCCATGGGCGGTATGGCAACGCGCAAGCTCGTGGACATCCACTTCTCCGGTAATGGTGGCAAGGGTGTAATCCATCTGGCTGTCTTTATCCCGAACAAAGCTCCAGCCCCAGTACCCGGTTTTTTGTTGATCTGTAATCGAGGCCGTGAGAACATTGACCCGACACGAAAGCAAAAAAGTCCATTCTGGCCTGCCGAAGAAATTGTCGGGCGCGGTTACGTTGCAGCCTCATTTCATAATTCCGACCTTGACCCGGATAACAACGACGGCTTCAAGAACGGGGTGCATGGAATATTTGATCCAGAGGTTTCACCGCGTCCTGATGATGCCTGGGGCGCCATCGCCGCTTGGGCCTGGGGCGCCAGCAGGGTCATGGACTACTTTGAAACCGATGGCGACGTCGACGCAACACGGATGGCCGTCGTTGGCCACTCGCGTGGCGGGAAGGCCTCGCTCTGGTGCGGCGCCCGAGATGAACGTTTCGCTCTTGTTATCAGCAATAACTCCGGCTGCACAGGCGCAGCCCTGGCCCGGCGAAAGCGTGTAGAAACGGTTTCCATGATCAACAAGCGTTTTCCACACTGGTTTTGCGACAATTATAAGAAATTCAATAACAAAGAAGATGAATTGCCTGTCGATCAGCACATGTTGATAGCTCTCATAGCTCCAAGGCCTGTTTATGTGGCAAGCGCTTCTCAGGACAAGTATTGTGACATAAAAGGTGAGTTCCTGTCGTGTGTTCACGCTGAACCTGTCTATCGGCTATTCGGCCTGAGCGGATTGGGCACGACTGAAATGCCTGAACCCGAGGAACCTTTGCACACCGGCCACATCGGCTACCACATTCGAAAAGGGGAACATAACCTTACCGTATATGACTGGAATCGCTATATGGATTTTGCGGACAAGCATTGGCGGGATGACTAACCTGTATTGCTCACACTTTTTCGAGCAGAAACGGTTCAGAGTATCGGTAGTGTGGGGCGAAACCGGTCTGTCCGGGCTCTCGCCGTGCAGACACACCGAAGGAAGCCACCAGCATGACAGCGGGCATGTATCTGACGCATGTCCGGGGGTGGGCCCGCGGCGGGAAGCGCTTGCGCGGAGGGGACCATAATATCAGCGAGGCGGCCTGGGCGGCCGGATTCAAGGACAGCAACTACTTTTCACCCTATAAAGAGCAGTTGAACCACGAATGCACACCTGTCTGCGTGCGGACACGCACAGGCAGGCGAATAGACACGAATAAATGAGGGTATTATCCACAATGCAACTGCACCCATTTGGTGCAGGGTTCAATGTGCTCATGAAGTTTTCTTTTGATGCTTTTTCCAGCTATTTCAAAACATTAGTGCTATTTAGTGTCCATTAGTGGTTTTCTACTGCCGGATTCAGGATTAATACCGCTCAAGGGTATGCACCACTTCGTCAACCGGCCCCCCGCCTGCTCCAAAACAACTTGATGGGGCCCGGTTGAAGTCTTGCGAGCCGTGAACTCTGGCTTATTTAAAGACCAGGCCGACGTTGACAACAGTTCCATTCATGTCGATGTCCGCATCATCCTCGATCATATCCAGATCATCATCCTCGACCGTAGCTTCCACGCCGCGATACATGAATTCAGCAAAGATGCTGATATGATCGCTTAGCACGAAATCGGCCCCGGCTCCGGCATACCAACCAAGCTGGTCGTCAACATCAAAGCTATCGGTATCAAGAAAATAGTATGTACCTCCGCCTGCAAGGTACACATTGAGGTTCTCATCCGGGAGAATGTTAAATCCGAACCCGATGTCAACCGGTATTGTTTCCAGCTCAATAGTAAACGAATCTTCGGTCAAGTCATCGAAATAAGTGCCGCGTATTTCAAGCCAGGGTGATTTTCCGGCTCCAATGCGCAAGCGCGCTCCGGCGCCCCAGGTTTCGTCCAACTCGTCGGTGTTCCAATACGATCCATACCCGCTGATATCTCCGGCTTCCGCGGCTCCTATAATCACTGCCAACATTGCTATTACTGTCAAAACTTTCTTCATGATAATCCTCCTGGTTAATCGAGTCGCACTTGAATACAAGCTCTGTTCGTTCTACGTTATGCTCCTCCTTACTTCGCAAAATACATCTCTGCAGTTAACCCTTCAGAAGTGTCAGCACACCAAACGCTATCAGGTATGCCGCTACCACATAGTTCAACAGGCGCGGCATGGCCAGGATGAGGATCCCTGCCATGAGCGATACCACCCCGATTGTAATCTCTGTATCCATCTTTATCCTTTCATGGGCTATTGGTAAATCAATAAACGAAGCGTACTATTCTGACCCACGTACTTGACTTACAATTTAATGCCTGCTATATCTCATTTCCGTAATCTCTGTCAGGCACAGATTGATAAATTTTTCTGAAACTTACAAAAATTTCCCAAATTACTGATAGAATGTCTATCGTTCTAAACCTTAAGTAAAACTGCGAAAAGCCTTACCCCCTGGCTGAATGCAAACAGCATTGACTCCGCAGTGAGATGGATGTAGATTCTTTGCTTTAACTTAGACGCAAACGGAGGCAATAACATGAATAGAGCCTACAATTTCTTCCCCGGACCGGCTGTTATGCCGGATGAAGTTTTAAAACAGGCACAAGACGAATTGCTTGATTACAAGAATACCGGCATTTCCATAATGGAAAGCAGCCACAGAGGCAAAGAATACACCGAAGTACATGAAGAAGCTGTGGCTAACCTGAAAGAACTGCTTGGGTTGAATGAAGACTATGAAGCGCTTTTCATGCAGGGAGGCGCCAGCACACAGTTCGCTATGGTGCCGCTGAATCTTCTTCGTGGCGGTAAAACGGCCGATTACACCAATAGCGGTTCATGGGCAACCAAGGCGATAAAGGAAGCGGGGATTGTCGGCAATGTCAATGTTGCGGCGGACACTTCGGGGGATAAGCCTGCGCGAATGCCCTCGCAGAACGAACTGCAGCTTACACCTGATGCTGCGTATGTTCATATGACAACTAACGAGACCATTGAGGGTACTCAGTGGAAACAGGTTCCAGATGTGGAAGCTCCACTTGTCGCCGATATGTCTTCGGATATTCTGTCGCGACCGATAGATATGACCCGGTTCAGCCTTGCATACGCAGGAGCCCAGAAGAATCTTGGACCGGCAGGCTTAACCGTCGCGATAATTCGAAAAGATCTGGTTGAGCAGGCCAGCGATGAATTGCCCTCTATATTAAAATATAAAACCCATATTGAAAAAGGTTCCCGGTTCAACACACCGCCGACATTTGCCATATACATGCTTATGCTTACAACGCGATGGATTAAGAGCCTCGGGCTGGATACCATATATAAGCGCAATGAGGAGAAGGCGGCCAAATTATACAGCGCGATAGACGCTACCGACTTCTACAAAGGGACGGCGCATCCCGACAGCCGCTCAATAATGAACGTAACATTCAGACTGCCTGACGAGGAACTTGAAAAACAGTTTGTCGAGCAGGCTGCCGACAGAGGCCTGAAAGGGTTGAAAGGGCACAGATCGGTAGGCGGGATAAGAGCTTCCATCTACAACGCCTTCCCGCCCGAAGGTGTCGACGCGCTTGTCGAATTCATGAAAGAATTCGAGAAACAAAACGGCTGAACTGTGTCAGGTCGTTGATAGAAAAAGCTATACGCTCGTTATCCTTCACTGAGGACCGCCAGGCGGATATGACAATAAACCGCGCAATAAGAGAAAGAATTGAACTGATCCTGCTTCTCCTGGTTCTTCCTCTTGCGGGAATTGTAATTCTTCGAAAACAGGTGGCTCAATATCTTGAGTTCCCCCCAACCACGGTTTACGTGGAGCATCCGGGTTTTTCGTGGCCCGTATTCATCGGGCTTGCAATTCTTATACTGGCCGTTGTCTGTCCATTTTTATTGCGCGTCTTATGCAGCCGCAACGAAATAACGGGCGTTGAATCGAAAAACAGAAATCAATTCCCGTGGTGGGGCTGGATCGGTCTCGCGCTTACGGCTATCTTTTGGTTTTTTGCATGGACGCGTTTCCAGTGGTTCGAGCCGCTACAGAAGTTTACCTTCAGTCCCATATGGTTGGGATACATCATAGTTGTCAATGCTCTGACATTCAAACGGACGGGGCGATGCCTTCTGCAAAACAGAACCGGCTATTTTGTTGTTCTTTTCTTTATCAGCGCTTTTTTCTGGTGGTACTTTGAGTACCTTAACCGCTTTGTTCAAAACTGGCATTACGAGGGTGTAAAAGGGCTTTCTCCTTTGCAGTATTTCCTTTTCGCAACGCTTCCGTTCTCCACGGTACTTCCGGCGGTCTTAGGCACGAACGAATTGCTGTTATCCTTTCCACGAGTCAGCGCAGGGTTGGATAATTTCATCAGGATCCGCATTCCTTATCCAAAGCTCGCCGGCGTCTTCGGATTGATCATATTTGCCGCCGGCCTGGCGATGATAGGTATTGCGCCTGATTACCTGTTCCCCCTGCTATGGGTATCGCCGCTGTTCATCATAACTTCGTTCCAGGCGGCCAAGGGACGGAAGACGATATTCTCAGGCATTGAAAAAGGACGGTGGAAGACAATCTGCCTGATTGCTCTGTCCGCTCTTGTCTGTGGCTTCTTCTGGGAACTGTGGAATTATCGCAGCGCCGCAAAGTGGATTTACCTGGTCCCCTTTGTCAACCGGTTCAAAATCTTCGAGATGCCGCTGCTCGGTTATGCCGGTTACCTGCCGTTTGGTCTTGAATGCGCGGTTGTAGCGGCGCTTTTTACCCGGAAGGACAATCCCGACACCTGTGAGGAGGCCGCTTTAGAAGTTGCTTCACCGTCTGTATTCACCAGCGCAGTAAAATATGGCAACAGCTTGATACTGGTTTTCCTTGCTGTGTGGTTCTTTATTGCTCCGGGTTTCCTTGTGATTCGACATCTTTCCGATCCCGCGCTTGGCAACAAAGATATTCCAGCCCTGACATGGTCTATTCATTCCGATTTAACTCCTCGTTACGGTGAATGGGCAAGGAAACGGGTGGCTTCCGGAAAGGCGGGCTCACTGGGATTATACAATGTGCCAGACACTGAATGGCCCATGTTCGGATCGGTCTATTACCTTTGGGCAACTGAAAATCTGCAAGCGGCATGGGAGAAGGACAACAGCCTGGCAGAAGAAGAACCACGGGTATACGCCCGGGAGACCATTGAAGCTGCGGTTAACCTTATAATGGATCCCGTGCATCACACCTGGGTACGGCAACATTGGGGCAACGATTACATGCATGACAGAAATGTCTTCTTCCGGTCTCTGATAATTGCGGGACTGACAAGCCATGAAAAGCTTATTGGCAACGGAGAATACACACATGTGCTTAAAGATCAGATCGACACCCTGGCGGCGGAACTCGACGCTTCGCGCCACGGTGTGCTGGATGATTACCCGGATGAGTGTTACCCCATAGATGTTTTGGCTGCTATCGCTTGCATTCAGCGCGCGGACGAGGCGCTGGGAACCGATCATAGCAGATTCATTGCCCGTTCCATCCGCGCTTTTCAGGGTGATATGCTGGATTCCCTGGGACTCATACCTTACAGGGTTGATGACTGGAGCGGACGGTTCTTCGGTCCCTCTCGCGGTGTGGGTAATTCGTATGCATTAATCTTCGCTCCGGAACTCTGGTCTGAGACAGCCAGGGAATGGTATGCAAGTTACGAAGAGCATTTCTGGCAAGACAAATGGTGGGCTTCTGGCTTCCGCGAGTTTCCCAGGGAAATAGAGCCGGAATTCAGGGAGTACGTCAATATGCGCAAGTGGTACGATGTTGATGCAGGTCCGATTATCGGCGGGTTCAGTCCCGCAGCAAATGCTTTCGGGCTTGCCGCTGCAAAGGTTAACGGCAGGCTGGATCACGCCTACACACTGGGCACACAGGTCATTGCCGCAACATGGCCTTTGCCTGACGGCAGCCTGCTGGGGCCCCGGATTCTGTCGGACTCTGAACACGCCCCGTACCTTGGCGAAGCGTGTGTTCTGTATTTCCTTTCAGAGCGCCCCCACCCTTCAACAGATATTGTCACCGGCGGAAGCAAACCGGCCTGTGTTTACCTGGGGCTTATGTTCTACTTCGGAACCGCACTCACGCTTGTTGTTTTCGCATATTTCCGCGCAAAGAAATGGAAAAAAAGAAGGGCAACAACGGGTATTGAGCACAGGAAACTCCAGTTTGCTTTCTGGATCTTTCTACTGGCTGCTGCGCTCGCAGCGGGAATATCGGGCCACACCGGCTGGGCGCTCATGGCAATACTTGTTGCCCAGTTCCTGCCGCAGACAATTGCTCGCGGGAAATTGAACGAGGCACACAATCCAGGTATTGAATAAATTTCATATTGTGCTATTATTTCTGCTCTTCACATGCGCCCGTAGCTCAATTGGATAGAGCGTCGGCCTCCGGAGCCGAAGGTTACGCGTTCGAACCGCGTCGGGCGTACCAGGTAAAACGTAATAATAAGGCCTTATTTCCTAGGGAATATGGCTTTTTTGGTGTCTTGTGCTGCTTTCCCGTTGCGCTTCGCTTGTCTTCTGTTTGCTTGTTTTGGATGTATGGAAAAGGTACAAAACAGCAACACCCCCCCGGCGGCGGTGTTATGGGTTCGGTGTTTTGGATGGCCCTTTCATGCCACTTGGAAAAATTTTCCATCACTTCCCGTCCGATTTTCCCGTTCTTGTGATATCGGCCCACGTATGTCTTGTGGTAAAAGGCACGTTCTTGTTCGGACAGGGAGCTTAAAACGTAAAGAAGAGGGTTACCGCCGATCTCGCTTTTCCTCAACCTGATCCTCGCGCGGGTATTGTCGGTTATTGCTCCGTGGAAGTTCAGGAGAGGGAACTGATGGAATGCCAAATAGCAGGATGTGGTTCTCACGGCCGATAATTGTTAGGTCAGACCTTGACTACTACTGGCTCCCCGATTTCTGGCTTGTTCAGTGCTAGTACCTGTTGGTGTCCTCAAACTTGCTAGTGGTTGATACCTTGTCAGTAAACACGGTGTTTCCATCTTGGTCTTTCAGTTCAACATTGAACGCCCGAATACCGTATTCACCATGTGTTCCGAGACTGGCCGGAGCTACAGCGGAGTTCATTTTTACTTGTCTGTGAAGGCCGGCTCGCACAGAAACATCGAATTGCTGCGCAGCAGGTTGGATGTTGTCTGTAGACGAGTTGATGGGTTGTACATGCAGAGTTCCGGAAAAATGAGAAGATGTCATGTTGTGAACATCCAGCCAGTAGTCGTATGCACCTTTCAGCCAACCCCCTTTGACCTTCTTAACAATAAGGTTCTTCACCGCATAGCGTTGCTTGGGAACAGTTCGTGTTTCTGGGGAAGGTTTTTTGCGAACCGACCGGGCTGGTGCTTTGCTGTGGGGTCCGGGCCATTCCGTGATCTTGCTGTGTTTGGGATATTTGATTGGAAAGTTCGCTCGTGGATTATGGGACGGCGAGGGGGTTGTCTTCAATTCCTGGTTGCTGTAAGGCAACCCGTCCTTAAAGTGGTTGAGCGACACATCGTGCCAAATGCGCCAAACAAAGAAATCTTCTCCGATTCTTGGCATCACCGTATGTCTCATGAATACGAGAAGTTTTTTTGTTTTGTCGAAGAAGTACTTGTTGTAATCTCTCCCGTTCTCGTTCACAGAAAGTTCGCCGGTCACCACATAGACCGTCGATTTAGGTTTAGTTTTCACGAGTGCGTATAGTGTTTTGCCTGACAAACTCTCTGAATGTTGGCCAGGGATTTTGCCTATGTGCTTCCAGGCATAG
Source organism: uncultured Victivallales bacterium (assembly GCA_964475205.1). GTDB lineage: Bacteria > Verrucomicrobiota > Kiritimatiellia > UBA8416 > CAYSRM01 > CAYSRM01. The sequence continues at coordinate 26,399 of CAYYVQ010000017.1, read as the reverse complement.
AAGCCGTCTCGTTGAGATGAGCCGTGTTGCTCTCTGTCTTGCCCTTGCGAGTCCAAAGCCAGATCAGCAATGACATTTGTAGGTAGGATTGATACCGGAATCTTTTTTATGCCTGCTGAGTGGAAAATGACGATGCTGTCATCTTCTAGTCTTTTCGGTCTTACATTCTTATAGGTGTCACCATGAATGGTGACGAGTTCGTCATAACGGTTGGTAAACTCCGATGATTCGGCATTAAGAGCCAATGCAAAAAATACGACTATTGTCCAGACCATTTGTATCATGACTTCTCCTATTCTACCTCAAAATACTCCTTACAGTGAGGACATTTTGTGAGTCCATTGGCTCCAATCTTCAGATCGTCAACAACAAGAGATTTGCCGCACTGCGGGCAATTGAAACTGTCGGCTTCCGGGGTAGATGTAGGTTCTGAAACGCGAGTTTGAGTTTTGGGCGGTTTGTCGATAACCTGATCAAATGGCGATTTTGATTCAGGGATAAGTTGATCAAATGGCGATTTTGATTCAGGACCTGGCTGTGCTTTGGGCGGTAGACCGGCTATGGTTCTTAGGGTGCCGTCAATGCTTCCGAGTTTCTCAACTATGTCGTTAATTTTCCAGTACCAACAGTTGAGTTCGCGAAGGAGAAGGTAAACAACCAGCAAAAACAAGAATGCGACTATTGCATATCCCATCGAACAGTACTCCTTTCACCCAACAGATAGCGTTTTATCTTGAGTGCTACGAGCATAGCAGGGTTTGACATGTGTGCAAGCGTCATCGCGTAGCATTCGTGTAAAATGTAGAATAGTCCTGAATATTTAAACCGTCTTCTTTTTTCATCAATCTTTGTCAACTAAGTAAAGGCATTGTCCCATGTTTGAAAACTTTTCAAACTTCTTTTTTAGGGGCTCCAAATATTCCAACTTCTTGAGGGGTGGCAAACACTGCAATTTTTCGATTTGAAGGTTTTTCAAATTCTTTTCTCACAGATTGTGCCTTTTGTGCTTTCTTTACTTGAAAACTCTTTCAGATCCCAATCAGGAATCAGCAAATCTATATCCCTACCCGTATCCAAAAAGATTTCAGGCCAATCTAAATCGAGTTCAGGCCAATCAGTATCCAGAAGGTTTTCATGCTCTATTTTTAGAGTGTCGGGTTTGTTCAGCTTACGCATCTTTTTCTCCTTATCAATTTGTCCGAAAAAACTGAGTTTTCTCACAGTACTCATAGTATGTAGATTTAACTATACCCGCTAAAAGACAGGCTTCTGGTACAGTACAGTCCATCCCGAAAGGCTTCTCTAATTTCTGGATAGTCTCATCTGTCATAACAGTGTGTCTTCCAGTCTTAATTCTCTCCCTCCCTTTGTTTATTTTATTCTTTCGTGTGGTCTTCTACCACCGCGAGCGGAAGCGAGCATTGGCTTAAATTGCTTTCTGTAAAATTGCTTTCTATAAAATCGCTTTCTATTATAGTGGTGATTTTGTGGCTACTTTGTGGTGTCTCTGAAAAAGAGGTGTCAGAGGGGTACGCCCCTTTTCGGAGTCTGGCAAGCTCGGCCTGGAGATCCCTGTCCTTTTTTCGGTTTTTATTGACTCGACTTTGTTTGAAGGCCTTTTGTTTTAGCCAGTCCTCCACTTCGTCGCGTGTCATCCTATGGGAGAAGTACACCTTGCGCCGGCTAGCCTGTACACGACAAAACCAGCCGGCAGTTTCGAGGCTGTCCAGCGTGTAACGAATTTGCGCTTCCGTCAGCGGTTGTGCACGGTTCTCTCGCATCACGTCCACTGACTTGCATCCAGTCTGCCGCGCCTGAATCATGTTGCGGCGAATCAATACCGGGTGTGACTTATCCCCGATAATGGAGTAGACCGCCGCCAGTGTGGAGAAGTCACGCCAGCGTATTTCACCAGAAATTACCAGCCAGGCCACGTCCCCGCGTATCCGGCAGAGTGCGTCAGTGCCATGCCTAACGCGCTGGTCGCGCACATGATTGGAGCATTGTTTGTACATTTCCCATGCTAAAGAAATGTGTCCTCTGGCAACACCAAACCGCTCTTGAGCCAGAACATATTCCAAGTGTTTACGCTTGTTTTTTTTGAAGCCGAACGGAAGGTCGGTTTTCGATACATCTTCTTCAACGCATTTCAGAAGCTCGGAGTCTGACATATCTTCTGACAATTTATAGCCAAACTCGAAAAGCCCGAATGCAAATATCGAGTTTATACGCTTGCGTCCAATTGCGTCTGCGGTTTCGCCGTCTAATGGCAATCCCAAAAGACACAAGGGGAATTGCAGGTAATATTTTTTTGCCATGCTGTCCCCGCCCTTCTACCCTTTTAAGGTTACTACGCGGTGCGGCCTTCAATCAACGCGACAACTTCGGATTTGCGGAATCCAGCCGCTCGTGTTGCGCCGGTCAACTTCACGCGTTGCAATGCGCCGCTGTTTGCAAGCAAGTCTACAAGTCTTGTGCTGCGGCCTAGCATTGCTGCGACTTGCTTTCGCGACAGAAGTTGCGGTGTGCGTTCACTGCGCGAAGTATCGGCCTTGCCGTGGTTCTTTAAGGCCTGAAGGATCGCGTTGCGGTCGTCTGACGTTAGTGAAGGATCGGCCTTCAACATGGATTTAACTGCATCGGTTGTGGTCTGTAACATCTCGTACTCCTTGTTGCTTGAACGTGTCATTACGTTCTATACAAGGTAGCGAGCGTGTTCAGTTTGTTTTGGTGTTCAATTGTTTCAACCTCTGGCAATCGAATCAAAAATAGTGTTCAGCGTGTTCAATTCAGTGTTCAGTTCAAACCGTTCCGGCATCCCTGTTTTCGTCAAGCTGGTATGGTTTTCGCATCCCTCCTGTCCGTCGGTTTTTTCGCGGCAATTTTGAAGCCCTATAGAAGTTGTTCACGCGCTTTGATAGTGTGCCTTTACTGGCCCCTGTCTGGCGTTTCATGTCGGCCCAAGTGGTGCCCTTGACGTGTAACCAGCCCGCTATGATTGTCTTTTCATCCATGTCCGGAATGGAGTCGAGTATGTGGCAAATAGCCTCTCTTTGTGATAGCTGCGCAAATGCCTTCAATCGTTCCAGTTCGCCGGGGTCAACTCGTGGTTTCGTTTTCGCGGCTTGCTCTTTCGTTGGCTGTACGGCCTTCAGGTAGTCAATGTCTTCGGAATCATACGTTGTCAATTCCCCGCTAGCGTTGTAGGTCTTTCCCTGCGCAAAAGTCAAAAGGTGTCTATCTTTGTGATGTTCGACGGGTGCTTCTGTAATTGTGGTTAGCTTCGTGATAAACTGATATGTTTTTGGTGTTCCCGTCGGATACAGGCTTTCATAAGTCTCCCCTCCGTCAAGGATTAGACGGAACTTGGGTACAAACCAGCGGTGGCGGGAAAGTCCGATATTGAGAGTGCGTATTCCTAAAACATTCCGCTTGCGCCCGTAGATTATCACGGTTTTCATATCTGCCCCCAGGGTATTTTTTGAAAAACTTTCAAACTGATTGAACGCGCTTCCACCGTTAGCTAGCTGGCGGAAACCTTCAATTGCTTCTTTATTGTTTTCCAGTTCTTTCCGTCAAGCTGTTCGGTTAGTTCCATAACGCGTCCCCTCAAGGCGTCTAGCTGCCTCTGTGCGGTGTCGGAGGGTTCAGGCAAGGTCTTTGCCCCGTTAAACGCTGGCAAGCTGTCCACGGCCCTTCGCATCGCTCTTTCATCGATGTGCGTATAGAGTGCATGAACGGCGGCATCGTTATGCCCCACAATGGCCTGTGATACCGATTGCGCCGCGCCTGCTTCGCGGAGTAGAGAAACTGCGGTGTGCCGTAAGGAATGAAAACCAACGGCAACCGCCCGGCGAACTCCTGCCCCGTTGCGCTCCGTGGTAGTGGCAAGCCCACAAGCCTTAAAATGCCGCTGAATTAAATCGCTGACACCATCGGCACCCCGGTTGTGATAGCGTTCTGCCATATCCGGGCATACAGGCCCGTGCCGCTGTGCTTTCGGGGTCTCGGAAAGTATGCCGTAAAGTTCGGGGTGCATCGGGATCAAAAGCTTTGTCTTCGCATTCCGGCGGGTTTTGCTTGGTATATAGCTGATAACGCGCCTTGCCATATCCACGCTGCCCCAGTCCATGCAGGCGACATCGGCAAGACGACATCCAAGGTAGAGTCCGAATGCCAGCATTGTACGGAGTTCACCGCTTGCACTTCCACATACCGCCTTCAGTTCATCCACGGTCAAGGCCCTGCGGCCCTGCGGGTTTTCATCACGCTTTGCAAGCTTCGCCCAGGGGTTCTCCGCGGTCTTGGCTTTGGCTTCCAGAACATTCCAGAACGAACGAAGGAAAGCGCGGTGTGCGTTGAATGTCCGAGGTGTAACCTTCCGTCGCTGCATATGCGTCTTGTATTCCGCGCATATGTCAAATGTCACGGCTTGAAGGGTTACAATCTCCGGATGCGTATCGGCAACCCATTCTGTGAAGGCTTTCCAAATCGAAGCATAAGAGCGCATTGTTACGTCTGCGATTTCGCGGCGGTTCCCGGCGTTCTCATACGCCCCGAATGCGTCACGGATTGAAAGCGGCGGGTTCTGTTCGTCTTCCCATTCGGCAATCTCAGTTTCGCGGTCGGAAAGTTTCGCCTGAACCGCCTTCAAGGTTTCGACTTCATCCCCTAATGCAAACGGCTTTATGAATTCATTCCGGCGGCGTTCGGCTTCCCTGCGGTTGCTGGTGCCAAGGCTTTTAACAATCGCCTTATGATCAACATAAACTTTGACATAATACGCGCCGCCCGGCTTGCGCTGGAATAGATAGCCCGTTCGTGCTTTCATGCTGCTGTTTCCTTTGCTGTTGTTTGTTGCGCTTAGTTACTTCAAAACATAGCTTTGAATGCAACTGAAAGCAACAAAAAAGATACACAAAAGAAAAAAGCCCATTGTCTATTGATTATCCATCGGCCTCCGGAGCCGAAGGTTACGCGTTCGAACCGCGTCGGGCGTACTTGCAGTGTCGCGCAAATTGAATAAGCCTCCGCCCTATCATCCGACAGGGCGACCCGTCACTCATTCAGTAACAGGCAGCATAACCGAACGCCGCATGTTGTTACGGGTATCGATATCATCGTGCCCGGGAATATCAACTGAGCCCGTTATATCCAGGCTCGAATCGCCATTGCTGAAATCTACAGGAACCTTTGCGATCACAGTCTGGCCTGGTTTTACCGAATTGAACGAATAGACCTTGCTGACGCCGTCAACGCTGACCTGAACTTTTAGATGTTCCACTGCCTCTGTGCCCCTGTTTTCAGCGGCAACATTAATCGAAAACTTGTTTTCAGAGCCGCTTTGCTCAACATATATACCCGAGAGCGCGGCATCATAGACGTTCTTCTGCTTTCTTCTCAGCACACGCTCGGCATTCAGGATACCCTCTCCGTAAACTGGATCTGCTCCCGGCCTGCCGGCGTCGTTGCTATGAGCCTTCAATATTTCCACTGCATCCCTGCCCGAAACACCTTCTTCAGCCATGAGATACGCAATAAGACCGCTGACAAAGGGCGCTGCGGCCGAAGTGCCGCTGAAAAGCATCTTTTCATCCTGTAATCCCGCTGCGGCAATGGCAGCAGCCGGAGCAGCAAGATCCATTTGCGTGCCCTCGTTGACAAAGGGAAGTTTCCTGCCCCCCGAGTCAACACCTGAAACCGCGACAACATCCTCATAGCGTGCAGGAAACGACAACTGATCAAACGCGTCATTGCCTGCTGCAGCCACAACTACTGAACCACGCCGCACAGCGTAGCTGACAGCTTCCTGCAGGATGAAAACATCGCCGTACGTGCCGAGACTAATGTTAATGACCTCGGCTCCCCGGTCTGCGGCTTCTACAATCCCCTCGGCCAGCGTAAACGCATCGCCGACCCCTTCCGGGCCGGCAACTTCGATCCCCAGTATCCCGGAGGCCGGGACTACGGATTGGAAGCCTTCGCCTCGCCCCGCTATAAGAGATGCAACCGCTGTCCCATGTCCCGCGTTTTTACCATTTTGGTCTGCTTCGCTTAAAAGGCTGATCCTCTCAATTTGCGCATGCTTCAGCAACGGGTGTTCTGTAATCGCAGTGTCAAGGACCGCAACAGTAGCGCCTTGCCCCCACTTTTCGTTGTCTCTCCGGACACCAAGCCAGTCGGCGGCATTGGCGCCAAACCCTGTATACAAGCCTTGCTCCACAAAAGGTGACGAATCCAGCGGCTGAGGAGTGAGCGCATAGTAGTTGGAAGAATACTTCACCTTCATACCCGAGCTGGCAAGCAACCGTTCGAGGCCATCACGAGTGTCCGCCCTGACCCGCGCCGAATTTCCAAGTTTAGAAACCGCAAGGACAGCGAACCCTTCATCTTCCGCCATTTCGAGAAACCTCTGCCTTTCGGCTTTGCTACCGAAACTCAATATAAATTCGTCTTCGATAAGATCGGGATTCGCAGGGTCAGGTTCGATTTGCTCACCTTTCTCCTGTAGGGCTGGTTCCTCCCCGGCTCGCACAGAAGCAGAACGCTCCCCGTAACCCCTGGAAGCGGCTACACGGGGCGGCCGGCGGAACTGGCGGTTTTTATCGGTTTTCTCAACGCTTCCGGGCGTTTTTTCCCGCCGGGATCGAACATTAACCTGCTGACTCGGATCGACCGCGTTTCCAAGAAAAAAAGAAGCTGCCCACAAACCCAGCGCCGCAACAGCCATTAGCGCAAGAAACAGACTTACGCGGCTGATGCCTTCTATTTTATATCGAGTATTCATTTTATATCGCCAGCCGGAAACTCAGCGCCTGCTGTTAAGCTTCATCAAAAGACGCAAGATCTCCAGGTAAAGCCAGATCAATGTAACCATCAGAGCAAAGCCCCCGTACCATTCCATGTATTTAGGCATGCCCTGATTGCTTGCGGACTCAATAAGATCAAAATCCAACACCAGGTTCAAAGCTGCTATAACAACGACTATCGCACTGAATCCAATGCCGATTGGTCCGGCTGAGTGGATATACGGAATGCCCACGCCAAAGAAACCCAATAGCATTGTTGCCATATAAACCAGGACAACTCCGCCTGTAGCTGCTATTACACCTGCGCGGAATTTGTCCGTCACCTGTATAATACCCGTTCGATAAGCAACCAGCAGGCATACAAGGACCCCGAAAGTCAGACCTATAGCCTGGAGAACAATGCCGGAGAAATACGCTTCGGCTATTATCGAGATACCGCCTATGAAGAGTCCTTCAAATAAAGCATAGATGGGTGCGGTGACCGGCGCCCAGTTTGCTTTAAACACTGTAACAAAACCTGCAATGAGTCCGGCAAAAAGCCCGCCGTACATCCACGGACCCATTTCCTGAAAGGCAATTTCCATCATTTGGGGCGTAGCTTGTCCGTCCAGGAGCACAAGACCCTTTCGCCAGACCAGCGTTGCCGAAAACAGAAGAAGCGCAAGTAACACAAAAGTTTTTGCAACCATTCCGTTGATAGTCATTACCTGAGAGCCTGTTGCCGCCCGGCTTCTTTGCGACAACAGAATCTTGTCGTTAAGGGCAGGATTAGCTGTTCTCATATATTTATCTCCTTCCTATGATTTTTTCTCCTTTAGATTCAAAACATGCACAACTTTTTCAGAGCTTCCGGCCAGAAGAAACTCGGTTTCCGGATCAAATACCACGGATGAAAAACGCCCGTCTATCGATTCCATTTTCAACAACTGCCGGCCCGACTCCACATCCCATAATCTCAGGGTATGGTCCCAGGACCCGCTGGCTACAAACCTGTCATCACGACTGAAACAAACGTCATAAACGCTGAAATTATGGCCTTCGAGTTCATAAACAGGCTTTCTTTCTTCCATGTTCCATATCCTGACCATGTTGTCTCTGCCCACAGAAGCAAGTCTCTTGCCATCAGAACTTATATCAATCGCTGTAATGCCGGCCTCATGGCCTTCGATAAAACCGTCAAGCTCCAGGTTCTGCGTTTTCCAGAAACGCAGCATCCCGTCGTCTCCGCCGGAGATCAAGCCTGATGCATCCGGTGTAAAGCGAACTGTATTTATGCTCCCCCATTTCTTTTTTCCCTCTATATATTCCGGTTCGCCGTTCTCAAAATCCCAGACTGTTACAATTCCTGTATTAAGCGAGGCGCACATCTTTCGGCCATCCGCGCTTATGTCAATGCCCGTAACACCGCCGTTCATTTTCTTTTTGCCCTGCTTTTTCCATAACGTCCGGCAATTTTCAACATCCCAGGCGACAACATCCCCCAGGCGATCACCGGTAACCGCCCTGGCATCTTTTGGTGAACAGCGCAGGGCCATCACGCCCATCTCATGCACATATTCGTTCATAAGCTCGGTGCCGTCTTTCCAGTCCCATATCCTCACAGAACCGTCTTCCGAGCCGGATACCACCCTTTTGCCATCTCTGGATATATCCAGCGCTGTTACTTCCGTATCATGTCCCGAAAGAACGCGGCTGCCCTGCCTGACAATTGAAATATCGTTTCCCTGGGCGGAATAGTCCGACACCTGCGGTTCCACCCCGGCGATTTCCTGGTTTCTTGTGCTGACAACTCTCGATTCCACAGGTCCGCTTTGCGCCCCTGGTTCGGCGCTCCGGGGTATGCCAAGATTTCTTAGCTCAGTTTCCAGCGACAGCCGGTTTTTAATCTTCAGAATTACATCCCGTTCACCGGTTCCCTCAGTTCCATCGGCAGTAGCGCAGGAATAAAGCCACTCTTCCAGACGGGGATAAATGTCTCTTTTTTCTTCTTCGCTCAGCGCATCTGCCGCAGAATCAAATGCGTCAAAAAAGTCAGAGCTTTCCAGAGAGACGAATTCTTCGAGTGAAGAGGTTGCCCCTTCTTCGCCAAACTGCGCCTCAAGCCACTGCTGCTCTTCGGCTTTCAGTTCCTCATCACCTGCAACCGTCCAGAAAGCGCAGGCATAAAGAAACCTGCGGACATTGAGGGATTTATCCCTCGCTTTGAAGGGAGCTTCTTTCATGTGATATCCTTTCGCGTTACATGTCCTGATCAGCAAACGATGGTGTTGCCTTAAAAAGGGACGCCCAGATCGATCATTTCTGTTTCAATCCCGAATCGTTTTGCGACAACATTGCTCAAGGCCCTTACTCCGAAAACCTCTGTAGCATAATGGCCGGCGAAAACAGCGTTGATATTGTATTCCCGCGCAAGGTTATAAGCAACAAGGGAAGGTTCGCCTGACAAATATACGTCAATTCCTTCAATGGCAGCCTCTTCGACACCTTCAGATGCGGCGCCGGAAATTACCGCAACCGTCCTGATTTGATTTCCGCCAAAGTCCATGGATTTGATTTCCTGGCCCACCCTGGCTCTAACCATTTTCTTGAAATCCGTATAAGAAAATGGCTCGGGAAACTCGCCCCTGAACCCTATCTGTTTACCTTTGTAATAACCAAACGGCTTGACCTTCTTCAGATCCATGACCCTGCAGATCTGCGCGTTGTTGCCGTATTTCGGGTGGGCATCGAGCGGAAGGTGATATGCGTATAGCACAATGCCGTGTCGCACAAGAAACTCGATCCTCCTGTAATTAAGGCCCGCAATACGTTTGAGCGAATCGCCCCAGCTTATTCCATGATGACAAACAACCGCGTCAGCGTTTCTTGCAGCCGCTTTTTCAAAGAATTCAATCGAAGCATCAACGCCAAAACATACTCGCGCCACCTGTTGAGTTTCGTGACCGACCTGCAAGCCGTTATTTGAAGAATCCTGAAAATCTTCTATTCTCAGCTCGGTATCAAGAAACCCACCTAATATGCCCGCTGTTACCGCCATTAATCACTTCCTTTATTGCCGCAATTGCCTACAACTTTTGAGCCAAGATCGATTATTGCAAAACGATAATATTTTATCAGAAGCGTCTTGTTCAAGCAAGGGTGGGAGGCGGTTTTGCAGCAATTCTAATTATCGCCATTTTGCCACGTCTGGCCTGGCGGGAGATCCGGCACGATATTGCCGCCACGCGCGAGTAGGCCCGGCTTCACCGAAAGCCGAGGCCCGCGCTACTACGCACATCCTCATTCCAATAGGTTTTTGGGGAAGAGGCCATAATGAGAATTGCTGGCGGTTTTGGTGCCGTCACAGTGTCTCGATCAGCGCTCGCAGCAGGAATCGCCGCTCAAGCGGCTCGACTCACGTCTCTGGCGCAACACGTTGCGCCAGAGTGATCTATCCATCAACTCGCCGAGTTGATGAATAGATCAGGTTAGGGTTCATCGGCATGGTGCCGGATTATTCTGGCTTCTATGGTATAAATCAAATCTTCGCCGATGTTTGTTGCATGGTCGGCAATTCGTTCGAGCTGGCGCGCTACCGACAGCAACTGCATCAGGCTGTCTATCTCTTCAGCCGAATCGCTTTGCTCCATGTGTTTTATAACCATGTCATGAATTTGTCTGTTTATCTCATCTACTTCATCATCAGCTTTACAGACTTCCCTTGCAAGGTCAGCGTCCATGTTTACCAGGGCATCGATACTTTTTTTAAGCATATTTCTGACTTTCTCAGTCATACCTTCAAAGTCAACAGGTATGCTTAATCTGCTACGGTTGCAGAGATGAACAGATCGTTCAGCAATGTTAACAGCGAGGTCGCCGATTCGTTCGAGGTCATTGTTGATCTTTAAAACCGCGATTATGAACCGCAAGTCAATGGCCACAGGCTGATGGAGGGCAAGTATTTTCAGGCTTTCTTCTTCAACTTCCACTTCCCGCTCATCAATGCGGCTGTCGGCTTCGATGACCTGCATGGCAAGATCCGCATCCTGCTCTTCGATGGAACGAACCGCCTTGTTAAGGTTTTCCTCAACCATGGCGCACAAAGAGAGCACCTGCTTTTTAAGTCCGTCAACTTCTTTGAAAAAATGCATTGTCATAGTCAAAGTCTCCCGGGTTTATCCGAATCTTCCTGTAATGTAATCCTCTGTCTGTTTCTGGGAAGGGGCCGTAAAAAGCCGCCTTGTGTCTCCATATTCAATCAGGACCCCTTCGTACATGAAAAGCGTCATATCCGAAACCCTTGCAGCCTGCTGCATATTATGGGTCACAATTATAATTGTATATTTGCCTCTCAGTTCGCCTATCAGGTCCTCGATCTTGGTTGTAGCCCTTGGGTCCAACGCTGAAGTCGGCTCGTCCATCAACAGCACATCCGGATCGACCGCCAGCGCCCTGGCAATACAAAGACGCTGCTGCTGCCCGCCGGAAAGTCCCATTGCATTCGAGTCAAGCCGGTCTTTAACTTCTTCCCATAATGCCGCCTGGCGAAGGCTTCTTTCAACAATTTCACGTAGCTTCGTTCTCGATCGTGTTCCGTCCAGCCGTGGTCCGAAGGCTATGTTCTCGAATATTGATTTCGGAAAAGGGTTGGGTTCCTGAAAGACCATACCAACTCTTTTTCTAAGGGAAACAACGTCGACCCGCGGCGCATAAGCGTCTTGTTTTCCAAGAAAAAGCTCTCCTTTTGTGCTGGTCTTGGGAATAAGGTCGTTCATCCTGTTTATGGACCTGAGAAAAGTGCTCTTGCCACAGCCGCTGGGACCTATGATGGCTGTTACCTGTCCTTGCGGAATGTCTACAGACAATTTTTTTACGGCTTCATTTTCCCTGTAAAAAAGAGAAAAATCTCTTGCTGATACTACCGTCTCAGAATCCTGAACGCCACCTCGCTCATCAGGCAAAGCTGCGCTTGGATGTACATTTATGTCTTCCATTGGCATGGGTATTTACTCCCTTCTATCCTCTCAATTTTCGGGAAATTCTAGCTCTCATGACTATTGCGACAACATTCAGAATAAGGACAAGCGAAACCAGCGACATCACCATACCGAACTGAACATGTCTGACTTCTTCCACCTGTCTGTGTACCGTGACAATTGAATAAATGCTGACAGGAAGAGCCGGGCTTGCCTGCGAGAAAATCTCGTTAGGCGCTAAAGCGCCACCCTGGGTGACAGCAGCGGTAAAAAGTATAGGCGCAGTCTCACCCGCAGCCCTGCCCATACTGATAATAATGCTGGTTATGATGCCCGGAAATGCTGCAGGAAGAATTACTTTTGATATAGTATGCCATTTAGTTGCGCCCAACCCGAGGGAGGCTTCCTTATAGGTTCGAGGGACGGCTAGAATAGCCTCTTCCGATGCTCTTATAACAGTGGGAAGAACAAGCAGAGCCAGGGTAAAGCAGCCTACAGCCACACTTTTTCCATCAAATACAGGGAGCGTATTGATAAAGAAAGCCAGTCCGAAGAGCCCGAATACAACGCTGGGCACACCTGCAAGAGTGCTGATGCAGCTTCTGAGAAAACTGACAAAAAGATTTTCTCCAGCGTACTGTGTAAGATAGATTGCGGAAATAATTCCGATCGGCGCCGCCACGAGCATAGTGCCTATTGTCAAATAGAGCGTTCCGAGAAAAGAGGGCCATATGCCGCCGAAGAAATACGCATCTTCGGGCGGGTCAAACAGGAATCTCCAGTAGAATTTACGCCTTGGGAGTAGCATTTTATCAAGGTTTTCCTCAAAATACGTGAAAAGAGGTTCAAGTGATGTGCCCTTGAACTTGTCTCTGCGCGGTTTGTAGACCTTCTTGCCCAGCTCTCCCGAGTTTTCGAATACATATTCTTCTCGATAAAGCAGGTTATGCAAGTGAGCCTGGGCGCGATCCCATCTGGTCTGACCGTATTGTTCACGAGGAAGAGCTGGAGTATTTTCGCCGGGTAGCGGTCCAAGCAGCTTACGCACCTTCTCTTTGATGCTGTCAAGGGCCTTCCTTTCCTTCATATCCGTCCAGCCGATTTCCCTGTCATATTTCTCAAGCATCTCATAGACAGGTTTTCTGGCCTTTTCAGCTCTGGAAAGCTCTTCGTGAAGCTTGCCGGCGTTGCCCCTGTTAAAGGTCTCCAGCTTGTATTCCCTGCCTTCTACGGTTTCATTGAAGAAGAAAGCCGTGGATCCTTTAATAAAGATAGGGGCAAGCAGAATTACCAGCGCTGCGCACATCAGTAAAAGGGAAAAGAAACCTGTTCCGGAAAATGCCCGATCCAAAACTTTTCTTGTAGACAATTCCATTATAGTCCCTTCAATCTTCGCTTTGTTCTGCGCACGGCCCATTCACTTACAACGTTGCAGATAAAGGAGAAAATGAGCAGGTAGAAACCAAGCGCGAAAAGCGAGTGATAATGAGGCGCCCCGGCTGTCTGGTCGGTTTCTCCCATCTCCAGTGCGATAGTCGCCGTCAAAGTTCTAACACCTTCAAGGAAATTAAACCATGGTTCCGGCACCTCGAAGGAGTTTCCGGCAGCCATCAGAACCACCATGGTTTCACCTATGGCCCGCATGATACCGAGGATGATTGCCGCCACTATTCCACCGCTGGCGGATGGAATAATCACCTTTACCATTGTTTCAGCCCTTGTTGCGCCAAGCGCGTAGCTTCCTTCCCGCAGGCTTCTTCCCACAGCAGTCAAAGAGTCCTCGCACACGCTTACAATGGTCGGCAGCGCCATGACGGCCAGCAGGATTGACGCATTCAGAGCGTTAACGCCGTTCGATATCTTTATCTGATCTAATGTAACTCCAAGGGAAGTCAGGCCCCAGAGAAACAATCCCAGGAATACTGCGGCATAGAACCACCGAATTGCCGATTTCCTGCCCATAAGCTTAGAACTAAGCAGATCTCCCAGCACGATTGATATAAGCGCTGCGAGCGGCCCGAGAATAACCCACATGCCCCATGCCAGCAGCGTTCCTCCCTGCTCCTGCAGCACCGGCGCAAACACAACCAGAGCAAAAAAGCCATATGCAACCGATGGTATCGCAGCCAGCAGCTCGATAACCGGTTTGATTATCTGGCGCAGAGTGAATGGAATAACATCGCTGAGACATATCGCCGCAGTTACTCCCAAGGGAACGGCGATAGCGCACGATCCGATTGTAACCAGTGCGGACCCGACGACAATGCCTCTGGCTCCAAATGTTGGAGACGGATCGCCTTCAGGGTACCACTGATCTGATGCGAAAAGAGCGCCAATTCCTTTCATCTGGAAGAAGGGAAGAGCATCTTTGAAAATGAAAAGTAGTATGAAAATGATGCCCGTGGCAGACAACAGAGTTACAGAAAATAAGGAAGAACTGCCCAGAAAAGAGAGAATCTTCTGCCATCTTTCCCGACTTCTCGACTTAAGCAATTCTTGTTCGTTTATTGAGGACATTTTAGAGGTCCGCCATGTTTCCCTTTTAAATTACAGGCTCAAGCCGATTTGAAAAGCGAAGTTTCCCCGGGCCGGGGCCATTTTATTTTATGGCCGCGGCCCGGAGAGGGACCCCCGCCGGGGTCCCCGATAGCTCTTAGAGCTTAGTACTTGGTTACAGGAACAAAACCTATGCCCTTGACAATTTCCTGCCCTGCAGGTGTCAGGTGCAAAGTTATCAGACCATGCACATGACTTCCCAGTTCGGGATAACCGTTGGTAAACATAAACAACGGACGAGAAACCGGGTATTTCCCGCTGGCAACTGTTTCTTCGCTTACGTCAACACCGTCAATGGTTAGGGCTTTGACACCATCAAGAAAACCAATGCCTACATAGCCAATTGCTCCCGGTGTTTTTGTGACGCGTGAACGTGCTGCTCCATTGCTCTGCACGTATTCGGCATCCTTGATCTTTTGCTTGGTCATGATAAGCTTGTTAAACGTTTCGAACGTTCCGCTGCTTGTGTCACGACTTATCTTCACGATCTTCAGATCCGGTCCGCCTAGTTTCTTCCAGTTGGTTATCTCGCCTTTATAGATCTTCCTGACCTGTTCAACCGAGAGTTCACCGACAGGATTGCTGGAATGAACCACTATAGCAATTCCGTCCATTGCCACTGCGTGTGCAACCGGCTGAATTCCTTTTGCTACCGCGGACTTGAATTCCTTGTCTTTCATGAAGCGCGACATGTTCGCGATGTGACATGAGTTGTCGATCAGGCTCTTGGCGCCGTTTCCGCTGCCGGTCTCGCTGACCGTAACAGAGACGTCCGAATTTCTTGCCTCGTAGTAGCCGGCAAAAGCCTTGGCAATAGGTCCTACAGTTGTTGAACCGTCCATGACTATTTTCTCTTTAGCCATTGCTGTCGTTCCGGCAGCCATTCCTGTAGCCAGAACCAATGCTAATAACTTATTCATTTCTTCTCTCCTCGTTTTTTGTGCGTTTTTTATTGTGCTTTAAGTGAAAGCAGGTGTCAATCCTGCGCTTTTGCTCGATAGTTTTGTGTTAACAGTTATATTGCGCTGTGCTGTTTTTTTCGGATACCTCCTTTCTTCTTTCTCGCTTACTTTGAACATTCTGCCGGCAGGAAGCCTTATCAACACTTCCTGTTCCCACAGGAACGCATCATCCGTTTCGCGCACCAGTCTATAGTGCTCCAGCGTTCTGCCTGCGTCCATCTTCATGCCGTAATAAGAGGGTTCGGCTACGCATACAGGATGAAGAACTTCTACCTCTCCTTCGTCGATAAGCTTCTGTAATTCGCAAACGACATGCTTTTTATCCACCTTCAGGTGCGAGATGATCTCATCCAGATCCATTGCTTCGCTCCGCATCAGACAGTTTCGAAGCGAATCCTTAGCGCATCCATTGTCGAAATGTTTCTTTTGGTTCATTTCCCGGATTCCCGCCTTCCGTGCTATTTAGAGAGAGGCTTCGACTTATTTACAACCTATACCAGTTTAGATTTGACGCCATCATTAGCAACTACAGCGCCGCACAGCTCCAACAGAAAAAATGTCAATATCTTGCTTTTCATGACTTTACATAACCTCCATTTTAAGACCGCAAATAAGATAAGTTAATTTCTTCAACCATGTTCTGTTCTCTTCTGACTCCACATCCTCTCTAAAGATTTATTCACATGCGTGAAGAATTCAGATCACAGGCCTGGGCCTGATGAACAGCAGAAGCTGATCCAATCACAACATGGCATAACATCAAGAACACGGATTAGTGATAAATGAGGCAAATGTTAGAAGTGTGTTAGCCGGCTTTATTACAGTTGAGGAAAACTCATCCGGCCTTGAGGCGGATAGTAAAAGTTGTCCCCCGGCCCGGCCTGCTGTCTACCTCCACACTCCCCTTGTGGGCCGTGGCAATGTGTTTGACAATGGATAACCCCAGCCCGGTTCCCCCCAGTTTTCGGCTTCGTCCTTTGTCAATTCGATAGAAACGCTCAAAAAGACGATCCAGATGCCTTTTTTCAATTCCTGGTCCGGTGTCATTTACAGAGACAAGCGTCTCATTATCTTTCCTGCTTACCTTGATGCTGACATGAACTCCATCATCACCAAACTTGACAGCGTTCTCAATAAGGTTAACTAGAGCCTGCTCAAGCAGGGCCGGATTGATCAACGCCTCTATATCCTTGTCACAATTAGACGTCACAACAGCATTTTTCGCCAACGCTTTTTCCGAACAGATTTCTATAGCCTCGCGAATCACTCCGGCCAAACGCTGCATGCGCAATTCAACAAGCGAGTCGTCATTTTCATGTTCGATCCGCGACAGACTGAGAATATCTTTTATCAATAAATCAAGCCTGTTTGCCTGCTTTTCAATAATGCCAAGAAAATGTTTTTGTTTTTCGACGTTTGTTTCCGGACTGTCAACAATGGTTTCAACAAACCCTTTAATAGTAGTTATGGGCGTCTTAAGTTCATGAGAAACATTTGCGACAAAGTCGCGCCGAAGCCTCTCTAGCCGTTTTATCTGCGATACATCATTGAGCACCAGAAGGGCCCCCATACGCCTGCCATCGGGCTCAACCATAACTGTGCCATGTAACTGGAGAATTTTCCCCTTTTTGTCTTCGCTTTCAAATGATATTTCACTTTCCACAGGATCGTCGCTGGAGAGCGCTTTGCGGGCAAAAGCCTGTAATTTCGGAATACGGGCTACTTCCTGGATGCTTCGTCCGTGGACACTGCCCTGTTGAAAACCCAAAAGCCTTGCTGCAGCAGTATTTGCGTGAAGGATGCGTTCATCATCATCTATGGCTATGACCCCTTCCTGCATGCTGGACAATACTGCGGACTGTTCCTTGCGCTGCTGCCTTTCGGCTCTGATCATTGCGTCCAACTCCTTGCCCATATTGTTCATAGCTATGGCAAGCCTGGCCATTTCTTCGCAATTCGGAACATCCAACCTGGCGCCGAGATCCCCGGCGGCAAAACGTTCTGCGCCTTCGGTGATCCTTCCCAGGGGACTGGTAATCCTGTGGGAAACCACCAGCACCACAACGGCCGCAAGCATAATTACAAACACGGCTGCAAAACCTATCCTGCGGTAGGCGGCGCCAATGGCTTCATTAACAGGAGCCAAAGATACCGAAGCGCGAACCATCCCAATAACAGCGCCTCTATGTTCCACGGGATATCCCATATACATCATTTCATCGCCCGAACTGCTGTCGTGCCTGATGTCTGTGGAAACTTGGCCATCTAATGCTCTGATAACCTCTAGACGCTCCCCCATGTCGCGCATTGTCTGGTCCGGGTCATCAGAATCGCCTATCACCTGGCCCGAGGGCAACACAACTTGAAAGCGGACTCCGTCCAGCCGTGCAAGGTCGCGGCACACTGCCGCGGCAGTCTCCGGAGTTATCGGCTCAGGTTCTTCCAGGAATGTTCCTGAAGCAAGCTTTGCTTTCTTCCACAAGTCGTTCCGAATATGATCCAGGTAGAAATTCTCTAACGAACTGAACGCATACCAGGCCACTACGAGAAGAGAAATCAGTATGACAAGCAGGTAAGAGGGATATATCTGCCATAGAAGCTTTTTGCGTTTCACTTTTCTAATTCCGAATCCCGTTTATGTCGGCGGGGCGTTCAGGGCGCATCCTTAAACCTGTACCCCACACCTCGAACGGTTTCTATATAGTGTGAACAATTCTTCAGCTTCTTCCGCAATCCCACTATCTGAACATCAACCGACCGGTCCGTAACGGGGTAATCCTCGCCTCGAACAGCGTCGACTATCTGGTAACGATTGAAAACAATACCGGGACGCCGCGCGAGAAATTCGAGAACACGGAATTCTGTAAATGTCAGGTCGACCGGTTTATCTTTTACAAGCGCCCGGTGGCGAACCGGGTCTATTTCAATATCACCCCTCCTGATGACCGATCCGGCATCAGGCGCTGCTGCCTCTTTGCGGCGAAGCACAGCCCTGATCCTGGCAAGAAGGACGCGGGGACTGAACGGCTTTGTAACATAATCGTCGGCGCCGACTTCAAGGCCGCTTACCACGTCCGCCTCTTCACCTTTTGCGGTTAACATTACAACAGGTATCCCACTTGTCGCGGGGTCCGCCCGAAGTTGTTTGCAAACGCTGAGTCCGTCGATTCCGGGAAGCATCAAGTCAAGTATTACAAGGTTGGGCGTTTTAGATTTTACCTTCTTCAAAGCGCTTTCGCCATCATCTGCGCATATTACCTCGTAACCCTCTTTGCCAAGATTATAGCTCATTAATTCCTGAATATCTTCTTCGTCTTCAACAACTAGTATGCGTTCCTTGGCCATGACTTCACCCCCGGCGCTCTTGCGATCAAAAGCTACGTCCTGTTTAACTGTTGAACAATCCCTGACAGGTTTCATCATACATTCCTCACTGAAATTAAGCAACTGTTTGCTCTTTAAACCACGATCACTTGATTTACCCGCGCATCATATATCCCATATTCAGGTTAGCTTGGTGTTAGCACTTGCTTAGGATTAGATATTGTCTGGGGACGCGTTGCGTATTCTAAGCGACAATAACCTTATCCATTCGTGAGAAAGCTTTGAAAGCTATCGTTTCTCTCGCATTGACTGGAATCTCAGAAGTGATATCTTCTACATATGAATTCCATCACAGTGCGTCTTAAACCCGAAGGAAAAGCAATAACCTGCGATGCGGGAACAACAGTAAATTGCCTGATGGAAAGCTCAGCTTCCCCTTTTGGAATCCCCTATATCGCCGCGCGGGTGAATAACGACCTGGTTTCGCTTTCTTATCCTCTAAGCGTTAATTGCGAGGTGGCATTTCTTACCATGGCTGACCCTCATGGCTGGCGGATTTACCGCAGGTCACTTGCTTTTATGCTGGCCAAGGCTGTCCGCGAAACCTTTCCGGATGCAAGGTTTTCAGTAGACCATTCGTTCGGACTAGGGCTGTATTGCAGCTTCTCGGGCAATAACCATGCCGAGACGGGAATCACCAGCGAAGAATTGCAGAAAATCAACGAAAATATTAACAATATGGTGCAGGCAAACCTCCAGATAGAAAGACGCAAAATATCGTTTGCCGATGCAGTAAGACAATTCGAAGAAGCGGACCAGACTGACAAGCTCAACCTGCTGAAATACAGAAACCCGCCCCGTGTTGTTGTTCACTGGTGCGACGGGTTCTCCGACCTGGCCCATGGCCCGCTGGCCCCGGAAACAGGGGCGCTCAGACGTTTTGAACTTGTTCACTACCCGCCTGGTTTCGTCCTGCATCTCCCCGACAGGTCTGATCCGCTGACAGTGCCCCCTTTTGAAGACCAGCCACATCTCTTCCAGATCTTCCAGGAACACAAGGAATGGGGCAGAATCCTCGAAGTAAACACTGTCGGGAAACTGAACGAAATCATCGCAAACAACAAGGTGGATAATTTTGTGATGACTGCCGAAGCTCTGCATGAAAAGAAGATTGCGCGGATTGCCGACCAGATAGCAACCGATCGCGACAAGATCAAGCTTGTGCTGGTCGCAGGTCCTTCCAGCTCGGGTAAAACAACTTTCTCAAAAAAACTTGTCACGCACCTGACCGTCACCGGAATGAAACCGACCGTTATCTCAACCGACGACTATTTCGTGAGCCCGGACCGGAACCCGAGGGATGAAAACGGAGAGCCGGATTATGAACATATCGAAGCTGTAGACGTGGAACTGTTTAACCGCCATCTCCTGGATATCATAGAGGGCAGGGAAGTCGAACTGCCAAAATTCGATTTTACCGCAAAAACCCGCAAACCAAGCGGAAGTACAATCGGCCTGGAAAAAGAGCAGGTCCTTATCGTCGAGGGTATCCACGGCCTTAATCCCGAGCTAACCCGAATGATCCCTTCAGGGCGGAAGTTCAAGATCTATGTCAGCGCTCTTACACAACTTGCCGTCGATGCTAACAACCGGATATCCACAACCGATAACAGGCTGATGCGCCGCCTTGTGCGGGACAGCCAGTTCCGAGGCTATTCGGCTCTTGAAACGCTGAGGCGATGGCCTTCTGTGAGACGCGGCGAGAAAAAATGGATTTTCCCCTATCAGAAAGAAGCCGACGCCACTTTCAATTCCGCGTTGGACTACGAACTGGCGGTTCTTAAGCCGCACGTGGAATCACTGCTGATGCAGGTCAAGCCAATGTACCCGGAATACGCCGAAGCCAGGCGTCTGACGGAATTCCTGTTGAATTTCCTGGCCCTGAGCGAATCGGTCGTCCCTCCGAATTCTCTGCTCCGCGAATATATCGGCGGAAGCAGATTCAAGTACTGACGAGGGCGATCAACTGATAAACACGCCGTCTAATCCTGGGTTCTTATTCGAAAGAACCCTGAGGAGTGGCCTTCAGGAAGCTCCAGAGTCCAATTGGTTGCGGTGACGGGGCCGGCAACCACCTGCCAGTTGGTTTCATTCAGCGAAGGACTGAATTCCATGACAACCTCCTTGCCGCTACGCTCCCAGCTCAGATCAAATGTGTCTTGACTTGACGTGGCGAAAGTGTTGATCGTCGGCGGGGGAGTCCCGAAGATGAACCACATGTTTTCGGCGCTCCAATCCGACCATGCGTTCCACTGGTCGCAGGCGCGCATGCGCCAGAAGTACAGGGTGTTCTCCACGAGCGCCTCACTGCCGCTGAACGAAGACAGCGGCATGGCCACCCGCCATTGACTGCCGGATGTTGTTCCGCTGACCGCAATTGCCGCATCGTCGACCACCGGATTGGTGAAAGCGGACGAGGCATCGACCTGAAGGTGATACGAGCTGACGATATCGCCGGCATTGGTGTCGACCGTTGGCTTCCATGCCAGTTCATGCGTGAGGTCATGCAGGATCGAATCCGGCGGCGGCCCCGCGAGCACAACCGGCAGCGGTGCGCTGTTGATATGGTTGACATAAAACGATGCGGTCGCCATCCAGGGGCCAGTATACGCTCCGTCACTTGCCCGGCAACGCCACCAGTATCGGCTGCCGTCCACGAGATCCGTGTCAAGTTCCCAGAACGTAGCGAATGCGCCTGAGGCGATGGCCGGGTTCTGGGCAACAAGGGACTCCTGATCCAGATCCGCGCTGTAATACACCTCGAAGGCATAGGTCAACGGATCGGTCTGGGTGTCCACCGCGTTGGTAACGGTCAAGACCGGGCGATACACAGAGACCGTGGCCCCGTCAACCGGGGAAACCGGCGCAGGCGCGCCGGGAATTTCTTCCCCAACACCGAACGAATCGATGTAGAAGGCGCTGTCGAGGTCGGAAGAGTATGCGTAGGACTGAATCGCCACGCGGATGCCGTTGGTGCGGTACTCGGCGGGAACCGCGTATTGGAAACGCGTCCACTCCTCCTCGACCGCAATGATTCCGGAAAGGTCGAGCCAGGTGGCACCGCCGTCTTTCGACAAACGCAGGTACAGCCGTCCGCGGTCTAAGTAGCCGCGCCAGCCGCGGGTCCAGAACGTGACCTTCGGGTCCGTCGCCGTCGAGAGATCCAGCTCGCTTCCATAGACCAGCCAGGAGTCGGTATATGCCTGCACATACTGCGATGCATGGTTCAAGGCGCTGGCCGCGCCCTCCCAGGGTGAATTCGACGAGACGATCCAGCCGCCGTTGATCCAGTTTCCCAGGCCGTCCTCGAAGCGTTCGTAAAGTGCATCGGTTTCAGCGCCGGGTGTGTGCTCGCGAACGGCAACATCATCAAGAGCCCAACCGTCGTCCACCACGCTCGAATTGGAACTCAGCCGGAAGCGGATGTAGACGGTGTGATGCCCTTTCCAGCTTGAAAGGTCGATTTTCTGTTCCTTCCATTCCGTGCGACTTTCGCGCACACTGTACACCGTGGTCCAGGCGATCGAGGCGATGTTGTCGTTGTTGGCCGCGCCGATCTGGAGATAGGCGTTGTCGCCCGAGGGCGGCAGAGCGTGGCGGTCCTTGAAGACCAGCGCCGGCCAGACGGCGTCGCTCAAATCCACGGCCGTCTGCGCCCAGGTATCGGATGAATGGGCGTAGTCTCCGGGAGAATCGGTCAGGGCGGTCGAACCCGCGACGCCCGCACCGGACTGCAGCCCCCATGTTCCCGTAAATGTCCATGCCGGATCCGGCTGGGCGGACTCGAAATCATCGCTCCATCCAAGCGGAACACCGAGCGTCTGCGAGGAGGCCTCGTTGGAAGCGCTCCCGGTGTCGCTTTCGTCATAGACATACACCTTGTAAAAATAGCGAGTGCGGGCGGAGAGCCCGGAGTCCACGAAGTTTGTGACAGTCGAATCGGTGATTACCGCCAGGGGGGTGTGGCTCTCGTTGACATTCTCTGCAGTATGACGGAAGACCTTGTAATATTGGAAGGCGGAGCCTGCGTATCGCGACCAGGAGAGCGTCATGCCGTTGACAGAAACATCCGAGGGCGTCCCCAGCGTCACCGCCTGAGGCGCCTCCTCGACGGTGAGCTTATCGATATACAGTTCCTTCTCCATCTCGTATTGATGCGTGTAGGAGCGGATCACCAGCCGGACCCCAGCTACCCGGTAGTCAGACGGCACGGAGTACTGGAAGCGCGTCCATTGCGTGTCAAAATCCAGCACGTTGGAAATATCTCGCCAGGTCACACCGCCGTCTTTAGAGAGGTAGACGTAGAGCCGACCGTAATTGTTGTAGCCGCGCAGCCCCCGCGCCCAGAGCGTGATCTGGGGATCGGCCGCGCCCGAAAGATCCAGTTCGCGGTTCAGCGACAGCCACGATTCGGTTTTGGCCGGCGACCAGCGCGAGGGCAGATCGCGCGCGCAGCCCGTCCCCTCGTACGGGCTGTTCGTAGAGGCCACCCAGCCGCCCGCAATCCAGTTCGTCAGCCCCGCCTCGAAGCGCGCGGCGAAGGGAAGAGTTTGCATCCCGCCCGCCGCGTGTTCCTCGACCGAAAAATCATCCACAAACCAGCCCTCCCCGGCCAGCGAGGAGTTGCTCTCCAGGTAAAAGCGAATACGCAGGTTCGGCTCGCCGCGCCATGGCGAGAGGTCAATGCGTTGCTCGGCCCAGCCTTCGCGCGTTCCGGTGACCCCGTACACCCGCGTCCAGGAGCTTCCGTTGGGGGAGACCTCGAGAATACCGCGGTCGCCGGCATCAGCGGAATAAAAAGCATGCCTATCCCTGAAGGAAAGCGCCGGCCAGTCCACTTCTGTCAGGTCCACCGCGCTCAGCGCGTAGTTGTTGCCGCTGTTCAGGCTGTTGGCGTACTGCACACCGGGCGAGTCGGAAAGAAAGCCTTCCGCCCCGTTGGTCTCAATGCCCCAGCCGCCCAGCGTATCCCACAGCGACATGTCGTCAAAAGAATCCACGACCGGCAGCGCGATCGGCACGGTCGTGCCATCCGCTTCGTTGGAGGCGCTGTAGGTGTCGTTGCTGTTGACCACGAAAACCTTGTAATAGTAGGTCTTGCCGATCGAGAGACCAGTGTCAGTCATGGCCTGCGTCTGGCGGTTGGTCATAATCGCCACACACGTGTCGGCAAGCGTCACCCCGCTCGACTCGCGGCGGTAGATCTCGTAGCGTTGGAACGTGCCGTCGTCCGGATAGCTCGACCAGCTCAGATCCACGCTCTTGAGATGCGGCGCCGGCGTCCCCAGCGTCACCGCCTGAGGCGCCTCCTCGACGGTGAGCTTATCGATAT
>CAYYVQ010000017.1:0-2301 GCA_964475205.1 uncultured Victivallales bacterium | reverse complement strand
GCGTCCAGGAGCTTCCGTTGGGGGAGACCTCGAGAATACCGCGGTCGCCGGCATCGGCGGAATAAAAAGCATGCCGGTCCCTGAAGGAAAGTACCGGCCAGTCCACCCCAGTCAGATCGACAGCCGTGCGGGCCCCGTTGTTGGCGTTGTTCAAGGAAGGCCCATAAAACCCGAGGGGGGAATCGGTCAGGCAGGCCGTTCCGGTAAAGTTGGTCTCTGCGGTCACTCCCCATGAACCTGTGAACACCCAGCCCTTTGCGCCATCCTCGAAACCGTCCGTGAACGGCAGGGGGTTGTTGAGAGTTCTTACCGAGGCCTCGTCTCCGTCCGGCGAGTAGGTTCCGTAAGGGGAAACCGCGTACAAGCGGTAGGCATACTGCGAATCGAGGTCAAGATCCGTGTCGACCCATTCGGTCTGAGTTTGATCCGGGATTTCCGCTACACAGGGCGAAAGATGCGTAACGCCACCCTCGCCAGGAACGCGATGCACGGCATAATGCGAAAAAACCGTATTGGTGTTTGCCGGCCAACTCAACCGCAGGGTATGAGAGGTTACCTGGTCAAGCAACAACGTGGGCACGGCATCGGGCGCCTCGGCCACCGAAATGTTGTCGAGCCACCAGCCGTCCGCCTGCCCGGAGACGCTGGTCGTCAGGCGAAAGCGGACCAACACGGCGGACTGCCCCGCCACGGAAGCCAGGCTCAGGCGCTCGCCGGTCCAGTTGTTGGTGGAAGTTGTACCCGTAAACGTTTTCAACGCGGTCCAGTCGGCACCGTTGTTCACCGAGACCTCCACCGCGCCCGCATCTCCGCTCAAGATGTCGTGCTTGTGTTGAAACGTCAGCACGGGGGAAACAGCCGCACCAAGATCCAGCGGCACTGCAAGACGCAACGAAGCGTTGATGGAATCGGGATACAACTCGCCCGGGGAATCGGACCAGGCATAATCGCCCTCATAGGTGCTCTCCCCGGAGAGCGCCCAGTTGCCATCGGCGGTCCAGTAGGTGCCACCCGCCTCGCCAGTGTCCAAGAAGGGATAGTCCATGCCCGGCGGGAGCGTGATGCCGACTTCACTGCTTTCGGCATGCAGCCCCTCATCGGTTATCGCCATAACACGATAATAGAACGTGGCCTTCGGGGCAGCGGCGATGTCCGTGAAAGTGGTTGTGCCCGCATCCGTCTGCCCCGCGAGCACGGCGTCTCGCCAATCAAAGTTCGCGGTTCTCGACCGGTAGATCCGGTAGGCTGTCACCGCGGGAGTCGCGCTTGGTTCCCACGTTAACACCACGGCGCTGACGCCCTGCGCCACAACATTGGTCAGCGCCGGGGATGCCGGTGTCTCGTCAATGAGGATGTCATCAATATACCAGCCGTCCATGACGACCGAGGCATCTGTGACCAGTCTGAAACGAATCCGCACGTCGGACTGACCGGCTGCCGTGGACAAGTCCAGTTGCTCCCGCCGCCAGCCAGCGGTGTTCCCGGAGTATTGGGCGAGCTGGGTCCAGCTTGCGCCGGCATTGGTCGATATCAGAACGCGGCCAAAATCATAATCCGGTTCAATCTGATGTTGGTGATAGAAAGAGATGGCGGGGTTGACCGATGCCGAAAGATCAATTCCCGACACGGTCGTCAACACCGCGTCCGAATTGTTGGTGTAATAGCTTCCGGGACTATCTGTTGCCGCGTAACTCCCCGAATGTTGACGTGCCGATGTCAGCCCCCACAGGCCAGTGCTCGTCCATGTTGAAAGTCCGTTTTCAAAGTCCTCACTCCAAGCGCGGGCCCCCGCAGGAATTGACACTGTCGCAAGTCCAATCACACAGAGCCTAATCCATCCATCCAAGCGCCAAGCCAGTTTCATCGCATACCACCTCACAATTATTCATTAAAGAAGCATGTACACGGTGCCAACCGCTGGCGCCGCCCTACATATTTTTTTAAGATACTATCCTTTGACGAGTTGGTTAGCAAGTTAAATTCGGAGTGTCAGGGTCAGACCTTTACTTTATACTTTGAGACAACTTTTTCTTGATCTTCTTGATTCGTTTCTCAATCTCGGGGTTACCACGCATCGTACCCCGCAATACTCGCCTCTGCTTACTAACCCCTGCATCTGTTTTGTATCCAAAATGCCTGGCTATCTCACGTTGACTAACGCCTGTAAGTTGGCAGCATAACTCTATTGCCACGATTTTGGCAACGCCCAACCTGTGACCATGAAAATGCATATCCGCTATTTTAACTTTGGGTCTTCCGCAGAATCTGTGGGTAAAATAGCTTGAAACGCACTGGGTCATG
>CAYYVQ010000016.1:0-44385 GCA_964475205.1 uncultured Victivallales bacterium | reverse complement strand
AGCCGGGTGAAGGCGCATAGACATGCGTCAAGATCGGCTGGCCAGCAAAGTCGTTAAGATGAAGTGACATGAACACTCGTAATAGATTTTTATGAACAGGTCAGGTTAGGAAGGAATGGATTGATTATGCGGATTGATGTCAGGGATGAATTTTTGCCTCGTTGCAACTTTGTAAAGCCTTTGTTGTGTTTTGTCGCGTTGATCTTTGTGGTGTTGACATTCTGTTCTGCCTCAGAGTCTGAGACGATTGAGGGAGGCGGTGTCGTTGATGAAAATGACATTGCATACCGCAAAATGAAGCAGCTTGCGGAAGTAATGATACACATAAGGGAGCATCATGTGGACGAAGCCGGGTATGATGAGATCGTTGCGGGAGCTCTCGACGGCATGCTCAAATCAATGGATAAATACAGCGGTTTTCTGAAGAAGGAGGCATTTGATGAAATACGCATGGAGACAAGCGGGCAATATAGTGGAATTGGCATCCATGTAGGTATTCGCAACGGTTTTTTGACGGTTATTGCGCCTATTGAGGACACTCCCGGTTTCAGGGCCGGCCTTCAATCGGGCGATCAAATACTCGAGATTGACGGTAAAGAGATGACTGATCCTTCTCTCGAAGAAGCTGTAAAAATGATGCGGGGCGGAAAAGGGGAGCCGGTATCACTGAAAATCAGGAGCCAGGATGAGAAAGAGCCCAGGGATGTAACCATAATAAGGGATGATATAGAAGTTCCGTCGGTTAAAGGGCAGCGAGTGATTCGTGACAACATAGGATACGTTCGGATTACTAATTTTGCCGAAACAACGGCTGACCACCTGGAATCGGTCCTGGAAAATCTTAAAACGAACAATATGGAAGCATTGATCATTGATTTGCGCAGCAACCCGGGCGGACTCTTGACCGCTGCACAGCAGGTGGCGCAAAAATTTCTTAAACGAGGTTCTCTTATTGTTACCACAAAAGGTCGGCCGGGTGTGCATGAACCGAAGCAGCTTATAGCGGGAGGAAGTTATGAGTTTTTGGATCTTCCGATTGCGGTATTGATTAACGGTGGCACTGCAAGCGCTTCGGAAATAGTTGCCGGAGCCCTTCATTCGCACAATAAGGCTATCCTGGTGGGCGACACCAGCTTCGGAAAGGGATCGGTGCAGAGTGTTGTGCCGCTGCGCAGCGAAGAAAACACGGCGATACGTCTTACAACAGCTTACTATTATACGCCTGACGGGCGGAGAATACATGAAAATGGTCTTGAACCTGATGTGCGGGTGTATGTGTCTGCCGGGCAATGGCGCCGGATTCAACTCAACAGGGCCAAAGTTGAAACCCGTGAAACATATGTCGAGGACGGGGATATAAGCGGGGATGTGACGGATTTACAACTTGAAAGGGCTGCGGACATTCTGCAGGCCGTCATGGTATTCAGGACTAAGGGCGGATGATAATACTTGGGATTGAGACATCATGTGACGAAACGGCTGCTGCGGTTGTTGAAGATGGCGTACGGGTTTTTTCCAGCGAGGTGCTCAGCCAGGTTAAACTTCATGAACCTTATGGCGGGGTAGTGCCGGAGATTGCTTCGCGCAGTCATGTGGAATGCCTTCCGGATGTAGTGGACAGGGCCATAAAAAAATCGCGGTGTGACTGGGGTGACATTGACCGTATTGCTGTTACTTCCGGCCCCGGGCTTGCAAGCTCTCTGCTGGTAGGAATCTCCTTCGCAAAAGGCCTCAGCATGAGTCTTCGGCGGCCGCTTTATGGTGTTAATCATATAAGGGCCCATGTTTACTCGGCGTTTCTGGGCGAGGATACGCCCGGTATTTCGGATTTGGGCCCGTTTATTGCTCTGGTCGTTTCCGGCGGTCACACCTCGCTTATCAAGTTTCGCAGTCCAGGTGAATACAGGGTTTTAGGCGAGACAATAGACGACGCTGCCGGCGAAGCCTTTGACAAGGGAGCCAAGCTTCTGGGGCTTGGTTATCCCGGGGGACCGGCTATTGATCTTATTTCGAGGGATGGAGACCCCGGGATGGTAAGTTTTCCGCGGGGGAGGCAACAAAAGGCCGATTTCTGCGGCGGTCTGGATCCTGAATTATGTTTCAGTTTCAGCGGACTGAAGACTTCTCTATTGTATTATCTTAAAGAGCGTTCAGGTGAAGTTATTCCACGGAAGATTGCGTCTGTTGCAGCCAGTTATCAGGAAGCTATCATTGATGCGATTGTTCAAAGATGTGAAAAGGCTCTTTCCGGAGTGAATACACTTGTGGTTGCCGGCGGGGTTTCTTTGAACAGCCGGTTGAGGGGATCCCTGGGGGAACTTTGCAAACGCATGAATGTTAAGTTATTATTGCCTGCATCGGAATATTGCACTGACAATGCCGCCATGATTGCGGGCGCCTGCTGGATGGACCGGAGTGTTGTTGAAGTTGACGGAGGCGTTCTTGATGCTGAGCCGGGGCGCTCGTTTTCCGGCTGAAAGAGGTTGCGGGGCGCCGGGTGCGAGAGGGGTGCTGCCGAGAGTTTTGATTTTTTTTCGCGGCAACTTGACTTTTGGCCGCGATCGGGACATTATATGCCCCGACTTTTTGGGGGAGTGCGGGTGTAGCTTAGTGGTAAAGCTCCAGCCTTCCAAGCTGGCTACGCGGGTTCGATTCCCGCCACCCGCTCCAAAGAAAGTCTTTTCTCTATCTTGACATCGGGACATCCGTTATGGTACTTCGCTCGTCATGTCGATTCACCGGAAAAAGAAAGCCGTGCGCGGCGCTGAGGGTCTGAGCGGGGGGAATACACGGAACGCTGTTGTAACAGTTAATGCTCCAGCCAAAGTCAATTTTTTTCTGAAAGTTCTCGGCCTTCGGCCGGACGGCTATCATGAAATTGAAAGTCTTGTGTGTCCTGTTTCGCTTTGGGACATTCTGGAGTTTGAATTGCGTGATGACGGTCAGATTAAGCTGGATATGCAGGTTG
Source organism: uncultured Victivallales bacterium (assembly GCA_964475205.1). Classification (GTDB taxonomy): domain Bacteria; phylum Verrucomicrobiota; class Kiritimatiellia; order UBA8416; family CAYSRM01; genus CAYSRM01. The sequence goes on along the minus strand of CAYYVQ010000016.1, from coordinate 41,417 downwards.
GAGACGTGCCGGGCTGCCGTAACCTTGAAAAGACCGGCCACAGGGATAATCTGGCTGTCAAGGCCGCCTCTCTTCTGCAGGAAAGGTCAGGATGCGCCGTGGGCGCAGATATTCGCCTGAAAAAGCGGATACCGGTTGGCGGAGGACTGGGCGGCGGCAGTTCTGACGCTGCGGCAGTATTGATCGGACTGAACGCGTTATGGGCTTTGGATGTTGAGAAAAGACAGCTTATGGAGATGGGCGCTGAGCTTGGATGTGATGTGCCCGCATTGGTGCATGGAGGGATGACGCTGGTAGAGGGCGCGGGCGAGAGGGTCAGATATCCTGATGTTGACCTGTCCGGCCCGGCAGGAAAGATGCACCTGGTTCTGGCGAATCCGGGGTTTTCGGTTTCGACCGGCGATATATATTCGCGTTATAACGGGGGCTTGACCACCGGGCATGGTGAAGTTAGTATACTGGTTTTGACCTTGGTTCAAGGTGAAGCGAGTAGAGCAGCCGGTCTTTTGCGGAATGATTTGCAGGAGGTTGTTTTCAGGAAATACCCGCTAATTGAAATTCTGGCGGAGAATTTAAGAGCTGCCGGAGCTATTGACGTATTGTTGTCCGGGAGCGGAGCTACTGTTTTCGGGCTTGCCGATAGCCAGGAACATGCCGCGTCGGTAGCCGGGGAGCTGGTGAAACGGTCAGGTTTTCCTGTCTGGACTGAAGTTGCACAGACGGTGCCCGATGGTGTAATGGTAGCACACGGCCCTTTGGAGGCCAGAGTCTAGGTTCGAGTCCTAGTCGGGCAACCATGGGCTGGAGAAAAATGAGAAAAGTAACGGGAATCTTAAAACATGATAGAGGATAATCATGTAATGAGAGTTTTTGCTGGAAATGCCAACCGTCCTCTGGCGGAGAAAATTGCGAAGTACCTGAACGTTGAACTTGGCGAAGTAGATATTGTCAGGTTTCCTGACGGTGAGATTTTCGTCAAGATCAAGGAAAATGTCAGGGGCAGGGATGTTTTTATTGTTCAGCCGCTGTGTAGTCCGCCGAACGAAGCCCTGATGGAACTGCTCTTGATGGTAGACGCGGCCAAGCGCGCGTCATCGGCAAGAATAACAGCGGTGATTCCGTATTACGGGTATGCCCGGCAGGATCGCAAGGATCAACCCCGCGTTCCGATTTCGGCCAAGCTGGTGGCCAACCTGCTTGTGGCTGCCGGAGCCACGCGTATACTCACGATGGATTTGCATGCGCAGCAGATACAGGGATTTTTTGATATACCTGTGGACCATCTTTATGCGATGCCTGTAATGGTGCGGTACCTGAAGAGTATTGGAATTGAAGATGACATTGTCGTGGTTTCGCCGGATTCCGGCGGGGTTAAGATGGCTGTTGCCTATGCCGACATGCTGCAGGCCGGGTTGGCTCTTGGCGCGAAATTCAGAAAATCTGCAACCAAGGTTGTAGCCATGAACATAGTGGGAGAAGTAGAGAACAAGACTGTTGTAATGGTTGACGATCTGACTTCAACGGCTGGTACTCTTTGTGAATCAGCCAAGATATTGAAGCAGCATGGAGCCGGAGAGATTTATGCGGTTGTATCGCATGCCATGATTGGCGGAGAGGGAGGAGAGCGACTGGAAGCGTCAGAGATTAAAGAACTTATAACTACCGACAGTGTTCCCATGCAATACAAGGGGGATTTCCCTATTACGATTTTGACCTGCGCCGATCTGCTTGGCGAAGCGATGCTGAGGATACATGAGAACCGGTCGGTCACGTCTTTGTTTAAACCGTAAATAAGTGAGGCATAACCAAATGGCAAAGAAAATAGAATTCAATGCGCAGAAACGAGAAGAGACGGGAAAAAACTCAGCCAGACGGCTGCGGCATGCCGGGCTGGTTCCCGGCGTATTTAATCTCAGGAACGGAGATTCGCGCCTGATAAAGATGAACCGGCATGATTTTGAGCTTTTGATGGCGCATCACGCAAGTGAAAGCCTGATAATGGATCTTCATATAGACGGCAGCAGCGCAAAGAAGGCGCTGTTAAAAGAGATCCAGCATGACCCCATTACTGACAAAGTGTTGCATGTGGATTTTCTCGAGATATCAATGACAAAGAAAATGACCGTCAGTATTCCGGTCAATTTTGTCGGTGAACCGGTGGGAGTTACCGATGAAGGCGGGGTTATCGAGCATCTTATCCGTGAGGTTGAAGTGGAATGTCTTCCCAACGACCTGGTAGAGTCGATTGACGTGGATGTGTCGGGATTGAAAGTCGGCGATACATTAATGGTTGAGAATATGGATGTGGATCCGTCTCTGACAATTCTTACGCCCGCCGATGTGGCCGTGGCAAGTGTCGCAGTTCCGCATGTAGAAGTTGAGGAGGAGGAAGAAGGGGTTGAGGCTGAAGAAGGAGCAGAACCGGAAGTTATTGGCAAAGAGAAAACCGAAGCAGAGGGCGGGGAAGAAACTACGGACTGAATATCCGCGCATATGTGTGCTTGCGTTCGGACTGTTATAATTAGTAGAGTCTGTTTCGCAGCAAGGGGGATGTTCCGGACGGTCTACACGCATGGATAGCCAAGGTTATACCGCAGGTATAAGGGTTGTTGCGGGTCTGGGTAACCCGGGCAGGAGGTACATATCTTCGCCTCACAATGTTGGATTCATGGTTGCTGAATCTTTAGCTGCCGCGGAAAGTGCGAAATTCAGAAAAAGCTTCAGGACCAACTCGAGGGTTGCGAAGATTCATCTGTCAGGCAGGCCTCTGCTTCTTGTAGAGCCTCAGACATATATGAACAGAAGCGGTGTTGCTTTGAATGCTCTGCTTCGGAAGAAGGGGTGGCCCGAATCGGCTTTGCTTGTGGTTGTAGACGATGTTAATCTTGATATGGGACGCTTTCGAATCAGGAGCGGGGGCAGTAGCGGAGGACATCGCGGGCTGGAATCGGTGATCAGGGAGTTGGGCACAAGAGATTTTGTGAGGTTGAGGGTTGGAGTAGGCGGGGGCAACGTAAAAGGCGACATTACAGATTATGTGATCAAGCCTTTTAGAGGCAAGGAGAAGAAAGCGCTTGAAAACACCGCTGAGCGGGCGGCGGAAGCTGTCAGGCATATTATTGACAGCGGGGTTGAAAGCGCTATGAACGAGTATAACGGGGCTATAGCTTCGGTGAAAGGCAATGACAATGGAGACAGCAACAATGGGTGAAACCGCTTTGAGACAATATGAAGGACTGTTCATTTTTTCGAGCAGGCTTGAAGACGATAATATAGAGAAGGTTGTTGAAAAAATCGGCGGAGAAGTTTCCGCGCATGGCGGAAATATTGAGAAAGTTGTTTCTCTCGGAAAGCGCCGTTTTGCGCGTCCCATGGCCGGGCATGAATACGGGCATTACCGCAGGATGTATTTTGATTTATCGCCGGAGCAGGTGGAAAACCTGAGAAGCAGGTTCAAATTCGTGGAGGGGATTCTCAGGGTTCAGATTGTTCATCGGACTGAGGAGGTTGAGGAAAAAGCGGCGGACGCTGAAAATGAATCACAGCAAGAAGAGGGAGAAAAATAATGGTTTCTGTAAATCGTGTAATGCTCGCGGGAAACCTGACCAGAGATCCTGACGTAAAATATACGGCTTCGGGCCGGGCTGTGTCCGGCCTGGGCCTGGCGATTAACCGCAGATATCGCACTTCCGAGGGGGAGGACAAAGAAGAAGTCTGTTATGTTGACATTGATGTCTGGGGCAGGCAGGCTGAAACCTGTGGAGAGTACCTTGGCAAGGGTTCCCCCGTCCTTATTGAAGGGCGCTTGCGTCTTGATCAGTGGGAAAAGGATGGTCAGAAAAACAGCAAACTGAAAGTTGTTGCAGACAGAGTTCAGTTTCTTGGTTCTCCGAGGTCGTCTTCGTTCGGCGATGGAGGACAACCGGGCGGACAGGAAAAAGAACAAAACCCTGTTGGTGACAGCGGAGGATCCGGTGAAGATCTGGCGGATGATGATAATCTGCCTTTTTAGTTAAGGAGACAGTATGGAAGATCGAAGATTTAAAGGAAAACCGAGAAGGAGAAATCGCTATACATTGAAGGGGGTCGAGAAGATCAATCCTGATGATTACGAATTTCTCAACAACTTTGTAACGCCTCACGGCAAGATTCTGCCGGCGCGACTGACCGGCGCAAACTCGAAGCAGCAAAGGCAGATAAAAAAGGCAGTGCGCAGGGCCAGAGTTGTAGGGATGATTGCTTAAGCGACGGTAACGGCAAGGATTGTAGACGGAGGTTTTTGATGTCTGTTGAAGTGATACTTATGAAAGAAGAGCCCGGGCTTGGCGTTGAAGGGGACGTGGTGAAGGTTTCAGAAGGTTATGCCCGGAACTATCTTCTCCCCAGGAAAGTGGCCGCGCCTGTAACTGACGCGACCAGGAGGCAGCTGGCCAGGAGCAGGGAACAGCGGGAAGCCAACGCGGAAAAAGAACTTGCGAAAGCCAGGGAACTTGCTAATCGGCTTGGATCGGTGTCATGCACTGTTACGGCCAAAGTTGGCGAAGAAGAAACGCTTTACGGTTCAGTTTCGCCCGCCGATATTTTTGATGCTTTGAAAGCTCAAGGCATTGAAGATGTCGGGAAAAACGAGATCATCCTGGAGAAACCGATAAAAGAGCTTGGTGTTTATGATGTGCCTGTAAAGCTGCATCCCGAGGTCGAAACCTCGGTAAAAGTCTGGGTTGTTGAGGAATAGATCTCATGCCGAATGAGACCGTGTCTTCTGTTCGAGCTATAAGCACGGATAGGTTGCCCCCTTACAGCGAGGAAGCCGAAAGGGGTGTGCTTGGCTCCATTATGCTGGATTCTTCGCGCGTGATGGACCTTTGCATAGAGAACCAACTCTCCCAGGAGTCGTTTTACGTTCCTGCTCATTCCACCGTCTATATGTTCATGCTGGAGGTTTTCAAGTCAGGTTCCGCGGTGGACCTGGTGACTCTCAGCGAAGCCCTCAAGGCGGCTTCTCGTTTAGAGGACGTTGGCGGGGTCGGGTTTCTCGAAAGAATAGTGGATTCGACGCCGACTTCCGCTCATGCGGAATACTACATTGATATCGTTCGCCAGCGGCATCTTCTGCGTTGTATTATTGCCTGTGCCAGGGATGCGGAAAAGTCCTGTTATCGCGGTGAAGAGAATGCTGACCATATTCTTGGCCAGACCGAACAGGCGTTCATGGAGATTACCGAACGCCAGCACGGCTTTATGCTTGCCTGGCAGACAGCTGTCAAGGAGACCATGGAGCATGTTGAGGAAATTCTCAGCACACATCGCGGGCTCAGCGGAATATCAACAGGGTTTGTTAATCTTGACAGTAAGATTCATGGTTTGAGGCCCGGCGAGATGATTGTTCTTGCCGCCCGGCCGTCGATGGGCAAGACGTCACTGGCCATGAATATAGCCGAGAGGGTTGCGCTGGGAATCAAGGATCCTGACAAAAAGCCGCGGCCGGTTGGAATCTTCAGCCTTGAGATGGCGCATGAAGCCCTTGTGCTGCGCATGTTATGCTCTCATGCAAAGGTTTCCGCATTCAAGCTTTCCAGCGGATGTGTTTCCGCGACAGTGGCGCATCCGAAACTGACTACCGCAGCGTCAGTGCTTTCCAAGGCTCCGATATACCTCGATGATACCGGTGGACTGGATGTTGTTGAGCTGAGGGCGCGGGCGCGGAGGATGAAGAAGAAGTATGACATTGAATTTATAATGATTGATTACCTTCAGCTTCTTCATTCCAAGGAATATGCCAGGCAGGGCAGACAGATAGAAACTGCCAACATATCCGGGAATCTTAAGGCCATGGCCAAGGAGTTGAGGATTCCTGTGCTTGTGCTGAGCCAGCTCAGCCGGGCGCCGGAGCAGAGAGATAAGGTGGCGCGGCCGAAACTGTCTGATCTGAGGGATTCCGGCGCAATTGAGCAGGATGCTGACGTGGTATGTATGTTGCGCAGACCCTGCAAATATCCGGATGACGAAGAAAGGGATGACGAAATGCTTTCGATTGTTGATGTGGTTAAACAGCGCAACGGCCCGACAGGAGAGATCCGGCTGAATTTTGAAGAGGAATACGTCAGGTTCGAAGACAGGAAAACGGGAGTTGACGGCGCAGAAGAGGAACTGGCCGGCGGCGTTGCAGATGCAGATGTGGTTCTGGGATGAAATTAAAGTTCAGGGTATTGATATGGATTATTGTTCTTGTTTCTTCGGGTGTCTTTTCCTCGTCCGGGGCGACGATAGCTGAAATTGCTGTTGAAAACCGAGGCGCCGGAGAAATTGACAGAGCTTTTATTCTTTCGCATGTTGGCTCAGAAACAGGCGGGGAACTTGATCGTTTCCGGATATCCCGTGATGTCAAATCTCTGCTGGAAACCGGGAGGTTTACACATGTCAATGTCCGGGTTAAATCTTTAGGCAGCGAGACGGTTCGTTTAATTTACAGCGCAAAAAACCGCCTGAAGCTTGCTGCCCGGGCGGAAGTCGAGGGCGGGGATCATTTCGATGCTGCCAGGGTCCGGGAAATCATGGACCTGTGGCCTGGAGACCTGATCGACGACCAGACGGTCGGTCTGGCTGTCCAAAGGCTCAAAGAAAAGTATGCCGAAGACTACTACACCGACGTTCGGATTGACTGGCAGATTGATATGATCGACCAGGGGAAAAGGTTGGCCGGTTTGAGTATCAGGATTGACGAGGGAGAGCCTAAACCGGTAGACAGGGTGATATTTCAGGGTAATAAACATTTATCCTACAACCAGCTTCGAAAGCCATTTGAGCAGCCGGCATGGTATAATCCTTTCAAGTGGTTCAGGAAAAAGCGTTTCGATCCCGATGAGCTTGAAACCGCACGCCTTGTAATTGAACAGATGTACGCCTTTGAAGGTTATCTGAGAGCCGAAGTTCAAATGCCTGAGAGAAAAATTGACAGCGACGGGCGTGTTGTCATTGAGGTGGAAATTGACGAAGGCGACCGTTACAGGATAGGCCAAGTCGGGATTGATGGCGTGGAGCTTTTTCCGGAGCAGGCGTTGCTTGGCAGGGTGGGCATTAAGACCGGCGAGGTTGCTTCGCTCTATGCTATTCGACAATCAGCTGCGGCTATAGGGGATTTTTACGGAAAGAGGGGTTATGTTGACACTATAGTCAGGCCGGCAACGGAACCTGGAGAGGCGGCCAATACTGTTGATGTGGTTTTCGATGTAAGAGAAGGTGAAAAGGTTTGGATTCACGATGTTGATATAAGCGGAAACAGCAAGACCAGGGACAAGGTCATTCGCAGGGAATTGCTTGTCTATCCGGGGGATCTGTATGATGAGGTCGCCATAGAACGCAGTGAAAAACGGTTGATGAATCTGGGCTTTTTCTCCAGCGTCAGGAGCTATCCGGAAAAAACGCGTGAAGACAAGAAGCGAAATGTGATATTTGAAGTTGAGGAGAAGCCTACCGGCCAATTCATGGTGGGAGCAGGATTTTCAAGTATTGAAAACCTTATTGGTTTTGTTCAGGTCCAGCAGGGTAATTTTGATCTGACCGGCTGGCCGTATTTCACTGGCGGGGGGCAGAAACTCAAGTTGTCTGCTGAGTTCGGATCGACTACGGAAAGTTATGAACTTTCTTTTGTTGAGCCCTGGTTTATGGACCGTAAATTGTCGCTGGGAGTTGATCTCTACAACAAGACTTTATCCTATGATGACTACGACCTTGAGCAGACGGGCGGGGCGGTGAGCCTCCGGAAAGGTCTTGCCGGACCGAACAGTATCCAGGCCCGATACAGGCTTGAAAAAACTTTTGTAAGCGATGTAACCGACACAAATGAGTATTTTTATGTTGAACAAGACAGCGAAGGATATTTTTTTACCAGAGAGAAAGACGTGCTGCAAAGTTCTTTGCGGCTTAGCCTCATACATGACACCAGGAACAGTCCGTTTGTGCCTACGAAGGGGACAAGGGCTGTTGCTTTCGCTGAAATTACGGGCGGGATACTGGGTTTTGACACCGATATTTATGAAGTTGGCTTGCGCGTGAACAACTATATTCCGGTATGGCTGGATCATGTGGTTTCCCTGAGCGCTCGCGCCGAGGTTGTGGAGGCTTACGGCGAGACCGACGAGGTTACAATCAGCGACAGGCTTTTCCTTGGCGGTGGGCGCACAATCAGGGGTTTTGAATATCGGGATGTAGGACCAAAGGTTGTGAGGGAGGAGGATTTGGGAATTGACGGCGATGTGCCTCATCGAACGGTTGGCGGCAACAGCCTGGCTCTTGCTTCCGCTGAGTACTGGGTTCCTGTTCTTCCAAATATACGGCTTGCATCGTTTGTCGACGTCGGCAATGTGTGGAGAGATTCGTATGAGTTCAGACTTGAGGAACTTGCCGCGACCTACGGAGCCGGGGTCAGGCTTGATGTGCCGGGTTTTCCTATACGCATAGACTGGGCATGGCCGCTATGGAGAGATGACGATCTGACTGATACCGAGAGGTTTGTTTTCTGGATCGGTTATGAGAGATGAGGGGGAGAAGAGGTCATTGGTGGGGAGGGGGAACGGTCCCGTTCCAACACGGAATATTCAATGATCAAGGGAAGAAGTGGGAATTTGAGGGGTTTGCGGTTGTCGTGTGTTTTTTGAGTAGAAATAAGAGAAGAGGAGACGATGATGAAAAAAAATCTTTTTGTTTTGCCGCTGATTATTGCCGGATGTGTCGGCGCTTCCGCAGCATTTGCTGAACAGCGTGTTGCTGTAGTCGATATGGAGAAAATCATGGAAGCTTCTCCTGACGTAGACAGGGTTGAAGACTTTGTGGAAAAGCAGGAAATGGATTTGAAGTCTGAGCGGGAAGAAATGATAGATAAGCGCAACAAACTCATGGCTGAATTCGAGGAAGCAAAGAACGATGCAAGAAACCAGGCGCTCAGCGAGAAAGGCAGAAGCCAAAAAGTTGAAGAGGCAGAGGAAAAACTAGCTGAACTCCAGGATTACCAGGACAAGATGCAGAGAACCGTAATGGAACGTCGCAATCAGCTCAGAGAACAGCGAGTCAGGGTTCACAGGCGGGTAATTTCAAAGTTGCGCGAGAAAATAGGGGAATATGCCGGCAAAAAGGGGTATGATCTGGTTGTTAATTCCAGCGGCCTGGGAGTTGACGGCATTGAAGTCATTGTTTACAGCGACTCTGCGCTGGATATCACCGCCGAGGTTATAAAAAACGTTATAGAAAACGGAACAGAAAAATCGACGGATGAATCCGGGGACAAATCCGAATAAAGCTCAAGGCGGATAAGCTATGACTGTACAGGAGATAGCTGAGAAAATAGGAGGCCGTGTTGAGGGTGATGGTTCTGTTGATATAAGTGGCATGGCCGGCCTCGATGATGCAGGTGCAGGTGACATAACGTTTGTATCAAGCGAGAAATATGCTTCCAGGGTCAGGGCTTCGGGGGCGGGCGCAATAGTTGCGGATGAAAGCGCCGATGTGCCTTTAAACTGCACGGTCATTCGTGTTGCGGATCCCAACAAAGGGTTTGCTTCTGTTGCCGGATTGTTGTTTCCCGAAGAACCCTTTGAGCCTGGTGTCCATCCCACTGCAATTATTGCAGGGGATGTCAAGCCGGGCAAAAAGGTGAGTATAGGACCTTATTGCGTTATTGCGCCGGGGTGTTCGATCGGGGAGGGAACAGTCATTGGCGCAAGATGCTATGTCGGGGATCGCAGCCGGATAGGAGCGGATTGCAGGGTGCATCCCGGGGTCAGTATTCGAGAGGATGTTGAAATAGGAGACAGAGCCATTATTCATTGCGGCGCGGTGATTGGAAGCGACGGTTTCGGATACTACCGTGAAGCGGGAAAGTGGCGCAAGATTCCGCAAATCGGAATGGTACGGATTGGCGATGATGTTGAAATAGGCGCAAATACGACTATTGACAGGGCCAGGGTCGGCGCCACAAGTATCGGAAACGGCGCCAAAATAGATAATCTTGTTCAGATAGCTCATAACGTTAAGATCGGCGAAGACACCGCTATTGCTGCGCTGGTTGGCATATCTGGAAGCTCAACGATCGGAAGTAATGTTCAGATGGCAGGTCAGTCAGGGGCTGCCGGGCACCTTCGAGTGGGCGACAATTCGGTTGTGTTTGGCAAGGCCGGCGTGACAAAAGATCTGCCTGACGGTTCTTATGTTTCGGGTTTCCCCGCCGAAGACCACAGGAAACAGATGAAACTGCAGGGAGAATACAGGCGGCTTCACAGGCGAAGAGATGATCTGCGCTGCATGGAGAAAAGGATCAGGGAATTGGAAAAGCGGATTGCCTCTGATGACGGGGTTAAAAAGGAGTAATCGTTGATATGAAGGCCTTGATTACAGGCGGAGCCGGATATATTGGAAGCGTGACCTCAGAACTGCTTCTTGACAAGGGGCACCGGGTTGTAGTTTTTGATAATCTTGAGAGAGGCCATAAAGAAGCGATTGACGGGCGGGCGGCTTTTGTGAAAGGGGACCTGCGCGACAGTGATGCCATATCAGGGGTTGTTAAAGACTTTATGCCTGACGCGGTGTTGCATTTTGCCGCGTATGCCCTGGTCGGAGAATCCATGCAGCAGCCCGGCATGTATTTCAGCAACAACGTGGGAGGCGGCCAGAATCTTGTCGAAGCAATGGCTAAAGAAGGTGTACCGAAAATAGTTTTTTCTTCAACCTGTGCCACGTACGGAGATCCCGGGGGAATTCCTATAACAGAGGAAATGATCCAGGATCCTGCCAACCCTTATGGCGAGTCGAAGTTGATGCTTGAGCGGATTCTTTCATGGTACAACAGGTTGTGCGGAATTGAACCGGTCTTTTTGCGATATTTCAATGCTTGCGGCGCAACCGGCCAGTTTGGAGAGGACCACTACCCTGAGACGCATTTGATCCCTAACGTTCTGGCGGTTGCTGCCGGCGAGAAAGAGCGCGTGCAGATTTTCGGCGACGATTATGATACACCCGACGGAACATGCATCCGGGACTATATTCATGTGTCGGATCTTGCGATGGCGCATTTAAATGCCCTGGAGAGAAAAGTGACTGGAGCCTTCAACCTGGGCTCGGGCCGGGGGTATTCCGTAAACGAGGTTGTGTCCACGGCCAGGGAGGTAACCGGCCGCGACATACCGGCCTGTATTGCGCCAAGAAGACCCGGAGATCCTGCGCGCCTTGTGGCAGGCAATAATAAAGCCCGCAACGAGCTTGATTGGGATTTGCATCACAGTGACCTTAAAAGCATAATAGAGAGCGCGTGGCTATGGCTTCAGGAGTATCCCGGCGGTTATGGCTGCAAGGAGCAGCACGCTTAACGGGAGTGATCAGTGGAACATGAATATCTGAAAATACAGAAGGAGGCAGCCCTGCTGCTTACCCGACTCGGGTGGAAACTCGCAACCGCGGAGTCGTGCACTGGCGGACTTCTCGGACATCTTATCACCAGTGTGGCGGGCAGTTCCTTGTATTTTTCAGGCGGTGTAATTGCATATTCCGATGAAGTTAAGATCAGAACCCTTGGGGTAAACAGGGAGTCGATCAAAGCGGAAGGAGCGGTCAGCGACGTGGTGGCAGCCGAGATGGCTGTTGGTGTTCGCGACAGGTTTGGCGCTCAGATTTCTGTTGCGCTTACGGGCATTGCCGGACCGGGCGGGGGAACGGAGGAGAAGCCGGTTGGACTGGTTTATACTGCTTTAAACACGAGCGAGGACAGCGTTGTATGCCGTTCGGTGTTCAGCGGTGAACGGCACAGCGTTAAAAAGCAGGCAGCCTGCGGCGCGCTGGAGATGATTGTGGAGCACTTGCGCGGAATTCAGGAAAAATGACAATCGGCTGATATTGATGGCAATTTGGCGGATTTTTGAATCAGAAGAGAAAACCAAGGAGTTGGTTATGGCTAAGAAACAGAAAGCTCAGAAGGAATATCCAAAGGACCTGGATGCGGTGCTGTCGCAAATCAGGAAGGAATACGGCGATGGAGCCATCATGCGAATGGGCGAAGGAGGCGTTATTGCAGACGTAGCCAGTGTATCGACGGGATCTTTCTCGCTGGACCTTGCTCTGGGCATAGGAGGCCTGCCCAGGGGAAGAGTTGTGGAGATTTTCGGACCTGAGGCCTCTGGCAAGACTACCCTGACTTTGCACATTGTAGCCAACGCCCAGAAAAACAATGGACTTGCGGCGTTTATTGACGCTGAGCATGCAATGGATCCTGCTTATGCAAAGCGGATAGGGGTCAATGTTGATGAACTTCTTGTTTCTCAGCCGGCCTCCGGAGAAGAGGCGTTGAACATTGCCGAGACGCTGGTGCGAAGCAACGCGCTGGATGTAGTTGTGATAGATTCGGTTGCCGCTCTAGCTCCACGGGCGGAGCTTGAGGGAGAAATGGGCGATACGCATGTTGGACTGCAGGCCAGGCTCATGTCGCAGGCGTTGAGAAAGCTGACAGGCGCCATTTCCCAGTCCAGAACGCTTTGCATTTTTACAAACCAGATACGGGAAAAGATCGGTGTGATGTTCGGGAATCCTGAAACTACGCCTGGCGGGAGGGCCCTTAAATTTTACACATCGGTCCGCCTGGATATAAGGCGAATCGGAGCAATTAAGGATTCGAGCGGGAAGATGCTGGGAAACCGCACCCGGGTTAAGGTTGTAAAGAACAAGGTCGCCCCTCCTTTTACCGAGGCTGAATTCGATATTTTGTATGCCCGGGGAATTTCCTGGGAGGGTTCGGTTCTTGACGCGGCTATAAAGTACGGTGTTGTGGAAAAGAGAGGCTCCTGGTTTTCTTTTGATGGCGAACAGCTTGGACAGGGCCACGAAGGGGCAAGGAGTGTTATGGAAGAGAATTCGGAGCTTACGGCCCGAATTGTTGAAAAAGTCAAGGAAAAGGTCGACGCCGAATAGTTGCCCGCCCCGGCAGTGTTTCAATTGGGCATCCGGCCTTGTTGAAAAAATGTTATCTTTATTCTGATAGGGAGAATTGTATACATATGACCGCTGATGATTTGAGAAAGATGTACCTTGAGTTTTTCAAGAGCAAAGGGCACACTGTGATTTCAGGTGGATCATTGATGCCGGAAAATGATCCTTCCGTTCTTTTTACTACCGCTGGAATGCACCCGCTGGTGCCTTACCTGCTGGGCGAGCCTCATCCGGCCGGCAGGCGACTGTGTAATTGTCAGAAATGCATACGCACCGGCGACATTGATGATGTCGGGGATCCCACACACTTAACTTTTTTTGAGATGCTTGGCAACTGGTCCCTGGGAGATTATTTCAAGAAAGAGACTATAGAATGGTCTTACGAATTTCTGACGTCCGGAAGTTATCTGGACTTTGATCCTTCCAAGCTGTTTATAACAGTTTTCAGTGGAGATGATACTGCGCCTCTGGACGAGGAATCAATCCGAGTTTGGAAGAAATTGGGCATTCCGGAAGAGCGGATTTTTCCGCTTCCCCGTTCGGATAACTGGTGGGGGCTGCCCGGAGATTCAGGACCTTGCGGACCTGATACGGAGATGTTCGTCGATACAGGCCGTGAAATGTGCGGGCCGGACTGCAGACCGGGTTGTTCATGCGGTAAATTTTTTGAAATATGGAATGATGTGTTTATGCAGTATGAGAAGAAGCCCGACGGTTCATTCCGCCCGTTGAAACAGCACAATGTTGATACCGGTATGGGTGTTGAGAGAACTGTTGCCATGCTTCAGGGGAAAGACAGCGTATATGAGACTGAACTGTTCGCTCCGATTATAGAGGCTATCAAAGATAGCGCCGGCCTTGCAGCGGAGGGCGATGAACAGGAAATAAAGTCCGTGCGCATAATATCAGATCATGTGCGCAGCGCAGTATTCATACTTGGCGATGAATGCGGGGTGGCTCCTGGGAATCTGGGGCAGGGTTATGTATTGCGGCGGCTAATACGTCGTGCTGTGCGTTATTCCAAGCAGCTTGGCATTCCGGAGGGTTCTCTTGGCAGAATGGCCGATGGAGTTATTGCAGGCTACAGGCACATATATCCGGAGCTTCAAAAGAACAGGGAGCGTATATGCAGCGAACTTTCAGATGAAGAGCAGAAATTTGAAAAGACTTTAAACAAAGGCATGGCGGAACTTGATAAAGTTGTGAAGTCGCTTAAAGAACACAATCAGAACGAAGTGTCGGGAAGGGTTGCCTTCAAGCTTTATGATACCTACGGGTTTCCGCTTGAGTTTACAGAAGAAATCTGCCAGGAGAATGGGATCCAGGTGGATAGAAAAGGTTTTGAAAAGGCGTTCAATAAACATCGGGAGGTGTCAAGGAAAGGGGCGGAGAAGGCGTTCAAGGGCGGACTGGCGGATACTTCTGAAGCAACGAAGCGTTTGCATACCGCTACACATCTTCTGCACAGGAGTCTTCAGCTTGTGCTGGGCGAACATGTGAAACAAAAAGGCTCGAATATAACACCGGAGCGATTGCGTTTTGATTTTTCGCATCCGTCAAAAATGTCCCCGGAACAGATCAAGGCGGTCGAGGAAAAAGTTAACGAAGTTATACAGCAGGATTTGCCGGTGGATATGGCGGTGATGTCACTTGAAGAGGCAAAACAGAGCGGCGCCACAGCTTTATTTGACGCCAGGTACGGTGAGCAGGTCAAACTCTACTCTGTCGGTGATTTTTCCCGCGAAGTATGCGGCGGGCCCCATGTAGGCCATACGGGCGAACTTGGCCATTTCCGCATTAAGAAGGAAGAAGCTTCAAGCGCCGGTGTAAGGCGTATTCGAGCCATCCTGGAATAACGGCTTTCCGGCAGTTGTTTTGAGGCCGCTGAGATGGACGGAACTGTTGTTGCGCCTGTGAGAATACTGTGGAAACCGCTTTTAAAAGCACAGTATAAGAGGTTTTTAGATGGCATCAGAAAGTCTCGAGATAGTATGCAGTCAATGCGGGGCAGAAAGCATTCTTCTGAGGAAGCCTGTTTACGAGAATTTCACCAAGACGGGCGAGCGTCTTTTCTGCGCTTCTTGCGGTCACGAATACGGGGACATTGAAGATGTGCAGTTTAAGAAACGTGAAACACAGTCGATTTTTGATGATATTGAAGCAATCCATACATGCAGGCGGTGCGCGCATTATGTTGTAAATCCTTTTACCCAGAGATGCGGACTGCATGAAAAGGAAGTTGAGGCGACCGACGTGTGCGACGATTTCAAGAACCGGGATGCGGGCTAGTTGGCGGTATGAGTTACAAAAGCTTCCGCGGTCTTTGTAAGGGTATTGTTTGTTCCTGTAGTCTCTATAGTGGATGTGAGTGTAACAACCTGCACTGCCGCGTTGCTGCTCGGAACAAACTCGCTGGTGTATGTGGTCGTTCTTCCTGATCTTGACGACAATCTGCCAAGGGTTTCGTTATTCAGGCTCCAGCTATATTCATATCCTTCATTGGCGGTAAATGTGACCGTATCGCCTTTCTGGTTTACTGTTGCGCTGTCAGGGGTTATCAGGGGATTTTCCGATGTCGGCTCGACGTCGCAACTGCAGAAAACTGCTATCATTAAAACAGACACCGCAGCAATAGATAAAATTGTATAAACAAAGCGATTCATAGCGTTAAGCTATTGAACAATCCGCCCGATGTCAAGCCGGGAATTAGCCTGGATTATTCACAAGAAGGAAATTCAGCCTGAATCCGGCAGTAGAAAACCACTAATGGACACTAAATAGCACTAATGTTTTGAAATAGCTGGAAAAAGCATCAAAAGAAAACTTCATGAGCACATTGAACCCTGCACCAAATGGGTGCAGTTGCATTGTGGATAATACCCTCATTTATTCGTGTCTATTCGCCTGCCTGTGCGTGTCCGCACGCAGACAGGTGTGCATTCGTGGTTCAACTGCTCTTTATAGGTTTAACCACAGATAACACGGATTACACGGATAAAGCATAAGAATGATGGATATAAAACAGAAATCCGTGTTATCAGTGCAATCAGTGGTAAAAAAATATCAGCAAACGACTTGTATATTATTCCGAAAAACTGATGAATTGACCAGGTTAGTAACCCTGGCGCAACGAAATAAATATATAGGGTTAGTTTGAGGAAGGCATTGCGAACCCGGACTGAAACCATTAGTATTAATGTAAATACTCCAGGAGAGACAGAATGATATCAGCAGAAAAGATTTACCTGACTTTTATGTTATCTGCCCCGCTTGTTTTTGGGGCAATTGGCTTGCCGGTTGCGACGGTCTACGGAGCAGACGGGAACGATGGAGAGTTGGTAGACGGGCTTGTGGCGCAGGTCAACGAAAGTTATATCACCCTTAGCGATGTTATGGCCAGGATGGAGCCGTTGCGCAACAGGCTGGTTCGTGTTTACAGAGGGCGAGAACTGGAAAAGAGACTTGAAGACGCCTTTGAGCAGGCTACCGGTGATCTTATTGCAAGGGAGCTTGTGCTGGATGCTTACGAAAAACAGGACAGGCAGCTTCCGGAGACGCTGGTAGACGAGAGGGCTCATGAAATTATACGAGAGGTTTTTGGTGGAGATCGCAACGAGTTGATGAAAGAGCTTGCAGCCGCCCAGATGACCTATGAACAATGGCGGGAAAGCGTTCGCGAGCAGATGATAATTTCTTATATGACAAGGATGAGGATAGATCAAAATATTGATGTTTCTCCTCTGGAGGTGCAAGAGTTCTACATTGGGAACCGGGAACAGTTCAAGGAGCCCCGCACCGTTGATGTCAGCATGATTTTGCTTCGTAGCGAAAGCGGGGAGTCCCTTGATTCCAGGATTAAATCGGTTGAAAAGGAACTTGAAGCGGGGACGGAGTTTGCGGAAGTTGCGAGGAAATATTCCGATGGCAACAAGGCCGACAGCGGCGGTGATTGGGGTTGGGTTGAACTTGACAACCTGAGAAAAGAACTGCAATCGGCGATTGAGAAGCTTGATCCCGGGCAAGTAAGCGAACCGGTGCAACTCGAAAACGCTGTTTTTTTTGTGAAACTCAAAGAAATGAGGGGCGGCAAGCCGCTGCTGCTGACAGATGTGCGCGACCGTATCAGCGATCGCATTAAAGAAAGCAAAAGGCAGCGTCTCTACAATGAATGGATTTCAGCGCTGAGAGAGAAGGCCGTGATAAAAAAGTGGAACGTTAACATCTTCTGATTGTTTATGATGCGTCTTTCCGAAGTTCGAAACACTCTTGAGCGCATAGATTTTCATCCTAGCCGGAGGCTTGGACAGAATTTCCTTATAGACGGTAATATCCTGAAAATATTGACAGATGCTCTTGATGTCCACGGGGATGACAGCATTGTGGAGATAGGACCGGGGCTTGGCGCCGCAACTGAGCGGTTGCTCTGTTGCGGCGGCAGAGTAACGGCTGTAGAAAAGGACCGGGCGTTGTATTGTTTTCTCAGGGACCGGTTTACGGGCGCTGACAGTTTTGAGCTTATCCATGCCGATGTGCTGGACCTTGATCTCGGGTCATTTTACGGTGAAAGGCAGATTCGAAAAGTCTTCTCTAATCTGCCATATTCTTCCGGATCGCGTATCCTGGTGGAGCATGTCAAGCTTGACAGCCCGCCGCATGATGTGGTGGTAACGGTTCAGAGCGAGGTTGCGCAGAGGATGGCAGCGGGCCCTTCGCAAAAGGGGCGATCGTTCCTCGGGATTCTGGTTCAGGCTGTTTATGATGTGCAACTTATAAGGAAAATAAGCCCTTCTTGTTTCTGGCCCGTGCCGGAAGTTGAATCGGCAATAGTCCGCCTGACCCGGCATTCCGACCTGTTCGCTGGAAGGGCTGAGAAATGCGATTTTATCAGGTTCAGTAAGATGATATTCAAGCACAGGCGCAAACAGATTGCATCGATCTTGCGCCGCTGTCTGCCGGCCAGCGGACGATACGCAGCTCATGTTGAAAACATACTTGAGGTCTGCGGCATAAGTCCGCAATCTCGCCCTGGCGATCTGCTTCTTGAACAATGGATACTTTTGACGGCGCAGCTCAAGAAATTTGATGATCTCAATCCGAGCCGCAAACTTAAAGAAACCAGAAATTGAGCGGGAAAAAGTATATGGGCGAAAATACGACTCCTATGATGCGCCAGTATATGCGAATTCGAGAGAAGATGCCCGACAATGTCGTTCTTCTTTTCCGGCTTGGCGATTTTTATGAGATGTTTTTTGATGATGCCAGACGCGCCGCGCCGATCCTTGATGTTGCTTTGACCAGGCGCAACAATGTACCCATGTGTGGAGTGCCTTATCATGCGCTTGACAGCTACCTGTCAAAACTGTTGAAGTCGGGGATAAAGGTAGCCGTCTGCGAGCAGGTAGAAGATGCTTCTGCGGCCAAGGGTATAGTCAAGCGAGAAGTGACCAGAATTATCACGCCTGGCACGGCCACGGAGGAGGGGGCGCTTGAGGCTAAGCGCAACAATTACCTGGCTACAGTGTGTGAACTGGACGGCGCTTATGGACTGGTTATGCTTGACCTTTCAACCGGCGCCTTCTGGGGCGAACATGTGAGCGGGGAACTGCTTGCCGATGAGCTCAAGCGTTATTCTCCCAGTGAATGTGTTGTGCCGTCTGGGCACACTGATATGTTCGATGCAATAAGCGGTGAAATCGCGCGCGAAATCACGGAATGCGACGACTGGGTTTTTGACATGGAAGCTTGCAGGGAAAGGTTGATTCGGCATTTTGGAGTGCATTCTCTTGAAGGGTTTGGTTGTGAAGACAAGCCTGCTATAATTTCAGCGGCCGGGGGAGCGCTGCATTACGTCCGGGAAGATCTTTGCAGGACTGTCGGCCATATCCGCAATTTCCGGGTGTTGGATAATAGCGGATACCTTGCCATGGACCAGGCCACCTGCTCCAACCTGGAACTTGCATCTTTGCCGGGCAGAAATATTCCGATGAGTCTTCTTGATGTTCTTGACGCGACACGCACATCGATGGGCGGGCGGATGCTGCGGCATTGGCTCTTACGGCCGCTTGCCTCTATAGAGGAAATAAGGGCCCGGCATGAAGCGGTGGACCTGATTCAGAAAGACAGGTTTCTTCTGCACGACATTCGTTCGGCGCTCGGCAATGTTCGCGATATTGAGCGGCTTATCGCAAAAATCGGGGAGGGAAGGGGAAACGCCAGGGATCTCAGGTCGCTGGGTCAGTCCCTATCTTATATGCCCGGTGTGCGGCAGCTCATTTCCGGCTTGCAATGCCGAATGCTCGAAGAAATTGAGAATACAGTTTGTGAAAATCCTGATCTTGTTGACTTAATTGAAAAGGCGATCGATCCTGAGCCTTCTGCGTTGTTGAAGGACGGCGGCATGATCCGGAGCGGTTATAGCTCGGAACTTGATGAGTTGCGGGACGCATCTTCGCGGGGCAAGCAGTGGCTTGCCGAATACCAGGCGTCCGAGCAGAAAAAGACAGGAATAAAAAACATCAAGGTCAGGCATAACAAGGTTTTCGGCTACTACATCGAGGTGTCCAAAGGCCAGGTTGACAATGTGCCTGACAATTATGTTCGTAAGCAGACACTGGTTAATGCCGAGCGTTATGTGACTCCCGAGCTCAAGGAGTACGAGAACAGGATTATCGGCGCGCAGGAAAGAAGCAGGGAGCTTGAGTATCATCTTTTCCTGGATATCCGTGAAGCCGCAGTAAAAGAGACATCGACGATACAGCAGACAGCAGGAGCTATTGCAAAGCTTGATGTCCTGGCGTCTCTGGCAGACAGAGCGTCTGCCTATGGATATGTAAAACCCGAAGTTGACGATTCGGACAGGATAGATATAAGGGCGAGCAGGCACCCGGTGGTTGAACGGATGTCGGATACTGAGGCGTTTATACCCAACGACATTAAGCTTGACCGGATTTCCAACCAGCTCCTGATCATTACTGGCCCGAATATGGCGGGAAAATCCACTTATATTCGGCAGGTTGCCATAAACGTGATAATGGCGCAGATGGGTTCCTTTGTTCCCGCTGCGTCGGCGCATATCGGAATTGTCGACAGGGTATTCACCCGTGTGGGGGCCAGCGACGACCTGGCGAGGGGTAGGAGTACTTTTATGGTGGAAATGCAGGAGACCGCCAATATTCTTAACAATGCCACGCCGCGGAGTCTTATCGTTCTTGATGAGATTGGCCGGGGCACAAGCACTTTTGACGGAATCAGTATAGCCTGGGCAGTGGCCGAGTATCTTCACGACAACAAAGAGACAAAGGCACGGACCGTATTTGCCACTCATTATCATGAGCTGACGGACCTATCCCTTGAGATGAAGGGTGTGAAAAATTACAATGTTCTTGTAAAAGAAAAGAACGATGAGATTGTCTTTTTGCGGAAGATAGCCGCAGGCGGTTCGGATAAGAGTTATGGTATTCATGTTGCGCGCCTGGCTGGTATGCCGGAGAAGGTTATACGGAGATCCAGGGAGATACTTGGGAACCTCGAAGAAGGGGAATTCGGAGAAACCGGCACTCCGAAAATTGCAAGGCGCCGTTCTTCCCGCAAACAGGTCGATTCCGATCAAATGACCCTGTTATGATCCTCTTACCTGGTGTTGACCGACTTTTTCAGAGAAGCCCAGTATTTTCTTGTATAGATATAGAGTGACAAGCCGTTAATTACGAACACCAGCCCCTCAATGGGGTAAAGAACCAGGCTGGGAATGAATTGCAATGGGGAAGCCTCGATGAAATATATGACACAGATTGCGGGAAAGTTAAGCAGTGTCCTGAGTTTGCCCGCCCAAGTTGCCTTTCCGCTCATGTTGTCTGCGGCCCCGACGGAACGCAGGAACGTAACCCACAGGTCGCGGGAGAGAAGGAACACAGACAGGACAACAAGCGCAACCCCGTGTTTTATATTGCCGTTAAATGTCGCGACAAAGATCAGCAGGGGCAGCGTGGTGACGTAGAAAAATTTGTCAATCAGCGGGTCCGCATGGGCTCCAAAGTCTGTTTCCACCTGGAATCTTCGCGCGAAATAGCCGTCCAGCAGGTCCGTTATTGCCGAGGCTGCCAGCGACACGAAGGATATCCAGAATATCCAGGGTATCTCGTGAAATTCAAAGATCAGCGCTCCGGCCAGAAAAGCCAGCACAAGCGGTAGGCGCACCACTGTAAGCAGGGTTACGAGCCCGAGTTTGTAGCGACGCTGCATGATTTCGGGTCAGTCAACTACGACTGGTCTTCGCCGAGCTGGTATCGGAGGAATCGGCGGATGACAATGTTGTCGTCTATTTCTTTGCTTTTCGATTCAAGTAATGCGGTTATTGATATTTTGGGCTCTTTTACAAATCCCTGTTGCAGGAGGCATATTTCTTCATAGAATTTGCCCATCTTGCCCTCGACAATTTTATCGATAATATTCTCTGGTTTATCTTTAACCTGTTCCGCATAAATTTTGCGTTCTGCTTCGAGAACATCCTGGGGAACTTCTTCCGGTTTCAGATACGTGGGATTTGCCGCGGCCACGTGCAGAGTGAGGTCTTTAACAAGGTCGGTAAAAACCTGCGACGATACGGCGTCCTCTTTTTTGCAACCTACTTCTATGAGCACTCCGACCTTTCCTCCAAGGTGGATATAGGAGCCGAGTTTGCCCGTACCCTGAAGCTGGAATCTGTCATAGCGTTTCAGAAGGGTGTTTTCTCCGAGCTCGGTTATCTTCTGGGTAAGCTCGTCTTTTATCTCTTCTTTCAAGTTCCCTTCAGTGGAGCACGCCCGGCGGCTCAAATCATCAACAAACTGACGAAACACTTTATTTCTTGCGACGAAATCAGTTTCGCAGTTAACCTCGACAAGCGATCCGATTTTGCCGTCATCGGTGATTGCTGAACCTATAAGACCCTGGTTCGCCGACCGCGAAGCCTTTTTGGACGCTATGGCTACACCCCGTTTTCTTAGTATGGTGGTAGCCTGTTCGACGTTTCCTTCGGCTTCCTGTAAAGCCTTTTTGCATTCCATCATGCTCACTCCGGTGGCGTCGCGGAGCTCTTTTACCAGTTGTGCTGTTATGTCAGTCATTTTTCCGTTCTCCTTGAATTCTCTGTTGTCACTGTTTCCCTGATTTGCAAAATTGCTGAAAGACGCTGCTGCTGTTGCATACAGGTGTTGTGTCAGACTTTTTGTTCAACCTGGCCGGATTCTTCTGCGGCCGGAGAAGTTTCTGTGGGTCGGGTTTCGGCGTTTGTCTCTTGAGCGACTTCACTGTCTGCTTCAGTTTTTTCTTCGGTTGCCTGCTGGGCCTGTTTCCGGGAAGCCTTTGCTTTCTCTTTTTCTTCCTGCTCTTTCGCTTTTGCTTCCATTTCCGCCTCAGCCGCGATTCTCGCGTAATCTGCGGACGCCTTTATTACGGTATCGGCGACGAGTCCGCTGATCAGACGGATAGCCCTGATAGCGTCATCATTTCCAGGAATAGGATAATCTACCGGACTTGGATCGCAGTTTGTGTCGACTATAGCAACCACCGGGATGCCTATGCGATTGGCTTCTGCGATTGGAATGGATTCCTTGGCTATATCTATGACGAACATAACGCCCGGGAACTCGGTCATGCCTGCAATTCCGGTAAGGTTGCGGTGGAGCTTATCAAGCTCGTTATGCAGCCTTGATGCTTCTTTTTTGCTTAGCTTTTCCATCTCTCCGGACTGTTCCTGGCGGTCAAGTTCCAGCATCCTGTTAACGCTGTTCCGGATCGTTTTGCTGTTGGTCAGAGTTCCGCCCAGCCAACGGTGGGTAACATAGTGTTGGCCGCATCTTTCGGCTGCTTCTTTTACCGCATCACGGGCCTGCTTCTTGGTTCCCACAAATAGCACTGAGCGCCCCTGGGAAACGACTTCATAGACGAAATTCAACGCTTCTTTAAGGCATGTGAGGCTTTTTGCAAGGTCGATAATGTGGATACCGCTGCGTTTATCAAAGATGTATTTCTTCATCTTCGGGTTCCAGCGCTTTGTCTGGTGCCCGAAGTGCACACCGGCTTCCAGTAATGTCTTTACGTTTACTTCCTGTTTTGTTTCTTCTGCAACGGGCATATACCCTCTCCTTATGTTAAGACCGTTATTTCGAGATATTACCGAAAAGACGGTCAATCCGCTTTGATCTCCCCGGAGACAGGGAGATACTCGCTTCCGTTCCTGGCGAAGCGGCAGAAATGATCTGCTGCGCGGCCGGAACCCGACAGAGGCAGGTACTCTAGCAGATACGCAAAGGCATACAAGCGGAAAATGAAATTGTGATGAATTTATTCATTGTCTTGGTCTTCGTCGACGATGATCGGGACAATGGTGAGGGTGGACAAGGTATCCAGATAAGTGAGGGAAAGACTGGAATGGCACTTAGATAACGCTGTTTGGGATTGAATTTGACGATGGGCATTGAAAATCCTTGTATGTGGGTATGTGAGTGTGTAGTTCTGGCTGGATTTAATCCGGCTGATTCATTTATATTAATTAACCATAGATAAGACGGATTATACGGATTGCATGGATGGGGAAGAGGAGTTATCAGGTAACAACTCCAGATTGAAAAAGAGGGTTTAATTATGGCGGACAAATATGATTTGCGCGCTTCGCAGGAATGGCAGCGACTTGAGAATCATTATCAGGATATTAAGGACTGTAATCTCCGGGATCTGTTTGATGAGGAACCGGGAAGGGCGCAAAGCTTTTCTGCGCAGGCCGCGGGGATCTACCTTGATTATTCGAGAAACCGGGTTAGAGGCCTGACTATGTCATTGTTATACGATCTGGCCCGTGCAGCGGGTTTAGAAACAGAGATACAAAGGATGTTTGGCGGCGAGAAGGTTAATTTCACCGAAGACAGGCCGGCTCTTCATGTGGCCTTGCGGAACCGTGAAGGCGGGCCGGTAATGGTGGATGGCAGGGATGTTATGCCCGAAGTCAGAGTTGTGGCCGACCGGATGAAGGAGTTGAGCAATCGTATCCGGTCGGGGAATTGGAAGGGTTATACCGGCAGGAGGATTGTGAATGTCGTCAATATAGGCATAGGCGGTTCCGATCTTGGCATAGCAATGGCGTGCGAAGCTCTTAAGGCCTACAGTGACAGAGAACTTACCGTGAGGTTTATATCAAATGTAGACAGCGTTGATTTTTTCGAGAAGACGCGTGACCTTGACGCTGCTGAGACGCTTTTCGTTGTGTGCAGCAAATCTTTTACGACCGAGGAGACCATGACGAATGCCGAGACGGCAAAAAGGTGGCTGGCCGGACAACTCGGAGCAGAGGAAAGCGCAAAGTTTCATTTCGTTGCTGTATCGAGCAATCCTGGCAAGGCGGCCGAATTCGGAATTGCTGAAGAAAATGTTTTTCGTATGTGGGACTGGGTCGGCGGGAGGTACTCATTGTGTTCGGCTGTAGGACTTTCGCTAATGATAGCGATTGGTCCGGAGAATTTTGAAAAAATGCTGGACGGTTTTCATATGATGGACAAGCATTTTCTGAATTCTGAGCTTGAATCCAACATGCCGGTTATTCTTGCCTTGCTGGGAATATGGTACAACAACTTTTTCGGTTGCGAGACTTATGCGGTCTTGCCGTATGAACAGTATCTTGCCGGGTTCCCGGCCCATTTGCAGCAGCTTGACATGGAGAGCAACGGTAAATCCGTGAACAGACTGGGTGAGTTCGTCGACTACCAGACGGGGCCAATTGTCTGGGGACAGCCGGGAACTAACGGGCAGCATGCCTTTTATCAGCTTATACACCAGGGGAAAAAACTTGTGCCCGCTGATTTTATCGGTTTCCTGGAATCATGCCGGCCGCTCGGGGATCATCACGAAAAACTTATTGCCAACATGATTGCGCAGACCGAAGCCCTTGCTTTCGGCAAAACCGAAGAGCAGGTTCGGAGCGAAGGCGTGGAAGGTCAACTGGTGATGCACAAAGTCTTTGAAGGGAACAGGCCATCAAATATAATTCTTGGACAGAAGTTGACGCCGGAGACGCTCGGCGCCCTGATATCTCTTTATGAACACAAGGTATTTGTACAGGGTGTAATATGGCAAATCAACTCGTTTGACCAGTGGGGTGTTGAGCTTGGCAAGGTTCTCGCAAAAGCAACGCTTGCTGAAATCAAGCAAAGAAGCAGGCCGCTTGCGCATGACCCGGCCACCAATCGGCTGGTAAATGCCTACCGTTCCGGGCGCCTGCCGGGCGACAGGGATTGATGGTAAAGCATCATTTTCAGCGCAAGTCTGGCTGCGGTATATTCAGTTACCTGGGTTCCGGGGACAGGCGATGTCTCCACTATATCCGCCCCAACAACTGTCTGAGATTCAAAAACAGAGCGCAATATCTGCAGCAGGCTGTCCCATGAAAGGCCGCCGGGTTCCGGGGTTCCGGTTCCCGGAGCCAGTGACGGATCCAGGGCGTCGATATCGAGAGTGATATAAGTGCATGCCGACCCTGAGAGGATCCCTTTGATCTGTTCAAGCGATTTCCGTATTGGACACCGGGACATGTTTCTTGCGTACACTATCCGTCCGAGAGTGTTGTTTTGCTTCATGTGGGCGTATTCGCATGCGGAAAAACTTCTTATTCCTGCCGAAACAAAGGCCAGGCCCATTTCCTCCACTCTGCGCATGACGCAGGCGTGTGAATATTCAGAGCCCTGGTATTCTTTCCGAAAATCAGCGTGCGCATCAATGTGCAGGACTGCAACATCTTTAAACGTTTTGTTTGCTGCGCTTATCAGCGGAATTGAGACTGAGTGTTCCCCCCCCAGTGAAAGCAGGAACCTTTTTTTCGAAAAAACAGGTATTGCCAGTGATTCGATCACTGAAAGGCAGTGGGCCGGCTCCATGTCTCCGAACTCGGGGGCCGGCAAGGTTTGGACATGGATGTTGACAGTCGTCATGAGTTCTTCGTCAAAATCCTCTGTTTCCCGGCTGGCGCGCAGTATGGCTTGCGGGGCGGTTGATGTTCCGCTTCCGTAGCTCACTGTCCGTTCGTACGGCAGAGGCAGAACGACGTACGGGGCGGAAGGATCCGTTGATTCTTCAGGAGTCTTGTCTAGAAAGCATGGGATGTTCATCAGCGTTCGAAGTATGTATAACCGTCAAGGGCTTCAATAAATGCATTCATAATGGTGTCTTTGCCTATATGCCGGTTTGTTTCGGCGGTGTCGACAAGGGCGCGGAGACGGTTTTCTACCCGGTCTCGATTATATCCCACATCTTCGAGCACAGCTCCTGCTGAAGCCCCGGGGAGTTCGCGGTTATAGGTTACTTTACCGTCCTTGTCAGCGGAAACGTGGACAACATTGATTTCCCCCAGAAGGTTATGGAGGTCGCCGAGCGTTTCCTGGTAGGCGCCGACGAGGAATATTCCGAGGTAATATTCCTCGTCATTAAGTTCATGCAGTTTCAGCGTGGATGATAGCCTTCC
The DNA here is from genome assembly GCA_964475205.1 of uncultured Victivallales bacterium. Lineage (GTDB taxonomy): Bacteria > Verrucomicrobiota > Kiritimatiellia > UBA8416 > CAYSRM01 > CAYSRM01. The sequence continues at coordinate 14,965 of CAYYVQ010000016.1, read as the reverse complement.
GGCCATGGCGAATCGGTTTAGTATGCCGTCGGAATCGCATGTTATGTCGGCAATTACCGCGTTTCTTTTCGGCTCTTCGTGAAGGCGGTGTATCGGCATCACCGGGAATACCTGGTCGATTGCCCATGAATCGGGCAGAGATTGAAAAAGACTGAAATTCCCGTAGTAAACGTCGGGAAGGGCGGCTTCAAGTTTCCTGAGAGCTTTCGGTACGTATTCCTGTTCGCCGGATGCAGCAGAGATTTTCTGTATTATGTTCCAGAAAGTGTCTTCTGCATAAGCCTTTTCTTCGATGGATATTTCACCGAGGACAAACTGTTCCCTGACCTGGTCTCTGTAGTAGACAGCATCATTGAATGCTTCCTGCAGATGGCCGGGTTTAATGTATTGAAAAGCTTCACACAGGCTTTCTGTTGGGGGGGAACAGCGGAAGGAAGGGTATTCGTTTAATTGGAGGGGCCTGAAGCTTCTGGTATGAAGCACATTGAAAACCAGTACAGAATGTGATGCTACCGTGGCCCGTCCTGATTCGCTGACGATATCGGGATGTTCTATTCCGGCCGTTTCCGAGACGCTTTTTATTATGTCTACGATATCAGCGGCGTACTCTCTCAAAGAATAATTCCTGCTTTCCGGTTCATTGGCCTTTGCGCCAGTATAGTCTACTGCCAGGCCGCCTCCGACATTTATCACCTGCATAGGCGCGCCCATGCGGGTCATTTCGGCATAGAACCGGATTGCTTCTTTAAGCGCGGTGCGGATTCGTGTTATGTCGGAAACCTGGCTTCCGATGTGGTAGTGCAGCATCTTGAGAGCGCTCAGCATTTGGGAGGACCTGAGTTTTTCCACGGCTTCTATTATCTGCGATGCGGTCATTCCGAACTTGCCTTCATCGCCGGAAGATTTGTCCCAGTGCCCTCCGGAAGTGCTGGAGAGCTTGACACGGATTCCCAGGTCAGGTTGAATGCCAAGTTGTTTTGATCTGTTGATTATGGCGAGCAATTCGGCGGGCATTTCCACAACTATGAACACGCGCAATCCGAGGGAAGTAGCGTACAGGGCCAGATCTATGAACTCCTGGTCTTTGTAGCCGTTGCAGACAATCATCGAGTTGTTGCCGGAGATATGCGCTATAGCCGCGAGCAGCTCGGCCTTGCTCCCGGCCTCAAGCCCGTGGCTGAAGGGTTGCCCGAATTCGATAATATCTTTGAGTACCTGCTGCTTCTGGTTTACCTTTATCGGGTATACAGCGTGATAGCGGCCATTGTAAGCAGTTTCGGATATTGCCGAGGAGAAGCAGCGGTGCAGGCGCTTTATTCGCGCGTCAAGTATATCGTCGAAACGGAGCAACATGGGCAGGTTCAGGCCGCGGCGGGCAAGGTTTTTCACAGTGTCGGCGATACTGATGCAGCCCCGGTTCCCGCTGTCGGATTTTTTGACTATCACATCTCCTGCAGCCGAGACATCAAAACAGTTTTCTCCCCACAGACCGAGACCGTAAAGTTCGGCTGAATGTTGGGCGGACCATTCTTTCATGGAGGAGTCGGGCATGTTATCTGAAAAAATTACTGGAAGGCCTGTCTTTTTCACTGGGCCTGATTCCGCTTCTGGTTCCCGGTCCGTTCTCATAAGGCGGCGGACCAATCATCGCCTCATCGTCTTGAATCTCATTTTGCCGACCATATGAACCGATGTTCCATCCGTAATGCTTTGATGCTTCCTGGGCCTGGACCATCCTGTATTCGTTGCCTGCCATTATATAGACGAAAAAAGCTATTGCTATAAGTATCGGGTCGAAAGGATTGATCGCATAGATTCCGAAAAGGATTGCCATGATTTTGCCCAGTTGCGCTGCCACGTAAGTAGCCTTGAGTCGACCCATTTTCCGTGATAACAGCGAACGAAAAACCCGTCCGCCGTCCATTGGAAATGCAGGGATCAGGTTGAAGAATGCCAGAACGATATTCAGCCACCCAAGCAGTTCAATTACATTGATTTTTGCCGGCGCCATTGCCCGGAGGTCAGGGAGCGGTAGAAGGTTGCCCCCGAAAATGCCGCACGCGCCGAGAAACAGGCTCACCAGAGGTCCTGTTATTGCCATAAGGATCTCATCTCTTGGACGGGTGGGTATACTTTCCATCTGGGCGGCTCCTCCGAGGAGGAGCAATGTTATTTCACGTACTTTGCAACCCTTTCTTATGGCTACAAAAGAATGGCCAAGTTCATGCAGGGCTATGCTGATGACAAGTCCGGCGGCAAAAAACAGGCCATATATGGACCTGAATCTGATCACAGACATTACTGCAAGCACCACAACAGATATGTGGACTTTCACCGGAATGCCCATGACTGTTGCAACTCTGTATGAAGCTTTAAACATATAACTACATTATCTCATTCGCCAGGGACTCATGTCTAGACTCGAATGGAACTTATATGGAATCCCCATCATGTGCCCTGCGTGTGAGTATGTGAGATTGATGGGCATTCTCACGCACTCCCATGCTTACACGCATGGCGCGTAGTCGCAAGGCCGGTTACTGCTATCGGTATTGTTATGCATCTTTTTTATCCTGAGCAGCAATAAGACGAATCTTCAGTCTGCAGGCGGGATTATCTGGTGAGCCTCGAGATACTCAAGGACTTTTGCCGCGCTTTCTTCCACAGTCTCGCTGTCTGTGTTGACGGTTATTTCCGCATGCGGCGGGGCTTCATAGGGCGCATCTATGCCGGTGAACTCCTTTATCTCGCCTGCCCTGGCTTTCTTGTACAGGCCTTTAGGGTCGCGTTCCTCGCAGACTGAAAGCGAGCAGTTGCAATGCACCTCTATGAAACGGCCCGACGGATTATGTTCCCGAGCGATATTTCTGTCGCTCATATAAGGTGAAATGAAGGCTGTCATCACTATTATGCCGGCATTTTCGAAAAGCGCGGCAACTTCGCCTATTCGGCGAATATTTTCGTGTCTGTCATCCGGACTGAATCCGAGGTCTTTATTAAGACCGTGGCGCACGTTGTCGCCATCAAGGACATACGAATGGTGGCCGCGTTCGTTGAGGAGCGCATCCATAGCGTCTGCCAGTGTTGATTTTCCTGAACCTGACAGGCCGGTGAACCAGAGCACCGCGCCGTGGTGGCCTATAACTTTTGCCCGATTCTCCGGGGTAACTTTGCCTTCGTGCCATGTGATATTGGTAGCTTTTTTCTGAACCATTGTTTTGCCTTGTGTTTATTCTGCCTTTTTGTAATAGTCTATTAGAACGTCAAGCACTTCCGGCCTGCTGAATTCTGCGGGCGGTTTTTCACCTGCAGCCAGCATTTCCCGCAGTTTTGTTCCGCTGATCATGATTCTGTCTTCGCCGGGATGCGGACAGGTTTTGGTTGACGCCATTCCGTAGCATTTTTTGCACCAGAAAGTCCAGTCGATCTTCAGAGGTTTGATCTGGAGTTCAGAGCTGTCGAATTCGTCAAAGATATTCTGTGCATCAAACGGTCCGTAGTAATCACCGACCCCGGCATGGTCTCTTCCGATTACCAGGTGGCTGCATCCGTAGTTCTGGCGGAAAATAGCGTGCAGCACAGCTTCTCTGGGTCCGCCATATCTCATCTCCATCGGATAGACTTTACAAACCACCCTGTCTGCGGGATAATAACCCTCGAGCAGCGCCTCGTAGCATTTCATGCGCACTTCCGCGGGAATGTCGCCTTTTTTGAGTTTGCCCACAAGGGGGTGAAGGAGCAGACCGTCGCATACCTCCATGGCGATCTTGGTGCAGTATTCGTGTGATCGGTGCAGCGGGTTCCTGGTTTGAAAAGCTGCAACCGTTTTCCATCCCCTGGCCTCGAAAATAGCCCTTGTTTCAGCGGGCCGCGCGTAGTAGTCGCCATATGTTTCGGGATATTTGCCTTCAGAAAAGGCCTTTACCTCGCCGCCAAGAAGCACATCGCCCTGCGCATATACTTTTGCTACGCCCGGATGTTTTTCATCGGTGGTTCCAAAAACGCACTGGGCCTCGGTTTTTTTGTCGTATTCGTATTTCTCCTGGACTGTAAGAGAGCCCATGATTTGACCCGAATCATCGTCCACGAGGACGACTTCGCTGCCTGTTTCGAGTTCATCAGCCTGTTCCCTGGAGACTGCCAGTGTTATGGGTATTGGCCAAAGCAGTCCATCCTGCATGCGCATATCCTGGACTACGGACTTGTAATCCTGGCTGCACATAAACCCTTTCAACGGGCTGAAGGCTCCACAGGCCAGCATGATAAGGTCGGATGTTTCACGTGACGACATCCGGACTTTCTGTAATGTGCCGGCCTTTTTCTTCTCGGCTTCAAGTTTCTCGTCTTTAATGATCAGTGGGCAAAGTTTACCTCCGTGCGGCGATAACAGAGTCGACTGAGATTCTTTCGATTTCATATGTTGATCACTCCAGAGTTTTTCTGTGATTTGAAAGTCTGGAATATCCCCTTTAATGTTGAAGCATGCAAGAAAAAGTTATTGTGCAGCCTGCCGCGCCTGAGCAGGTCAGCTTGCGGCGCCAAGGTCGCGATCATTGTCTTGATCTTCGCGGACAAGGATCGGAATAAAGATCGGGACAAACATAGGGGATGCCGTTTGTGTTATGTTTTATGTTTCTGGCGCTGTAGTGATGGTTCGGCCACTCGGGCCATACCTGGAACGTACAGGTCGATGTCCAGGAACTTCTGGATTTTTTCTGCCCATTTTATTGGAGATTGAATTATTGAAGGATATGGACAGCGCAGAATCTGCATGTTGCCTTGTTTTGCCAGCCAGCCATGCAGTCCGGCCAGATGCTGATGGAAATGTTGTTTCATTGCCCCGTCTTGCACTTCGCGGACCTTACCGGAACGATTCAGCATTTGTGCTTGAGATGCCAGGATCTGATCCAATGGTCTCTGCATAAAAAGAATTCTATAAACATGTTCCAAAGGCAGTTCATACAGAAGTGGAGAGACTATTTTTACGGCTTTTCCCTCGGCCTTATCGAGCCAGGCGTTGTTTTTGCCCAGACACTTTACCGGCTCGTATTCATAATACCCCCTGGGGTTGTCCTCGTTCGGCCGGCGAACGTTATCTGTAAGAATTTCAAGTCCTCCGGCTTTCAGCATCTGCATCATCATCGACGTTCCGGAGCGGGGCAAGCCTGATACTATTGTTATCATACATCAAGTCTTACATCAGTGGCCGTAACTGGGCAAGATGATAAAACAGGAGTTTGCCGGGGCTGGATGCTGGGTTATTGCATTTTTGTTTACAATGCATTAGTGTTTTTCTGTTGGCGTTTTTGTCGGAAAATTCCGGCAAGTACGGTCCAGTTTATTGCAGGAGGATTGCCTTTTATGGAAGTTCTTTTAATTGTGCTTATGACAGCAACAATCGTTCTTCTGCTGATCTTGATTTTCAGGAGCGGCTCTCGCGAACTGCCGGATCTTAAAGCAAGGGTGAACTCAATGTGCGAGATCCAGGAACGTGTTGCAAGAGATGTGCGTGAGGAGATCGGTCGCAACAGAGTGGAAACACTGAGCCAGCTCAGGGGATTTAACGATTCAATTGTCAGGAATATTACCGAAAGCTCCGGCTCGCAGAATTCCCGGTTGGAGAAGCTTACCAGTTCAAACGAAGAACGTATGGAACGTCTTGAAAACAAAGTGGAGCAGAAACTTCTGAGGCTGCAGGAAGATAATGCAAAAAGACTCGAAGAGATGCGTAAAACCGTAGATGAACAATTACAGGGAACCCTTGATAAAAGACTCGGCGAATCTTTCAAGATGGTGGGAGAACGCCTTGAACAGGTTCACAAGGGTCTGGGCGAGATGCAATCGCTGGCAAACGGGGTAGGGGATCTTAAAAAGGTGCTGGCAAATGTTAAGACCCGGGGTACGTGGGGTGAAATTCAACTGGCAAATCTTCTGGATCAGATTCTGACTCCCGAACAATACGCGCGCAATGTGCAGACAAAGGATGGCAGTGATCAGCGCGTGGAGTTTGCTATACGTCTGCCGGGAAAAGATGAAATGGAGGATAAAAATGTCTGGTTGCCCATAGACGCTAAATATCCCCGCGAAGACTACGAACGGCTCATAGATGCTTCGGACAGGGGTGATGTTGCGGCAGTGGAGAAGGCTTCCAGAAACATAGAACAGCGAATTAAGGCGGAGGCAAGGCAGATCAGGGACAAATATCTTAATCCGCCGCAAACCACGGATTTCGCGATAATGTTTCTTCCGGTTGAAGGCCTTTACGGCGAAGCGCTCCGACGGCCTGGACTGGTGGAATATCTCCAGAGGGAGCATAAGGTCAATATTGCCGGTCCTACTACGCTTGCGGCTTTGTTGAACAGTCTGCAGATGGGATTCAGAACCCTGGCGATCCAGAAACGAAGCAGCGAAGTATGGTCTTTGCTTGGCGCTGTCAAAACTCAATTCGGTAAATTCGAAGAAGTGATAAACAAAGTTCAGAAGAAGCTTAACGAAGCGAGCAATGCCATAGAAAGCGATGTTGCACGCCGCACCAGGGCAATCGAACGGAGGCTCCGTAATGTTGACGCCATGCCGGCGCCCGAAACAGACAAATTTCTTCAGTTTAGTGGAGAAGAGGACGAAGAAAAAATAGATGAGCATTAACAAGACACAACTTTCCGCAGAATCGCCTTTTTTCCCCGTCGAGACTGAAAGGCTGATAGCTCAAAACGAATCAGCCATAGCCTTTTTTGATATTTTCCCTGTCAGCCCCGGCCATGCCCTTGTAATACCCAGAAAAGTGGTCTCCAGTTTTTTTGACCTTTCTCCGGAAATGCGGGCGGATTCCTGGCGTCTGATTGATGAAGCGCGCAGCGTTCTTGTTGATCGATTCAAACCTGATGGCTTCAACATTGGAATCAACGAGGGGCTTGCTGCCGGCCAGACTGTTCCCCACGCGCATGTGCATGTAATACCACGTTACCGGGATGATGTTGAAGATCCCCGGGGCGGCATAAGATGGGTTATTCCCGAGAAGGTCGACTACTGGTCGCAGGTGAAAAAGGAAAGACAATGAAGCCGCTGCATATCACGCTTGTTCAACTTGATTCGCTTCCCGAACAGCAGAAAAACATGGACAGAATACATGATCTGCTCAGAGACATTGGCGAGACCGACCTTATCGTGCTTCCCGAGGTTTTTTCCTGTCGAGGCAGCGACGATGACTACAGGAATACAGCCGAAAGCCGGGGGGACGGACCGGCTGCTCGCTTACTGTCGGGAATGGCGCAGAATTTGAATGCCTGGCTTGTGGGCGGCAGCATAATGGAGAAAGAAGGCGGGGACATCTACAAGACAATGTTTGTTTATAATCGGGCCGGGGAGCTGGCAGGAACCTACCGCAAAATAAACCTGTTTTCGTTGTACAGGGAAGGAGAGGAAAAAGTAAGCGAAAGCCGCGTTTGCTCCGCTGGTAACAGGCCCGAGATTTTAGAAATCGAAGGATGGAAAATCGGCCTGTCAATTTGTTACGACCTAAGGTTTCCCGAGCTTTACCGCTATTATGCAGCGGCTGGATGCAATGCTTTTCTCGCCCCCTCTGACTTTACGCTCGAGACAGGCCGCGACCACTGGCATGTGCTGACAAGGGCACGGGCAATTGAAAATCAGTGTTTTTTGATCGCTCCGAATCAATGTGGCAGAAATCGTAAAACCGGGATTGATGCCTATGGTCACAGTCTGGTGGCAGGTCCATGGGGAGAAATTCTTGCGGAGGCCCCGACTGGTGAAAATGTGTTTTCAGTTGAACTGGACCCGGAGAGTATAAATGCTGCCGATTCGCGTCTTCCGATGCGTGTAAAATGCAGCGCAAGTTTGAGAAATGCAGGGAAAATTAACAACTGTGTTGCTATCGATGGTTCTGTCAAAAATTGAATGAAAACTGGGAAGATCGATTTTGCGTATGTGGGTATGTTAATATATGATAGTTTCGTAATCGTGCTCATAATCGTAATTTTTTTGTAGCGGCGATTATGATTACGATCAGGATCATGATTATTAGCCGCGAGTTTACAATAAGGAGGGGATGATGAATAAAGCTGGATATAGAGTTACAATTGCAATACTGGCAGCGGTATGGAGCGTGGGGGTTTACAACTCGCAGGCTGCTGAGCAGCGCAAGGGACCGCTCAAGGATTTGCCAAGCGAGCCGAAGGGCGAGCATCTGGAGAAGATCAAGGCGCTTGGCGATAACGAATGGGTGGAACTGGGGTCGCCGGAGCCTGATCCGAAATGGGGCAAGGCGCGCGGTCGAAGCTGGTCGCCAGTGGCGCCCTATGCGCCGGATCTGCGGGGCGCGTTCTTCTTTGGCGAAGGTCCGCACGGCATGGTCAAACCGGACGGTCATTACATGGACGATCTTTGGTTCTACGACGTCAACCGGCATCGCTGGATTTGTATCTATCCCGGCATTCATGCCGAAGAAGGGTACAAGGATATCAGCATCGATCCGAAAACCGGTTTCGAGGTGACCCCGGACGGCCAGCCGATCCCGATCGCCAGCATGGTGCATGCCTATTGCATGGTGACCTACGACAGCGACCGCGGCTTGTTCATGAACATGCCCTGTTGGGGCGCCTACTGGAAACCGGGCTATCACAAAGGCATCACGGGGCGGGTCGAGGCCTTGAAAGAACATAAGGAAGCCGTCAAGAAAGCCAGGGAAGCGGGAGAAGAGCCGGCCTGGGCCGACAGCAGGGGGACCAGTCCGCACATCTACAATTCCAGAACCGGCCGGTTCGAGCGCTATCGCACATCCAACAAAAATTCGCCTGGCGGTTTTGGCGCAACACTGATCTACGTGCCGAGCGTGAAGAAGGTGTTCGGCTACAAGAACCGCAGTTCAGTTATGGCCTGGTACGATCCCGAAGCCAAGGACTGGACCCGAATCAAGATGCAGGGTGAACGGCCGCCGTGGCATATCGATCCGAATGTCTGCTACGACAGCAAGCGCGACCGAATCTATCTGGGAGGCGGTCTTTACTCGCATATCAAGTTCAAGCCTGGCGACAGCGTGCTGTGGATGTTCGATGTCAAGACCGAGACCTTTTCTCGGTTGGAGCCGGAGGTGACGCCGACGCCGACGAGCTACGCCACGAACCGGGCCATGTTCTTCTACGACAGTGCGAACGACGCGGTGCTCCTTTTCTTCCATCGCCCGAGAAAAGGCAACAAGCGGGAAAAGCACGCGATTTACGCTTATCATCCCGAAGCGAACAAATGGGAGGTCGTCGCTGAGGATGTTAAGCAGCTCAATCGCGACCGCAATCCGACATGGACAGGATACTTCGATCCCGTGCTGAATGCGCATATCATGCATACGGCAAGCGACGGGGGCGACAACGGCACGATGTTTGCTTACCGCTACAAGCGGAAGTAGGGAGGGCGCTCGCGATATCTGGTGCGTGTAACACACGGAAAATTAAAGGGGTGTATTGGTTTTGGTGTTGACGCAACAACAAAACGATGGTATGTAGTTATGGTATGAAAACAATGACCGAACGGACTACATTTGCGCTGGACAAGTGTACAGCGAAAAGGCTTCGGAAACTTTCGAATGCATGGCATGTATCCCAGGCGGAGGTTGTTCGCCGTGCCGTTGCCATGGCTGAAGGCGCTTTGCTGGAAAGCGTGGACGCATCGGAGCCTTTGCGAACCCTGCATGCTTCAGGGAATACAATTGTTCGTGAAACGGCTGAGGCCTATCTTGCCGAGATGGAGGAGGCAAGACGCAATTGGAGGGGCGGCGTATGATCTGCCTGGACACGAATGTCCTTATCATGGGACTTGTGGGCAACAGCGATGAAGCCGAACGTATACTTCGCCGGCATGACGAAGGGGAGCGCTTCTGTGCGTCCTCAATCGTCTGGTACGAGTTTATGTGCGGTCCGGTCACAACCAACCAGATTGCCGCCATGCGTTTGCTTCTGGCGGAGATTGTGCCTTTCGACGACGGCATCGCCGAAGCGTCGGCTTGCTTGTTCAATGCAGTGGGAAGACCGCGTTGTCTGCGCGTAGATACGATGATCGCCGCAACGGCCATAGAGAAAGGCGTACCGCTTGCCACGGGGAACCGAACGCATTTCTCGCCTTTTATTCCGCACGGGCTTCATCTGGTCGATTAATCAAGAGCAGGAGAGACAATGATACAAAAACTGACAATGCTGGTCGTATTTTTTCTGATGTTTGCCGTGAACTGCGTACAGGCGAGCACGCCTTTGCACAAGAAGATCAGTGTGGATTATCGGGCGTTGCCGCTGGCCGATGCGTTGCGGGATGTGGAGCAGAAGGCGGGTGTGCGCTTTCAGGTTGACGAGAGCCTGGTGGCAAACGAGTCGCCGGTGACCTTTTCCATGACCGATACGCCGGCCGGACGAGTAGCGGTTCGGCTGCTGCGCCCTGTTCATTTGACCATGGCAAATACTGACGGTTCCTCGATCCATGTTGTGCCGCGGCCCATGTCCGATATCTTCAGTGTCGGCCGTGAAGAGACGTTTGAATTCGCGCGCAAGCCGGAGGTGAAACGTAACGGGGATATTGTGACGATTTCGTTCGAGACAAAAGCCTGGTGCGATGTAACGGTGGCGATCGAGGACGCGTCCGGCAGGATTTTGCGGCATCTGGCCAGCGGTGTGCTTGGCCCGAACGCGCCGGAGCCTTTTCAATGGAACTCGAAAGTCCAGACTCTGGTCTGGGACGGCAAGGACGATACGGGCGCCTATGTCGATGACAAAAACCGGATACGCGTAAGAGTGGCGCTGGGGCTTAAAGCCCGGTTTGAGCGCACACTGTACTGGCATCCGGCCAAGCGCTCTGGCGATGTGTGGGCGCTGGCATCCGGCGAGGAAGGCATTTTTGTATTCAATAGCGGACGCGGAATCGACCAGGTTCGCCTGTTCGATCGCGACGGCAACTACGTGCGGGCGGTCTATCCGTTCCCGACCGGCAAAGTTGACGCGATGAACGGACTGATCCGTCACAAATTCCCGGACGGTCCCGAGCTGGCGATCAAGCCGAACTGGCTGCAAACCACTTTGCTGATGAGCGGTGACAATTGTTATACGCCGACCTATAACGATGGTCGCTATAAGGGACACCAGTCCAAGCGCATTGCCGATGGCGGTATGGGAGGCGCTGCGGCTAACGGCATTGCCGTGGCGGACGGAAAGGTGGCGCTGATCGGGCATCGCTTCAGCCGCTTCACCACGAAAGGCGGCGGTGTCGGAAGCCTGAGCGTGCATGGCGGGGACATCGCTTTTCGCAGCGACAAGGCGCTGTGGAAAGGCACACACGAACATGAAGGCGCTGCCATTGAACATGCGAGCCCGCGCCGGGGGACGATCAGTCCGGATGGAAAGTGGCTGTATCTGGCCATGTACAACGAGACCTTTGCCGGGCATGGCGGTGTTACGTTGTGGCGGCATCAGGTCAAGCGGACGCGGTTTGATGCCGATGGTGATCTGAAAGAATTCGCGGGCAAAGCGGAGGCAGGGGATGCCGACGGCGAGTTCGATATGCCGGCGGACGTCGCCTGCGATGCGCAGGAACGCGTCTACGTGGCCGACCATCGCAACGACCGGATTCAGGTGTTTAATCCGGATGGCAAGCATCTCAAGAATATAAGCGTTAAGCGGCCTGTATTGCTTGACGTTGATCCCGAAACCGGCGAACTGTATGTTTTCTCGTGGGCGCTGCCCTTGCCCTCGGCCAACAAGTTCTGGGGCACACGGCCTTCAATGGACAAAAAAGAGGCTGGAACCTATTTCCGGCTGACGCGCTTTGCGTCTTTTGAGCAGAGCGACAAGCCGGAATCGTGGGATTTGCAGAAGACAACGGGATTGAAGCGAACGCGAGCGTCCAACGTGGAAATTCAGGCCGCAGTTGATTTTGCTTCGGATCCGGTTCGCGTCTGGATCACAGCGCCCTCGCCGGTCGGGTCGCGACGTTCGCACGGGCGAGGCCTGGTCTTGCTGGCCCTTGAGGATGGCCAGTGGCAGGTAAAACGCGACCTCCTGGCCGAAGCCAAACGTGCTGTGGTTCGCACCGGGCCAGGCCGTCATAACCGGCAGCGCCTGGCGGTAAACCCGGCAACCGGCAAAGTCTACCTGTTTGAAGGCGATACGGCCTGGGGCAAGGCGTTTCAGCGCGCCTTGCAGATCGATCCTGAAGGGGGTCGCGTTCGCCATATCGATCTTCCGATGAGTTCTGAAGATATGGCATTCGACCAGCATGGCCATGTCTATCTGCGTTCCGCTGAAATGGTGGTTCGCTATCGTGCCGACACCTGGCGGGAAGTGCCTTTTGACTACGGCGAGGAGCGCAAAGCATATCATTTTGGCGGCGGCGGCGGCGAACGGTCGGGCCGAGTAATCAGCGGTGCCATGGTTCCCGGGCGCAGCGGGTTTCATCTTGGCGGGATGCATGTCAATGCGCGCGGCGAGATTGTGATTTCGACGATATACAGCTCAACTTTGGACAGCCGCAGGGGAGGAAAGCGAGTCGAGGGAGAAGATAAATATAAGCCCCACATTTATCCAGGGCGCCATTACACGCCCGGCGGCCGGATGGGCGGCACCCTGGTTCATCTGCTGAACCGGTACGGCAAGATGATTAATGACGATGTCATTCCAGGATTGCCCGGCTGGGCCGGTGCGCACGGAACGTTCATCGATTCGCAGGGCGATATATATATTGTTGCCGCAGCGCCCGCAATGATCCGGGGAAAGCGGCATTATAACGACCATGCAGGGACCCTTATGAAGTTCACGCCCGGCACGGCGCGGTTGCTTACAACTGATGGAACGCCGGTTCCTCTGCACCAGAAGCCTGACCGTCCGTATGATTTGTATTTGTCGCGTACCTGGGTTGAAAATGCGCATTGGATTCAACCCGGCGTTGGTTTCGGCAGCAGCTATAACACGGCGTGCGCTTGCTGGAACAACCGCTCGGCATTCGATTATTACGCCAGGACTTTCACGCCGGAAGTGGACCGTTATAGCGTCGGGGTCCTTGACAGCGCCGGAAACATCATGGCCCGGATCGGGCAATACGGCAACGTGGACGACGGAATGCCGCTGGATCAGGGCAGAGACACGCCGCCCAATCCGCGTTCCATCGGCGGCGACGAGACGGCGTTCATGCATGCGCCTTACCTTACGGTCCATACCGACAACCATTTGTTTGCCGCCGACCCCGGCAATGCGCGTGTTGTCAGTGTTAAACTGGGTTATCACACTGAAGAAAGCGTTGCGCTGAAGGATGTGCCGGATTAAAGCGCTGATAGCAGGAAGACGTAGGGGCACACCCTCATATGGGTTGCCACACTCCCGTAAAATTAGATATTATTAACAACCAAAAATCAAGACACAAAGCTGACCTGAAACGCAAACATAGAGGAGTACGCATGAGTAAATCAACCCAAACATCAAGCGCGGCATTACTGGTAATAGGAATGAGTATTATGTGCTTTAATATTGCCGGAGCCGCTGAGCAGCGCAAGGGGCCGCTCAAGGATCTGCCCAGCGAGCCGAAGGGGGAGCATCTGGAGAAGATCAAGGCGCTTGGTGATAATGAATGGGTCAACCTGGGTGAACCCGCAGCGGATCCGAAATGGGGAGAGGCCGATGGAAGATCGTGGGCGCCGCGTATGCCCTACGCCCCGGAAATGCGCGGGGCGTTTTTTACCGGTGAAGGCCCGCATGGGCATATTAAATCAAATGGTTACGGCATGGACGATGTCTGGTTTTACGACGCCAATCAGCACCGTTGGATATGCGTGTATCCGGGCACTCCCGCCAGGGGCGGCTATAGCGACGTGTTGAGCATTGACAAAGAAACAGGACTGGATGTTGACGAGAACGGAAATCCGGTTCCTGTTGCCGTGGGGGTGCATGCCTACATGCAAATCACTTATGACACCGATCGCAAATGTTTTATGAGAAACACCTGCGGAAGTTACCTGAAAGACAAGATCAAGGGTAGGAAAGAGGCAGTAAAGGAATACAAGGAATGGAAAGAGGCGCAAAAAGAAGAGAAAGTGGATTCAGGCGATGAGAAAGAAAAGAAGCCAAAGATGGTCTGGGGCCCATGGATTTACAATACGGTTGAACACCGCTGGGAAAGGTATCGTGGTCCAAAACCTTATCGACTGAAAGTCGGCGGCTTCGGCTCCACTCTTGTTTATGTGCCCAGCGTGAAGAAGGCGTTCGCTTTCAGAAAGAGAAGTTATACATTCGCCTGGTACAATCCTGATACGAAGCAGTATGAGGCAATTAAGAGAAAAGGAAAGACACCTCCGTGGGACATGGACAGCAATAGCTGCTATGACAGCAAACGCGATCGGATCTATATGGGCGGTGGGATTTATCCCGTCATTAAGAAAGGTAAAAGCGCGCTGTATGCATTTGATGTACAGTCAGAGAGTTTCATGCACCTGGAGCCGAAAGACGATCCCGGACTGCAGAACTACTCCAGCAACAATGCCATGTTCTTCTACGATTCTGTAAACGATGCTGCCGTTCTGTTCCTGCACAAACACAAAGAGAAGTACAAGGAAGACGATCTGGCGGGTATATTTGCCTACCATCCTGATGAAAACCGATGGGAAACTGTTGCCGACAAGCCGGCTTTCTTCACGGCCAAGGAGAATCCCGGCTGGCCGCAGTGGAGCGGATTCTACGATCCGGAGTTGAACGTATATTTTCTATACGTGGCAACTGATGGCCGTTCCAACGGCACAATGTGGGCGTACAGGTACAAGCAGAATAACTAATGCACGGTCTTTTTCGTGCGTTGAGGGGCTGACAGAACTCTCGAGTGCAGCCGGGCGTCCCGCACGGCTGCATTCGGCGCTATCCCTTGCGATACCTGTTGCGGCAGCAGGTTGAAGTACAACCTGCTGTACTTTTAAGTACAGCGGGTTATCCCG